>JAIDVM010000017.1 GCA_029059705.1 Clostridia bacterium
CGGCGCGAATGCGCCGCGGGAGTTTTTTATTGTTAATCGTAATTTATTAATCTTCGATATTTTCCCACGAGAATAACGGTGAATTGAAAAATTCTTTTAACGTTATATTTAAACCCTCGCAAATTCCGTATATGGTTGTAAGCTTTGCGGTGGTGCTTCTTGTCATGGTTACTATTGTGGAGTGGGGAACGCCGCATAAATTTGCCAAAGCGTTTATTGAAAGTGTGCGTTCTTTTGCCAAATCCGTAATTCTTTTATATACTGCGTCGACTAATCTCATAAGTTTAAAACAGATTTAATATTTTTTAGCACCCGTTTCATCTTCAAGCCCTAAAAGATAATCGGAACTTACTTTAAAAAACTTTGCGGTTAAGTAAATATTTTCCGCCGTGGGTTGCACCTTGCCGTTTGACCAGTCGGCAACGCTTGCCGCCGAAATGCCGATTAATTTGGCGAGGTTGCGTTTTGACAGTCCGGTTTCTTTTAACAGGTCTGAAAGTCGGGTTGCAAATAAATTTTCCATATTTTAATTGTTTATCCCGAATAATTCGTTTGGGGTTACGCCGAATTTTTGGTAAATCATTAAAATGCTGTCGTAACTCGGCTTTTTGTTGCCGAGCAGCCATTGGCTGACCGTAGTTTGGTTTACGTCCAAAATTTTGGCAAGCTTTTCTTGGCTTAAATTGTTTTCAGCCATAATTTGTTTAATAATTTCCCGAAACTGCATAATTAAATTATAGGATTAATCAGGTCAAAAGTATTGACTTAGGTCAATTGACCTAATATAATTAATCTATAAAAGGAGATAGCTATGCGGGAATTTTTGACGATAGGGGAAATTGAAGAGAGGTTGCAAAGGTTGTCTATGTTTGCGGTGCGGCAGGTGGCGGACGCGGTGGGGGTTAAGTCGCCTTCGAAGTATAGCGCGGCAGAGTTGCGGCGGTTGATTTTGGGGATTGCGAAGGGCGAGGCGGAACAGGTTCCAAAAGAAAAACGAAGGCTTGCGCCCGAAAAGATGACGTATAACGGCGACGTTGCCGCGGCGGTGATATATTTAGCCGAAAAGCGCGATAATTAGCGTGTTTTTAAAAAATTGTTGAATTTTTGCGGACGGCGTGGTATAATCAGGGCATGGCTATACATCACGATAAACTTGCATACGGGAAGCTTGCGCCGACGAGGGAGGAGCTTTCGGAAAACGATATTTTAAAGATGCTTGAAAGGCTTAATGCGGACGAGGAGAACAAAAACGATGCGCCCGAAAAAGCGGGCGGAACCGCGGCCGGAGAAAAGCGGAAAACGAAATAATTTAATAAAATTTGCGCCCCGCGGCTAAAAGCCGCGGGGCGCATTTTGTAATTTTTAAGAGAGGGTTTTTTTGACGGCGTTTTGCCAGCCGTTTAACAGCTCGAACCGCGTTAATTCGGGCATATCGGGGGAGTAAACCTTTTCGGGCGCGTTGATTTTTTTAAGCTCTTCCTCGTCCTTCCAAAAGCCCGAGCACAGCCCCGCGAGGTAAGCCGCGCCCAAAGCCGTGGTTTCGGTTACGCGCGGGCGGACGACGTTACACCCCAATATATCCGACTGGAACTGCATTAAAAAGCCGTTTTGGCTTGCTCCGCCGTCCACCGAAAGGTGCGATATGTGAATGTTTGCGTCCTTTTGCATGGCGGTTACAAGTTCGCATACCTGATATGCGATAGCTTCGAGCGCCGCCCTTATTATATGCGCGCGGGTGGTGCCGCGGGTTATGCCGCAAATGGTACCGCGGGCGGCGGCGTCCCAATAAGGCGCGCCAAGCCCCGTGAAGGCGGGCACGACGTAAACCCCGCCGCTGTTTTTAACGCTTAACGCGTGCGCTTCGCTCTCTTCGGCGGAGGCGATTATTTTAAGCTCGTCGCGTAGCCATTGCACGACGGCGCCGCCCACGAAAACCGAGCCTTCCAAAACGTATTGCGGCGATTTTGCGGCGGTGGTTGCGCCGAGGGTGGTTACCAAGCCGTTGCGGCTTTTAACCGCGTTGCCGCCCGTGTTCATCAAAAGGAAGCAGCCCGTGCCGTAGGTGTTTTTTACGTCGCCTTCGCCCGTGCAGAGCTGGCCGAAGAGCGCGGCTTGCTGGTCGCCCACAACTCCGCAAACGTGCACGGGCGCGCCGAACAGCCCCGCGTCGGTTTCGCCGTAGCGGTGGGAGGAGGGGTAAACCTTGGGCAGCATGGATTTGGGGATATCGAAAAGGCGCAAAAGCTCTTTATCCCATGTGAGCGTATGTATGTTGAAGAGCATGGTGCGGCTGGCGTTGGTGTAGTCGGTGGCAAAAATTTTGCCCTTGGAAAGCTGCCACAAAATAAACGTGTCCACCGTGCCGAATAAAAGCTCGCCCCTCTGCGCGCGGGCGCGGGCGCCTTCAACGTTGTCTAAAATCCACTTTATTTTAGTTGCCGAAAAATACGCGTCGGGCACAAGCCCCGTTTTGTTGTAAATCTTTTCGGAAAAGCCGTCGCGCTTTAATTTTTCGCAATAATCCGCAGTCCGGCGGCATTGCCAGACGATGGCGTTATAAACGGGCTTGCCCGTTTTTTTGTCCCAGACGAGGGTGGTTTCGCGCTGGTTGGTTATGCCCATGGCGGCGATGTCGGCGGCGGTTATGCCCGCGCGCACCAAAGCTTCGCCTATTACGGCAACCGTAGACCCCATAATATCCTGCGGCGAGTGCTCAACCCAGCCCGCTTTGGGGTAAATCTGCTTAAATTCCTGCTGCGCTTTTGAAATTATTTCGCCCTTTTTGTTAAAGACGATTGCGCGCGTGCTTGTGGTGCCTTGGTCGAGCGCCAAAACGAATTTTTTCATATTAATCGCTTAACCCCAATAAATAGTCTGCGGATACTTCGAAGTATTTACATAAAGCAATTATGTAGCTCAATTTAGGTTCGTTTACGCCTGTTTCCCAATAACTTATTGCGGAATAGGTTGCCCCGATAAGCTTACCTAATTCCTTTTGGCTTACGCCTTTTGAAACTCGTAACTCTTTTAATCTTTCCTGAAATTTCATAAGAAAAGTTTACAAGAAATCTTGTTAAAAGTGTTGACTTTCAAGAAAACTTGTTATAAAATGTAAACAAGAAAACTTGAAAAGTCTAAGTTGGCATGTTGAGCGGAACGAAGTGGAGCCGAAACATCTTTTGCGGTAATTGCGTTATTAAGTGTTTACCGCAAAATTATTGCAATGTTAATAAGGCAAGGTGTTTTGCGCAGAATCGCTGCGCGGGCGCAAAAAGATTCTTCGGCTACGCTCAGAATGACAAGGAGGCGGGCTTTGCGCTTGCTTAGAATGACAGAGTGGCGGGCTTAAAAATATTTCAGCTCTTTCCGAGCTAACATAAGTTTTTTAATTTCTTTTTTTGTAAAATTAAATTACTGATATAAAGGAAGGTTATTTTATGGCGGAAGTTAAAAAGGAGTGTTGGAGTTGCAATTTTTATCGCCCGTATTACACTATGGGGTATTGCCGCTTTGATAAACAGGATTTGGGTTATTGCAGCAGAAGCAAGGAGCAGGTTGCCGACAAGCATAGCACGTGCGGGATGTGGCGCCGCAACCATTGGAGCAGGAATATGAGAAAGCAAGTGGCTTTGCGGTCGCTTTTGGAAATTTTGCAGAATTTGGAGCACGTGCGCATTATTTTAGAGGAAGAGCACGAAATGAACAAAACAGACCCGTTGGAATAAAGAGAAGGCGGCGGCGCATAAAATGCGCCGCCGCCGTAAATTTTTCTGCCGTATTAACCCGCGAGCTTGACGGCGGTTATTCCTTTATGCTGTCTTCGCCGTCGAGTTCGTTGTACATTTTGTGAAAGGTTTTGATTTCTTCGGGGTCGAGGTGAATTCTTTGAAAAAGCCCCGTGCATTCGTTTGCGCTGGCGGATTTTTCGAAAACGTCCTCAATCATTTTTGTTTTTTTATGCTTGCTCATACAAGCATTATGCCCAAGCCGCGGTTTTTTATTCGCCCTTTTTTATGGCGAGATAGGTTACCGTGTGCTTCGTTTTGTGCTCAAAGAGTTTGTTGCCGTCCATGTCGCAAATTGCGATATAGTCGAAGTCCTTGCTTTCATTCATAAAGCACTTTTGCTGAAAAATAACCAGCCTTTTATTATCGAAAAAATATCGGCAACGGCTGTAAGCGGTTGCGCCGCTGTCAAAAGCCAAATCGTCGCAGATGAATTTCGGCTTGCCGCCGAGGTTTTGGGAATAATATTTTTTATTTTTATAATAGATTAGCGTGTCGTTATCATATGCTACGGCGTTGCCGCCTTCTACGCGCAAAAGCTCGGTAATCGCGTTATATTGCGGGTCGTATTTGAAAAACGAGGTGTAAAGTATTTTTTCGACGCCTATGTTTCCGCCACCCGCAAAATAGCCGACGCAGCCCGAATATACGTTGCAAAAGCCGTAAATTTCGCCGTCTGTTTCGGTTGCGTGGTACTGAATTGGCAGCTTGCCGTTTTGGGAGTGTTGTTCCATTATGTTTTGCAGCAACGGCAGGCGGTTTTTTGCGAGGGACGTGGAACGGCGGGGGAAGGTGTTGCCTTCCAAAACGACGGGCGCGGCGGGGGTGATAAATTCTTCTCCGTTTTCGTCCGTCCAATAATCGTTTTCGGTTGCGCCGCTTGCGTCGTCGGGTTCGGGAGGCGTTTCGCCGTAACCGTTTTCAAACTTGTTTTCAAGCTGCTCTACGGTTATTTTGCCCGTGGCTTTGTCTATGCGAACAAACTCGGTGAAGGCGTTGCATTCGTCCGTTTTGTAGTAATAAGCCTCGTCCGTTTCGGCGGCGGAGCGGTATTCTGTCATAGAGCGGTCGTTGCCGTAAAGCATAAAAACGTTCGTAAAACAAAAAATCAAAATCAACGCGGTAACCGCCGCGGCAATGAAACCGGCAACGGCTATTTTTATTGTTTTTTTACCTTTTGCCCCCATAATATCACTCATTTACCGTAAATTTCGTTATAAATATGCCTTGCGTAGGCGCGGGCGACGTTTACGCCCGTAACGCTTTCAATGCCGTCGAAAAAGGCGTTTGAATTTACTTCGCAAATTAAATAACCGTCTTTTCCGAACAAAACGTCAACGCCGCAGTAGTCTAAATTTAAAATTTTTGCTACCTTTAAGCAAAGGTTTGTCATCTCTTTATCGGGTGTGAAAATTGCGCCCTCGCCGCCCAAATCCATGTTGGAGCGGAAGTCCGTTTTTGAGCTTCTTTTCATTGCGGCGGTTATTTTGCCGCCGATAACTATTACGCGCGCGTCCTTGCCCGCGCTTTCTTTTATAAACCGCTGGTAGAGGTGCGGGGTGCATTGCAGTTCCACGGCGTAAGCCTTTAATTGTTCGAAGTTATCCGCTTTGTAAACGGATTGCCCGCGCGAGCCGTAGCATTGCTTTATTATTAAGGGGTAACCGAGCTTTTTGGCGGTGCTTGTTAAAAAAGCTTCGTCGGGCGTTGCGGAGGGGGTGTAGCGGAGGGGCGCGGCAACCGTGGCGGGCACGGGCACGCCGTTTTGCGAAAGCAGCGCAAAGGTGAGCATTTTGTCGTCGCAAGCCCTTATCGCCGCGTGCGAATTAAAGAGGCGAAGCCCCGATTTTTCGAGCAGGTGCGAGGAATATTTGTCCTTGTCGAGGTAAACGCAAAAGTCGTAATTTTTGAGCTCGTTTACGATTTCGCCGTTATCGTTTATATAAAGACCGAACGAGCCGTTTTTGAACACGCTTATTTCCACGCCGAGCTGCGAGAACTCGTTTTTGAGCTTTTCGGTTTGGCTGGTTACCGGTTTAAGGTGCGAATACGCGTTTAAAATTATTGCGCCCTTTTTCAAGATTAAACCCCTTAATTTTAAATTTACCCCGCATATATGCGGGGCTTTTAAACGTTTTATTTGTTTTTGTAATAAATTTTGAGCGCCTTTTTGTCGGGCGCGCCGTCGTTTATTATAAAAGCGCGTTTGCCGTTTGCCTTGTCGGCGCGGGCGGTGTAGCTAACGGAGGAATACTTTGCGCCGCGGGTTAAGGCGAGCTTTAAAAAGGTTATGCAAATCCTTGTGGTTATTGCCGAGGCAACCGTGGATTTGCGCATGGCGGAAAGCTTTTTGAACGCGGAAAAATCGAATAAAATTTTTTCTTTAAAGTTATTTACCGAAATTTCCGCTCTGTCGTCGAGTATGCGGCAGTAGAAGGTTAAGGAATCGCGCTCGGGGTGCATTGATTTTGCGTTTTCAATCATAACGTCGCGGACGTAGTCGTTTATTATTTTTTCGATTTCGCCGCCGAATTTAACGTTGCAATATGCCGCGACGGAAACCGCGGCAACCGCGAGGACGGGCGCGACGATTAGTGTTGAAAGCTTTAAGGCATAGATATCGCAATAGGTTCCCACGCAAAAGCCCACGATAAAGTAGGCTAAGAGCGCGGCGCAGATTATTACTGCCACGTTGCCTATGCGCTCGCCCTTTAAAAGCTTTTTAAGTCTTTCGCCGTCGATTTGCGCCGAGGGCGCCGTGTTTTGCGCGGGTTGAGGTGTTTTTAAACTTTCCATAGCTTTATTTTAGTCCTTTTCGCCGTCGTTTGGCAAGCCCTTTTTGCCGAATTTGCGATATTTAACGCATTCCGTCAAAAGATATTCTATCTGCCCGTTCACGGAACGGAACTCGTCCGCCGCCCATTTTTCAAGCTCCGCATAAAGATTTTCGGTTACCCTGAGCGGTATTTGTTTTTTTGTGTTTTTTTCCATAAATTAACCGTTTTTATATAAATTTTCGGGTTTAACCGTGTCAGTTTTCGCTTGTGCCGGCAAGCTGCATTTCTACGGGTTTTACTTTGCTGCGGTAAACGCAGTAGAAAATAGTCCAAATTACGCACGCGGCTATCGCCGAAAGCAAGAGGAACGCCGTACCCATGCCCAAAACGTTTTCAACGAAGGATAGTTCGGGGTCTTTTATCGCGCCGATTGCGCCTAAAATAATTCCCGTAAGCGTCGAAAGTCCGCATAAAAGCGAAAAGAGCAGGTTGCCGCGGCGTTGGAATTTCATAAATTCGCTTTGTAAAAAGCGGCGCATACCGTCCGCTTCGCTGTTCGTCAGTTTTTTTTCGTTGCGCCTGTAAATGGCGCGGCGTTTTACGTCGAACCAAATTGCCGCGGCAATAAAAACCGCAAAAACCGTTCCCGCAACGCAAGACGAACACACCGTCATAAAAGTATTGCCGTAGCGTTCGCTTAAAAGCCCTAAGGTTATAATTACAACCAAAAACACGCCCGCAATCACGGCGGCGGTTTTCCCCGAGGCGGAGGCAATCCGTTTTAATTCGGCTCTGTCGGCGGGGTCGCGCAGAAACAGCTCCTGCGAGCGGGTGGCGGTGTTGCGCGCCGCATACGACTGCTTTGAAATAAGCCCCTGCGAAAAGCCCGCGCCTTTTTTAAGAACGGTTATTTCTTCGTCGGCTTGTTCGTAGAGCTCGGCGCGGCGTTTGAAATCGTTTGCCGCCGGAACGAACGCGGGGAGTACGGCAAAAATTACCGAAGCCGCAACGAGCGCGGGTACAGCCAATGCAAAACCTTCGTTGCCGCGGGTTGCAAACAGAGAAAGCACCGCCGCAACCGCGCTTATTGCGGTTGGTATAACCGCCAGAACGGCGACAACCGCGTTTTGGGGCTTGCCGTAAAGCGTTAAAAATTTTTCGGCAAGGCGCTTTCGGGCAGAGCTCAATTCGCCGTCCGCGTTTTCCGCCGCAATCTGTTCCGCAGCCAAAGCGTTGAAATAGGGCTTGCGTTTAACCGAGAGCACGGCGGTTGCAATTCCCGCAACGATAATTAAAACGCCGAGGGTTGCGGGGACTGCCGCGTGCACGTTTGCCGTTAAAAATATGAGCGGGAGGGCGAACACAAGCTGCGCCGCCGCAGCGATACCGCAAAGGCGGTTAAATTTTTTGTAGCTTTGCAACCGCCCGCCCGTTAAAATTAACTTTAAAAATTCGTCCATAAATATTTACGTTGCAAATAAAACCGCGTTTTTTTTGCGTCTATTCAGCGGTTTTTTAATAAATGCTGCCGCTGTTGACTACGGGCTGCGCGTCGCGGTTGCCGCAGAGGACGACCAAAAGGTTTGAAACCATTGCCGCCTTTCTTTCGTCGTCAAGCTCCACAACGTTGTTTTCGGAAAGCTTTTTAAGCGCCATTTCAACCATGGACACCGCGCCGTCGACAATTTTCTGCCTTGCCGCGATTATTGCCGAAGCCTGCTGGCGCTGTAACATTGCCGCCGCGATTTCGGGCGCATAAGCAAGGTTGTTGATGCGCGCTTCGATAATTTCGATTCCTGCCATTTCGACGCGGCTTTGAAGCTCCGCCTTTAAAACGTCGGCAATTTCCTGCGAGGAACCGCGGAGCGACTTTTCGTCGCCGTTTTCGCTTACGTCGTAAGGATATTGGCGGGCAACCTGCCTTATTGCACTGTCGGACTGGGTGGAAATGTAGTTCATGTAATTATCTACGGCAAAAACAGCCTTTGCGCAGTTTTTTATGCGCCAAATTACAACTACGCTTATTTCAATGGGGTTGCCTTCTTCGTCGTTTACTTTTTGCTTGTCGTTGTTTAAGGTCATGGCTTTAAGGCTCAATTTGCGTGTAGCCTTGCCCATGCCGAGCGCCAAATTCATGCCGAGAGCTGGGTTTTGCGAAACGCAGAAGGGGTTTACGAAATAAAAGCCGTCTTTATCGAGCGTGCCGTGGTATTTGCCGAAGAGGGTGAAAACCATTGCCTCGTTGGGGGCAAGCACTTTTAAGCCCGCGAACATTAACGAAAACACCAGCACAAGCACGCAGCCCACGCCGAACATGGCGAAAAACTGCGGGTTTGCGGGCGCATCTTCGCCACCCACGAGTATGCAGCCGACTATCATTAAAGTCATGCCGACCGTAAGCCCCAAAAAGTTTACGGCAAGCATAAGCCAGCCGTTTATGCCCTTTAAAGTTCTTTCTTCGATTTGTTTTTGCATTTCTGTTTTCTCCTTAAAACAAATTGATATCAAATTGATATCATCTGAATTATAACACCGAAATTTCGGAATTGCAAGCGTTTTTTAAAAAAATTTTTAAGTAAGCGTGCAAACGTCAAAAAAGCGTGTTATTATATTAATATGGAAAAGTTAAACTTCGAGCTTGTGCCGGACAGCTGCTGGTATTCCAATTTAAGAAGTATTCTTTCGCCCGCGCAATGGGACATTGTAAGAAAAGAAGCTTATGCCCGCGCAAACGGCAAATGTATGATTTGCGGCGCGCCGTCGGCGCGGCTGGAAGCGCACGAACGGTGGGAATACGACGAAGAAACCCGCACGCAAAAGCTTGCAAACGTGGTTGCGATATGCAAACGGTGCCACGAGGTAATCCACATAGGCAGAACGCAGCTTTTGGGCAGGGAAAAGGAAGCGGAAGAGCACTTTATGAAAGTGAATAACTGTTCCTACGCCGAATACCGCAAGGCATTGGGCGAGGCGAACGAAGCGCACCGCCGCCGAAACCTTGTGCCCGAGTGGAAGCTGGATTTGAGCTATTTGAAAAAGTTTTGCTGAGGGGGGATGCTTCGGCTGCGCTCAGCATGACAATTAGGATATAAAATAAGCCGCCGCGCGGATTTTTCTGCGCGGCGGCGCTTTGTTGTTTATTCCGATTTTAAAATTAAGAGGATTTGGGAGAGGTGTTTAGCCATATTGCGGATAGTTTTTTCTATGCGCTCGGGTTGTTCGGCGTTGTTTTCGGCGGGCTGCCAGTTTTCGCAAGCCGGAGTTGAGGATTTTCGGTGTGTTTTTGTGTAGTGGGTTTTGGTGTTAAGGCAATGCCCGCTTTCCGTAGGTCTTAAATAATCGTGAAAAATAAAGTAGTGTCGGGAAAAATAATTGCAATTTTTGCAGATTTTTTCTTTGTCGTTCATTTGTTGATACCTCGCGATTTGTTATTGGTTGGGCAAACTTATATTTATCCTTTGACCTCGATTAAAGTATAATCAATATTTGAAATTAATTGTTGTATACTTAGAATATTAAGTGCGGGTTATGTGATTTTTTTTGGAGTGGTAACTGATAATTAATTGGGTTTAAAGAATTAAACCGATTTTTGTCATTCTGAACGAAGTGAAGAATCTTTAAGATGCTTCGGCTGCGCTCAGCATGACAATTAGGATAATAAAATAAGGCGGCGTTGGAAAATTTGCGGTGCCTTTTTTAATTATTTTTCGGTTTTTTTCGACAAATTAACAAAATGTTTTACAAAGTGTTAGGTTTCACGGCGGCGAAATGCCTGTTGAACGCGTTTTACGGCGGTTTTTCGACTTTCAACGATAAATTGTTACAATTATTTACACACAATATATAGTTATTTCGTTTGAAATTTTCATACAAGATATTGTGTTGCTATGCTTGACAAGCCGTTTTTTAAGTATTATACTTTACCTTGCTCCGCCAAAAACGGAGTTAAAATTTTATTGTCGACATACAATATATAGTGTTTTTTGAAAAAGTAAACCACAAAATGTATAGGAGAGTAAGATGAAAGTTATTAAACGCGACAACAGCGTATGTGATTTTGACAGGTCTAAAATTGCCGTCGCTATCCGTAAAGCCAACGAGGCGGTTGACCCCGAGGACAGGGCTACGGAAGAGCAGATTGAAAATATAGTGGACGACATTGCCTCGCGCCACAGACTTAGACTGCTTGTCGAGGACATTCAGGATATGGTGGAGGAAAAGCTTATGGAGCTGCAAAAATATCAGCTCATGAAAGCTTATATGCTCTACCGTTATGAGCGCGCGCTTATCCGCAAGGCAAACACCACGGACGAGAGCATACTTTCGCTTATTAAAAATTCCAACAAGGACGTAATGGAGGAGAACTCCAACAAGAACGCGCGCACGGCTTCGACGCAGCGCGATTTAATCGCGGGCGAGGTTTCGAAAGACCTTACAAAGCGTATTTTGTTGCCTAAGCATATTTCGAAGGCTCACGAAGAGGGCGCGATTCACTTTCACGACGCCGATTATTTTTTGCAGCCCATTTTTAATTGCTGCCTTATAAATATTAAGGACATGCTTGAAAACGGCACGGTTATGAACGGCAAAATGATTGAAAGCCCCAAATCCTTTCAAACGGCCTGCACCATAACCACGCAGATTATAGCTTCGGTTGCTTCGTCGCAATACGGCGGGCAGTCGGTTAATATTGCGCACCTCGGCAAATATTTAAGGCGCACGAAGGAGAAGTACGTTCAGCAATGTAACGAAACGTTTGGCAACACGCTTGACGACGAAACAAAAAAGAGGTTCGTTGATATGCGCGTGCAGGAATCGCTTAAAGCGGGCGTGCAGACCATTCAGTATCAGATTAACACCCTTATGACGACCAACGGACAGTCGCCGTTTGTAACGCTTTTCCTTTACGTTGATGAAAAAGACGAGTATATCGAAGAAAACGCGATGATAATCGAGGAAATTTTAAAGCAGCGTTATCAGGGCATAAAGAACGAAAAGGGCGTTTATGTAACCCCCGCGTTCCCCAAGCTGATTTACGTTTTGGACGAAAACAACTGCTTAAAGGGCGGCAAGTACGATTATCTTACAAAGCTTGCGGTTAAGTGCTCGTCAAAGCGCCTTTATCCCGACTACATTTCGGCAAAGAAAATGCGCGAATATTACGAGGGCAACGTGTTCTCGCCCATGGGCTGCCGTTCGTTCCTTTCCCCCTGGAAGGACGAAAACGGAAATTATAAATTCGAGGGCAGATTTAATCAGGGCGTGGTTTCGATTAACCTTCCCCAATGCGGAATTTTGGCAAAGGGCAACGAGGCGAAATTCTGGGAAATTCTGGAAGAGAGATTGCAGCTTTGCTACGAGGCTTTGATGTGCCGCCACAACGCGCTTATGGGCGTGACCAGCGACGTTTCGCCCGTGCATTGGCAGTACGGCGCGATTGCAAGATTGCAGCCCGGCGAAAAGATTGACAAGTATTTGCTGGACGGTTATTCGACGATATCCTTGGGATATATAGGGCTTTACGAGGTTACAAAGCTTGTTAAGGGCTGTTCGCACACCTCGCCCGAGGGCACGGAATTTGCCGTTAAAATTATGAACGCCTTGCGCGAGCATTGCGAAAAATGGAAGAAGGAAACGGGGCTTGGGTTCGGACTTTACGGCACGCCCGCGGAAAGCTTGTGCTACCGCTTTGCGCGCATAGACAAGGAGCGTTTCGGCACTATCGAGGACGTAACGGACAAGGGCTATTACACCAACAGCTATCACGTTGACGTGCGCGAGAATATCGATGCGTTTTCAAAGTTTACGTTTGAAAGCCAATTCCAGAAAATTTCTTCGGGCGGCGCAATCTCTTATGTGGAAATACCCAACATGCGCCACAATTTAACCGCAATCGAGGACGTTGTGAGGTTTATTTACGACAATATCCAGTATGCGGAATTCAACACGAAATCAGATTATTGCCACGTTTGCGGTTTTGACGGCGAAATTATAATTAACGACGACAACGAATGGGAGTGCCCCGTTTGTCACAACAAGGACCAGCGCAAGATGAACGTAACGCGCAGAACGTGCGGTTACCTTGGCGAAAACTTCTGGAACGTGGGCAAGACCAAGGAAATTAAATCAAGAGTTTTACATTTGTAAAATAATTATGTTGCGGGTAAAAACCACGCTTTTTGCCCGCAGACCCAATTTGCGCATACTTGCACCTGAGCGGGGTGAATTTGTGCAATTATATAATAAGTTTGCCCTTAGCATTGCACAAAGAGGGCGAGTAGCCCTAAAAATCACGAAATATTTTGCGCGCAGAATAGCGCGAAATATTTGTGAGGCATGTATATTATGAATTACGGAAATATAAAATGGTTTGACGTTGCCAACGGGCCGGGGGTGAGAGTTTCGCTGTTTGTGAGCGGTTGCCGCAACCGTTGCAAAAACTGCTTCAACCCCGAAACGTGGGATTTTAATTATGGTAAGCCGTTCGACAAAGAGGTGGAAAATTCCATTATCGAAGGGCTTAAACCCGAATATATCAAGGGGTTTACGCTTTTGGGCGGCGACCCGTTCGAGCCTGAAAACCAAAAGGCTTTGGCGCCGTTTTTGGAAAGGCTGCGCAAAAAATACCCGCAAAAATCATTTTGGGCGTTTACGGGGTATGATTACGAAAAAGACTTGCTTACGGGCAAGCTCGGCGATTTAGACAACGTTTTGCGCATGTTAAACTGCCTTGACGTTTTAATCGACGGCAGGTTCGTTGAAGAATTAAAGGACTTGAATTTGCGTTTTCGCGGGTCTTCGAACCAAAGAATAATTATGGTTAAACCGTCGCTTAAAAAGGATAAGGTTATTTTGTGGGACGAAAACAGCGAGCTTTAACCCTGCAATATGCGGCAAATAACGCCGTTTGAACGTTTATTTATTACTTTAAGGACAAAATTATGGAACTGAAAAGACTGAAAGTTAATATCAAAAAATTAAATCCCGACGCGGTTATTCCATCATACGGCAGCGAGTTTGCCGCGGGCGCGGATTTGTATGCTTGCGTGGAAAACGAAATAACCGTTCTTCCGCACGAAACCGTGCTTATTCCCACGGGTTTTGCAATTGAAATCCCCATTGGGCTGGCGGGCTTCATTTATGCCAGAAGCGGGCTTGCGACAAAAAAGGGACTTGCGCCCGCAAATAAGGTGGGCGTGGTGGACTGCGACTATCGCGGCGAAGTTAAAGTTGCTTTGCACAATCATTCTAACGCGCCCCAAACGGTGGCTTCGGGCGAACGTGTGGCGCAGATGGTAATCGCGCCCTATTTGCCCTGTGAATTTATAGAAAGCGAAGAGCTTTCCGAAACGGTGCGCGGCACGGGCGGCTTCGGTTCGACCGGCACGAAGTAATTCCTTGGATAGTGAGCCGATATTCTTCACTTTGTTCGGAATGACAATGTAAGGTAAAGTAACCGTTACTAAGACAAGCCAACGAAATAATAAAAGGCAAAGTATTGATGAGGTGAGCAAATTGAAAGTTGAAACAAAAAAGAGATTGGATACATTGTTAGTGTATATACCTTTTATTGTTTTGACTTTGGTATTGGGCGTCGGCGCAGGAAGGCTTTGGTATGGCTGTTGGGAAGAAAAAGGAAGACAAAGTGCGATTGATGGCGGAGTAATTGTCGAAGCGGAGATTGTTTGGGTTACGAATGACGCTGGCGGAGGAAGTTACAATAGCACAAAGTCCTATGTGGTTTGGTATCAATATATAGATGAAAACGGTATAGAATACCACGGTATAGTGAAATCAAATATGTATCAAAAAGAAGCGGAAAGTTATATAGGAAAAAAAGTCAATATCTATATTGATGGGGAAGGAAATAGCATTCTAGTAGGCGATAAAACTAGTATGGGACTTTCTGTGGTGGGAGCGATAGTTTTGACAGTTTTGTGCATTGGTTCATTAGCATTTGATATATGGTTTATGTTTTTTCAAGGCAAGAAGCCGAAGAAGGAAAAAGTCAATAAAACGAAAAAGTAATACAATGAGTAATGTCCATAAGGCATATTTTATGTGCATAAATTTCAATTTATCTTTATAATAATGTGCAGTTAAAAGCTCTCAAACAAATTGTTTGAGAGCTTTATATTATGAATGGAAGTGTAACACTTAAAAATTTAGTTTTTATTCTTTATGGGAAGCGCGCTTTTGGGCGGTTATTTTTTTTATTTGTGCAATTGCTCTTGACGAAAAAGACGGCGATGTGTATACTTAGTATATAATTTTACAAAATCCTCGGAGGGATTATGGCGCTGTATCTGGGCATTGACGTCGGCGGGACGACGGTTAAAGGGATTATTTTAAACGATAACGGAAAACTGTTGACGAAAGGGCACGTTACAACGGCAATCGGCGAAGGGCTTGCGGGCTGCATAGAGATGCTGTGCGAACAGCTTGTGCAAAACGCGGGCGGGTTGTTTTCGCAGGTGAAGTGCGTGGGCGTAGGCTGCCCCGGCATTATAGATTCGGAAAACGGAACCGTGGTGTTTGCGGGAAATCTGAAATTAAAAAATTATCCGCTTAAAAAGCTTTTGGAAGAAAAGCTTGGCGTAACCGTTAAGGTTTGCAACGACGCGAACGCGGCGGCGCTGGGCGAGGCGAAGTACGGCGCGGGCAAGGGCTTTTCGGACAGCGTTTTGGTAACCTTGGGCACGGGCGTAGGTGCGGGTGTAGTTATCGGCGGAAAGCTTTTCGAAGGCTTTAAATCCGCGGGCACCGAAATCGGGCACATGGTTATAGAGCGCGGCGGCGACAGGTGCACCTGCGGGCGGCGCGGCTGCTTTGAGGTTTATTGCTCGGCGAGGGCGCTTACCAACCGCACGAAGTGGGCGATGGAAGAGGACACCTCTTCGGACATGTGGAAAACTTACGGGCTGGACACGGCGGACGGCAGAACGCCTTTCGAGTATATGGACGGCGACAGAACGGCAAGGCTGGTTGTGGACTGGTATTTGAAATATCTTGCGACGGGGCTTGCGAACATTGCGAATATTTTCCGTCCGCAGGTTATTATGATTGGCGGCGGCGTTTCGGCGCAGGGGTCGAGGCTTACCGTTCCTTTGCAAAAATTGATGGACGCGGAGCTTTTCGGCGGAACGGATTACGCGCCCGTGCAGATTGCCTGCGCAACGCTCGGCAGCGACGCGGGGGCATACGGCGCGGCGGCTTTGGGCTTTGAGGTTTAATATGAAGAGTACAATACCCGTTATGAGTTTGCAGCGGTTACCCGTTTATTTAAATTATTTAAAAACGCTTTCAAATCAGGAGTTCATTTCTTCGGGCGCGATTGCGCGCGCTTTGAACATGGGCGAAGTGCTGGTAAGAAAGGATTTGGCTTTTACTTCGGCGCAGGGCAGAACGCGCGTGGGATATAACACGGGCGAGCTTATTGCCGCTTTGGAGGAATATCTTGGTTGTAACGAAATTAAAAACGCCGTAATTTTCGGCGCGGGCGGATTGGGCTCGGCGCTTTTATCTTACGGCGGCTTTGGCAATTACGGCATAAATATTGCGGCGGCTTTCGACAACAACCCCCAAAAGACGGGGCTTACGGTTGGCGGCAAACCCGTTTTGCCTGTGGAGGACGCGGCGGCTTTTGTCGGCGAGCACGACGTTAAGCTTGCTGTTATATGCGTGCCCGCAAAGGTGGCGCAAAGCGTTGCCGACGTTTTGGTGGGTTGCAATGTGAAATCTATTTTGAACTTTGCTCCCGCGCAGCTGAGCGTGCCCGAAGGTTATAACGTGAGGAACATAGACGTGGCGGCTAACCTTGCTATATTAAGCTCGCTTATTTAAAAAGTGCAAAAAACTGAATAAAAATCTTTTTAAAGCCTTACATTTATTGTCGGGCTTTTAATTTTCGGTAATATGAAAAAATTCTTTTCTTTTATTATTAAACAATCTGTGGCAATTGTGTTGATTGTCGTGTTTGTGTTGGCGTTCGGAATTTATTCCACGCTGAATATGTCGGTAAACTTGCTGCCCGATATAAACGTGCCCATGGTGTGCGTGCAGGTTATTTACCCCGGCGCAAACGCGCAGTCGGTTGAAAAGGACGTAACCGAGGAGCTGGAAGAGGGGCTTTCCGCAATCGGCGGAATAACCAACGTGGACAGCTATTCCTACGATAATCTTTCGGCGGTGATTTTGTCCTTTGATTACGGCGCGGACACAACGGCGAAAAAGACGGACATTCAAAACAAAATTTCTTCGCTCGGTTTGCCCGACGGGGTGATTACTTCCGTTTACGATATCGACCTTAACGCCGAAGCGCTTGCAAAGCTTTCCGTAACCTCGAAAGAGGGCTTGGACGGCGCTTACGCCGCGGCGAAGGAGCTTGAAGCAAAGCTGAAAGCAATCGACGGTGTGGAAAACGTGGAAATTAAGGGCGGCGCGGCGCAAAGCTTTGAAGTTATTCCCTTCGGCGGGTTAGAGCTGTGCGCGCCACTTTTGGTAGAGGCGTTTTCTTACGGCGCGCTCGATATCCCCTTGGGCAACATAAAAGTGGACGGATTAAACGTGCAGATACGCAATAATTCCGACGTTACTTCCGTAAAGGATATTAGGGAAATGCCCTTAAAGCTGCCTTCGCAAATAGTTACGCTGTTGACTTCCGTCAAGCAAATTGCGCGCTATTACGAGGACAGCACCGAAGAGGATTTAAAAACGCTTAAAGCCGATTTGGGGAGCGGGGTTATAACCGTTTTGAACGAGCTTGACGGAATGAGTTCGGGCGAAGTTCGCGATTTATCCCGCCTTAAAACCTATATGAACATAGGCGGAACTTACACCGAACGGCAGTTGCGGGATTTTAAGACGAGCAGAGTTTATAACGAAATTTACAAGCAGGTAACGAACGAGCCCGCGGAAGAGGGCGGAGAGCGTACACCCAAAGATGACGGTGAGCTTGAAGAGCTGCTGGACGACATGAAAACGGCTTATCCGCTTTTTGCCGATTACATAACTTTAGATATGCTTAAAGTCGTGCGCGACGGAAAGATTGACAATCTTATTGCTTTCCGCGGGTGGCTCGAAGCGCAGAGTTATTACACCGCCGACGAATATTACGAGCCGACCAACGAGGATTATTTCGTGCTCGAAACGCGCTTTACCAAGGTATATGGCGGGGTGTACGGTTATGAAAATATTCCCGCGGGCGACGACGTTGCGCTTGACGCGGATAAAAAGGAAGAAATTTTAAACCGCATCGATTTTGCAAAAAAGACGTCGGCGGCGGGGCTTTCGAACATAGCGGACAAAAAAGAGGACGCGGAAAACGAAAATCCGCCCGCAACCTACGTGCCTACGGACGGCGAGTGCGCGCTTTTATTCAGCGGCACTTCCCTTTCCGCCGACCACCCCGTTATAATGTCGCCCACCTTTATGGCGTTCGTGCGCGGGGATTATTATGAAGAAAATATCAACCTTTTAATCGCCCGCCGCGCCGAATTAAAAGAGGCGAACACAGCCGAAAACGGTGAAGAAGGCGGCATATCCGCGGGGCAATTCTTTGAATTGTATAGTGATTTAAAGCTTGAGGGCGTGTTCGAGTTCAAGCTTTCGGAAGAGCTTTTAAACTTTATTTTAATAACCGATTTAACTAATCTTTCAAACGGTTCGCTTGTTGTAAAGACGGAAGACATAGCTTTTGTGAAAACGCACGACGAATTTTCGTCTTACGTTTATTACGGAAACGGCAAGGTGCAGATAATAGAAGGCGCCGTGCTTGAAATTTATAAGTCCAACGGCGCTAATTCTTCGGCGGTGGTTGAAAAGGTTAAAAAAGTTTACGCCGAATACCTTGCGGGCGGCGAAAGCGCCACCTACGGCGCAAGCGTAAAGCTTTTGGACGACCAGTCGGAATTCATTTCCGACAGCATTTCAAACGTGCTTGTTTCAATGATAATCGGGGGCGTATTGGCGGTTTTGGTAATTTACGTGTTCCTTAAAAAGGTGCGCACGTCCTTGATTATCGCGGTTACTATGCCTCTTTCGGTGCTCGCCGCGCTGATATGCCTAAACCTTATGGGCATAACCCTGAACATGGTTTCACTGGGCGGGCTTGCGGTTGGCATAGGCATGCTCGTTGACAACAGCATAGTGGTTATTGAAAGTATTTCAAAGCACCGCGATATGGATAAAACCGCCTTTCAGGCGGCTGTGGACGGCACTGCCGAAGTCGGCGGCGCGCTGTTCGGCTCTACGCTGACAACGGTTTGCGTGTTTATTCCCATAATCTTTTCGGGCGGGCTTACGGGCGAAATCTTCACCGATTTGTCGTGGGCGGTAATTTATTCGCTCGCCTTTTCGCTGATTGTGGCGGTTACGGTAATACCCGCGCTCTACGCGCTTGTAAGCGGCGGCAAAAAGAGAATGTTAAAGGGCGGAAGGCTTAAAAAATCGTTAAACGAGGCGGTGGCGGATTCTACGGTTACGGAAGAGCTGCCCGAAGAAACGGAGGCGGTAAGCGAAGCGCCCGCGGCGGACGAGTTGCCAAAGGCGGACGAAGCTCCCGCGATTGAAAACGTGCCGCAGACCGAAGAGGGCGAAAAACCCGCAAAGCCGAAAAAGCCCAAAAAATCGTTTAAGGAATTTATTGAAATACTTAAACAGCCGCGCGCGATGGGCGCGATTTCGGGTTTTTACGGCAAGGCGCTGCCCGCGGTTTTAAATAAAAAATTAGTCACAATTTTAACGGCGGTCGCCGTGTTCGGCGCAAGCATAGGCCTGTTGTTTTTAACGGGAACGGAATTTTTGCCGTCAATCGACAAGGGGCAGATAGAGGTTTCGCTTTCCTACGGTTCGGGCGCGGATTTGGAGCGGATAGAAGAGGACGTTTCTTCGTTTGCGACAACGATACAGAATAATATCGAAAATATAGATTATCTTTCCGTAAGCGTGGGCAAAAACGGACTTCTTGCCCTTACCGACACGGGTATTATAACAGTTCAGCTCACAACAAACCGAGGCACGGCAAAGGTGGTTGAAAGTATTCGCGCGCTTTCGGAAAGCGCGGAAACAAAGCCCGAGGGCACGGTGAGCGTGCGCGAAATCGACGGCGTGGTGGCGTCTTTAATGTCGGGCGCGGACGGAATGTCGGTAACGATAGTGGGCAGCGACGGCGACACTTTGAACAAAATTGCGGCGGATATAAGCGGAAAGCTTGAAGAAAACGGGTTTAAGGACATTAAAAACAGCTCCACCGACAAATCCACGCAGTACACTTTGAATTTCGACCGCAAGAAAATGGCGGAGCTTGGGCTTGACTATCAAACCACGGTTTTGACTTTGCGCATAGGCATAGCCTCGCATACGGCGTGCAGCGTGGTGATTGACGGCGAGGAGTATAACATAAACGTGCGCTTCGAGGACGGCGCGATTACCTCTAAGGAGGATTTGGAAAACTTCGTCGTCGGCGCGGATTCGGACGGCGGCGTTAAGGCTGTTAAATTAAAGGATATTTTAATCGCGGACGAAAACGGCGACGTTATAAAAACCGAGGAGCTTGAAGCGTGCATAAGGCGCACCGACGGCAAACAGATGGTTTCGGTTTCGGCGGCTTTGCCCGGCACAGATACTGGTTCGGCGGGGAAACTGATGCAAAAAATAGCCGCCGACGTTTTGAAAGGCAACCCGGATTACGCGGGTTACGATTTTGAGTCGAGCGGCATAAACAGCTATTTAGACGACGCCTTCGGCGGGCTTGCCGTGGCGCTTGTGATTTCGTTCTTCCTCTTGTTTGCGGTTATGGCGGTGCAATTCGGTTCGTGCCTTAAATCGTTAATCGTTATGGCAAGCATACCGTTCAGCTTTACGGGCGGGTTTATTGCGCTGGTGATTACGGGAACGAGCCTGAATGTGGTTTCGTTCATAGGTTTAATAATGCTTATGGGCGTTGTCGTAAATAACGCAATCGTCATGCTTGAAAAAATCAAACAGCTTGCCGACGATGGTATGGCGCAGTACGACGCCGTGCAACAGGCTTGCAATGTGCGTTTAAGACCGATATTTATGACCACGCTTACAACCGTGCTTGCGCTCATTCCGCTTGCGATTGGCGTTGGGCAGGGAAGCGAGCTTATGCAGCCCCTCGGCATAGTGGTTATAGGCGGACTTTTAATAGGAACGCTGGTTACTTTGGCGCTCGTGCCCGCGGTGTATTGCGCATTTTACGGAATTTCGAAAAAAACGCCGAACGGAAGAAAGGGGAAGCGTGACGATTAACGCTAAATCAGCAATTTGCGCGTTTGTGCGCTTTAAATAATTTTTTGCGCCCTTCCGATACTCTCGGAAGGGTTAATTTTTGCAACAGCAACGCCGCCGCAAGCACCGCAAGGCTAAGCCCCCAGCCGAAGCCGATTTGCGCCCACAAAGGAAAGCTTAAACCGTTGATAAAAAGCCGCACCGCCTCGTATGAGGCAAGCGAAACAAGCACGGCGGGACTTACGAATTTAACCGAAGCTTTAAAAACCTTTTCGGGCATTTTAAGCCGCCCCGAAAAGCGGTTTATTTCGTTTGCTAAATTTCGGCTTTCGCGGCTGTAACCTATTATAAAGCACTCTAAAATACACAGCAAAAGCACATCGTAAAAATTTATGAAAAGGTCGGCTATGCTTACTATCAGCGGGGCGGCGGAAGTGGCGAAAACCAATGATATTGTGCCGCCAACCGCGCAAACGCACATTGTCAGGCGGCGTTTTTTAAGGTTAAAGCCTTCGGCAAGCGGAGAAAGAAAAGCTTCTAGCATCGAAACCGCCGACTGCACCGCCATCATGCAGAGCGAGCAATAAAACAGCACACCCACGGCGGCGTTTAACGCGGGAAATTGCGACAAACGGCATATGGCAGCGGGGTAAACGGCGAAAGCGGTTAAAATTCCCGACTGACCTATCTGGTTTTGAAGCCCGCACCCGTAAAGTGTTGTGAACATGACGACGGACGCCAAAACGCTGACGGCAAAGTCCGCCGCCGCTATTGCAAGCGAGCACGAAAACACGTTTGTGCCCTCGGGCAGACACGCGCCGAAAGCGGGCATTATGCCCACCGCTACGGAAAGGGAAAAGAACACCTGTCCCAAAGCCGAAAGCCAAAGCTCGGGGTTTAAAAAGGCGGAAAAATCGGGCAGAAACAAAGCTTTAAGCGCTTCGCCCGCGTTTTGATATAAAAATCCGCGCGCCGCCATAACAAGCAGCAGCGCCACGGGGACTGTAACCGTGAACTTTGCCGCCTTGGAAAGGCTGTCGGTTCCGCCGCTCAAACACAAAAACATTAAAACCCACGAGGCGGCAATTCCCGCGGTTACAAGCGGGGATATGCCTGAAATAACGCCGTCGTCGCGCGCGTTTAACACGTTGTCGAAAAAGTATTCGCTCACGTTTGCGCTCCCGCCCGTGCACAGGGGCGCAATTTTTATTACCATTGTCAAAAGCCAGCCCGCAAGCCCCGCGTAAATTACGGCGGTTATTAAGGAATTGACGCACGAAGTCCAGCCGAGCCTGCCGCCTCCGCGCTTTAACGCCTGCATGCACTTAGGCGCGCCGCCCGAATATTTTCTGCCGAGCGCGATTTCGGCGTTTAACAAGGGCACGCCTAAAAATATAAGCGCGACGAGGTAGACGAATAAATACGCCCCGCCGCCGAACCTTGCGCACAGTCCCGGAAAACGCAGTGCGTTGCCCAGCCCGACCGCCGCGCCCACGCACGTTAAAATAAAGCTGCGCTTGTTTTTGAATTTCTGTTTAGCCATATTCTAACAATATTCCGCAAAGCCGTAAAAAATCCGCAAAACCGTTGTTATATTGTTAAAGTTGTGATACAATAATATAAAATAAATAAATAAGGGAACCGATATGATTGATATTTCTTTAATAGAACAGACCGACCCCGAAATTGCGGAGGCTTTGAAAAAAGAGCTTTTCCGTCAGCAGAACAATATCGAACTGATTGCAAGCGAAAACTTCGTTTCCCCCGCGGTTATGGCTGCGGCGGGCAGCCACTTGACAAACAAGTACGCCGAAGGTTATCCCGCGCACCGCTATTACGGCGGCTGCGAGTTTGTGGACATAGCCGAAGATTTGGCGCGCGACAGGTTAAAGCAGCTTTTCGGCTGCGAATACTGCAACGTTCAGCCGCACTCGGGCGCAAGCGCAAACCTTGCCGTTTTATTTGCAACCTGTCAGCCCGGCGACACCGTTATGGGCATGAATCTGGCGCACGGCGGGCACCTTTCGCACGGCTCGCCCGTAAACATTTCGGGCAAATACTTCAACATCGTGCCTTACGGCGTTAAAGAGGGCGAAGAGGTTATCGATTACGACGAAATGGAACGCATTGCAAAGGAGTGCAAGCCCAAAGTAATCATTTCGGGCGCGAGCGCATATCCGCGCGTAATCGACTTCAAGCGCATACGCGAAATCTGCGATAAAGTGGGCGCTTTGATGTTTGTTGACATAGCGCACATTGCGGGGCTTGTTGCGGCGGGGCTGCACCCCTCGCCCGTGCCCTATGCGGATTTCGTAACCACGACTACGCACAAAACCCTTCGCGGGCCGCGCGGCGGCGTTATTATGTGCAAGGAAGAGTGGGGCAAGGCGATAGACAAAGCCGTGTTCCCCGGCACGCAGGGCGGCCCTTTAATGCACATTATTGCGGCAAAGGCGGTTGCCTTTAAAGAAGCGCTTTCGCCCGAATTTAAAACTTATCAACAGCAAATAGTTAAAAACGCGGCGGCAATGGCGGAAGAGTTTAAAGCCCGCGGGATTAAAATGGTTTCGGGCGGCACCGACAACCACCTCGTTTTATTGAATTTAACCGATAAAAACATGACGGGCAAGGAGCTTGAAAAGCTGCTTGACAGTATGCACATAACGGTGAACAAAAACGCTATTCCCTTCGATACGCAAAAGCCGTTCGTTACCTCGGGCATAAGAATCGGCACGCCCGCCATGACCTCGCGCGGAATGAAAGAGCCCGAAGCGCGTAAGATTGCGGGGCTTATTTCCGACGTAATCGAAAGCCGCGAGGCTGCCGTGGAGCACGTAAAGGCGGAGGTTGCCGCGCTTTGCAGGGCGTTCCCTTTATATGAAACCTGCGTAAAATAATTTTAAGGCAACAAGCAAAATTTTTGCGTGAAAATTACGCCGTATTATTGACAAGCGTAAAGTTACGCAATATAATTAAATCACAATTTAAAGTTATTCTTTGGGGCGGGGTGAAATTCCCCACCGGCAGTAAAGTCTGCGAAGAGCGCGTTTTGTATGCGCTCCCGAACGGGTGAAATTCCCGTACCGACGGTATAGTCCGGATGATAAAAGAATTTTTAAGCGGTTGACATCGTTTTATTTTCGCTCCGAATTTTTTCGGGGCGATTTTTTTCAAAGAACGGCTTTAAAAATAAATTTTTAAGGAGTTTTTTATGGAAAACGAAGAACAAACCCAAGCGGCTGTGCCCGCGGAAGAACAAGTTGCCGTGCAGTCCGTGCAAGCGGTAAGCGTGCAAAAAAAGAGCGCTAAGGAAGTTTTTAAAAACTACTTTACGGCAACGCGCATTGCATACCTTGCGGTGTTTACGGCGCTTTCGTTCGCGTTAAGGCTTTTGCAGTTTTCGGTTTTGCCCGCAGTTCCCTATTTGCAGCTCGACTTTTCCGACGTATTCGTTTTGGTCTGCGGTTATGCGCTCGGCCCCGTTTCGGGCATAACGTGCGCGGTTTTAAAGGAGCTTATTTACGGAATTTGTTTTACCAAAACCTCGTTCGTGGGCGAGCTTGCAAACGTAATCATTTTGCTCCCCCTCGTTCTTATTCCCTCGATTTTGTATAAAAAGCACAAGGGCATAAAATCGGTGCTTATTGCAATGTCAATTGCGTGCGCTGTGCGCGTGGCGTGGTCTTTTCCCGTGAACTGGCTTTTAAACTTCCCCGTTTTCGTTGGCTTTAACTGGCCTTATGGAATGTCTATGTTTTTAAAGGTGTGGTACTGGGCAATGCTTTTCAACCTTATAAAAACCGTTGCTCTCGCCGCCGTAACTCTTTTGATTTACAAACCGCTTTCTAAGCTCATTAAGCTTACGAACGAAAAATTCAGCGGCTTAAAAAGGAAGAAAAGCGTTTAAATTAGCGTCCGTATTGCCTGTTTTTGAAAAAAATATAACTTACTTTTCACAATTTTTTTATTGAATTACCGCGGTTTACATGTTACAATAATCAAAGAAAATCAAAAAGAAGTGGTAAAAATCAATGAAAAAACCTTTTAAAGTATTAACTGCAATGCTTGCGGCTTTTACGCTTGCAATCGCCTTTGCGTTTGCCGGCTGCGGCGGCGCGCCCTACGTTACTTCGATAGTGCAAAACCCGCCGAACGGACAGCAGGATTCTTTCACCGTTTATTATTCCGACGGCACGAGTTACGAAATTAAAGTAAACAACGGCAAGGACGGCGCAAACGGTCAGGCGGGGGCGGACGGCAAGGACGTAACCGCAGCCGACCTTTACGAGGAATATAAAAAGCAGACGGGCGACGAGAACATAACCTACGCCGAGTTTCTTGAAAAGTATCTTACGGTAACCGACGACGGTTCGGCTTCCGTGGCGCAATGCCTTAATTCCACGATGAAGCTTTATACCGAGTTTGTGGAAAGCTCCATTCATTACGTGGGCTTTAACCAAACCCGCAAGGTTTCAAAAACCGCAATTTACACAGGCTCGGCGGTTATTTGGGATATTGACGCGGACGCGGCGGGCTACACCTATATAGTAACCAACTATCACGTAATATACGACAAGAAGGCCGACGGTGAGCTTAACGGTGGCATGACGGCGCGAAAGGTTTATTGTTATCTTTACGGCAGCGAGGACGCGCCCATAGAAAAGGATACGGGCAGAACGGACGTCTACGGCAATCCAATTTACGAAACGGACGAAAACGGCTGTCTGGTTTACGATTACGGCGACTACGGAGTTAGCTGCGAATATATCGGCGGCTCTATCGAAAAGGATTTGGCCGTGCTCCGCGCTAAAACTTCGGAACTAAAAGAAATCAACCCCGACATAAAGAAAATCGAGCTTGCAAGCGATTATTATGTGGGTGAAACCGCCATTGCGATAGGTAATCCCGAAAACGAGGGCATGAGCGTAACCAAGGGCATAGTAAGCGTTGACAACGAGTATATAACCCTTTCGATAGACGACACAAAGCGCGCTTACCGCTCGATAAGAATGGACACCGCGCTTTACGGCGGCAACTCGGGCGGCGGACTGTTTAACGCTAAGGGCGAGCTGATAGGCATTTGCAACGCGGGCGACAGCGAAGACCAGAACATTAATTACGCAATCCCGCTTGACATAGTTACGGGCACCGTTGAAAACATTTTGTATTATTTCGGCGCGGAAGGCTTTGAAAACGGCGTGCATATAATCACTTTGGGCGTTACGGTAATTGCCGAAAATTCGCGCTACGTTTACGACGCGGCGTTAGGCTACGGCAAGATTAAAGAGAACGTGGTTTTAAGGGAAGTAACCGCAAATTCCATTGCCGAAAGGCTGGGGCTTGCAAGCGGCGACCTTATAAAAAGCCTTTCGATTAACGGCAAAGAGTGGCAGATATACCGCACTTTCGCTATTTCCGACCTGATTTTGACGATGCGCCCCGGCGACAGCATAAGCTTTAAATACGAGCGCGGCGGCGTTGAAAAAAACACGGGCGCTTACGTGTTGCAGTCGCGTACCGACTTTAAGAAAATTTAAAAAAGTAATACGTTAATTTTGTCGCGCCGCGGTTTATACCGCGGCGCCTGATTTTATATTAAAACGCTTGTAAAAGTTGCGACGGTGTGCTAAAATAGCCTTGTTATTATGGCGGAATTTGTTTCTTGCTCGCCCGAAGAAACTTTAAAGTTCGGCGGGGAGTATTCCAAAAACTTAAAACGCGGCGACGTTGTGGTTTTAAATGGCGAAATGGGCGCGGGTAAAACGGTTTTTTGCAAGGGTGTTGCCAAAGGACTTGGCGTAACCTGCGATGTTTTAAGCCCCACTTACGCGTATATGAACGATTACGACGGCAAGCTTTATCACTTCGACTGCTACCGCTTAACCTGCGGCGAGCAAGCCGAAGCCTTGGGGCTGTGCGATTATTTTTATGCCGACGGTATTTGCGTGATAGAATGGGCTGAAAACATTAAAAGCGTTCTGCCCGAAAGCTTTAAAACGGTTACAATCCAAAAACTCGGGGAGGGCAAACGCAAAATTATTTATGACTGATTTTCTTGCGATAGACACGTCCTCCAAGCATTTAACCGTGCTTGCCCAAAAGGGCGGAAAGGTTGCGCTCAGGTTTATTCCCGACTGCGCCATGCGCCACTCTACCGAGCTTATGGGCGAAATAGAAAAAGCTTTAAACGAAGTTAGTTTAACCCCGCGGGAGTGCGGATTTTTTGCGGCGGTGACGGGGCCGGGGTCGTTCACGGGCATAAGGATTGGCATTGCAACGGCTAAGGGATTTGCGCTTGCGGCAAACAAACCGCTTTTGGGCGTAACCGCATTCGACCTCGTTGCATACAATGTTACAAGCGAAAGCTTTTTTGCGGTGATAGACGCGGCGCACGGGCACTATTACGTTTGCGGCTACGATAAGGATAAAAACGTAACCTTTGCTCCCGCGTATTTAAGCGGGGAAGAGGTTAAAGCGTTAAACGCGCCCCTTTACGGCTTTGAGGATTTGCCCTTGGACAATTATTGCAAAACCGATATAAAAAACGGCTTATACCCCGCAATATGCGCGAGTATTAATCGTTTGACGGACGATATTTCCGCGCTGTATATAAGAAAGAGTCAGGCGGAGGAGGCAAGGCTTGCAGATAAGAAAGTGGGAATTTAAGGATATTCTTAAAATTTCGGAAATGGAAAAAGAGTGCTTCCCCAAGGAGCCGTGGAGCTATCAGATGCTCGTTTCCAGCTTTCAAAGCGAAAGCTTTTACGGCGTACTCTGCGAGGACGGCGGCGAAATTATAGGCTACGGTGGAATAACCGTAACCGCAGACAGCGCGGACATAGACAACATTGCCGTAACCGAGGCTTACCGCGGCGGCGGAGTAGGTACGAAAATTTTAAAAGAGCTTATAAAAGCCGCGAAAAAGGGCGGCGCAAAAAAGGTTTTTTTAGAGGTGCGCGTTTCAAATTCAAACGCAATGAAGCTTTATCTTAAAAACGGCTTTAAGGGCGTTTACGCGCGCACGCGCTATTATTCCGACGGCGAGGACGGACTCGTCATGGTAAAGGAGCTATAAAAATTTTATTAGACGGTAAATTTGTGTCCTTTTTAAGGCGGGGCGCGGGCAAAGACGTTTTGCTTTTGCACGGCTACGGCTCGAAAAAGGAAAGCTTTTACTATCAGATAAATTTTCTCGAAAAGAATTACACGGTAACTGCGGTGGACTTCCCCGCGTTCGGGGCAAGCGAAGCCCCCGACGGAGCTTGGGGCGTGGGCGATTACGCGGAATGGCTTAAAAAATTCATTTTGGCGGCGGGGCTTGATAAACCGCATATAATCGCGCACTCGTTCGGCGCGAGGGTTGCAATCAAGCTGTTAGCCCAAAACCCTAACCTTTGCGAAAAGCTGATAATAACTGGCGGCGCGGGGCTTGTTAAACCGCGTTCGCCGCAATATATAAGGCGGGTAAAACGTTACCGCATGATAAAAAAGATATTTCCGCGATATGCCGAAAAACACTTCGGCAGCGAAGAATATAAAAAGCTTTCACCCGTTATGAAGGAAAGCTACAAAAAAATAGTCAACGAAGACTTAAAGGAATTCGCCGCGAAAATTTCAAATAAAACCCTTTTGGTTTACGGCAGGGAGGATACGGTTACACCCGCCGCCGAAGAGGGCGAAACCTTTGCGCGGCTGATAAAGGACAGCAAGCTTATTATTACCGATGGCGGGCACTTCGCCTTTTCGGAATATCCAAACACGTTCAATACAATCATTTCGCAATTTTTATCGGAGTAAAAATGGGCATATTCATTTCCGTTCCAAAAACAATAGAGTGCGTGCTTGCGGCGGTTATTTTCACCGCGCTGTTTGCGCCGTGCTTTTATAAGCTGTTGGGCATTTTGCAGTCGTGCGGTTACAGCGGCAAAAAATTCTTTGGCTGGGCGCGCAAAAAAAATAACCTCGTTTTTACGCGGCACTCGCTTTTAACGCTTCTTCTTTTAATGTCTTCGGCGGGCATTTCGTTTTTGTTCGCGTTCGTAAACGAGTGGGCGGCGATAATCGGCTGTTCCTCGTATATAATCTTTTTAATAGTTTATACGTGGGCGGACAACAGAGTTGCGTTAAAAACGCCCGTGGTTGCAACGCCGCGGTTTAAACGGTTATATATAATTTTAATTTTCATAATCGCCGTGCTCGCGTACCTTGCAATAGTTTTGCTGAACTTTGCCGACGCGGTGTGGGGCAACAGATTCTTTAATTTATTAAGATACGTTCCGCTGTCGCTGTTCCCGCTTTTAATGATTCCCTTAGCGGCGTTCGCAAATCTGTGCGCAAAAATTTACGAAGTTCCGCACAACAAAAAATATGTTAAGGCGGCAAGGGAAAAGTTGAAAGCCAACCCCGTAAAGGTGGTGGGCATAACGGGCAGTTATGGCAAAACCTCAACAAAGCAAATTCTTGCGCAAATCCTTTCAAAAAAATTCCGCGTGCTGTCAACGCCCCGCTCTCACAACACCCCGCTTGGGCTTGCGCTGGCGATAAACGACAACGACCTTAACGATTTTGATATTTTCGTGGCGGAAATGGGCGCGCGGCACCTCGGCGACATAGAGGAGCTGTGCCAAATCTGCCCGCCGGACTATTCGATAATAAGCGGCATTTGCCCGCAGCACCTCGAAAGCTTTGGCACCATTGAAAACGTTGTTAAGGCAAAGAGCGAAATTTTGGCTTATACCAAGGAAGAGGCGGTAATTGCGGAGGACTGCTTTGAACTGTTTGCGTCTTCGCCTTGCCGCGTCAGCCCCGCGGACTGCGTAAGCAATATTTTGTGCGGCTGCGAGGGGACTTCTTTCGATTTGACTTTGGGCGGCAAAACCGAGAGCGTTAAAACAAAGCTTTTGGGCAGACATTGCGCGCAAAATATCGCGCTTGCGGCGGCGGTTGCCTTTAAATTAGGTATGAGCCTTGAAGAAATAAAGTGCGCCGTTGAAGAGCTTGACTTTATCGAGCACAGGTTGCAGCTTATAAAATCGGGCGAGGTGAATATCCTCGACGACGGCTACAACTCCAACGTAAAGGGCGCGGCGGCGGCTTTGGAGGTTTTAAAAAACTTTAAAGGCAGAAAAATTTGCGTAACGCCGGGGCTTGTGGAGCTTGGAATTTTAGAGGAAGAGGAAAACCGCGCTTTGGGCGGAAAGCTTACGGGGCTTGATTTTGTAATTTTAGTGGGCGACACTTTAATCGCACCCGTAAAGGAAGGCTATCTTTCAAACGGCGGCGACGCGCAAAAATTAAAAGTAGTGCCCAGCCTTAACGCTGCGCAAAATGAGTTGAAGGGTATTTTAGCCGCGGGCGATACGGTTTTGTTTTTAAACGACTTGCCCGATATTTATTAAAGCGCATATTATTACGGCACGGTTTATAAACTTCGCAATACGTTGTTGCGGTTTGCGTTTTACTTGGTTGCATACTTCTGTGTATGCGCCCTCGCAAATCCGCGCCGCGCCTCGTCTTGCTTGTTTCTAAACCGCGGGAAGCATCGCTCCCGCACTTGTCATTCTGAGCGTTGCGAAGAAACTCCCGATAAAATTTTAAATTACCAAAGCTGAAATAAAAAGGCGGAGGTAATTTTTTTATGTCAAAAACAATAGCCGTAATTTTCGGCGGCAATTCCAACGAAAACGAAATTTCGGTAATAACCGGCACAATGGCGGCAAACGTGCTCGAAAGCGGCGGCGAAAGCGTTATTCCCGTTTACTTATCGCAAAACTCAAACATATATGCGGGGCAAAGCCTTAAAGAAATTGCCGTATTCAAGGACGACGGCTACAAAAAAGCCCCCCGTGCGGTAATTGCCGACGGCGGCGTTTACGTTTTAAACGCAAGGGGCAGAATAAAAAAGTTTATAAAGGTGGACGCGGCGTTAAACTGCTGTCACGGCGGCTTCGGCGAAGGCGGCGGCGTTTCGGGGCTGTGCCAAATTGCAAAAATTCCGCTTGCGAGCGCGCAAGTTTTTGAAAGCTCGGCGTTTATCGATAAGTATTTAACAAAGCTTATTTTAAAATCGCTTGAAATAAAAACCGCCGAGTTCGCCTACTTAAAAAGCATGAAAGAGCTTGAAACGTGCCCGAATATCCCTAATTTTCCGCTGATAGTAAAGCCCGTAACCCTCGGTTCGAGCATAGGCGTTGAAAAGGCGGAAAACGAGGAAGAGCTTAAAAACGCGGTGGAGTGCGGGCTTTTGTACGACGGTGCGGTCATTTTGGAGGAATACCTGCAAAACCGCCGCGAAATCAATTGCGCCGCATATTATTACGACGGCGAAGTTATCACTTCCGAGTGCGAAGAGGCTATAACCCAAAGCGACGTTTTGAGCTTCGAGGATAAGTATACGGGCGGAGGAAAAAGCGTGCTTCCCGCCGATTTGCCCGCGGATATATCGGGGGCAATAAAGCAAATCACGCAAAAAGTATATAAAAATTTAAACATGCGCGGCATAGTGCGCTTCGACTTTATTTTAAGCGGCGGCGAAATTTATTTAAGCGAGGTAAACACCGTTCCCGGTTCGCTTTCCTATTATCTTTTGTCGGGCGGGTTTAAGGATTTTTACCGCGTGCTCTCGCAGGTAATAAAACAAGCTCAAACGGACTTTGACGCGGTTCAATCAAAAAAACTGATAAAAACGGGCATTCTCGCCAACGTTCCCTCAAACGCTTGTAAACTGCCGCACAAATAAGCTATAATATACCCATGGAAAAAATACAGATGTCAACGCCCCTTGTCGAAATGGACGGGGACGAAATGACCCGCGTCGTGTGGCGGCTTATAAAAGAGATTTTAATTAAACCGTACGTAGACCTTAAAACCGAATATTACGATTTGGGGCTTGTAAACCGCAACGAAACGTGCGACAAAGTAACCGAACAAGCCGCGCTTGCCACAAAGCGGCTGGGGGTTGCGGTTAAGTGCGCAACGATAACGCCCAACCGCCAAAGGGTGGAAGAATATAATTTAAAAGAGATGTGGAAAAGCCCCAACGGCACGATACGCCGCATTCTGGACGGCACCGTGTTCCGCGCACCCATTTTGGCAAAAGGCATAAAGTCTTACGTTCAGGGCTGGGCAAAACCCATAACGATAGCCCGCCACGCGTACGGCGATGTTTATAACTGCATTGAGGACGCGGCAAACGCCGGCGAAAGCGCTTTTATTGTAATAACCGACAAAAACGGCAACGAGCTTCGCCGCAAATTAATTCATACCTTCGGCGAGGGCGGCGGGGTTTGTCAGGGCGTGCACAACACGAACAAGTCTATCGAAAGCTTTGCAAAGAGCTGTTTTTCTTACGCGCTTTCGCAAAATCTGCCCGTTTGGTTCGGCGCAAAGGACACCATATCAAAAACCTACGACCACCGCTTTAAGGATATCTTCGAAGAGGTGTACGAAAAGGATTTCAAAGCCGAGTTCGAAAAGCGCGGGCTTTATTATCTTTACACGCTTATCGACGACGTAGTCGCGCGCGCTGTGCGCAGCAGCGGCGGCTTTTTGTGGGTGTGCAAAAACTACGACGGCGACGTAATGAGCGACATGGTGGCAACCGCCTACGGGTCGCTAGGCATGATGACTTCGGTTTTGGTTTCGCCCTACGGCGTTTACGAATTCGAGGCGGCGCACGGCACCGTAACGCGGCACTATTACAAATATTTAAACGGTGAGGAAACTTCCACAAATTCCGTTGCAACGCTGTTTGCCTGGACGGGCGCTTTAAAAAAGCGCGGCGAACTCGACGGCAATTTGTCGCTTGTAGGTTTTGCCGAAAAGTTGGAGCGTGCGGCAATAGAAACGATAGAGGCGGGCTTTATGACGGGCGACCTTATTCCGCTGTTTGAAAGTAAAACCGTTAAAGCGCAAAAGCTTTCAACCGAAGATTTTTTAAAAAAGATAGCCGAAAAAATTTAATTAATTTTATAATAAAGCCGCCCGCGGATTTTTCCGCTGGCGGCTTTAATTTTTATGTTAAACCCGTTAATATCATTCGCTTAACGTCGTTTCGGGTTCGGTTTGTGGCGCTTTGTTCTTTATCATTTCCCCCGTAAAGTCGGGCAAAAGATGCGCCTTTTTAAGTTGCTTTTTAAGTCCGCTAACATAGCAGATTACAACCGCGACGGCAATGCCGATAACTTCCTGCAAAACGTTTGCCGGCATCTTTAAAAGCGCTGCTTCGGGCAGCCGCCCCTCCCAGTAAATTCTCTTTAAAAAATATCCCAAAATTACTATCAGGGCGGGCAATATGCTTGAAATAACCGCCAAAACCGCTTCTTTTTTTGCGCTTTCCGATTTGAGGAAAAACCTTTTTAAAAGTATGAACGTGCCCGAGGCAACCGCGCCCTGCAAGCCGTGTATTAACAGCGAGGGAATAGCGTTGTAAGCCGTTCCGTTTATGCCGAAAAGGTCGAAAAACGTAGTGCCCACGCCGCCGACTATCGTCGCGCTTATGGGGTCGACAAGGTACGCCGCTGTAAAAATCGCAAAATCGCACCAGTAAATTTTTCCGTCCAGCACGGGAATTCCCGGCACATAGCCCATCGCCACCACAAGCGCCGTCAACAGCGCCGTATATGCAATCCATTTTGTGGTGAACAAAAACTTTTTATTCATAACCTCAACTCCTTACAGTTGACTATTATATGCTCGTTATGGTATTATTAAAATAACCAAATTAATTAAATTTGTTAATACCAAAATATAACATTCTCTGCGTGCGGGGAAGGGTCAGATGAGGCAAAGGTTAAAATGTATTCCGTAGGCGACAAAAACAAATATTATACTTTATACGGGGAAATCCGCGCGGATATTCTTCGCGGCAAGTTAAAAGAGGGCGACCGCCTTCCTTCCAAGCGCGCGCTTGCCGCGGAGTTGGGCGTAAGCGTAATAACCGTTCAGCTCGCCTACGACCAGCTTCTTGCCGAAGGCTATATCCGCTCTAAGGAGCGCAGCGGCTACTTTGTGGAGGCAGTAACCGATTATTCCGCCGCCAAGCCCGCTTCGCGCGTTTTACAAAAAGAAAGCGCGGACGCTCCGCAAGCCGAAAAAACCGACGCAACTCAACCGCAAATCGACCTTACGCGCGGTTCCGCTCCCGTCAATTTGTTTCCTTTTTCGGTGTGGGCAAGGTTAATGCGCGGCGTGCTTGCCGATTGCGGCGAACATCTTTTGGAGCGCGTGCCCTGCAACGGCGACAAGGGGCTGCGCACGGCAATTGCAAGCGAGCTATACCGCAACCGCGGCATAGACTGCGACCCCGAAAACATAGTCATAGGCGGCGGCGCCGAACACCTTTACGGCGTAATAGTCCAGCTTTTGGGGCGTGACAACGTTTTCGCAGTTGAAAACCCCGGTTACGGCAGAATTTCTTCAACTTACGCTTTAAACGGCGCAAAGTGGGTGCCGATACCCGTAAAAAGCCGCGGCATGGATATTAACAAGCTGCAAAACAGCAGCGCAACCGTTGCGCACGTTTCGCCCGCGCACCAGTTCCCCACGGGCGCGGTTATGCCCGTTTCCGAGCGCACGCGCATGATTGAGTGGGCTGCGGACGGCGGCAAAATAATAATCGAGGACGATTACGACAGCGAGTTCCGCTTAACGGGCAAGCCGCTGCAAAGCATGTTCAGTCTTTGCCCAGAAAGGGTAATTTATATGAATACCTTTTCAAAAAGCCTTGCGCCCTCTATGCGTATGGGCTATATGGTGTTGCCGCCGCGGCTTGCGCAAAAATATAAAAGCGTGTTTAAATCGAGCGCAAGCATAGTGCCGTTGTTCGAGCAAAAAACGCTTGCGGCAATGCTTGACGGCGGGCACTTCGAGCGTCACCTTTCGCGCCTAAAAAACCACTACCGCGAGGTTAGAAGGTTGCTTTTGGCTGCCCTTGCAAACGCGGAAGGGTGCGAGGTTGCGGATACGGGCAGCGGGCTGCACGTTCTGGCGCGCTTTTCTGCGGCGGGCGGCGATGAAAACATAAAAAAAGAGGCTGAAAGGCGGGGGGTTAAATTAAAGTGTTTAACCGATTATTTTCTTTCGCCAATAAGCGGAATGGAAAATTACGCGGTTATAAATTATTCGAGCTTAACCGCCGAAATGCTTAAAAAAACGGATAATTAAAACGCCTGATTTAAAAGCGCGGCGGAGCCGAAAGGCTCTGCCGCGCTTGTTTTGTTTAATTTAAAATCGTTAACGGTGCATCATGTTGTATAAAGCAAATGCGGTTAAGAAATCTATCTTTTTTTCTTCGTTTTCGTCTTCGTTCTCAAAAAAGAACATAATTTTCTCTCCTATTTTAAAAATATTTATTTCTTTTTCTTGTCTTCGTTATTTTTATCTCGCGCAGTTCAACGCAACGTAAGAGAGGGGGGAAACGCCGTAACTTTCAACGTCTTCGTCCCAATTCTTAATCTCCTCGTAAATCATATTATTACCTCCTTGTGAAGTCGTTTTTCAAATTTCGCTTGCAGTATAGCACTAAAATTTTTGTCAGTCAATAACATTTATAAAAATTTCTAAAATCTCATTTTTGTAAGTTTATAACACTATCTTATGTTAAATACGATTATTTTTGTTAATTCACGCAAAAATGAGTAAAATTGTACTGATAATAAATAACAAAATGAAAATTTAAGTGTAAATTATTTACATAAAATAACAATAAAAACAGGTTGCCGCCGTTGAACTTGTTCGACGGCGGCAACCCTTTAAAAAGGTAGGGGTATGTGTGTTTTATTTTTCGTTTACGTCAAGATATTCGTCCAGGTCGGCAAGCACTCCGTTTTTGTAAACCTCAAAGTGCAGGTGCGCGCCGTCGGCGTTTTCTATGCCTGCTGCCGCCGCAACCGTGCCAATGGTCTGTCCGCGGTTCACCTTGTCGCCGCGTTTAAGATTTTCGGCGGGCTCGATAAACTTATAAACGGTTTTAACGCCGTTGGCGTGCTCAATCGTTATATACGCGCCGTAAAAGACGTCGCTCGTTGCAATTTCGGTTATGGTTCCGTCAACCGCAGCAACAACCTTGGTGCCGGCAGCCGCGGCAAAGTCCGTGCCGTCGTGAACGGCATACCAGTCCATCGTTTTGTCATAGCCGAATGCCTGCCCGTTGGTCACGTCCGCATTTTCCACGGGGAAAATAAATTCGTAAGTGGAGGAAGCGGGCTTGTCGGCGTCGGGGTCTTTATCGTCGGGTTTGTTGTCGTCGGGATTGCCCGGTTTGTTTTCGTCGTCCGAAGTTCCGGGTTTGTTGTCAATTTGGAAGTCGTTTCCGCGCACTGCGAAAATAACGCCGACGGTGATTGCGGCAATAACCAAAAGGCTCGCCGCGAGAATGAGGTAATAAGTCAAAATTTTCTTCTTAGTAGAAACGTTTTTTTCTTGGTTTTTCATTTTATTTTAACTCCTTTAAATAATTTCTTGACAAAGTTTCGGCCGTTTATTCAATATCCGCCGAAAATAATCGGCGAACCCACTTTAACGCTGCCGTTCTTTTCGGAAACGTGCAAATTAATTTCTGTTCCGTAAAGCTCAACCGCATAGGGCAGGTTTGCCTTGCAGTAATAATTAACGCTGCCGCAAAGCTCTTCCTTTGCGATAACCTTAGCGTTTAATTTTTTAATAATCTGCTCCGCGCTCGCGTTTTCATAAACGGTTGCCTCGCCGCAAACGTTTAAAAGCGCAAGCTTAACGCTTTTTGCGTCCTTTCCGCTTACGGTAATCTCGTGGCAGTCCGCCGAGCTTGTCCCGCAAAAAAAGGTGTAATTTTTACCGCCGTCAAAGCAAAGTCTTTTGGGCGATATCGCCACCGCGGCGAATATTACGCATGCAAGCGAAAGCAAAATTCCAAGTTTTGCCGCGCGAATGAAATTCATAAAACCGCTTCCTTTAAAAAACTCACAAACTCTTTATTGCCGCCAAACAGCGCGTTTATACTTTCGGAATTAAAAAAATCCGCAAAAAAACGCCCTCCGTAAAAGAAAGCGTTTTAAATGCGGTTAAATTGGTTTTATGCCTGCGGGTTGTCGAAAATCTGTTTCAATCTAGCCATTTTTTCGTCAAAGAAATTTTTGTCGCCCGCTTCAAGGTCTTTATATTTTTTATATATTGCGGGAATGAGCTTGTAAAGGTTTTTGTTGAACTCGTTTATATCCCTCATTCCCCAGGCGGTAAGCGCGCTGTAAGCTAAATCAACCAGCCTTTCGCGCTCTTCAATGGGGATTTCGGCAAACCAACTGTTTACCGTTTGTTCAAGCTTAATCGAAAATTTAGACCTGTCCTTTAAATAACAAAAGTCGTCGCCTTTCAGCTCCCACGAAAAGGGGTCGTGCTGTAAAAGGTATAAATTGCGGCTTTTTATTATCGAGTAGTTTTCGCCCGTTTCAAACAGCATGCCTATAAAAGACGATTGCGGAACTATTTTTATTACCTTTTCGGCAATGTTTTCGTAGCCGTCTTCCGAATAAACGTCGTTAATAAAGCCGGGGCCGTCAAAGTTAAACACGTTTAAAATTCTCTTTTGGCGCTCTTTACCGGCGTAAACCGCGGCGTAGGTTGCAACGTTTCCGCCCTTTGAGTGTCCGCCCGCATAAAATTCTCCGTCAGGGAATTTTTGCATTTCGGCTTTCAGATATTCCTTTGCCGCAAGCTGCGAGGGAATGGGGTAGCAGCACGCAAGGTTAAAATCCTCTTTCCAGCCCGTAAACGACGGGTCGGTGCCGCGGAAGGACAAAAAGTATTTATCCTTGCTTATTCTTATGCAAACAGCGGCAAACTGTTCTTCCTTTTTTTCGTCGCGCTCTTCTTTAAAATCGTAAAATCTTACGTTTTTAAAGCGGGGGTTGTCCTTTAAAAGGTTAAAAAGCTTTTTGCTCTTTTTGGGGGCAAAAGCTTCGGCATACATTTCTTTGTCGGGCAAAAGTCCGTATTTTTCAAAGTCTTTTAAATAAACGCTTTTTTTGCCTTTAAGATAATCGGGGAAGGTGTAGTAGGAAAGCCAGCTTAAAATAATTGCGTCCACGCGGTTTAAAGGGCTTTTTTCAAAGCGTTCGCGCTTGTTTTCGGCGTACTTTAAAATGTTCATTTGCAGCCCCCGCACGTTTTGCAGTTGCCGCCGCACTTTTTTGCGGATTTCCCCGTTGCCGAATACATTTCCCCGCAATAGGCGCGCTTTGCAGCCTTTTTGCAATCGGGACAATAAACGGTGTCGTCAAACCTTTTAACAAGCTCGTCAAAGTTCTTTTTGCAGTTTTCGCAATAATACTGTAAAAGCGGCATCAATTATCTCCGTCGCGTTTTCTTTTCTTTTTTCTTCTTTTTTGTGTTTTTAGCCTTGCGCATGGAATTGCCCTTAAAAAGAATTACGGCAATTACTGCGGTTACGGCAAGCGAAACTCCGGCAACTACCCAAAACCATATAGTCTCGCCGAACTTAACTCCCTGCTGAAAGGGCACGGGCATATTCATGCCCCAAAGTCCGGCAATCAACGTGGGTAAAGCCAGCAAAATCGTTATTATAGTAAGCTTTTTCATGGAATCGTTGGCGTTGTTCGAAATTATCGAACCGTACGCGTCCATGGTTACGCTTAAAATGTTTTTATAAATGTTACAGGTTTCGATAGCCTGCTTGTTTTCGATTGCAACGTCCTCGTAAAAATCAAGGTATTCCTGCGTAGCCGCAACCTGCGAAACCTTGCAAAACTTTTCGTGCACGCGCTCGTTCGAGTTTAAAGAAGTGGAAAAGTAAACGAGTGAGTTCTGTAAATCCAAAAGCTGAATTATTTCCTCGTTTTTCATCGTTTTGTCCACCTCGTTCTGAATGCGGTGGTTTTTGCGGTCAATCTGTTTAAGGCAATACAAAAATCTTTTAACGTTGCCCATCATGAATTTAAGCGCAAACTGGACGGGCTTGTCGCAAAAAATTATTTCTCTGCCCACGATAAAGTCTTTTAAAACGTTATTGCCCTTTAAGCAAACGGTTATAATGCACTTTTCGTTATAAATTACGGCAAGCGGCAGGGTGGTATAGCTGTCGCCCGTTGCCGTTTCTTCAATAATGGGGCAGTCCAGAATGAACATACTGCACCCGTCGTCAAAGTCCGCACGCGCGCGTTCTTCCTCATCGAGCGCGGCTTTAATCATGTACTCGGGCACGCCTGAAACGGCGGAAACGTCCTCGCACTCGTCGTCGGTGGGGTTGACCATGTCAACCCAGCACTTGTTTTTAAACAATTCGGCTTTTTCAAGCCCGCCGCTTGCGGCGGTTACAAAAAAATTAACCATCGGTACACCTCAAAATTTTGTCGTTTAACCGTTTGGCGCAAAAATCCGCAATTTTTTGCATAAAAAAATGCACGGAATAATTCCGTGCATGACAAAACTTTGCTTCTGTACGGAATTACTCTATTTTAAAATATTGCGCTTTCGACTGTCAGACGCGTCCATAACGCTCTCCTTAAAATAATTTGTAATTCAATTATATATTATTATATTTTAAAAAGCAAGTTTAGGTTATACCCAAATTTTATTAAATTTTATATATAATTAATGTTGCGGGTGAAAATCACATTTTTTGCCCGCAGCCACAATTTGTGCATACTTGCACCTGAGCGGGGTGAATTTGTGCAATTATATAATAAGTGTGCCCTTAAAATTGCACAAAGAGGGACGAGGGCGAAATTCTCAAAACAGTAGGGTATGCTGTTTTGTCGCCCGAGATGAGTGAGCGCATTAGTGCGCGCGAACGATGCCCGAACGCGCCGCCGTTTCTTTACGGCGCGTGAGAAGGTAGCCCTAAAACTCGCAAAAGTTTTTAGCCGCAGAATAGCGCGAAATATTTGTGAACTAAATCAATACTTTCCCTTCAAGGAACGATTTAAAAAACCCTTCAAGGTCGGTGCCGCCCTTAATAAAGCACCCGCACAAATCGTCCGCGCTTGCAATTTTGCCGCGGTTTGTTTCAAAGTAATGTTTAAGCCCCGCAACAAACTTTTCGTCGCCGACAGACTTTCTGAGCATGTCGAACATTATAAGCCCTTTGTTGTAGGTTACGTTGTTGTATTCGAACTCGCCCGAATATTCCTTTAAATTTCTTGTCATGCTCGTGTTCACTTCGCCTTTAAGCTGGCTGTAAACGGTGAAGTAAGCGCGGTAAGCGTTGGTTGCCGAATTGACAATTCCCGTGCGGGTAAAGCCGTAGGTAGGGTTGTTTTCAAAGAACATAAGGGTGGAATACTCCGCAAGCCCTTCGTCCTGCCACGCGTTGTTCATCTGGTCGCTGCCAACCATTGCATACCACCATTGGTGTGCGTTTTCATGCACTATCGTGTATACGTTGCTGTCGGAATCGAGCCCCGCAGCAATCATGGTAAGCGCGGGGAATTCCATTCCGCCGTAGCAAAAGCCCGTTTGCACCACCGAAAGGGTGGGGTAGGCGTATTTGCCGAAGGTGGCTGAAAAATATTTAAGGCTTTGCACCGCCGCCGAAAGGCTCGTTTGCGCGTTGTTGTCGTTAAGGTAATAATATTTTACTTCAACGCCGTCCGCGTTTTCGGTTAAAACCTGAAAATCCTTAGAAAGCACAAAGGCGAAGTCCCTTGCGTCGTCCAGCTTGTAAACGGACTTTTTTCTGCCGTTTGCCTCGCTTTCGGAAACTGTTTTTCCGCTCGAAGCCACAACATATTCGGTGGGGTAATCCAAAGTTACGTTATAATTCGCACATTCCGAAACGAACGGGTCGCCGCAATAGTAGTAGGGGCACTCCATAAAGCCCTCGCGGGTATACGCGCACAAAACGGGGTAAAAATTGCCCAGATTCACCGTCTTTTGGGTTACGCCCGTGCGGTGGTTTACCTGCGCCAATGTCAGCGTGTAGCTGACGGTTACTTTTACCCTTTCTTCGGGGTAAACGGGTTCGGTTAAGTTTACTATTAAAATATTTTCATCCTCGCCGCCAACCGTCCAGCCCGCGCAGTTTTCAACGCCCGTTATATCCATAGCCCCGTAGCTTTTGCCCGCGTAATATGCCTTGTTTTCGTACGTTTTAGACACGGGTTTGTAGGTTGCGTCCTCGCGGAACGCGTTGCCGTAAAGGTTGAATTTCAAGTCGCTGAGTTCGTTGTCCGTCGAGTTGTAAAAGTTTAAATCAACCGTGCCCGTAACCGTTCGCTCGTCCGGCTCGTAAATTGCCAAAACGTCGTAAACGGTAGCGTTTTTGTTTTTGTTCTCTCCGCACGCCGTAAGCGAAGCCACGCCCGCCGCAACGCACAGCGAAAGTAAAATGCATAAAATCTTTTTCACGATGCCACCTCTTTTTTACTAACGTATTATATGCGCGGGGTTTTGCGTTTAAAACGCCTTTAACACTTTTCGGCGGTTAAAAATAAAATAAAAATATGGTGTTCTGCGTAGTAACCGATGAAAACGTTTCTAATAAATCGACGCTGCCCGAGTGCGACGTGGCCGTTTACGGCTTTTACGGGCTGGGCGAAGTTGACTACGGCCGCGAGCTTAAAGGCGAAACTGAAAAGTTCGAAGAAGCCGCCCGCCTTTCAAAAGCCGCTTCGTGCGGGCTTATCTGCGGCTGCAAAACGGTTAGCCGCGGCTTAAAGCGCAAGTCGGTGTCCGTTTCGGACAGGGGCAAGCTTTTGGGAATTGCCGACATGAACCACGTTCTGGACTGCGAAAATTATAAAAGCGGCGCCACGCTTGGGTATTATAACGTAAACGGCTGCAACGTGGGCATTTGCATCGAAAACGATTTGTTGTTTCCCGATACGTTTAAATCGCTTGCAATGTGCGGCTGCAACGTGGTGGTTGCGGTTTTGGAAGAAATCCGCGATTGCCTTCCGCCCCTTTTAATCCGCGCCTACGCCTATTTGTACGGTGTGCCAATTATCATGTGCGCGGGCAAAACGGCTTATTTTGCGGATATATCGGGGGCAATTGCAACCTCCACGCAGGGGAAAACGCTGTTCGAAATCAATCCGCAAAGCAATTATCACATAGTAACCACCCGCCAGCGGGGCATAACCGCCGACGACCGCCTGGATTTTTAGTTTGTTCCCTTGTCATTATTGAGTTTGTTCCTCTGTCATTCTGAGGCTTGCCGAAGAATCTTTTTGCTCAAAAATTATTGCCTTATAATTCCCTTTTCCGCTTGTAATATTCAGATTTTATTGTTATAATATAGAAGAAGAAATTTCGGCTTGTAACGGGAGGCGCAAAGCAATGTACAGTATGACGGGCTTCGGCAGAGGTGAATGCAAAGAGGGCGGGGTTGAATTGACTGTGGAAATAAAGACGGTGAACAACCGTTATCTGGACGTAACCGTAAAAAGTCCGCGCGTTCTTTCGGCTCAGGAAGAGAATATACGCGCTTTAATCCGTCAAAAATTAACCCGCGGACACGCCGACGTTTTTATTTCGTTTACCGATAAGCGCGAGCGCGAAAAGGAACTCAGATTAGATGAAAGCGCGGCAAAGGCTTACGTTGCCGCGGCGCGGAAAATAAAGACGCTTTTTCCCGATATTGCCGACGATATAACCGTTTCGGGCGTGCTACGCTTTCCCGACGTGGTTAAAACCGACGACGTTTCCGTCGCCGACGACGAAATTATTTCAGCTTTGAACGGCGCGCTTTCGGCGGCGCTTGAAAAATTGAACTCTATGCGCCTTGTCGAGGGCGAAAAGCTTAAAAAGGACATGCTTTCCCGCATGGACACCATAGAAAAACTCGTTTCGAGCGTTGAAAAGCGCGCGGGTGCGGTTACCGAAAATTACAGGGTTAAGCTCGAAGCGCGTATGAAAAAGGTTCTCGAAAACGTTGAAGTGGACGAGGGCAGACTTTTAACCGAAGTTGCGCTGTTTGCCGACAAAAGCAACATAGACGAGGAATTAACCCGCCTGCACTCGCACATTTCGCAGTTCCGCGACATCTGCAAGGAGCCGCTCGTGGGCAGAAAGCTCGACTTTCTGGTGCAGGAATTTAACCGCGAAACCAACACAATTTGCTCCAAGTCCAACGATTTGGAGGTAACACGTTTGGGGCTTGCCCTTAAAAATGAAATAGAAAAAATCCGCGAACAGGTGCAAAACATAGAGTAAGGCACGGCTCCCGCAATTACAGGTGTTTTATGTCAAATCAACTTATAGTTCTTTCCGGCCCCTCGGGCGTTGGCAAGGGAACAATCGTAAACAGGCTTTTGCAAAAGGGCGGTTACGCTCTTTCCGTGTCGTGCACCACAAGGGATATGCGCGTCGGCGAAGAGGAAGGCAAATCCTACTTTTTCATTTCAAAAGAAAAATTCGAAAGCTTGATTAAAGAAAACGGCTTTTTGGAATACAGCAACCATTTCGGAAATTATTACGGCACGCCCGCGGCTTTCGTTAAGGACAAGCTAAAAACGCACGACGTCATTTTGGAGATAGAAGTTGACGGCGCGCTACAAATTAAAAAGGCTTATCCCCAAGCGTTGCTTATCATGATTTTGCCGCCCGACGAAAACGCGCTTCGCGCCCGTCTTAAAGGGCGCGGAACCGAAAGCGACGAAAGGATAGAAGAACGCATAAAGCGTTATAATTACGAGCTGTCCAAAAAGGGCTTTTACGATTTTGCGGTAATAAACGGCGACCTTGACAAAGCGGTCGCGGAAATCGAAAATATAATCAATTCAAAAAAGGAGTTAAAGCATGATTAACAATCCCCCCGTAGACGTACTCATCGATAAATTAGGCGCCGAGGGCGAACCCGTTTCGCGCTATTGCCTCTGCGTTGTCGCTTCAAAGCGCGCAAGACAGATTATAGAACAAAACGCTGGACAAACCTCTTCGGGCAACGAAATTTTAAAAGAGCTTGCAGTTGCCAGCAAAGAAATTGCCGAAGGCAAAATCAAGTGCGTTAAGGATTAATCTTTTTCCGCGTGTTTGCACAGGTAATCGTTGACATCGCCCACTCTCAGGTGGACAAAATATTCGAATACTCCTGCCCCGAAAATTTGGCGGTGGGCAGCAGGGTTAAAGTGCCTTTCGGCAGAACTATGCTCGACGGCTTCGTTATAGGAATAAGCGAAACTTCAGAGTACCCTCCCGAAAAGGTGAAGCCTGTTGCTGAGGTGTTCGACGAACTTCCCGCGCTCGTCCCCGAATGTTTTTCGCTGATGGAGCGCATTTCTTCGCGCTTCCGCGTTCCCAAAGCGGCGGCGCTTCGTCTTTTTTTACCCGCCGAAATGCGCCGCGGCACGGTGCGCGAGGTTTATTCCACAATCGCGAAAGTAAACGATATATCCGTACCAATTTCAAAAAACGCGCAAAAACAAAGGCTTGCCTTAGACTTTTTGGCGGAGAAGGGCGAGTGCGATTACACCGCGCTTTGCAACGAGTTCGGCAGGGGCGCAATAAACGCGTTAATTGAAAAGGGCGCAATTAAAACCGAAAAGGTGCGCAAGGTGCGCACCCCCTTTAACGGTGTGCATGGTGAAGAAGAACAAAGGGTTTTAACCCCCGCCCAAACCGCCGCAATAAAAAGCGTGGAAAGCTCGGATAAAACCGTGCAGCTTATTCACGGCGTTACGGGCAGCGGCAAAACTGAAATATATTTAAGGCTGATTGCCGACCAGATAGCAAAGGGCAAAACGGCAATCTTTTTAGTGCCCGAAATTTCGCTGACTCCGCAAATGCTCGCCCAGCTCCGCGCCCGTTTTAAGGGCGAGGCGGCAATTTTGCACAGCGGGCTTTCCGCGGGCGAAAAGTTTGACGAGTGGTGGCGGCTGCGCTCGGGCGAGGCAAAAATCGCAATAGGCGCGCGCAGCGCAATATTCGCCCCTCTCGAAAATCTGGGCGTAATCATTATGGACGAGGAGCACGATTCTTCCTACGTTTCCGAATCCGCCCCGCGCTATTCCACAACCGAAATCGCAAAAATGCGCGCCGAATACAACGGCTGCAAGCTTGTTCTGGGCAGCGCCACGCCGTCGGTGGAAAGCTATATCGAGGCAACAGAAGGGCGGTATAACTTAATTACCCTGCCCGACAGAATAAACAAAAAGCCGTTGCCCGAAATAATAATCGCCGACATGCGAAAGGAAGTTAAAAGGGGAAACAATTCCGCCTTTTCGCTCGCCTTGCGCGAGGAACTTAAAACAACCTTGCAAAGCGGCAATCAGGCTATTATCTTTTTAAACCGCCGCGGCTACTCGCAAAAGATAATCTGCCGCGACTGCGGTTATGTTGCAAAATGCAAAAACTGCGACGTAAGCTTAACTTACCACAGCGAGGAAAACTGCTTAAAATGCCACTACTGCGGCACAAAGTACAGAATGGTAACCGAATGCCCCGAATGCGGCGGCAAGCATATCCGTTACGGCGGCACGGGCACGCAAAGGGTTGTTGCCGAATTAAAAGAGCTTTTCCCGCAGGCTGAAATTTTGCGAATGGACAACGACACCGTTTCGGGCAAGGACGGACATTATAAAATTTTAAGCCGTTTTGCGCGGCGCGAGGCGGATATTTTGGTTGGTACGCAAATGATAGCAAAGGGGCACGATTTCCCCTCGGTTACCTTAGTCGGCATACTCGACGCCGACATGAGCCTGCAATTTTCCGATTACCGCAGCGGCGAGCGGACTTTTCAGTTAATTACTCAGGTTTCGGGCAGAAGCGGGCGCGCGGGCGAGGCTGGCAAAGTGGTTTTGCAAACGTATTGCCCCGAAAATTACATACTGCGCTACGCGGTAAATTACGATTACACGGGTTTTTTTGCCCATGAAATAAATTTGAGAAAGGCAACGCTGTTCCCCCCGTATTCGCTTATTTGCCGCGTTATGGTAACTTCCGAAGACGAGGAAAAGGCGCTTGCGGCGTTAAAGGCAACGTGGCTTGCAATCGAGGATTTGAAAAAAGCCGACGAAGAGGAGTTCATTTTTTTAAACCGCATGCACTCGCCCGTAAAAAAAATTCAGGGCAAGCACCGTTATCAGGTGTTAATGCGGCTTAAAAGCGGCAGGCTTTTGCAAAAAATTTATGCTGCCGCCGTTGAAAACACAACAAACGACTGCCTCGTATACGTCGAGGAAAACCCCGCAAACCTTTCTTAAAAACAAGGAGTAAACTATGTCTAAAAGATTTGTATGTCAGGTCGGCGAACCGGTACTCAGGGAAATTTGCAAACCCGTTAAAAAATTCGATAACGCTCTTTGCGAGCTTTTGGCCGACATGAAGGAAACCGTCCGCGCGGAATACGGCGCGGGGCTTGCCGCACCGCAAATAGGGGTAGGGCTGCGCGTTGTGGTTATAGACGTCGAAGAGGGCTTTTTCGAGCTCATAAATCCCGTAATTTTGTCGCAAAAGGGAACGCAAACCGGCCCCGAAGGCTGCCTTTCCGTAAAGGGCAAGCAAGGCACGGTAACCCGCCCCGCCAAGGTAAAGGCGGAGTATTACGACCGCTTCGGCAAAAAACATAAATTAACGGCGGAAGGCTTTTTTGCACGCGCCGTGTGCCACGAGCTTGACCACCTTGACGGAGTTTTGTATATAGACAAAGCCGACGAGCTTTATGATTTGCCGGCAGATGAAGAATAATTAATATTTATAATAAACGGTGCGGGTAAAAACCACGCTTTTTGCCCGCAGCCCCAATTTGCGAAAACTTTTGCGAAAGGAGCATTTATGAAAATAGTTTTCGCGGGTTCTCCCGAATTTGCGGTTCCCGCACTCGAAAATTTAATAAAAACTGGCAAAAACGTAATCGCCGTCGTTACCCAGCCCGATAAACCCGCGGGCAGAAAACGCGTTTTAACGCCCACCCCCGTAAAGGAATTTGCGCTTAAAGCGGGGTTGCCCGTTTACGATTTTTTAAAAATCCGCGAAAACGTTCAAACGCTTAAAAGTCTTGACGCGGATATAATGATAACGTGCGCTTACGGACAGATTTTAACCGCCGAGGTTTTAAACTGCTTTCCTTCGGGCGTGTGGAATATCCACGCCTCGCTTCTTCCCAAATTCCGCGGCGCGTCGCCCATACAGGCGGCAATATTAGCGGGCGAAACGCATACGGGCGTAACGGTAATGAAAACCGAGCTTTCCCTTGACACGGGCGATATGCTGCTTGTAAAGCGTTGCGAAATAGGTTCTTTAACATGCGGCGAACTCACGCAAAAGCTGTCGCTACTCGGTGCGGAAGCGGCGGTGGAAGCGGTCAGTCTTTTGCAAAGCGGGCAAACGCAGCTTTTAATGCAGGAAGAAAGCGCCGCAACCTATTGCAAAAAAGTGCAAAAAGAGGACGGCAAATTAAATTTCGGTGCTCCCGCCGAAAAGGTTTTAAGGCTTATAAAGGCGTTCAGTCCGTCCCCCGCGGCTTATTGCATTCACGGCGGCGCGGTTTTGAATGTTTTAAATGCCAAGCTTTGCGAAAGCGGTGAGGGAAACGAGGGCGAAGTGCTTTTTGCGGACAAACGCGGCATTGCCGTTAAGTGCGCCGACGGTGCGGTTTTAATAACCGAGCTTCAGCCCGCGGGCGGAAAGGTTATGCGCGCGGCGGACTTTGTAAACGGCAGAAAGATAAAGGCGGGCGATATACTTGAATAACCCCTTAACCGACCCCTATATGGTGTTAAACAAGGTATATGCGGGGGGCAAATTCTTAAAACAAGCTCTGTCGGAAACGCCTTTGGAACCGCTGAACAAGTCGCGCACGGTCAAAATTTGCTACGGCGTGCTCGAAAAAGATATATACCTCGATTGGATAATTTCTGCAAACGCGGAAAAATCCCCTAAAACTTCGGTAAAAATAATTTTAAAAATCGCGCTTTTTATGCTCGAATTCATGCAAAAGCATAACTACATGGTGGTGGATGAGGCGGTCACTTTGGCAAAAAAACTCGGCAAAGAGGGTGCGGCGGGCTTTATAAACGCGTTTTTGCGCTCGTATAAAGTGCCGTCCTTGCCCGAAAATCCTGTCCAAAGGCTTGCCGTAGAGTGCTCCGCGCCCACCTGGCTCGTCAAAAAATTAAAGCGCAGCTACAAAAACGAGGCAAAGGATATTTTGTGCGCGCCCTCGCAGGGAATTTGCGTGCAGTTCAAACGCGGAGCTGAAAGATATTTGGACAAGCCGCATAAAACAACGCCGTTTGAAAACGTTTACATCTTCGACAATTTCGTCCGCGACGAAAACTTTTTCATGGGCGATTACACCTTCCGTTCCATAGGCTCAACCGCTATTTGTTCCGCCATATCCGCGGGTCAAACGCTTTTAGACGCGTGCGCGGCGCCCGGCGGCAAGTCCGTGCTTTTGTCTAAAAAGTTTAAAAGCGTAATCGCGTGCGAGCTTCACCCGCACAGAGTTGAACTAATAAAATCCTATGCGCAAAGAATGGGTGCGGAAAACGTAACTGCAATTCAAGCCGACAGCCGCGTTTTTAACCCGTCTTACGAAAACGCTTTCGACGCGGTTTTGTGCGACGTGCCGTGTTCGGGCACGGGGGTTATAAACGAAAATCCCGACATAAAGCTTTTCAGAAAGGAAGAGGATATTTTAAGCTTACAAAAAATCCAGCTCGAAATTTTGGAAAACTGCTCGCGTTACGTTAAAAAGGGCGGCACGCTCTATTATTCCACGTGCTCGGTTCTGCCCGAAGAAAACGACACCGCCGCGTGCACGTTTTTAAAATTGCACCCCGAATATGCTTTGACAATTCCCGTTTCGCCGCTTAAAAACAGACAAACCAACTACGGCTTGCAGTTTTTGCCGCACCTATCTCTCGGCGCGGGTTTCTATTTAACCGCGTTTAAAAAGCTTTAAGGAGCTCTCCATGAACAAAGCGAGAAAGAATTACATAAACGACTGCCGTATTTCACAGCTCGTCACTTTAAACCTCGGCGGCTATCCGCAAAAGGTGTTAATCGAAGGTTACAAAAGCGACTTACCCGTCGTTATCGCTCTGCATGGCGGCCCCGGTTCGCCCGTACCGTTCGGCGTAGGCTGCCGCGGGCTCTTTCCCGAGTGGACTAAAAAGGCGATAATGGTCTTTTGGGACCAGCTCGGCTGCGGCGCAAACAATTATAAAATAGGCGATAATTTCAAAATAGAAAACTTCGTTGATATGACCGTTGATTTAATAACCGAAATCAAGGCGAGGTTTCCGCAAAACAAGCTGTTTCTTTTCGGTGTAAGCTGGGGCAGCATACTCGCGCTCGAAGCGGCGGCGCGCGTTCCCGAAAAACTGAACGGCGCGTTGGTTTACGGGCAGATAACCAAAAACCTCTTTTTCAACAACGAAATCAAATCGGCGTTTTTCAACGCGCCAGTAAAGGTGCAGGGCAAAATCGCAAAAATCTTTTCGGACGGCACAAACTGCGATTATAAAATTCTCGACAAAAATTTAAAAACGCTTTACAAGCTTTTAAACAAACACACAAACGCTTACACAAACAAAAATGCAAAGCCCGTGCCCGTCGGGAAAATAGCAAAAGGACTTTTAACAAGCCCCGACTATTCTTTTGCGGACTTCAAAGCCGTCGTAAAAAACGGTTACAACGGCAACCAAAGCCTTTGGCGAGAGCTTTTAAACGCGGATTATTCGCAAATTTTTTCAAAAATAACCGTCCCTTACGCCGTTTTGCAAGGGGATACGGATACAGTAACTTCAACCTCGGCGGTCAAAGCCGCGGCTGAAAGCTGCAACAACAAAAACGTAACCGTAAAAATTATTAAAAATTCGGGGCACATGCCCTCGCAAGCCGCAATGGAAGAATGTTTTAACACGCTTTGCGAACTGATTAAATGAAAAAGATATTGCAGGATTTAAGCTTTGAAGAGCTTGAAAATTTAATACTTTCCCTCGGCGAAAAAAAGTTCCGCGCAAAACAGCTTTACGCGGGCTTAACTCTGGGCAAAAAAATTTCTCAAATAAATATTTCCGCCGAACTCCGTCAAAAGCTTTTGGAAAGTTACGAGGATGAACCGGTTAAAATAATCCAAACCTTCACTTCGGCGGACGGCACCGAAAAATATCTGTTTTCGCTTGCGGACGGAAACGTAATAGAGGGCGTTTTGATGAAGTACAAATACGGCAACACACAATGCGTTTCAACGCAGGTCGGCTGCCGTATGGGCTGCAAGTTTTGCGCCAGCACATTGGGCGGGCTTGTGCGGAATTTAACCTCGGGCGAAATTTTGTGCCAGATTTTAACGGTAAACGCTCTTTGCGGCGGCAACGCAAAAACCCGCGCCGTAACCAACGTGGTTTTGATGGGCAGCGGCGAACCGCTCGACAATTACGACAACACGGTTTCCTTTTTAAAAAACGTAACCGCGCCCGACGGCATAAACATATCCGCCAGAAACATCTCGCTTTCCACCTGCGGAATAGTGCCAAAAATTTATGCCCTTGCGGATGAGGGAATACCCGTTAATTTAACCATATCCCTGCACCAAACTACCGACGAAGGCCGCGCCCGCACTATGCCGATAGCAAAAAAGTACGCAATTGCCGAAGTTTTAAAGGCGTGCGAATATTACTTTGAAAAGACGGGCAGAAGGTATATTTTCGAATATTCCTTAATTGACGGCGAAAACTGCGACGCGCGGCACGCGGAGGAGCTTATCAATTTGTTAAAGGGCAGGCCGTGCCACGTAAATCTGATAAGATTGAATGAGGTAAAGGAGCGCGAGCTTAAAACCATAACCGAAAAGCAGGCTTACCGCTTTTTGGGGCTTTTGGAAAAGGGCGGGCTTTCGGCAACGCTGCGGCGGCAGATAGGCGTGGATATAGGCGGTGCTTGCGGGCAGTTACGTGCTTCATTTTTAAAACGCATATAAACTGCGCATAACTTTGTCAAGCTGCGTTTTTTTCAGTCATGTACGTCTTGTACACTCCTGTCAAAAAGCCTCGCTTTCCTAGTTCTGCTTGTTTCTCTGCGTTTTAGGGCTGCCGTAATCGCTCCCGCAATTCATTTCATAAAAAATCAAAAGGACATAAACAAAATGCAAACAAAAATCGCACCTTCGATACTTTCGGCGGATTTTTCCGTCATGGGCGAGGCAATCAAAAAATTACAGGCGGTGGGCGCGGACTTAATCCATTGCGACGTTATGGACGGCAGCTTTGTCGAGCCTATCACGTTCGGCGGGCAAATGGTTAAAAATATCCGCCCCTTAACAACGCTTCCGCTCGACGTTCACCTTATGATTGAGCACCCCAAAACGCAGATAAAATTCTTTGCCGAAGCGGGCGCGGATATAATAACCGTTCATTACGGCGCGTGCGCAAAAATTTCGCCTACATATCTCGAAGAAACGCTTAAACTCATAAAATCCCACGGCGTAAAGTGCGGCGCGGTAGTCAACCCCGACGTGCCCGTAGAAAAAATATTTTCCGTATTTCCGCTGTGCGATATGGTGCTGTTAATGTCCGTTTTCCCCGGTTACGGCGGGCAGAAATTTATTCCCGAAGTTCTCGAAAAAGTAAAAAAAGCGCGCGAGTACGCCGTAAAAATCGGCAAGCCCGATATGGATATCGAAATCGACGGCGGCGTAACCGAAGACAACGCGGCGCAAATCCGCGCGGCGGGCGCAAACGTGCTTGTGGCGGGTTCGGCGGTGTTTAAGTCGGCAGATATGTCCGCAACAATCGCAAATTTAAAACGCATATAAGCACAACCTGATTGTCATTCTGAGCGCAGCCGAAGAATCTGCCCGTGCAATAATTCACCGATTTTTCCTCCCCCGCATATAATAAAGAGAGGAGGGGATTAAATGAGAGTAATCTGCATAAAACCGCCAAAGCCTATCCGCAAACTTTTAAGGCTGATTTTCCGCAAATGAAATATATAGATTTACATTGTGATACTTTAACCGAGTGCACGAAAAACGGCGAAAGCTTAAACGAAAACACCCTGCAAACAAGTTTTAAAAAGCTTGAAAAAGGCGGGGCGCTCGCGCAATGCTTTGCCGTGTTCACGCAAGCAAAAACGCCGCAGGAAGCGGAGCAAACCGCCGCGCAAAATTTCGGTTACTACGCGCCTATGCTTGAATTACATAAAAAAAGCGTCCTTTCCGTGACCCGCGGAAAGGACTTTTCGCTGTGTGAAAGAGATAAAAAGCTGGGCTGTATTTTAACGGTTGAAAATCTCGGCTTTATCGGCAAAGATTTAACCAAATTGCAAGCCTTAAAAGAGCGCGGTGTTTGCATGGCTTCGCTCGTCTGGAACGAAGAAAACGCGCTCGCCCGCCCCAACTTAATATTTAAAGACGGTTTGCCGCAGTTTAAAGAGCGCAACCCGCGCGGCTTAACCGGTTTGGGCAAAGCGGCGGCGGAGGAGCTGGACAGGCTTAAAATAATAATTGATATTTCGCACCTTTCCGACGGCGGAGCGGACGATTTGTTAAAAAACCGAAAAATCCCGCTTGTCGCAAGCCATTCCAACGCGGCGGAAGTCTGTAACGTCAGCCGTAACTTAACCGACCTTCAAATAAAAAAAATCGCCGACTGCGGCGGCGTTATAGGCATAAATTTCTGCAAAGATTTTTTGTGCGAAGAGGGCGAAATTTTTAACGCGTTCGACGCCGTTTACTGCCATATATCCCGCGTTTTAGCCGTCGGCGGCGAGGACGTTTTGGCATTCGGCAGCGATTTTGACGGCATACCCGCTTATCATGAATTAAAGGATTGCACCCGTATGCCCGCGCTTTTAAATTATTTAAACTTAAAGGGCGTAAAAAGCTCAACCCTCGAAAAAATGTGTTTCCGCAACTTTATCCGCGTGTTCACCGACGTAATAGGCTAAATTAACCGTTGCATTTTGCACGCGCGCGTGATATAATAAATTTACTATGGCAAAGAAAAAACGCGCCGCGTTCACCGCGGCAATAATTTTGGCAATCTTCGCGCTTGCCGCGTGTCTTCCGTTTTTGTCGGGGTGCAGCGCAAGCTTAAATTTCGAGCTTAACCCCGAAACCCAAACGTATACGGTAAGCTGCACGGGCTACAAACGCGCCTTATCGGGCGAACTCGTAATACCCGAAACTTACGGTTCGGACAACCTTCCCATAACCGAAGTTGACGAAAACGGCTTTGCGGGTAGCGGAATTACAAAACTCGTCCTTCCGAAGTCGGTTGCCAAAATAGGCGAAAAAGCCTTTAACGGTTGCGCTTATTTAACGGAAATAACCTTCGCCGAAAACGGTTTAAAATCAATCGGCGCGCAGGCCTTCCGCGGAACGGGCATTTCAACGCTTACAATTCCCGCCTCGGTGGAGGAAATAGGCATTGCGGCGTTTGCCAACAGTCCGCTGCTTGCCACGGCGTCGTTCGCAAGCGGCAACAAAATGACCAAACTGCCCCAAAGCATGCTGGCTCAAAGCGAAAAACTTACGTTTGTCGGGCTGCCTGCAAATTGCGAGGAAATAGGCCCGCTTGCAATGCTCGGCTGCACCGCGCTGACAACCATAACGCTCCCCCAAACGCTTAAAGTGATAGGGGCGAGAAGCTTTGAGGATTGCGCCGCTCTTTCTGAAATTGCCTTACACGACGGCATAACCACCATAGGCGAGCTTGCATTTTACGGCACCGCGCTTGAAGAAATAGCCGTTCCCGCGTCGGTTACGGATATTTATAAACCCGTTTTAGATGAGGACGGCAACCCCAAAAAGGACGAAGAGGGCAACCCCGTAACCCGCAAAATTTCGGGCGTGGGCTACGGCGCGTTCCACACCTGCGAAAGCTTGAAAACCGCAAAAATTTACGCGAACATCGAGGCAATCGAAGCGGGCACATTCGGTTATTGCCCCAAGCTTGAAAGCGTGTATTTGCCCGCTTCCGTAAAAAAAGTGGAAGGTCCCCTTTATTACACCAACGGAAAGCTTTACGTCGGGCACGCCTTTCACAACTGCGCCGCGCTAAAGGATATTTATTTTTCGGGCACGGAAGAGCAATGGAAGCACTTAACCGTTGACAAAACCAACGACACTTCTAACGGCGGCTCGTATAACAACAACGCGTTTTTAATCGCAACGGTTCATTATATTTAACATTATTGTCGTTCTGGACAGAGCGCAAAAATCATAACAAAATAAAATCCGTATGGACGTTGCCATACGGATTTTTTGTTTACAAAAATAAAATTTTACGCTCTTTCAACGGTTTTAAGGCATCTCGTGCAAACGTAACCCGTTACAGGCTTGCCGTTTTCAAGATAAGAAACCTTTTGAACGTTAGCTTTAAAAGTTCTTCTCGTTCTTCTTTTGGAGTGGCTCACGTTGTTGCCCGTCGTCTGACCCTTTCCGCATACGTTACAAACTCTCGACATATAAATTAACACCTCCGCGGTTTTTAAGCTGATTTAAAAGCTGAAAATAAAGCCGTAATAAATTGCGACCTTGTTCAATATAACACGGCGCACAAAAAAAATCAATCAAATTTGCGTTTAAAGTTTTAATTTTTTGCTTATTTTCCAAAATAATTTTAAACGCAATTTACTAATTTGTTTAAAATCGCGGCAAATAGTTGCAAAATGAAAAAAAATAATATAAAATGTCAACGAAGGAGAGAGCAAATGTCGGTCAATACAAGCAACGTTTACGGCAAAATTTCAATATCCGACCAAGCCATCGCAAAGGTGGCTAAAAACGCCGCGCTCGAATGTTACGGCATTGTGGACACGGTTTCGCGCAGGCTTACCGATTCTCTTTCCGAGCTTTTAAGAAAACAACCCGACGGCAGAGGCGTAAAGGTCGTAACCTCGGGCGACAGAATTTTCATAGACGTCAATGTAATCATTAAATACGGAGTTTCGATAAACGCCGTAGCCGAGTCCTTAAAGGAGGGCGTAAAGTACAAAGTGGAACGCTTCACCGGCATGATTGTGGATACGGTCAACGTCAACATCATAGGGGTAAAGCTGTAAAAAATTTATGGCTTTACTTTTTACGTTATTTTATACTTTATTTTAAAATTAAAAAGTGGTGTAATTCAATATGCAAAAAACAGTCAACAGCACCGAATTCCGCAAGATGGTTGCCTCCGGTGCGAGAATGCTTGAAATAAACAGAACCAAAATCGACGCGTTAAACGTCTTTCCCGTTCCCGACGGCGACACGGGCACAAACATGTCGCTCACAATGCAGTCGGCGGTAAGAGAGATGAACGCATGCTCGTCAAACCGTTTTCAGGAAATCTGCGACGCGGTTTCCAAGGGCGCGTTAAAGGGCGCGCGCGGCAACTCGGGCGTAATTTCCTCGCAGATTTTCCGCGGCATCTGCTCGGTTATCAAAAACGTAAACGACAGCTTCGATACGCGCACCTTTGCAAAAGCGCTCGAAGCGGGCGCAAAGGTAGCTTACGGCGCGGTTGCCACCCCCAAAGAGGGCACAATTTTAACCGTCGTAAGATTAATGGCGGAATCGGCGGGCAAGCTTGCGGGCAAGCATAAGGATTTCGTGGAATATTTAAACGCGGTAATCGCAGTCGGCGACGAGGCTTTGGCAAAAACGCCCGAGCTTTTGCCCGTACTTAAAAAGGCGGGCGTGGTGGATAGCGGCGGCGTGGGATTAATGACCATTATGCGCGGCTTCCTCGCGGCTCTTTCGGGCGACGAAAGCGTCCTCGGCGATATCCCCACCGAAGCTTCCGCAAACGTTAAAACCGAGGACGAGGTCTTCGGCGACAATTCCGACATAATAAATTTAGACCTCGGCGACATCGAATTTGCGTATTGCACCGAATTTTTCGTCATCAACTTAAAGCAGATGACAACCCTTGCCGATATCGACAAGTTAAAGGAAAAATTAATGCAAATCGGCGACAGCGTAATCTGCATCGGCGATTTGGAGCTTGTAAAAGTCCACGTTCACACCAATACCCCCGGCGTAGCGCTTTCTTACGCCTTGGAGCTTGGCGAGCTTGACAGAATTAAAATAGAAAATATGCTCGAAGAAAACCGCGCCTTAAAAGCAAAGCTCGAAGCCGAGAAAAAGGAAATGGGCATGCTTGCAATCTGCGCGGGCTCGGGACTTGAAGAAATTTTCAAAGACCTTCTCTGCGACAGAGTAATAAAGGGCGGGCAAACCATGAACCCTTCGGCGCAGGACATTGCCGACGCCGTTCAAAAAATCAACGCGTCTAACGTTTTCGTGTTCCCCAACAATTCCAACGTAATTCTGGCGGCGGAGCAGGCAAAGGGCTTGGTTACCAACCGCACCATCAACGTAATCCCCACCAGAAACGTGCCTCAGGGCTTTGCGGCGGCGCTTGCGTTCAACCCCGAAGCTTCAGTTCCCGAAAATAAAACCAACATGACCCACGCAATCGACAACGTTTCGTCAGGTCAGGTTACCCGCGCCGTGCGCGAAACGACCATGAACGGCTTCAAGTTAAAGGAAGGCGACATAATCGGTTTGGACAACAAGCGTATACTTGCTAAGGGTTCGGACGTTGGCGAAACGACAATCAAGCTTGTAAACGCGCTTAAAAACGACGACCACGAAATGATAACCTTGTATTACGGCGAGGGTGTAACCGAAGCCGACGCCGAAGCGCTTGCGGGCAAGCTTTCGGAGCTTTATCCCGACTGCGACGTGGATTTCCACTTCGGCGGGCAGCCTGTGTATTATTACATGGTAAGTTTAGAGTAAAACGCATATATACTTCGCAATACTTTGTCAAACTCCGCTTTTCTTCGGGTCATTTACGCTTAGTAAACTCCCCTTGAAAATGCTCGTTTTCCTTGTCTTGCTCGCATCTCTGCGTTTTATTGTAACCGCTATCGTTGTCATTCTGAGGCTTGCCGAAGAATCTAATCAAAAATTATAAAGGGAGGTAAGCGCCTCCCTTAAATTATAGGCAAAAAATGCAGCTAACCGATTTAAAGTTCGTGTCGGAAAAACGCGCGCGCGACTTCAATAAACTCAATATATATACGGTCGAAGACCTCGTCCGCCACTTCCCGCGCGACTATCTCGATTTGCGGCACGTCACGCTTTTAAAGGACGCCTACCACAACGATTACATACTCACCGCGGCGGAAGTTATGAACGTTGAAGTCAACCGCTACGCCCGCCGCCCGTTTGTAAAAGCTTACTGCGCGCAGGGGCAAAGCGTGTTCACCGCAATCTGGTTCAATCAGCCTTACGTTGCCGAAAAGCTCCGCAGCGGCTCTTACCTTTTTTACGGCAGGGTGCAAAACCGCTACGGCTTCGGTTGCCAAATGGTCAACCCCACTTTCGAGCGCGCAGACAAAAATTCTAACCTTAAAGGTATAATCCCCGTTTATTCGCTTTCGGGCAGTTTAACGCAGGGAGTGGTGCGCACGGCAATCCGTCAGGCGCTTAAAAAAGTGCGCTTATCCAGCCATATCCCCGCCCCAATCGCGCAAAAATACTCGTTAATGCCCCTTTACGAAGCGTATGACAAAGTCCATTGCCCCCAAACGGCGGAGGACGTGCGCGAGGGTGCAAAGCGAATTGCGTTAGAGGAATATTTCCTTTTAATTTCCGCATTCAAGGTAATAAAGGGCGGGCGTGACGAGGCGCGCTTAAATAAATATTCCGTAACCGAAACCGACGTGCAAAGCTTTGTTTCCCGCTTTCCCTTTGAGTTCACCGAAGGTCAAAAATGCGCGGTAAACGATATTTTTTCCGCCCTTCATTCCCCGCACAAAATGAACATGCTGTTGCAGGGCGACGTGGGCAGCGGCAAAACGGCGGTTGCGTTGACTGCCATATATATGGCGGTTAAGTCTGGTTATCAGGCGGCAATGATAGCCCCCACCGAGGTTTTGGCGCAACAAAACGCGGCGCTTGTTAAAAGGTATTTCCCCGATTATAAGGTTCAAACCTTAACGGGCTCCACGCCCGCCGCCGAAAAAAAGCGGATTAAAAATGATTTATCAAACGGCGAAATAAACGTCGTCTGCGGCACCCACGCCGTAATTCAAAGCGACGTTCAATTTAAAAACTTAGCGCTCGCCGTGTGCGACGAGCAGCACCGCTTCGGCGTTGCTCAGCGCGCGTCTTTAAGCGAAAAAGGCGAAGGCTGCGACGTTTTGGTAATGTCCGCAACGCCCATACCGCGCACGCTTTCTTTGATTTTTTACGGCGACTTAACCCTTGCCACCATAAAGGATAAACCCCGTTCGCGGCAGGATATATCCACCTCAATCATTCCCGAACGCAAGTATGCCGACATGCTCGATTACGTTAAAAAGCAGGCAAAGGAGGGTAACCGCACTTACTTCGTCTGCCCCAAAATCGAAGGCGACGACGAGGGTACGGTTATGTCCGTAACCGAGCTTTACGAAGATTTAAAGGCAAAAATGCCGTCCGTCAAAATCGCATTAATGCACGGCAAAATGAAGGATAAGGAAAAGAACGAAATCATGTCCGCCTTCAAACGCGGCGATTTCGACTGCCTCGTTTCCACCACGGTAATAGAGGTCGGCGTGGACGTGCCCGAAGCCACCACCATGATAATTTACAACGCCGAACGCTTCGGGCTTTCGCAGCTCCACCAGCTCCGCGGCAGAGTGGGCAGGGGCGACAAAAAGAGTTATTGCTTTTTGCTTATGGGCACCGACAGCGAGGAGGCGCGCGAGCGTTTAAGCGTAATCAAAAACAATTCCGACGGCTTTGAAATTGCCGAAGCCGACCTGCAAATGCGCGGCGGCGGCGACTTTATGGGCACCCGCCAAAGCGGCAGAATTTTATCCGAACTCAAAAACTTAAAATTCCCCGTCGAAACGGTTTTTACCGCCAAGGCGATTTCCGACGAAGCCTTTTCGGGCGCGTACAACGTGGAACTTTTGGCTAAAATCGCCGCCGAAAAGTATGAAAGTTTAAAGGACGTAACCTTAAATTAGCCTGAAATTCGTTTGACAATTGAAAATTACTTTGATAAAATAGCTTTTGCGCGCTTAGTATGGCTTATCGTATTCGGCGTGCGGAAGCTATTTCTATATAATAATAACTCGCTTATCCCCCAAACCGCTTTAAGGGTAGCGGTAAAGGTGAATATTCCACAGGAGCAATCCGAGTAAAACAAGGAGGAACTTAAATGCCCACGATTAACCAGCTTATAAGAAACGGCAGAGAAAGACAGGTTTATAAGAGCAAGTCGCCCATTTTGGACAACTGCCCTCAAAAGCGCGGCGTATGCCTTTCGGTTACTACGACGACGCCCAAAAAGCCTAACTCGGCAATAAGAAAAATCGCAAGGGTAAGATTGACCAACAAGCAGGAAGGTACCGTTTACATTCCCGGCGAAGGTCACAATCTTCAGGAGCACTCGTCCGTACTCATCAGAGGCGGCCGTGTTAAGGACTTGCCCGGCGTTCGTTATCACATTATCCGCGGCGCACTCGATACCGCAGGCGTTTCCAAGCGCATGCAGGCGCGTTCGCGTTACGGCGCTAAAAAACCCAAGTCATAATTAAGGCACGGTTTATAAACTTCGCAATACTGTGTTGCGTTCCGCTCCGCCTCAGTCACGTACTTCCGTGTACGCTCCTTCGGTGGTGCTCGCGCGCCTTGTCTTGCTTGTTTCTAAACCGCGGGAAGTATCGCTCCCGCAACGGAGCAGACAAATTAACAAAAAAGATGCAACGTTACGTTGCCCTACTTGTTTCGGAATTTATTTACCCTTACCGATAAAAGTAGGCAGTATTCGCGGAAACCCGCGGAGAAGTTACGCTACCGCGTTTTGCGGCAAGCGTTAGCTTATTTAAGGTAAACCCTTAAAACAAAAAAATAGGAGGATAAAATTATGCCCAGAAGAGGCGGCGTTCCCAAGAGGGACGTATTACCCGACCCCGTGTATAATTCAAAGGTTGTAACCAAACTCGTCAACCAGATTATGTACGACGGCAAGCGCGGAACGGCACAAAACATCGTTTACGACGCTTTCAATATAATGAGTGAAAAACTCGGCAAAGACGCAATGGAAATCTTCGAACAGGCAATGAACAACATCATGCCCGTGCTCGAAGTAAAAGCAAGGAGAGTAGGCGGCGCCAACTATCAGGTTCCCATCGAAATCAGACCCGAAAGACGCCAGACGCTTGCAATCCGCTGGCTTGTCATTTCCACCCGCAAGAGAAGCGAACGCGAAATGAGCCAAAAGCTCGCGGCGGAACTTATGGACGCTTATAACAACGCGGGCGGCGCTGTCAAGAAAAAGGAAGACACGCACAGAATGGCAGAAGCGAACAAGGCTTTCGCGCACTTCCGTTTTTAAGAGGTAACTTATGGCAAGAGAATACGACTTATTGCATACGAGAAACATCGGTATTATGGCGCACATCGACGCCGGTAAAACTACCACTACCGAACGTATTCTGTACTATACCGGTATAAACCACAAAATCGGCGAAACGCACGACGGCTCCGCAACCATGGACTGGATGGTGCAGGAACAGGAGCGCGGCATAACCATTACGTCCGCGGCAACAACCTGCCATTGGACGAGAAGCGGACACGCCAAGAGCGACGAGTGCAGAATAAACATCATCGACACCCCGGGACACGTTGACTTCACCGTAGAGGTAGAGCGCTCGCTGCGCGTACTCGACGGCGCCGTTGCAACGTTCTGCGCAAAGGGCGGCGTTGAACCGCAGTCCGAAACCGTTTGGCGTCAGGCGGACAAGTATAAAGTACCCCGCATAGCATACGTCAACAAAATGGACATCAACGGCGCAAACTTCCCACGCGCCGTGCAGATGATGAAGGAAAGGCTCAACGCCAATCCCGTTCCCATCGAACTCCCCATCGGCAAGGAAGACACATTTAAAGGCATAGTCGACCTCGTTGAAATGAATGCTGAAATTTACGACAGCGAAGACGGCAAGCAGTACCACAAGGCGGAAATCCCCGCGGACATGCTTGCGGCTGCCGAAGAAGCGCACATGGCGGTTATGGAAGCGGCGGCAGAAGGAGACGACGAACTTATGGAAAAGTTCCTCGAAACCATGGAGCTCACCCCCGACGAAATAAGAAAGGGTTTAAGGGCTGCTACCATCGCAATGAAATGCACCCCCGTGCTCTGCGGTTCGTCCTATAAAAACAAGGGCGTTCAGATGCTTCTGGACGCGGTAATCGATTACCTTCCTTCCCCCGTTGACGTTGCGCATGTTACAGGCGTTAACCCCGACACCGGCAAGGAAGAAGTAAGAGAAACTTCCGACGACGAACCTTTCGCGGGACTTGCTTTTAAAATCGCAACCGACCCGTTTGTAGGTCGTCTTGCTTATTTCAGAGCATATTCGGGCGTTTTGGACGCAGGCTCTTACTGCTACAACTCCACTAAGGGTAAAAAGGAACGCGTAGGCCGTTTGGTGCAGATGCACGCAAACACCCGTACCGAAATCCCCAAGGTTTATTCAGGCGATATCTGCGCAATCGTAGGCTTAAAGGACACCACCACGGGCGACACGCTTTGCGACGAAGCGCACCCCATTATCCTTGAACAAATGACGTTCTCCGACCCCGTTATCCAGCTCTCGATTGAGCCTAAAACGAAGGCGGGACAGGAAAAGATGACCCTCGCTTTAATCAAGCTCGCAGAGGAAGACCCCACGTTCAAAACGTACACCGACCAGGAAACGGGGCAAACCATTATCGCGGGCATGGGCGAGCTGCACCTCGACATTATCGTCGACAGACTTCTCCGCGAATTCAAGGTAGAAGCAAACGTCGGCGCGCCTCAGGTTGCTTACAGAGAAACTATCCGTCAGGCGGTTGACTGCGAAGGCATGTACAAGCGTCAGTCGGGCGGTAAAGGTCAATACGGTCATTGCAAACTTCACATGATTCCCGGCGAGCCCGGCTCGGGTTACTCCTTCGAGGATTTAACCGTCGGCGGCTCTATTCCCAAGGAATTTATTCCCGCAATCGATAAGGGTATCCGCGGCGCGGCTAAAAACGGCTTCCTCGCGGGTTACGAAGTCGTTGACTTTAAAATTCAGGTTTACGACGGAAGCTATCACGAAGTCGACTCTTCCGAAATGGCGTTCCAGATTGCAGGCTCCATGGGCTTTAAGGACGGTATGGCAAAGGCTAAGGCAGTCCTTCTCGAACCCATAATGAAGGTTGAAGTCATCACACCCGACGACTATTTCGGCGATATAATGGGCAACGTAACCGCACGCCGCGGCACGATTGTTTCCACCGACGACAGAGCGGGCGCAAAGGTTGTAGACGCCGAAGTTCCCCTTTCCGAAATGTTCGGTTATGCAACCGACCTCCGTTCGAGAACTCAGGGACGCGGACAGTTCACCATGCAGTTCGACCACTACGCCGAAGTTCCCAAATCGGTAGCCGAAAAAGTTATCGGCGAACGCGCTAAAAAGAACTAAAACGCGTTTAAACGCACAAATTTTTCAAAAATTTCGCTTTATTTTAATTGTCTTTTTAATATTTTTCATATATAATAAAGGCAACGCAAAAAAAGCGTGCATCAGCAGCGCTGCCAAGTGTCATTCCGAGCGTCAGTGAAGAATCTCATAGGCAGAACCAATCAATAATGATAGATAGCTGCGACGCGCCTTACGGCGCGGAAGTTATCATTTTTATAAAAAAAATATAAATTAGGAGAAACAAAAATGGCAAAGGCTAAGTACGACAACAGCAAGCCCCACGTTAACATCGGCACAATCGGCCACGTTGACCACGGCAAGACCACTCTGACCGCAGCTATCACAATGGTTATGGCATGCAAAGGTCAGGCTGCAAAAATGAAATACGACGAGATTGATAAGGCTCCCGAAGAGAAGGCTCGTGGTATAACAATTAACACCGCACACGTTGAATATCAGACCGAAAAGCGTCACTACGCGCACGTTGACTGCCCGGGACACGCAGACTACGTTAAAAACATGATTACGGGTGCCGCTCAGATGGACGGCGCTATCCTCGTAGTTGCTGCAACCGACGGTCCCATGCCCCAGACCAGAGAGCACATCTTGCTTTCCCGTCAGGTAGGCGTTCCTTACATCGTAGTATTCCTTAACAAGTGCGACCAGATGGACGACCCCGAACTTTTGGAGCTCGTTGAAATGGAAATCACCGATACTCTTGAAGCACAGGGCTTCAAAAACAGCCCCATCATCAGAGGCTCGGCTCTTAAAGCTCTTGAAAAAGCATCTTCCGGCGCTCCCGATGCAGAAGTTCTTGCGGCTCCCGAATGCAAACCCATTCTCGACCTCATGGACACCATCGACAGCTTCATTCCCACCCCCGAAAGAGATACGGCTAAGCCCTTCCTCCTTCCCGTGGAAGACGTATTTACCATCTCCGGCCGCGGCACCGTTGCAACCGGTAGAGTAGAAAGAGGCACCGCGCACGTAGGCGACCCCGCTGAAATCGTAGGACTTATCGAAAAGCCCGTCGGCACGACCATCACCGGTCTTGAAATGTTCCACAAGAGCGTTGACGAAGCTATCGCAGGCTTCAACGTAGGCGCGCTTCTCCGCGGTATCGACAGAAAGGGTATCGAAAAGGGACAGGTTCTTGCTAAGCCCGGCACCGTAAAAACCGCAACCAAGTTCACCGCTCAGGTTTACGTTCTTAAGGCAGACGAAGGCGGCCGCCACACTCCTTTCTTCAACCACTATCGTCCTCAGTTCTTCATCAGAACGACCGACGTAACCGGTTCCATCGAGCTTCCCGCAGGCGTAGAAATGGTTATGCCCGGCGACAACGTAGAAATTTCCGTTGAGCTCATCAAACCCGTAGCAGTAGAAGAAAAGCTCCGTTTCGCTATCCGCGAAGGCGGCAGAACCGTTGGCTCCGGCACGGTTGTAAAAGTTCTTTAATTTAATAAAATAATTCGAAACAAAAAACCCGCGCTTTCACAGCGCGGGTTGCTTTTTTATTTTCCGCATAAAATTTTATATAATTTAATAAAGTATAAAGCGACGCAAAAACGCAAAATTTTACATAATTTTCAAAAATTTTTCATAATCCATTGACGGTTCAGTCCGTATATGATATAATAATTACGTAACATATTCAAAAATTAACCCCCATGGGGGTTATCATTGTCTTACGACAATGATAAAATGCTTTAATTGTTTGTTACATAAAAATGAAATAAGGAGAGAAAAAATGTTTTGTAAAAACTGTGGCAGTGAAATCAACGACAACGCCGTCGTTTGCCCCAAATGCGGAGTAGCAACCGAGAATTTGAATAGGGCTCAGGAACCCGAGGTAAAGAAGACTAACGTCTGCGCTATATTAGGTTTTGTGTTTGCAATTCTTTATTGGGTTTTTGCTTATATCCCTGTTGTAGGTGGTTATATTTCTTGGATACTGTTTATTGCAGGTTTCGTTTTGAGTATCGTGGGTATACAAAACGCAAAGAAGAAAGGGCAGAACCTCAAAGGACTTGCAATTGCCGGCTTGGTAATATGCTGCGTAGAACTTGTATTTGTTGTCATGGCAATTGTTGGGCTTATTACGTTGGCTTTAGGTGTTGCCAGCGGTCTTATCTAATCTATAATTAAAGTTGATAAAAGCGCGTTTTTAACGCGCTTTTATAGCTATAACGACTAAATATGTAGTAATATAATTTTGTAAAAATTGCGGACAGGAAATAAGCGACGAGGCGGCTATTTGTCCTTATGATTTTTAGCGGACAAGTCCCTATATATTAATTAAGTAACAAATCAAAACCCCTTGCGTGACGGTTGAAAACCGCAAACGTAGGGGGTTTAATATTATATTGATTAACCTTTTGTGTTTTTGTAAAATTTGCAGTAATCTTTCAGCGTGCAGTTGCCGCAGTCGGGGCGCTGCGAATGGCACACCTTGCGCCCGTGCCAGATAAGGTAGTGGTGCGACTTAGACCATAATTCCTTTGGAATAGCCGCCCGCAAGCCCTCTTCAACCTTGGCGGGAGTTTTCCCCTCGGCAATCCCAAGTCGGTTCGAAACGCGGAAAACGTGCGTGTCCACCGCAATCGCGTCGCCGCCGAACGCAACCGAATAAACCACGTTTGCCGTCTTTTGCCCCACGCCCGCCAGCGTTTTAAGCTCGTCAAGGGTAGGGGGTACTTCGCCGCCGAATTTGTTGATAATGTCGCGCGATGCCGCCAAAATATGCGCCGCCTTGTTGTGGTAAAACCCGCACGAAAATATGTATTTTTCCAATTCCTCTTGCGTAAGCTTTAACATTTTTTCGGGCGTGTCGTGCTCTTTAAATAAAACAGCCGTAACCTTGTTCACGCGTTCGTCCGTGCATTGCGCCGAAAGTATAACCGCAACCAAAAGCTCATAAGGCGTTTTGTATAAAAGCGCGGGCTTCGCGTCGGGGTACAAAATTTCCAGCCCCTCCAAAATCTTTTGTACGTTATCCATACCGCAATTATATCACTTTCCGCCGAAAAAATCAAGTCGGGCGTTTACTCCAAAAAGTTTTGCGCGGCGAGGATTAACCCCAGCTTAAAGCCTTGTTTAAAGTATTCGTCCGCAATAATCGCCTCAACCTCGCCTTGCGCCGTCGCAAACCGCCACATAATTTCATCCTTTTCCTTTTCAGTCATTTCGCCGCAAAACTTCTCAAACATTTTGCGTAATTCATTTAAACGTTTATTATATTCTTCGTTATCCGCAAAATTAATATTGTCAAAATAACAATTTTCACCTGCCAGTTCCAAAATCATCGACTTTTTCATAATAACCTCGTAGCAACATCTTGATAATAGTATAATATCAAGATGTTGCTAAGTCAACTAAATTAAGCAAGATTTTGATATAGTTTAATTATGTACGGCGAAGAAATCAAAAAAATAAGAATAGAACACGGCTATACGCAGAGTGAGGTGGCGCAGGCTACGGGTATTCCGCAAAACACAATCAGCTGGATAGAGGGGAATAAAGGTATAGCAAATATTTCTCAGTGTGTAAGGCTTGCCGATTTTTACGGCATAACCCTTGACGAGCTTGTTGGAAGAGAAAGCGTACAAACGAAAAACTGACGATTAAAAATTTAAGCCGCCCGCGGATTTCTCCGCGGGCGGCTCTTTTTATGTCCAAATGCTCGTCACATTCTTACAACGTACGCCTTTCCGTAAAGCACCTGCATAGTAAAATAACCGTAAAACGCCGAATATTTCCCGCCCGCAATAAGCGCTTTTGCCCTTGCAAGCATATTCTGCGGAATTTTAACCGAAAGCCCGCACCCAACGTTCGCCTCTTTCGGGGTGGAAACGACGGCGGCGGCAATCCCGTTAATCCTCAGCCGCGAACTGCAATCAATCGCCTGCGCCCGCGAGCGGAAAACGGCAAGCACCTCAGTCATAATAATTCTCTACCTTAGTATAATATATTAGTTTAAATAAACTACTACCATAATATGACGGAGAACTTTTTTATGATATACTTTGACAACGCCGCCACGGGCGGATTTAAGCCCGACAGCGTAATTTCCGCGGTCACCGCCGCGCTGAACCGTTGCGCCAACCCCGGCAGAAGCGGGCACAAGCTTTCGGTTGCCTGTTTAGAGCGCGTTTACGCATGCCGCAAGCTTCTTTCCGAATTTTTCGGCGGATACGGTTACGAACGCGTCGTCTTTACAAAAAACTGCACCGAAGCGTTGAATATAGCAATTCTCGGCACGATAAAAAGCGGCGACGAGGTAGTTACGACCGTTGCCGAACACAACTCCGTTTTGCGCCCGCTCGAACTTTTAAAGGGCAGGGGAGTAACCGTAAAATACGCCCCGCTTAACGGCGAGGGGGATATAGACGTGTGCGCCCTTGCAGGTTTAGTAACCGCAAAAACCAAGGCGGTTATCGTTACTCTCGCCTCGAACGTAACGGGCACCGCGCCCGATATTGCCGAAATAAGCCGCTCCATTCCCGAAGGCTGCCTTTTGATTTGCGACGGCGCGCAGGCGTGCGGGCATATAAAAATCGACATGCAAAAAAGCGGAATTGACGCCCTCGCCGTTGCGGGGCACAAGGGTATGCTCGGCATACAGGGCAGCGGCGCGTTGATTTTTTCCGAACGCTTCAATCCAAGCCCGATAACCTTCGGCGGCACGGGCAGCGAAAGCCAAAATTTGAACATGCCCGACTTTTACCCCGACCGTTTAGAGAGCGGCACCCTTTCTTATCCCGCAATAATATCCCTTGCCGAGGGTGCTTTATATCTTTCCGAGCACCTTGAAGAAGAGGCGCAAAAAACGTTAAAAATGACGGAATATCTTTGCAAAACTTTTTCGCAAATGCACGAAGTCGCGCTATATTCCCGCCCCAATCCGTTCGGCGTGGTTACAATCGGCTTTAAAAGCATGCAGTCCGAGCTTGCCGCGCACGCCCTTTCGGAAATGGGTATCTGCGTACGCGGCGGGCTTCATTGCGCCCCGCTCATGCACAAAGCCTTAAACAGCGACGGGCTGGTGCGCATTTCGCTTTCGGCGTTCAATACGTCCGGCGAGTGCGACGAACTGCTTGCCGCAATCCGTAAACTTGCGCTTACCCTGTGAATATCACGCGGTTAATAGGGGGCACGCCCCTTTACGAACTCAAAAATTATTGCCGCGCCCACGGTTTAAAGGCAAAAATTTTTGCCAAGCTCGAAGCGTTTAACCCCGCGGGTTCGATAAAGGACAGAGTTGCCGCCGCTCTTGTAAAAGCCGCGGAGGACGAGGGCAAATTGAAAGAAGGCGGAACAATTATCGAGCCGACCTCGGGCAACTTCGGCATTGCCCTCGCCGCAATCTGCGCCGCAAAGGGCTGTAAAGCGGTTTTAACCATGCCCGAAAACGCAAGCGCCGAGCGCGTAAAGCTTATTAAAGCATACGGCGCAAAAGTAATTTTAACGCCCGCCGCGCTCGGCATGTCTGGCGCCATAGATATGGCAAATCAGCTTTTAAACGACGATAAGCGCGCCATATCCGCGGGGCAATTCACAAATCCCGCAAATCCCGCCGTACACTTTAAAACCACGGGGCGCGAAATCTACGCCCAAATGCACGGTGAAATCGTCGCTTTCGTTGCGGGCGTTGGCACGGGCGGAACTTTAACGGGCGCGGGCGGCTATTTAAAATCGCAAAACCCGCAAATCAAGGTTTACGCCGTCGAGCCCGCTTCATCGCCCTGCCTTTCGGGCGGCAAGGCGGGGCTTCATAAAATTCAAGGCATAGGCGCGGGCTTTGTTCCAAAAGTGTTAAACCCCGCCATATATGACGGGGTTTTAACCGTTTCGGACGGGCTTGCCATTAAAACGCAAGCGGAAATAGCCCGCTGCGAAGGGCTTTTCGTGGGCATATCCTCGGGCGCGGCTCTCTTTGCCGCGGCAACTCTCGCCGCCCGCCCCGAGTTCCAAAATAAGAATATAGTTACAGTATTCCCCGACGGCGGCGAACGCTATTTGTCGGTTCTTTAAAAAATGCATATATACTTCGCATAACTTTGTTGCGCTCCGCGCCGCCTCGGTCACTTGCCACTAAGCAAGCTCCTTCGGTGGTGCTCACACGCCTCGTTCTGCTCGCATCTCTGCATTTTAAGTTTAACGAAAGCGGCTCCCGCAATCAAATGCGTTTCAGCCTTGAAATCACTTCGCCGAGCTTGCGCCTTTTAATGCCGTCAAGCATGGGTGCAAGCGCCGCGTAAAAGTTGTCAAGGTCTGCGTTCGTCAAAGTTCCCTCGCGCTTGCCGCGCTCGGCTTCCGCAATTATCGTATGTAAAATCTGCGCCTCGCTCTTTCCGCTCATGGAGCGCGTCAAAATCTTTGCAAGCTCCACGGTGTTGTTCACGTCCGCGGGCTTTTTGTTTTCGCCCTCGTTTCCGTCGCCCGCGCCGTTTTGCCGTTGTCCGCCGTTTTGCGCTCCGTTGCCGCCCGAAAAGTTTTTAAAATCGTTCATAATAACTCCTTTCAAAAAACCGCATATAATGTTATTACAAAATATGCAAGGAACAAAATTTATGCAACTTCTGTTAATTCTCGCAATCATACTCATCGGCGGAAAATCGGGCGGGCAAAAAATTTTAAACGAAGTCGTTCCCGTGTTAGAGCAAATGGGCGACAAGGATTTAAGCGCAAACTTAAAGCAGGCGGTTAAATCCGCCGAAGAAATTTCCGCTTACGTAAACGCCTTCGGCGCGTTTTCAAAAGCCAGCCAATCACCCGCGGCCAACCATAGCGGTTGTTCCAGGTCCTCTTGTCAGTCCGCGCCTTTTTGTCATTCCGGGCAAAACGAAGAAGCTCCCTCGTCCGCGCAAACCTGTTTACCTTTAAAACCGATAACCGCAATAGCCCCGCCCGACGTAATTTTTGCTCTTGAAAAAATTATCTAAATAATGTTGTCATTTCAAAATTAAGGTTGTATAATAAGTTTATCCTCAAAAAGGAAGGTGAATTATGAAAACTTTATTTTTGGAAATTCCTCCCGCCGCACTCTACGTCATTATTGCAGCGTGCGCGATTATCGTCGTCGCGGGAATAGCGGTTGCAGCCTATCTTTACATATTAGAGAAGCGTGAGGCAAAATCCGCGCAACCCGCCGAAGACCCTCTTTGTCATTCTGAGCAAAGTGAAGAATCCCCCGAACCCGCTGACGAACAAACTGTTCAGCAGGAGGAAGAGCCCGTCCCCGAAATCCAAGACGAGCCGGACAGTCATACCGAACCGGTTTGCCAAGACGAACCTCTTTGTCATTCTGAGCACAGCGAAGAATCCCCCGAAGCGGTAGACGAACAACCCGAAGAAGCGGACGTTCCCGAAACGGCGGAAGAACAAGTCCCCGTCCAGCCTGAGCAAACGGAAGAACTCGAAGCTGAAGAACCCGCAACGGAAGAAGAGCAGGACGAACCCGACGACGAGGACGACAAAAACGAAGAAGAGGACGAAACCGAGGTTGCGCCCGTCCGTCAGGTTGCCCGCACTGCAAACGGACACGTCCGTTACATAATAATCAAATACAACAAAAGCTTTACCGCCAAACTGATACAGTCGGCGGATTTAAACAAGGATTATTATTCCACGCTTAAAAACGAGCTGTTATCTTACAAGGGCGTAAAATCCCGCACGAGCTGGAAGTACGAAACGTTTTATGCGGGCAGACAAACATTTGCAAGGCTTTCAATGCGCGGCAAAAAACTGTGCCTGTTCCTTGCGCTCGACCCCAAAAACTACGTGGACACAAAGTATATAATCGACGACAAGTCCGAAGTTTTAGCTTACGAAAAAACGCCCCTTATGTACAGAATTAAAAACGACAGAAGGGTTAAATTTTCTAAGGAATTAATCGCAACCGTAATGGACGGCCGCGAAAAAGCGGAAGAATACGCGGAAACAAACTATGCCGCGCAGCTCCCTTACGAGGAAATAGAACCGCTTATAGAGCGCAAATTAGTAAAGGTGCTAACCGAAGAGGACGCGCAGAGCGGCGACGTGTTCAAGCCCCGCGACTTTGTTGAGGCGGCTGAAGTAAACGAGCTTTTGCAGGACGATATCGCGCAGGCGTTAATCGAGGTCAGCGACGAGGTTTCCGACAGAACCAAGTGCGAAATTATCAACGTTGATATTTTAAGCCGCTATTTCGAAAACGACGAAAAGGTCACGCTCGAAGAAATCAAAAAACGCGTTCCCAAATTCCCCAAAAACGCAACTTATATAAAGGTGCTTGCGCGCGGGCTTTTGAACAAACGCTTAACGGTAGTTGCCGACGCTTATTCGCTCGAAGCCGCCAAAATGATTTTATTAACAGGCGGCAACCCCGTAAAAAAACGTTAAATTTACTGTAAAAAACAGTTAAAAAAATAAATCACGAATTTCTTCGTGATTTATTTTTTTACTTTTTATTTTTAAAAATGATATTCATAGGCGCATATAAAACGTCAACCGCTTTATTTTTTAAGCCGATACCTTTTCGGTATAACGCAAAGTAGCATACAGCGTAAACAACAAACAACGCAAGCAAAACCGAGCTTGCCGTTATTCCCGCCGTCGCTCCTTTGCTAAGACCGTTTTCGGGCTGCGGGGGTATCGTTACCGTTGCGTCTTCGTAAACCGCCGCAACGGTCATGCTTTCCGTTGCGGTAAACGTGTACGTAAAAAATGTGCTTAAAATCGTTTTGCCGCCGTCGGCGCTCCAACCCTTAAAGGTTTTTCCCTCAATCTCCGCCGCGGTTACGGTAACTTTTCCGTTTTTATCAACCGTTACGCAATTTCCGTCCACGCCTTCTATAAAGCCGTTTTCAACAACGATAATAACTTTTGGCTCTTCGTCCGTTTTAGGTATAACAAGGTCGAAAATCTCGTTGCCGTTTACGTCGAAATGTTTGTTGCAAGCCGTGCAGTCCTTGTGTCCCTTTGTTCCGTCCGAAAAGGCGGTTGCCGCAACCTCGTCTATCCATTCGCCGTAGCGGTGCCCCGTTGCGGCAATCTTCAATTGCTCCGCGGTTTTTTCCTCGCCGTCAACAAAGCTTTTGCCGCACGCCGAACAGCGTTTGTGCGCAAGAATTCCGTCCTCCGTGCAGGTCGCGCTTTTTTCGCCGTATGAAACAAGGCTGTGAACGTGCGGCGCGGGCTCGGTTTGCTGCTCCAATGCCGAAAAGGCTTTTATCCTCGGCGTGCAGTTGTTTGCCGCCTGCCAATAATTTTTGTAAGTATAAGCGTTGTTGCCCGTTTTTCCCAGCATGTTGCATATGACTACCGAATCGTCGTCGTTCGAAACGCTTACCACGCACGCAAATCTTTGCCCTTTTTCCAAAGCCACGGGCGCGTCGAGCTCAACCGTGCGAAAACCTCCGTAATCGAAAACCGCCTCGCCGCCGCCCGCCCTTTTACCTTGTTCGGGGTTGGATTCGTCTGCCATATCAACGTATATATCAACCTTTGCCGTCACGTTTTTCCCTATAAAACCAACGTTCACCGCTTTAAGATACTCCGTTTTTTCGGCGGTGCCCGCTTTTGCTTCGTAAATTTCGCACGCCTTTTTTATGTTCAGGCTAAAATTAAGGTGGTCGGTTAAGCTGTAATCGTAAAAATAATTAAAACCGTAACTGTCCTTTGCGGTAAAATCGAAGGCGTAAGCGGCGTCCGTCGTGGCGTCGTACGAAAGCCAGAAATAGGGGAGGGAAGTATAGCTGTTTTTTACAAGCCAGCCGCCGTTTTTGCTTGCTCCGTTCGGCAAAAATTTTTCGGCGGGAATATTGTCGTCCCAGCCGATGATAGTGCATGCGTGCGGATAAACCGCCGACCCGCTTTCCCTTACGGGATTATAATATTCCGTTTCGCGCACGTTGTTATAAGAAAATGTAACCGCGCCGTATTTCGCTATTGCAAGCTTTACGTCCGAAATCTGCTTGCTTGAAATATGCACGGCGTTGTTTAAGTGAAACAGCGCGTTTTCAAACGGATTCGTGTTCGCGGGCTTTGCCTTGTCTACGGGGCCGCACCATTGCGACATCATAGAGCCGCAGTCTGAAGCGCTCCCAGGAGAATAATACCAGTCAGCTCCGCCCTGTTCGTTTACCGCCGGAGTGTTCCCAAACGGGTCGGCGGGGCGGTAATACCTCGAATAGCCCAACGCTTCGGGCGAAAGCGAAAGATTGTCCTTCGTGGCATTGGAAGCTATTCCGCTTCGCAAAATCGAAACCTCGGACGCGGCAACCGAGGCGTAAGCCCAGCAAAGGTTTGAATCGCTTTGGTCTTTAACGGGCGTAACTATTCCGTAATCGCGGCTGTCATACGTTGACAGTGCGGCTATGTCCTTTTCGTCGGCTTGTCTTAATTGCTCCAAGGTCTGCGGTGTATCCGTTTCCTGCGCGCGGGCATAAAAAGCGCCGTAAGGAATTTTTGCAAAAGTCACGTAAAAAAGCGCGCACAAGGCAAGCAATGCCGCAAGCGCCCTTCTTATTGAGTTTTTGCGTTTAAAAACGATAAAAAATCCCATACAAATACATTATATCATAAACCGCATATTAAATCAAACCGTCATTGTCATACTTAATATTTAATCAAGCGGTGTTGTCATTTCGGTCGCAGCCGAAGAACCCTTTCAAAGTTGTTTCGCTTTGCTCAACATGACAAACACGGGGCGTCATTCTGCCCCCTTTTGTCATTCTGAGCGCAGCCGAAGAATCTTTTCACGCAAAAAAAACCACAAAAAATTCTTTGTGAAAATTGCGACACACCCCTTTAAAAACAGTTGCAATTAACAAATTAATTTGGTAATATAAACAAGACTTCGGGCAGTCCTCTGCTTTTTAAGCACGAATGTCACGTTTTTATGGAGGTTAAAGTCAATGAAAGGTTTAGTTGAAGCTATTGAAAAAGAGGGTATGAAAGCTGAAGTGCCCGTATTCAACGTGGGCGACACGGTTAAGGTCGGCTTTAAGGTTATCGAAGGAACCAAGGAAAGAATTCAGAACTTCGAAGGCGTTGTAATCGCCAAAAAGCACGGCGGCATAAGGGAAAGCTTCACCGTAAGGCGTTTGTCCTTCGGCGTAGGCGTAGAAAGAACTTTCCCCCTGCATTCCCCCAAAATCGCTTATATCAACGTGGTTAAGCGCGGCAAGGTAAGAAGGGCTAAGCTCTATTATCTGCGCGGACTTACCGGCAAAGCTGCAAAAATTGCTGAAATTAAGTAATACAAATTTAACTCCCGACGCGTTCGGGAGTTTTATTTTTTTACAATTTTTAACGAGCGAGCAGCCTTGCCGCGTTTTAAATAAAAGCAACGAAAAGTAACGAAACATGTCGAAAAAAGTCGAAATATAGTAAGATATTTTTCCGCCCGCGCGGTGATATAATTTAAAAAAATACCGCAAGAGGGCAAAAAAATGTTATCAAAAGTTTTCAGTTTTGCATTAAACGGCTTGGAGGGCATACCCGTAGAGGTAGAAACGGATATCTTCAAGGGCATGGTTTCCTACGACATTGTCGGGCTGCCGTCGGCTTCCGTAAAAGAGAGCAAGGACAGGGTGGAAGCCGCCGTAAAAAACAGCGCTTTAAAATTCCCCGTAAACAAAATCACAATAAATTTAGCCCCCGCCGACGTAAAAAAGGACGGCTCGCACTACGATTTGCCTCTTGCGCTCAGCATTTTAATAGCAAGCGACCAAATAAAAGCCGATTTAAGCGGCTTCGTGTTTTTGGGCGAGCTTGCGCTTGACGGTTCGCTGCGCCCCGTAACGGGCATCTTGCCCATGTTGATTTCCGCAAAGAGCAAGGGCTTTAACCGCTTTGTCGTGCCCGCGGCAAACGCCAACGAGGCAAGCTATTTAGAGGGCACGCAGGTTTACGCGTTTAAAAATTTGAAAGACGCCGTCGGCTTTTTAACGGGCGCAACCGAGGCTGACCCCGTTCCCCACCAAAGCTTTGTTGCGGCGCGCCGTTCACACGGGTATAATTACGATATGTCCCTCGTCCGCGGTCAAAAGGTTGCAAAGCGCGCGCTTGAAATCGCCGTCGCGGGCGGGCACAACATTCTTTTGTCGGGGCCTCCCGGTTCGGGCAAAACCATGCTCGCGCGGTGTATCCCTACAATCATGCCCGACATGACCTTCGAAGAGGCGTTGGAAGTTACAAAAATCCACTCGGTTGCGGGCGAGCTTTCGGAAGAGGGTATAGTAACTTTGCGCCCCTTCCGCACGCCCCACCACACGGCAACGGCGGTTGCTTTATGCGGCGGCGGCAACCAAAAAATTCACGCGGGCGAAATTTCCAAAGCGCACAAGGGCGTTTTGTATTTGGACGAACTGCCCGAATATTCCCGCCACACGTTAGAATCGCTGCGCCAGCCGCTCGAAGATAAAATAATAACCGTCGCGCGCGCGGGCGGCGCGGTTACTTACCCCGCCGACTTCATTCTGTGCGCCAGCATGAACCCCTGCCCGTGCGGCAATTACGGCTCTAAGGACAGAGAGTGCCGCTGCACCCCCGCGCAGATAAACAAATACAAAAACAAAATTTCGGGGCCTTTGCTTGACAGAATAGACTTGCAGGTGGAAGTGGACGGCGTGCGCTACGAGGATTTGTCGGGCGAGGGAAACGAGGAAAAGAGCGAGGCGGTTAAAGCGCGGGTGGAGCGCGCCCGCGCAATTCAGCGCGAACGCTTCGCGGGCGAGGAGGGAGTAACCGTAAACGCGGCAATGGGCGAAAAACAGCTTAAAAAATATTGCCGACTTTCCGCCGAATGCGAAAAGGTTTTAAAAATCGCGTTCGAAACGCTTCACCTCACCGCCCGCGCCCGCGCAAGAATAATAAAGGTTGCGCGCACCGTTGCCGATTTGGCTTTTTCAAACGAAATTTTGCCCGAACACATTTTGGAAGCGGCTTCGTACCGCAGCGCCGAAAGCGAATTTTAAGGGGTAAAAATGGCATATACGAACGACGAAATCAACTTAATTACGCTCGACTCCCTTGAAGGGCTCACCTATAAAATCAGGTTCGCGCTTTTGTCCGGGCTTGCGGCAAGCTCGCCCGATTTTATAAAATATGAAAGAGAACTGATTAAAACGCTCGGCAGCGGAGTATATAATAAAGTAAGGGAAAGTTTTTTCAGCCGCAGCTACCGCGAAAAAGTTTTAAAAGAGCTTGACCGCCGCGGCGTAACCTGCGTAACTTACTTTTCGCAAAATTACCCCGCTTTTTTAAAGGAAATCCCCTTGCCGCCCCTCGTTTTATATTGCAAGGGTAACGTCGGTCTTTTAAAAACGCGCTGTTTTTCCGTGGTCGGCTCGCGCAGGACAACCTCTCCCGCAATAGCGGAGTGCAAAAAAATCTGTTCGCAACTCACGCAGCACTTTACCGTGGTTACGGGCACGGCTGACGGCGCCGACAGCGCGGCGATTGCGGGCGCGCTCCCCAGCGGCAAGCTTATCGCGGTTTTGGCTTACGGCTTCGATTATTGCTATCCTTCGATAAACGAAAGCCTTTTAAAAAAGGTGGAAGAGGGCGGGCTTTTAATTTCGGAATTCGTCCCCAAAACCAAGCCCGTGCAATATCTTTTCCCCGTCCGCAACCGCGTAATCGCAGGGCTTTCCGAAGGCGTTTTGGTCGTTTCGGCGGCAAAGCGCAGCGGCGCGCTAATCACCGCAAACTATGCAACGGAATACGGCAGAACCACCTTCGCCTTTCCCTATTCCGTGGGTACAACGTCGGGCGAAGGGTGCAACGCGCTCATTAAAAAAGGCGGACTGCTCACCGAAAATATACTTGACATATTCAGTCTTTTTGGTTTAGACTTTAAAGAGGCAAAAAGTCATCCTTTAAGCGAAACGGAGCTGGCAATCGTAAAAATCATAAGGGAAGAGGGCGAAGGCTTCGTGCCCGAAATTGCCGAAAAACTCGGCAAAATGCCCTTTCAGTTAATCCCCGCTTTGTCCGCTCTGGAAATAAAAGGTTTAATCGTCCGTCTGGGCGGCAACCGCTATTCCGCACTTTAGCCGTTAAAATCAGGCTGCAACCTCGCAAAAATCTGTATTTTTGCGAAAGGAGTTATTCATGGATTTAATCATCGTCGAATCGCCCAGCAAGGCAAAAACCATTTCCAAATATTTAAAGGGCAAGTATAAGGTGGACGCCTCGGGCGGGCACGTAAGAGATTTGCCCGAAAGAACCCTGGGCGTAAAGGTAACCGCGGGCTTCGAGCCGAAGTACGAAATTACCCCCAGCAAAAAGGAAGTAATCAAAAGACTTTCCGCCGAAGCGCAAAAGGCGGGCAAAGTTTACCTTGCAACCGACCCCGACCGCGAGGGCGAGGCGATAAGCTGGCACTTGCAAACGGTGCTGGGGCTTGACGAAAACGGCGACAACCGCATAGAATTCAACGAAATTTCCCCCTCCGCCGTGCAAAACGCTTTAAAAAATCCGCGCAAAATAAACGTCAACTTAGTCGACGCACAACAAGCGCGCAGAGTTTTGGACAGGCTTGTGGGTTACAAGCTTTCGCCCCTTTTAAACAACCGCATACAAAACGGACTTTCGGCGGGCAGAGTGCAGTCCGTCGCCCTCAGATTAATCGTCGACAGAGAGCGCGAAATCGAAGCCTTCAAGCCCGACGGCTACTTCACCTTTAACGCAATGTTGCAGGACGAGGGTGCCGAATATGCGCCGTTTAAAGCCGTTTACCAGCTAAAAAAGAACGGTGAAACCATTCCCGCAGAAGTCGCCGAAGAAATCGAAAAACGATTAATTGCGGCTAATAATTGTGCAAGCGCATCAAGTTCGTCTAAAACCTCGAATGTTAATGTAAGCGGCGGTCCTTTCCGCGTTTCAAAAGTCAAAAAAGGCGTGGTCAAACAGCACGCCCCCGCGCCCTTTACAACCTCTTCGTTGCAGCAGGACGCTTCAAACAAGTTCGGCATGTCCTCGCCCGAAACAATGCTCGTTGCGCAACACCTTTACGAGGGTATGGACGTCGGCGGCGACCACATCGCGCTTATTACTTATATAAGAACAGACTCCGTCCGCGTTGCAAAAGAGGCGCAGGAAAACGCGCTTGAATTCATAAAAAACACTTACGGTGCCGAATATGCGCCGATTAAGCCCAATTACTACGCAACCAAGCAGGGCGCTCAGGACGCGCACGAGGCTATCCGCCCCATCAACCTTTCGGTTACGCCCGCAAGCGTAAAGGCAAGCCTTGACAGAAAGCACTACAACGTTTACAAGCTCATTTACGACCGCTTTATCGCCTCGCAGATGGCGGAAGCGCAATATAACCACATGCAGATTGACGCCGTGTGCGAAGGCTACACCTTTAAGGCAAGCGGCAAAGCCCCGTTATTCGCGGGATATACCGCGGCGTATCAGGACGTTACCAAGGAAACGGACGAAGAAGAAAGCGCAAAGCTGTTGCCCCCCTTAAACGAGGGCGACGTGCTCGATTTAAAGGAGCTTAAAAAGGAACAGAAGTTCACCCGCCCGCCCGCAAGATACACCGATGCGTCGCTCGTTAAGGCGATGGAAGAAAAGGGAATAGGCAGACCTTCAACCTACGCTTCTATTATTTCGGTGCTCACAAAGCGCAAATACGTTGCAAAAGAAGGCAAGTATATGGTGCCCACCGAGGTGGCGTATAAAATAACCGACATGCTCGTTAAATACTTTACGGACATTATGGACGTCGGCTTTACCGCGCACATGGAATCCGAGCTCGACAAAATCGAGGAAGGCGGCGTTGACTGGCACAGGATTATCGCGGACTTTTACCCCGGCTTTGCCGAACAGCTTAAAACGGCTTCAACCGACGGCGACGAGGAAACGGACGTAATTTGCGAAAAATGCGGCAGCCCCATGCTTAGGCGCACGGGCAAATACGGCAAATATCTTGCTTGCTCCAATTATCCCAAGTGCTCGAACATAGTCAGCGAAAGCGAGGCGGAAATTTCCGAAATGCGCTGCCCCAAGTGCGGCGCGAACATGGTTGTTAAAAGCGGCAAATACGGCAAATTCCTTGCCTGCCCCAACTATCCCGAGTGCTCGTCCATTCTTCCAATCGACGCTGAAACCACCGAAGAAAAGTGCCGCGAGTGCAACTCTTACATGGTGTTAAAGCACGGCAAATACGGCAAGTATTTAGAGTGCCCCAAGTGCGCGTCGCGCCGCCCCTTAAACGGAACGGAAAACGGCGAAAACGCCGAATCCGCGGGCAAGTGCCCCGACTGCGGCAAACCCATGCGCAGAATGAGGTCTAAGTCTGGCAAAATCTACTTCGGCTGCACGGGCTATCCCGACTGCAAATTTTTAAGCTGGGATATCCCCACGGGCGAAAAGTGCCCCAAGTGCAACGCTTACCTTGTTAAAAAAGGCAACAAAATAAAGTGCTCTTCCAAATCGTGCGACTATTCCGAAAATTTATCCGAAAGCGCCGCACAGGAAGAAAACAAGCAATGACCGTCAAAGTAATAGGCGCGGGGCTTGCGGGCTGCGAGGCGGCTTTTACGCTTGCCGAACGCGGCGTAAAGGTTGAGCTTTACGATATAAAGCCCCAAAGCTTCACCCCCGCGCACTCGGATAAAAACTTCGGCGAGCTCGTCTGCTCCAACTCGTTAAAGAGCAACGACGTTTACGGCAACGCGTGCGGGCTTTTAAAGGAAGAAATGCGTATCCTCGGCTCGCTCACCATGGAAGCGGCGGCAAACACCTTTGTTCCCGCGGGCGGCGCGCTTGCGGTAGACAGAGAACGCTTTGCCGGTTATATAACCCAAAAAATAACCGCGCACCCTAATATAAAAATCGTGTGTAAAGAAGCGGTAACCGTCCCCGAAAGCTGGTGCGTAATCGCCACGGGGCCGCTCACCACAAACGCGTTGTCTGGCGATATTTCAAGGATATGCGGCGGGCAACTGCACTTTTACGACGCTTCCGCACCCATAATTTCGCGCGAAAGCATAAACTTCGAAAAAGCCTTTTTCGGCGACAGATACGGCAAAGGCGGCGACGATTACGTAAACTGCCCCCTGAATAAAGAGGAATACGAAACTTTCGTAACCGAGCTTTTAAACGCCGAACGCGCCGTTTTGCACGACTTCGAAAAGAGGGAAATTTTCGAAGGCTGCATGCCGATTGAAGTCATGGCGGCGCGCGGGAAAGAAAGCTTAAGATACGCAAATTTCAAGCCCGTGGGGCTTAAAGATAAAGAGGGCAACCGCTTTTACGCCGTGCTGCAATTAAGAAAAGAAACGGCTGACGGCGGGGCTTATAACCTTGTCGGTTGCCAAACCAACTTAAAATGGGGCGAGCAAAAGCGCGTGTTTTCGTTAATCCCCGCTTTAAAAAACGCGGAATTTTTGCGCTACGGCGTAATGCACCGCAACACGTTCATAAATTCGCCCGAATGTTTAAACGCGGACTTTTCGCTAAAAACCAACCCGCAGGTGTTTTTCGCGGGGCAGATTACGGGTGTGGAAGGCTACGTCGAAAGCGCCGCAAGCGGAATAATTGCGGCTTTGCATTTATATAAAAAGCTTAACGGCGGGCAACCGGTTATTCCCGACAACACCACGGTGTTGGGCGCGTTATCGGCGCATATATCGGGGGTAAACCCAAATTTTCAGCCCATGAACGCCAACTTCGGCATATTAAAGCCGCTTGATAAAACCGTAAAAGACAAAAAGCAACGCTATGCCTCCCTCGCCGAACGCGCGCTGGAAAGCATAAAAAAATATAAGGAAAGCTTATGTTAAGCTTAGACAAGAAAAACCTGCCCGCCTACATATTCAAGCTCAACGTTGCGATGGTTACTTTTTTTGCATTGTGGTTTACGGTGGGCGTTGCGGCAATGGTTGCAACAGGTTGCGTCTACGGCGAAAGCGTAATAACCTACGCGGTAATGGGCGGAGTGTTTGCTCTGTTTTTCATAGCGCTTGCAATATTTTTGCTTATTGAAAAAAAGCTGTATAAGCGGCTTGTCGGCGAGCGCGCTGCGCAGATGGAAAAAGAATTTGCAGATATCCCGCTTGAAAAGGCAGCGCAAATATTAACGGAAAACCGCGTCATAAATGAAAATGGTTTTATTTGCGCGGAAAATGAAGTTTTCGGCGAAACCGCCGTACCGTTCGGCGATGCGTGTTTTGCCTTCGGTTTTTATGTCGAGCACACAAAAATCGTTTTGAATATTGCCGTGGGGCGCAAAGGCGGCGATGAAGCTTGCGCAATTCTTGCGCTCGACGGCGCGCTTTATAATTTTTTAACCAAAAAAGGTTTCGATTTAAGCGGCAGCTATGTTTTTGATTTATTTATTAACGATAAAAAGAAATTTGCCGAATTGCTTTTAAATCAAAAAATAAAATTTTTTGTTTAAGTTTTAGGCAATAACGAGGTTTAGATTATGACGGAATTTCACGCAACAACAATATGCGCCGTTAAAAGAGGCGGCGAAACTGCTATCGCGGGCGACGGACAAGTCACCATGGGCGAAAGCGTAATTTTTAAAAACAGCGCGCAAAAGGTGCGCCGAATTTACGGCGGTAAGGTTATTCTTGGCTTTGCCGGTTCCGTTTCCGACGCGTTTTCTTTAAGCGAAAAGTTTGAAGGCATGCTCAACAAATTTTCGGGCAACCTCATGCGCTCGGCGGTTGAACTTGCCGAACTCTGGCGCGCCGATAAGGCAAGAAAGTTAGAAGCTTTAATGATTGTCGCCGACAAGGAAACGCTACTCATAATTTCGGGCACGGGCGAAGTAATCGAACCCGACGACGGAATAGCGGCGATAGGCAGCGGCGGCAACTACGCTTTGGCTGCGGCGCGCGCGCTTTACCAAAACACAAAATACACCGCACACGAAATAGCGCAAAAATCGCTCAAAATCGCAAGCGAAATCTGCGTGTTCACCAACGACAATATAAAGTGCGAGGTCATTTAATAATGAAACCGAGCGAAAAAATTTCAAAGGACAAACCCAAACCGCGGCTATCCAAGCGCACTCTTGCGGGCATAATCGTCGGCTCCTCGGTTACCGCGGTTTGCACGGTAATAATCGCAATAAGCGTCTATTTGATTTCAACGGACACCACCGGCGACGGCTATTCCCAAGCCCTGCTCATTACGGGCGCGCTCGGCTTTATTTGGGGCGTAATTTATTTGATTGTCGTCTTGCGTAAAATGCTTAAAGAGCGGCGGGAACAAGCACAGGCGGAAAAGCGCGAACAAGCGCTTATTAATTTAATGGCGTCGGAAGAGGAAATAGATTACGAGGGCATAGACAACGAGGTGGAGGAGTTTTTAAAAACGGCTCCGCTCCCCGAAGGTTTTAAAGAATATCTCGCCGACGATAACGGCAGGTGCATAATCAAACTGTCGGGCGGCGAGTCGGATTTTTACGAGGTGGCTTACCGCTATCCCGCAGAAGATTTGTTTTCTATTAACTTCCACGACGACAGGTTTTTAAATTACAGATATTATATGGACGACCGAAAATTCATCGCTTTTTCCGACGATGAAAGCGGACATTGCCATTTAATACTCGATTATAACGAAGGCGGCGAGCCTTCCGTTAAATTTTTCGACGACGAAGACGACGGCTTTTTGCCCGTTGCGGACAGCTTTTCCGAATTTTTGAATAAGCTTAAACCCAAACAGGAGAATTAAAAATGAGTTTAACACCCAAACAGACGGTACACGAGTTAAACAAATATATAATAGGTCAGGACGAAGCCAAAAAAGCCGTGGCAATCGCCCTCAGAAACCGTTACAGAAGAAGCATGCTTTCGCCCGAATTGCAGGACGAAATAACGCCGAAAAACATAATCATGCGCGGGCCTACGGGCGTTGGCAAAACCGAAATCGCCCGCCGTCTGGCAAAGCTTGTAAAGGCTCCCTTTTTAAAGGTCGAAGCCACCAAATACACCGAAGTCGGCTACGTCGGCCGCGACGTCGAAAGCATGGTGCGCGACTTAGCCGAGTGCGCAATCCGCCTTGTAAAAGAAGAAAAGACGGCGGAAGTCAGCTATAAGGCGGCGGCTGTTGCCGAGCGCAGAATTGCAAAGGTTTTAGCCGAAGCCAAAAAGGACGAGCGCGGCGAAACGGCAAAAGCCGTGTTCGAGGACAAGCTCGTGGAAGAAATTCACGCGGGCAAATACGACAACACCACTATAGAAATAGAGGTGGAGGACGTCCCCAAGCCTTTGGAGCTTTCCCCCGGCAGCGGCGCGGCAATCGATTTGGGCTCCATTTTCAGCGGCATGGGCATGCACAAGAAAAAGAAGCGCAAAATAACCGTCCGCGAGGCAAAAAACATAATTATCGCCGAGGAAGCGGATAAATTAATCGACAACGACGCGGTCACGGCGGAAGCCATTAAGCGCGCCGAAAACGACGGCATAATCTTTATTGACGAAATCGACAAAATCGCGGGCAAGGAACAGCGCGGCGGCGCCGACGTTTCCCGCGAGGGCGTCCAGCGCGACATTCTGCCCATAGTCGAAGGCTGCACCGTAATGACTAAATACGGCGCGATAAAAACGGACTATATCCTTTTCATCGCCGCGGGTGCTTTCCACGTTTCCAAGGTCGAGGACTTAATCCCCGAACTCCAGGGCAGGTTCCCCATTCAGGTCGATTTAAAAAGCTTAACCAAGCAGGACTTCGTCAACATTTTAACCCAGCCGCAAAACGCAATCACCTCGCAATACGCGCAGCTGCTCGCGGTTGACAACATCGATTTAACCTTCACTCAGGACGCAATCGAAAAGATAGCCGAAATTTCCGAGGACATAAACAACACGTCGGAAGACATCGGCGCGCGCCGTCTGCATACCGTTATGGAATATCTTTTAGAGGACATCTCCTTCAACGCGGGCGGCAACGATTACCCCGTAATCCACGTCGAAGTAAACGCAAAATACGTTGAAGAACACCTTGAAAACATTACCCGCAACCGCGACTTAAAGAAGTATATTTTGTAAGCGCGGCGAAAACGCTGAAAACAACGCAAAAACCTACGTTGCAAAAACCGAAAGATATTATGCCAAAGGCGAAGAAGTCGCGGCATATGTGCGGGGTAAATTCGCTTTTATAGACGAAGCAAACCCGTTCAACGCGCAAAAAACCTCAACGAGGAAAAATAAATGATAAACATACCCAAGGGCACCAAGGACGTTTTGCCTTCGCAATCCCACAAGTGGCAGCACGTCGAGCAAACGGCGCGCGACGTCGCAAAACTCTATAATTTAAAGGAAATCCGCACCCCCGTGTTCGAGCATACCGAGCTTTTCCGGCGCGGCGTGGGCGAAACGACCGACGTCGTCAACAAGGAAATGTACACCTTCCTCGACAAGGGCGGAAGAAGCGTAACCTTAAAGCCCGAAGGCACGGCGGGCGCGGCAAGGCTGTTCATCGAAAACGGTCTTTCAAGCTCCCCAATGCCCTTAAAAGCGTTCTATTTAACCCCCTGCTTCCGCTACGAAAGACCGCAGGCGGGACGCTTGCGCGAATTCCACCAGTTCGGCATCGAGGTGTTCGGCTCGAAGGAGCCCGAAACGGACGCCGAGGTAATTTCCGCGGCAAACGCGCTCCTTAAAAAGCTCGGCATAACGGGCTGCGAACTGCAAATAAATTCAATTGGCTGCCCAATATGCCGCGCCGAATACAATAAAGCGCTTAAAGAATACTTCCGCCCGCACCTCAAAAACATGTGCCAAACGTGCAACACAAGGTTTGAACAGAACCCCTTGCGCATGCTCGACTGCAAGGAAGAGGAGTGCAAAAAAATAACCGCAAACGCCCCCGAAATTTTGGATTATCTTTGCCCCGACTGCAAAGACCACTTTAAAAAGGTGCAAAATCTTTTAACCGCTCAGGGCGTTAAATATGTAATTAACCCCAACATAGTAAGGGGTTTAGACTATTACACGCGCACCGTTTTCGAGTTCGTTTCCACGTCAATCGGCGCGCAGGGCACGGTTTGCGGCGGCGGCAGATACGATAATTTAATTTCCGAGCTTGGCGGCGCGCCCACCCCCGCGGTAGGCTTCGCGGCGGGGTTAGAGCGGCTTTTGATAGTTATGGAAAACACGGGCGCAACAATCCCCGAAGAGCAAAAGCCCCTTATATATCTTGCGGGAATGGACGAAAACAGCCGCAAAAAAGCGGTTGAACTTGCGGCAAATCTGCGCGCAAACGGAATTAACGCCGAAGTGGATTTAATGTCGCGCAGCGTTAAGGCGCAGTTTAAATACGCCGACAAAATAGGCGCAAAATTCGTTGCGGCAATCGGCGAAACCGAGCTTGCAAACGGCGAAGTCAGCTTAAAAAACATGTCCACGGGTGAAAGCTCCGCGGTTAAATTCGGCGGGCTTTGCGCATACTTACAAAAAGTATAAAGGAGTAAAAAATGGTAACTTTAACCGATAAGCAAAAATTCGAAGAATTATTAAAGGGCGAAAAACCTGTCGTGTGCGATTTCTTCGCAAGCTGGTGCGGCCCCTGCAAAATGCTCGCGCCCGTAATGGAACGCGCAAGCGAAAAATTCGGCGACAAAGCCGAGTTTATCAAAGTCGACACCGACGAGGCAATCGAGCTTGCCGCGCGCTACGGCGTAATGTCAATTCCCCTCGTCGTGGTTTTTAAGGGCGGCGAACCGGCTGCAAAATCGCTGGGCTATTCCACGCAGTCCGAAATGGAAGATTTCCTTTCCGAAAATTTATAAAACGCGTCATTCTGAACGAAGTGAAGAATCTTTTCAAGATGTTTCGGCTACGCTCAACATGACAAATGTACGCCCCTGTCATTCTGCCCAAGCTCGCAGCCCCGCTCCCTGTCATTCTGAGCGGAACGAAGTGCAGCCGAAGAATCTTTTTAAGGTGTTTCGATTACGCTGCGCTCCACTCAACATGACATAGTGCGGTCAGTTCAATTTAAAAGCCCCGCGGCGCGTTTGCGCCGCGGGGCGCTTTTTATTTTTTCGGAATTTACAAATCTTGTGTCATTCTGAGGCTTGCCGAAGAATCTCATAATTTTGAGTGGACTTTGCAAAAATTTCCCATAAAAATTTTTTGTCTTATTTCGTCGAAAAAGGTTTATTTTTTAATAGTAAAATGATATAATAAATTCGATAATAAATTATCAAATAAAACGTATTAAAAACAGGAGTAAAAAATGTCTCAAATGTTATTCGAGGGCACTCTCGAACAGATGAACGAGCTTAAGGCTTGCATCAACGCCAACCGCGGCGACAAGGGCGCGTTGATGCCCGTGCTGCACGAAGCTCAAAACATCTACGGTTATTTGCCCGCAGAAGTGCAAACGGTAATCGCCGAAGAGCTCAACATTCCCTTGGCGGAAGTTTACGGCGTTGCAACCTTTTATTCGCAGTTTTCCCTTCAACCCAAGGGCAAGCACAAAATCAGCATCTGCCTCGGCACGGCGTGCTACGTTAAGGGCTCCGACAAAATTCTCGAAGCCGTCGAGCACGAGCTCAGAATTACCTGCGGCGAATGCACTCCCGACAAAAAGTTCTCGATTGACAGCTGCCGCTGCGTCGGCGCTTGCGGACTTGCTCCCGTTATGATAATCGACGGCGAAGTTTACGGCAAGCTTTCCCAAAAGGACGTAAAGGGAATTTTGGATAAATACATGCAGGACTGAGGTGAGAGAAATGACCGTAAAAGAACTTAAAAAATTAGCCGCGGAAAAAGCGGATTTAATAAACGTAAGAAAAATAGTAAGGGAACAAGCCGAAAAGCTTGCAAAAAACACAGGCTACAGAAAGCAGGTTTTGGTGTGCGGCGGCACGGGCTGCACTTCCTCGCACTCGTTAAAGGTAATCGAACAGCTCGAAAAATCCTTTAAAGAGCTTAAAATAAACGATGTGTTAATCGTAAAAACGGGCTGCTTCGGCTTGTGCGCCTTAGGCCCTATAATGATAGTTTATCCCGAGGGCGCGTTCTATTCGCAAATGACCCCCGAGCACGCAAAAACCGTTGCCGAAAAACACCTTGTAAAGGGCGGCGAAGTCGTTAAAGAGCTTTTGTATAAAGAAACGGTGCACGCCGACGGCAGCGTTATCCCCTTTGCGGAAATCCCCTTCTATAAGCACCAGATGCGCATAGCATTAAGAAACTGCGGCGTAATCGCAGCCGAAAGCATAGAAGAGGCAATCGCCGCGGGCGACTATTCCGCGCTTGCAAAGGTGCTGTTCGAAATGACCCCTGACGAAGTAATCGCCGAAATAAAAGCTTCGGGACTTAGAGGCCGCGGCGGCGCGGGCTTCCCCACGGGCTTAAAGTGGCAGTTCACCAAAGAGGCGAAGGGCGACGTAAAATACGTTTGCTGCAACGCCGACGAGGGCGACCCCGGCGCGTTCATGGACAGGTCGGTTTTGGAAGGCGACCCCCATTGCGTATTGGAGGCAATGACAATCGCGGGCTACACCATCGGCGCGCAGGAAGGCTACATCTACGTCCGCGCGGAATACCCCATCGCGGTTGAAAGATTAAACATAGCAATAGAACAGGCACGCAAGCACGGGCTTTTGGGCAAAAACATTTTAGGCAGCGGCTTTAACTTCGACATTCACGTCCGCTTGGGCGCGGGCGCGTTCGTCTGCGGCGAAGAAACGGCGCTTATTGCAAGCGTAGAAGGCAAGCGCGGCGAACCCAGACCAAAACCCCCCTTCCCCGCAAACAGCGGCGTTTACTCCAAGCCCACCGTAATTAACAACGTTGAAACGTGGGCAAACGTTGCGCCCATTTTATTGAACGGCTCAAAATGGTTCGCAGGGATAGGCACCGAAAAGAGCAAGGGCACCAAGGTTTTCGCAGTCGGCGGCAAAATAAACAACGTCGGACTTGTCGAAGTCCCCATGGGCACCCCCTTAAAGACAATCGTCTACGATATAGGCGGCGGCATACCCAATAACAAGCCCTTTAAAGCGGCGCAAACGGGCGGGCCTTCGGGCGGCTGTATCCCCGCAAAATTCATCGATATCGCAATGGATTTCGACAACCTCGTTGCAATCGGCTCTATGATGGGCTCGGGCGGCTTAATCGTCATGGACGAAGACACCTGCATGGTCGATATCGCTAAATTCTACCTCGAATTCACCGCGGACGAAAGCTGCGGCAAATGCACCCCCTGCCGCATAGGCACCAAGCGCCTTTTGGAAATTTTAAATAAAATAACCGACGGCAACGGCGAACCCGAGGATTTGGAAAAAATCAAGGAAATAGCCGAGCACATGAAAAGCTCTTCGCTGTGCGCGCTCGGACAGTCGGCGCCCAACCCCATAATCTCCACCATGGAGCACTTCGGCGACGAATACAAGGCGCACATTTACGAAAAGAAGTGCCCCGCGGGCGTGTGCAAATCGCTGTTGAATTATTACATCGAACCGGACAAATGCCGCGGCTGCACGCTCTGCGCGCGCAACTGCCCCGCAAACGCAATTTCCGGCGCGGTAAAGAGCGCGCACGAAATCGATTTGAAAAAGTGCATAAAGTGCGGACAGTGCATAGCGCATTGCAAATTCAACGCAATCGTAAAAAAATAAAAACGCATATAAGCTGCGCAATACTTATTTAAAATAATTAACGGCGCAAGCAAAACCGCGTTTTTGCGCGGCGTTTCTCGGCGGCAGTAATGAAAAAACAGCCGCCTCGGTCACCGCAAATGCTCATCATGCATTTGCTCATCTGCGCCTTGCAAAACAGCGGATATCCGCTGTTTTGAGAAGTCAAGGCTTCGTCCCAATTTGCGAAAACTTTCGCCTGAGCGAGGTGAAAGCCCGCACGCGAGCGAAGCGACGCTTTGCGCACCTTATTGTAAAGAGTTTCAGATAATAAGGCGCAAATTATATAATAAGAGAGCCCCTGAAATTGCGGGCTGAGGGCGAGGAGCCCTTAAATCGTGTAATTTCGCAACCCGCACGAGGGTGAGAAATTCACGAAAAGGAGTTTTATGATAAATTTAAAGATTAACGGCATTGCGGTAAGCGTGCCCGAAGGTTCAACCATATTGCAGGCGGCTAAGCTCGCCAACATAAGAATACCCACCCTCTGCTACTTAAAGGACGTCCAATGCGTCGGCTCGTGCCGCATGTGCCTTGTCGAAGCAACGGGCGCAAGAGGGCTTGTCGCGGCGTGCGTTTACCCCGTTTCCGAGGGTATGGAAGTGCGCACCAACACCCCGCGCGTAAGAAGAGCAAGAAAAACCACGTTGGAGCTCATTCTTTCAACCCACAAAAAAAAGTGCCTTTCCTGCGTACGCTCCATGAACTGCGAACTCCAGAAGCTCGCGCTCGAATATAACGCGGAAGAGGACAGGTTCGGCACCGACCACGACTTAAAGCCCATCGACGACTTGTCGGCTTCGGTCGTGCGCGACAACTCAAAGTGCATAATGTGCACCCGCTGCGTCGCCGCCTGCAACAACCAGACGATAGGCGCAATCGGCCCCAAAAACCGCGGCTATGCAAAAACAATCGGCTCGCCATACGACGTTTCCCTCGCGTTCACGCCCTGCGTAAACTGCGGACAATGCGTCGTTGCATGCCCCGTCGGCGCGCTTTATGAAAAGAGCGCGGTTGCCGACGTTTGGGGCGCGATAGTAGACGACACCAAGCAAGTCGTGTTCTTCACCGCGCCTTCCGTAAGGGCAACTCTCGGCGAAGCGTTCAACCTCCCCGTCGGCACCAACGTAGAGGGCAAAATGGTAACGGCAATCAAGCAGCTCGGCGACGTAAAGTGCTTTAACATGGACGTAACCGCCGACCTCACCATTATGGAAGAGGCAAACGAGCTGTTGTCCCGCCTTAAAAACGGCGGCGTAACCCCCATGTTCACAAGCTGCTGCCCCGGCTGGATAAAGTTCGCCGAGCATTACTATCCCGAATTTATCCCCAACCTCTCAACGTGCAAATCCCCTCAGGAAATGTTTTCCGCGCTGTTAAAAACTTATTACTGCGAAAAGCACGGCATAAAGCCCGAAAATTTGTACGTCGTTTCGGTTATCCCTTGCACGGCTAAAAAGTTCGAAATCACGCGCGAGGAGCTCGGCAATTACACCGACGCAGCAATCACCACCCGCGAGCTTGCAAAAATGATTAAGGAAGCGGGCATAGACTTTGTAAACTTAGAAGACAGCGTTTACGACAACCCCTTCGAAGAAGCCAGCGGCGCGGGCGCAATCTTCGGCGCAACCGGCGGCGTTATGGAAGCGGCTTTAAGAACGGCGGCTTATAAGCTCGGCGGCAGCGGCGCGCCCATAGAATTTAAAGAAGTCCGCGGCATCGAGGGCGTTAAGGAAGCGGAATACACCGTGGGCAAAACAACCGTAAAGGTTGCCGTTGCAAGCGGCTTGGGCAACGCAAGAAAGGTTTTAGAGGCGATAAAGAGCGGCGAAAAGAATTACACCTTCGTAGAGGTAATGGCTTGCCCCGGCGGCTGCATAAACGGCGGCGGCCAGCCCTATCTTCACGACGAAGTGCGTAACAACATGGATTTAAGAACCATGCGCGCGCAGGCTCTTTACGATTACGACGCGGATAAAACTCTTCGTTGTTCGCATGATAGCTCCGTCGTAAAAATGCTCTACAATGAGTATTTCGGCGAACCCAACTCGCACAAAGCCCACAAACTTTTGCACACCACTTATTCAAAACGCGACAAGTATTAATCGGTATCGGTTAAATTTGCTCTCCCCGTTGACAAACCCTCGGGGAGAGATTATTATATTTATAAGGTGATGAAATGAATAAAAATTTTGTTAAAAATATGCTTGCGGTAGTTTTGGGAATATGCCTTCTCATAATGCTGTTCTCGCTTGCTTCGCTTATAATGGAAGCGGCGCTTTCCAAGGACTTGATAGAGATGGGCTCGTCCTCCGTCTACGAAACGGTCTACTTTATAAAATGGTCGGCAACGGGGCTTGCGTGCCTGCTTGTGCCCACGCTGGCAAGTGCGGCGTTTGCATACTTCGGCAACAACAAATTTTTGCCCGTTATTGCCGCGGTAATGTTCTTTTTCGTTGCGGCAAGCGCGTTCGGCTTTATCGCAAAGGTAAGAGAAATCGCAGGAACAGGCGCTACGGCTTATGCCGCGGCAACCGCATACATGCAGGAGCTTTTGCAGCTTGCCGTTCCCGCTGTGCTGGCAGGCGTATACTTTATAATAAACGCCGTCAAAGCGTTTTCCGTTAAACAGAATAACGAAGTAACCAAAGGGGAGGCGCAAAATGAAGAAATCGCTTAAAGTTTTATTTGCGGTAATTGCTTGCATAGTTTTAATGTGCCCGCTGTTTGCGGGTTGCGCATCAGACGACGCCGAATACGTTGAAGGAAGCTTTAATTACGAAATAGATGCCTCCTATTCTTCCAGCGTTTATGTGTCAGGTTCGTTTGAAGCTGATTTTAACGGCGAGGGTAAATATTCTGCTGAGTACGATATAGACCTTTATTACAAACAAAAACTTGTCGCAACCGAATCTTGCAAAAGCACTAAAACCGTAACGGGTAGCGGAACGGGAAAGGTTTCGTTCTATGAATCCGTTACCAAAACGTGGACTGTTAACGGCACCAATTCGTCCCAGGATTATTCCGCCAAAATACGCAACGTCAAAATAACCAGGCAAAAGTCTTACGACAATTCCCACGACTACGCATTAGGCTTCGGCATAACGGCGGCGGTGCTTGCATGCGGAATTACCGCGTTTTTTGTGGCAACAAACCGCCGTGAAGATAAAAAATAAAATTGCTCCTTTTTGTCATTCTGAGCAAGCGCAAAGTGCATCTCCGTCTTGTCATTCTGAGCAAGCGTAGCGCGCCGAAGAATCTTTGAGATGTTTCGGCATGCCTCAACATGACAATGGCGGGTTACGCTTAATTTAGCGGCGCGGATAAACTATCCGCGCCGCCGTTTTTGTTGTTTTTTTACAAATATTTCCAAAACGGGTATTGAAAAGTTAAATTTTTTGTGTTAAAATATCCGCGTTAAATATCAGACAAAGGGGAATAACATGAAAGACAACAACTGCGGTTATTGCGTCCACGGCGAACCGCTTGCAAAATTCGGTATTTATATCTGCGACTTGTCGGTAAGCCGGCTCATTTTGTTTAAAGAGCAGTCCAAACGCGGCAGATGCATAGTCGCATACAAAGACCACGTCAGCGAAATAGTGGATATTTCCGACGAAGAGCGCAACGCGTTCTTTTCCGACGTAACCCGCGCGGCAAAGGCAATCCACAAGGTTTTCAAGCCCGACAAGCTCAATTACGGCGCTTACGGCGACACGGGTTGCCACCTTCATGTGCACCTCTGCCCCAAATACAAGGGCGGCGACGAGTGGGGCGGCACCTTTACCATGAACCCGCAAAAAACGTACTTAACCGACGAAGAGTACGCCCAAATGATTGAAGATATCAAAAAAGCTCTTTAAAACGCATATATACTTCGCATAACTTTGTTGCGTTCCGCTTTTCTTCAGGTCACTTACCGCTAAGTAAGCTCCCCTTGAAAATGCTCGCGCGCCTCGTTCTGCTCGTATCTCTGCGTTTTGGTAATTATCGTTTGGCTTGTTATAAGGGAGGAAAATGTAATTGGCACATAATGTTATAGCCGAAGCAAAAAGATGTTTAAACTGTAAAAACCCGCTGTGCAGAAAGGGCTGCCCCATCAATACGCCCATTCCCGAAATGATTTCAATGTTTTTAAACGGCGACATAAAAAAGGCGGGCAAAATGGTTTTCGAAAACAACCCGCTTTCCGTGGTCTGCTCAATCGTGTGCAACCACGGCAACCAGTGTCAGGGGCATTGCGTGCGCGGCATAAAAGGCGACCCCGTTGAAATAAGCTCAATCGAAAACTTCGTTTCCTCCGCTTATCTCGACAGCGTGCACCTTGACAAAGCCGAACCGAACGGCATAAAGGTTGCCGTCGTCGGCTCGGGCCCCGCCGGTATCACAATTTCGATAATAATGGCTCAGCTCGGCTACGACGTAACCGTGTTCGAGGCGAAAACCGAAATAGGCGGCGTTTTGCGCTACGGCATACCCGAATTCCGTCTGCCAAAAGCTATAGTTGCAAAATACGAAGAGCTTATGCGCAAGCTCGGCGTAAAAATCAGGTTCAATATAACGATAGGTAAAGCCATAGGTATAGAAGAACTATTCCGCGACGGGTTTAAGGCGATTTCCATAGGCACGGGCGTAACGTGGCCCATAGTTTTGAACATCAAGGGCGAAAGTCTGGGACATGTGCATTACGGAGTGCATTATCTGGCGCGTCCCGAAGTTTACGAGCTTGGCAACAGCGTGCTTATAATAGGCGCGGGCAACGTTGCAATGGACGTTGCGAGAACGGCTCTCCGCCGCGGCTCGCGCGACGTAAAAATCATTTGCCGCAGCGATAAATACAGCGCCAGCGACGAGGAAAAGGACTATGCCGAAATCGAGGGCGCGCAGTTTATCTATAACAGACAGCCCGTGGAAATAACCGCCGACGGCGTGTTGTTTGCCGAAACCGTCTGCGACGAAAAGCACAACGTTGTTTCCGTTTCGGATAACCCCGAACTAATAAAGGCCGATTCCGTAATGATTTGCATTTCTCAGCGCCCGTCCAACCTTATTTTAACCCAAACCAAGGGGCTTGAAATAAACGAACGCGGGCTTGTAAAAATCGATTCGGACGGCGCAACCTCCCGCCCCGGACTGTTCGCTTCGGGCGACGTCGTCCGCGGCGCAAAGACGGTGGTAGAGGCGGCGGAAACTTCAAAACGCGTCGCGCTCGCCATGGATAAGTATTTAAAAAGCCTGCCCAAAGAATAAAAGAATTAATTGCGGAAAACCGTCGGATTTTGCCTGTCGCAAATTGTCGAATATAAACTTTGTTTGTCGAACGAACGTTTTAAGGCGAAAAACACGTTTTAAAATGTTGAAATTAAAAGTATATTGCGTTACACTTTAATCAAGACAATACAAGGAGGCAATTTACACATGATTTCAAATGAAAAACAAACACGAAACAACCGACAAACCGACAGCCAGACCGATGAAACACGTTATTTTATCCGTGTTCGTCGCGGCGAAATCGAGGCGCGGTTAAAACCGCTCGAAGCTCAGCTTAAAAGCGAGCGCAACGGCGAAAAAAGAGTCAGCCTTTTAATAGAGCACGCAACGCTTTTAAAAGAACTTTGCCTCCTTAACGTAACCGATAAAACGTGCGGCGAGCAAACCGCGCAAAAATGCAAAGAAATTTTAAGTATGTAATTAAAAATTTGGAGATTGTAAATGATACCTAAGATAATTCACTACGTATGGCTGGGGGGAAAAGAATTACCGGATAAATATAAGCAATATATCGATGGCTGGAAAAAGTTAATGCCTGATTATACCATTATGGAATGGAACGAATCCAATTTTGACTTTTCTGAAAGCGTATATGCAACTCAGGCTTACAAGCTTAAAAAATTCGGATTTGTCCCCGACTATATCCGTGTTGCCGTTTTGGAGCAATACGGCGGGTTTTATCTTGATACAGATGTAGAAGTATTAAAATCTTTTGACGAATTGCTTAACAATCAGTTTGTAATCGGCTTTGAGAACGACGCAAATGTAGAAACTGCAATTTTAGGTAGCGAACCGCATCATCCATATTGTCAAACCCTGATGAAATTTTATAAAAAGTTTCCGTTTACAAAAAAGGATAAACCTAACCTTACGCCCAGCCCTATCTATTTTACTTATTTCTTAAGGCGTGATTATAGTTTAAAGTTAAAGCCCGAATATCAGCTTTTGAAAGATAAAAACGGGAGCGAAGTTGCGGTTTATCCGCCCGAATACTTTACCCCTTTAAACTTTAACACCCACGAAGAACATATAACTGAAAATTCTTACGCCGTGCACAGGTTTGCAAACAGTTGGCAGAGCAAAAAATTGAAAACCGCACAGGATTTTGTGGACGGTTTGAGAAAAGTGTTCGGTAAAAAAATATTCGCTTCGTTCACCCGCACGTATGTCCGCGACGGCTGCCGTAAAGTGAAACGTTTTGTAAAAAAGGCAAACAAAAAAATAACTGAAAATTCCGAAAAAATTTAAAATTAAAAAAGCGTTTCTTTTTTAGAAACGCTTTTTTTAATGTCGTTTTTAATTCAAACAGACTTATTTAAGCAAATTTTGGCTTGTCTTTCTTGTTTTTCGGTTTTTTATTTTTGTTTTGTAAGCGCGCTTCCTTATCCGCTATTTTAAGCTGCTTTTTAACCTCTTTTTCAACCTTGTCGCAGTCGATATTCATGCTTAACAGCTCGCCGTAATCCGCTTCGGGCTGCGCAAGTATAAATTTTGCAAGCGTTTCTATGCTGTTTTTTTGCAGCTCCTTCGTCTTTTCTGACATGGTTTTTAAAAGCTCGGGGTCGTCCATCAGCTTTAAAATGTTTTCTTTAAGCTCTTTGCCGTTCTTAAACGACAGCGCAACGCCCTTTTCCTTCATATAAACAAGGTTATATTGCTCCTGCGCCGCCATTTTTTCAACAATCAGCATAGGCAACGACTTGTTTATCATTTCGGTCACGCTTGTGCCGCCGAATTTATTCAAAATTACGTCTGCTGCGGAAAGATAAAGGGGCACGTCGCTGGTAAACCCTACGTTCAATACCTTAAGCCCTTCGGCAAAGTGCATGTGCTCTATTTTTTTAAAGCTCTCTTCATTGCGCCCGTTTACCATAATAATCTGCGCCTTTCTGCCTTTCAGCGCCGAAACAAGCTCGTTAAAAATTTTAAAGCCGCCGCTCCAATGCCCGCCGCCGAACATAACCATTACGGTAAAAACGTCTTCTTCAAGCCCTAACTTTTTGCGCGCTTCAGCCTTGTCTATGTGTTCCAGCGTGCGCTCGTCCACGGGCAAACCAATGGGCAAAAGCTGCTCGCGCGAATACCCTTCCGAAATGCACTCGTCTATAAAGTCTTCGTTGGGTATGGCAAAATAATCCACGCCTATGCCCGCTTCCCAAAAGGGCGAATTAACGTAATCGAGGTTCGAAACGATAGTGGTGCAGGGTAGCTTGTAAACGAGCTGTAAATCGGTCACCGCAATAGCCCCGTAAAAGTGCGTGCTGTAAATAACGTCGGGCTTGAACTCCAAAATTTCCTTCATAAGCCCGTTTAAGGCTGAAACGGTCGTCTTTTGCGAAGGGCAGGAATATCTCTTTTCGGGGTCGGCGTTTTTATAGTGGTTGTAAAACGCGTTATAAATAGGCAAAAGCTTGCCCACGGAAAGGGAATAGCCCTTGTCCGAAACCCACACGTTGAGTTTTGACGAATAACTTTTTAATAAATCGACTATTTTTACTTCGGCGTCTTCAAGGCTTTCAAGCTTCCGCTTCATGCTGTTGGCGCATTGGTTGTGCCCGTTGCCCGCCGTTATGGTTAAAATTAAGATTCTTTTTTTCATAATTCTATACACGGTAAATTATATCAACACGCGTTGTGTTTGTCAAGCAATCAATTTGTTCGTATTGCTTGACTATCAAACTTAAAAGTTATAAAATTATAAAAAAATAGTGAATAGTTAAATCATGAAAAAATACGATTATATTATTGTCGGGGCGGGGTTAAGCGGCGCGGTGTGCGCGCACGAGCTCAAAAAAAAGGGCTATAACTGCCTCGTGGTTGAAAAGCGCGGGCATGTTGCCGGCAACATTTACACCGAAAACGTCGAGGGAATAGAAGTGCACAAATACGGCGCGCACATCTTCCACACCTCGGACAAAGAGGTCTGGGACTACGTTTGCGGTTTTGCCGAATTCAACAACTTTGTAAACAGCCCCGTTGCGCGCTACAAAAACGAGTGCTACAATCTGCCCTTCAACATGAACACCTTCACCAAGCTGTGGAACGACGTGTTCACTCCCGCGGAGGCGGCAAAGCGCATCGAAGAGGAGCGCGGCAGGGACTTTAAGGAAAACCCCGCCAACCTCGAAGAACAGGCAATAAATCTGGTGGGCAAAACCATTTACGAAAAGCTTATCAAAGGCTACACCGAAAAGCAATGGGGTAAGCCGTGCAACGAGCTGCCCGCATATATTATAAAGCGCTTGCCCGTAAGGCTCACCTTCGACAACAACTACTTCAACGACCGCTATCAGGGTATTCCCGAAGGCGGCTACACAAAATTAATCGAAAACATGCTCGCGGGCACCGAAGTTAAGCTTAATTGCGACTTTTTAAAGGAAAAGGAAGCGCTTTTAAAGCTTGCCGACAAAATAATTTATACGGGGCCGGTGGACGAATATTACGGATTTGCTTTCGGCGCGCTCGAATACCGCTCGCTCCGTTTCGAAACGGAAACGCTCGATTTGCCCGATTATCAGGGCAATGCGGTAATTAACTACACCGCGGCGGACGTGCCCTTTACGCGCATAATAGAGCACAAGCATTTCGCCTTCGGCAAACAACCCAAAACGGTGATAACGCGCGAATACCCCGCCGACTGGAAGTTCGGCGACGAGCCGTATTACCCCGTAACCGATAAAAAGAACAGCGACTTGTACGCCAAATACGAAGCCCTTGCAAAAGCCGATAAAAACGTGATTTTTGCGGGCAGACTTGCCACTTATAAATATTACGACATGGACGACACGGTGCGTGCCGCTTTGGATTTATTAAAGGAAATCCCCGAAAAGAATTAATTATCGGGTTTTGGATAAGAGAAAATAAAAAACAGGAGAGGTTTTTAAAATGAAGAATATGATTAAAGAGAAGAAAACGCTCTTGATTTTAAGAGCAGTTTTGGGCGTGTTGCGGCGGGAATAATAACTGCCATAGTTCTGTATATCTCGCCTGAAAAGGACATCGATTTGGTTGACTGTGACACCGACGGATACTATTTTGTTGCTACGTTCAGCGAAGAAGTGGTGGAAGCGGATATCGAATTTGTGTTTTACGACTCAAACGATATGATAGTCGAAACAAAAACCGTGCATTTTAAAGGTCCCGGTGAAGTTTTAAGGGCAAGAATTCCTTCGCTGAGCAGCAGCGTGACTACGTACGAAGCGGTAGCTTTTGAAGTATATTACGAATCGACTTACGCTATGATTGTTTACATACTTGTAGTTGTCGACGTGATTTTGCTTGCGCTGTTTATCCAAACGCTCACTTTGTCGTGCAAGATATATTATCACAACGGCAACGAAATCCTCGTTTACGCGGGCTTTACGCGCCGTTACCTTAAAATTAACGGGTTTATGGTTGAAGAGCGCAGCACGGCGTTTACTTACGGCATGATAAACTTTTATTCCACGCTTAGCGACGGCTCGTCGGTTTGGGCAAGTATAACGCGAATGAACAGAATTACGTTAAGAGTAAATAATCAGGTTTTGACCGAGGTGAAAAACCCTTCGGCAAATCCGCCCGTACCCGCTAACGCTCCCGCGCCCGCACCCACCGGCAAGGCGGATATAACGGCAAGCGAGACGAACGAGGCCGCGACTACCGACCCGTTCAACGACGACAGTCTTTAAAAATAATTAATAAAACAGAAAGGAGCAGTTGAAAGCTGCTCCTTATTTATTTAATAATTAGGTTGATTTTAATTTTAAATTATGGTAAAGTATTTTTGCGACACATTTGAATAATCCTAATGTTAAGGGCGTATCGGCAAAAACGTACACTCTCGCCTTAATATTAGGAAAAATGTGTCGCAACATTGGGAGATGCGTTTTTCGGCGTGTTTCTTAATGGAACACGCTTTTTTATTGGAGGAAATTATGGCAGAAAAAAGTAGGCTTTTGGTTCACAGACTTATTTGGGGAATTTTGTTGATTATAGCAGCATTCATTTCCTTTTTATTTTGGAGTGGGAATTTGGATGTCACCGATGAAGTTGCTTTTGTTATATTAATTTACATAATTCTTACATTTGATTCGGTAACGTTGGTATTTTTTATAGCCTCGCTTCTTTTAACGTGTAAAATTTACGACTATAACGGAGATGAAATAATAGTTTACGCGGGGTGGTATCATCATTACATAAAGGTTAACGGTGAAAAGGCGGACGAGCATAATACGATTTTTACTTATACCGCAATAAATATGTCGTGCACGCTTGACGACGGAGCGGAAGTTTGGGCAACGATTTCAATGACCAACAGAATTTCATTGAAAATAAACAATCGGTTGTATAACAGGGTTAAAAAATGATTGTATACAGAAAATATTTTGAAATTATAGATTATCCCGATGACGTGTATAAGGCAGTAGGTAAAATAATAGCAACATCTCAAAAATGGGAACAAAGATTTAAAGTTTTGGCGAACATGCTTGAAATTCCGTTTAAAAAAATCGGAAATGCTTCGCTGAATAAATTAAACGAAGCCTTAAAAAAAGAAAAGCGTATCAGTGAAAAAGATTTCAAAAATTTAAAAGAAGTTATTAAAATCAGAAATTACATTAATCATGAATTCTTTTTAAAGGATTTTGAAATAAAACATGATAGCTTCGAGCAAAAACTTGAATTTTTGGAAACTAAGCTCAACACGGCACAATTTTTTATTTTTGAAGCAACAGATGTTATAGAAAACAAAATAGACGAACTGCAAGGTAAAAACATTTTACGACCGACAGCTTTTGATTAAACAATTAAAACCCGCCGAAGGCGGGTTTTTTGTGTGGTTTAAGTTAATTTCTTATTATTATATAGGTTAAATAGCCTATATATAAAAGAACGAAGAGGGCGCCGTGCGCGCGTTTGCATTTTTTAGAAAACAGCGCTACGACTGCTACAAGCGCGCCCGAGGCGAGCATTACGAGCAAATCGGTCAGCGCGGAGCGGTTTAAAACAAGCGGGTTTATCGCTGCGGAAAGCCCCGTTATAAAGGCGATGTTGAATATGTTGGAGCCAATTACGTTGCCTATTGCAATGTCGTTTTCCTTTTTAACCGCCGCAACCACGCTTGTTACAAGCTCGGGCAGCGAAGTTCCCGCCGCAACTATCGTCAGCCCCACCAAAGCCTCGCTCATGCCGCACGCTTTGGCTATTTTAGAGGCGTTGTCCACAACTAATTTGCCGCCGAAAATTATTCCCGCAAGCCCAAAAACGGCAAAAAGCACGCTTTTTATTAACGCGCCTTTGGTTACCTTTTTAACGTCTTTTTGCTTAATAATGCTCTTTTTTGCGCGTAAAACAAGCCAAACCGTGTAAGAAACGAATAAAATAAGCAAAATCACGCCCTCGAATATATCTATGCGCAAGGGGGTGATTACGAACGCGAAAAGCACGAGCAGCAAATACAGCGTAAGCATGGCGGGGATATCGTATTTTTTTACGTCTTTGCCTATCGCCGCGGGGATGATAAGCGAACTTATTCCCAAAATCAGCAAGGTGTTGAAGATATTTGAGCCGACTACGTTGCAAAAGCTTAAATCGTTTAAGCCTTTTATTGAACTGATTAAGCTGACCGAGGCTTCGGGGGCGGAAGTGCCGATTGAAACGAGGGTTAAACCTATTACGAGCGGGGGAATTTTAAGCGCGCGGGCAATTGTGCCTGAACCTTCCACAAACAAATCCGCGCCCTTTACAAGCAAAATTATACCCAAAATAAGCAAAATACAGCTTAACACCATGTTTTATTATATTTTGCTTGCCGTTTTTTATGACGGGGAGGAGGTGCGGTTTTTATATGGAATTTTCCGTACTTTTCATGTAAAATACGGACATGCCGCCTTTAAAAAATTATTGATTTTTGCCCGAAAAATGCAAAAAAGAGAGAGATTCTTCGACTACGCTCAGAATGACAAAAGGGGCGGGTTAGCGGCGGATTTCGTATTCCTGATTCATGAGCTTTATTATTGATTCTTCGTCGTCGGTGATGTTGAAGTCGCCGTGCATGGTGTGCTTGATTACCGAAGCCGCAACCGCGAAGTTGACGATATCCTCGGCGGGCATGTTGCGCATGACGGCGTAAATCATGCCGCTTGCAAAGGCGTCGCCGCCGCCTACTCTGTCTAAAATGTTAAAGCGGAAGGTGCGGCTTTCGTAGGTTTCGCCCTCGTACCACATAAACGCCTTTAAGCTGTTTTCGCTGCCAGAGTGGACGTAGCGGACGTGTCTGCCGATTGCCTTAATGTTGGGGTAGCGTTTTGCTATTTCGCGGAAAACCCTGTCCTGCTCTTTGTAGGAAGGGTTCATTGAAAGTCCGTCCTTTATGTCCTTGCCGTTTGCGTCGCGCAGGTTGAAAGGCTCGACGCCGAAGAGGACGTTTATATACGGAAGATATTCGGTTATGCAGTCGCGTGCTTCCTGCCAGCCCCACAGCGCGGAGCGGAAGTTGCAGTCGAAGCTGACGGTTATTTTAAGCTCCTTTGCCGCCTTTAAGGCGTATAAAACCAAATCGCGGCAGTTTTGCGAGAGGGCGGGGGTGATGCCCGAAAGGTGCAGCCACGTAAAGCCCTGTAATTTTTGTTTAAAGTCCACCGTGGAAAAGTCGTATTTTGCAAAGGCGGAATCCTTTCTGTCGTAGGTTACCTTTGAAGAGCGCACGCCGAAGCCTTCTTCCAAAAAGTAAATGCCCATTCTGCCTTCGGGCGCGTAGATGCACGGCGAGCAATGCACGTCGTTGCTTCTTAAATATCTGATTGCCGCCTTGCCTATGGAAGAATCGGGCACGACGGTGAAGTAAGACGCGTCTATCCCCAAATTGGAAAGGGACGCGGCGACGTTGGCTTCGGCTCCGCCGTAGGTTACTTTAAATTCGTCGGTGGTGCGTATTTTTTCGTAATTGGGAGGCGAAAGGCGCAGCAAAAGCTCGCCCATGGTTATGAATTTTATGTTTTCCGTACCGTTTTGCATGTGAATTTTCTCCGAAAATTTCATTATTGGTATTATATCATCAAAAAAAGTTTGTGTAAATAGCAAAAGAAAAAATATGTTGCAATTTTTGCGCGCTTTTGTTAGACTTTTAAATAACTTACGTTGCGGGTAAAAACCACGCTTTTTGCCCGCAGCCCCAATTTGCGCATACCTGCGCCTGAGCGGGGTGAATTTGTGCAATTATATAATAGGTTTGCCCTTAGAATTGCACAAAGAGGGCGAGAAGCCCTAAAACTCGCAAAAGTTTTTAGCCGCAGAATAGGCGAAACTTTTGCGAAAGAAAAGGAGTGTTTTATGAAAATTGCGATTAATACGAGCGGGGTGGATTACGGCGACGTGGATTTTGCCGAGTTTGAAAAGCTGGGCGAAACCGTTTATTTTAAAAACGTGCCGAAAAAGGAGCTTTTTGAAATTGCCAAAGACTGCGACGCGATTATCATAAACAAAGTGATTATCGATAAAGAGTTTTTGGAAAAGTGCCCCAAAATTAAGTACGTGGGCGTGTTTGCGACGGGGTATAACGTGGTTGACCTTGCCGCATGCCGTGCCCGCGGGGTGACCGTTTGCAACGCGCCGGATTATTCCACTCACGCGGTGTGCCAGCACGTTTTCGGGCTTTTGTTAAACTTTTACGGAAGGATTGGGCAATATAACGCTTCGGTTGCGGCGGGCGACTGGATTAAAAGCGACAATTTTTGTTATTATCTGGGCGGCATGCGCGAGCTTTACGGCAAAAGTTTTGGCGTGTACGGTTACGGAAACATAGGCAAAGCCGTTGCGAAGGTGGCGGAGGCGTTTGGCGCGAAGGTTTTTGTGTGCACGAGGACGGTTCCCGAAAACTGCCCTTATGAGGTTGTGAGCTTTGAAAAGCTGCTTGGAACATGCGACGTGATTTCGCTGCATTGCCCTTTGACCGAGGCGACGGCGAAGATGATTAATAAAAAGACGCTTGCCCTTATGAAGAAGGACGCGGTGCTTGTGAACACGGCGCGGGGCGGGCTTGTGGACGAGGCGGCGCTTGCCGAGGCGCTGAACGCGGGCAGACTTGGCGGGGCGTGTTTGGACGTGGTGGACAGCGAGCCGATGTTGGCGGACAATCCGTTGCTTACGGCGAAGAACTGCCTTATTACGCCGCACGTTGCCTGGCTTGCGAGGGAAACGCGTGAAAGGCTTTTTGATATTGTTGCGGGGAACTTGCGCGCTTTTATTGAGGGGAAGCCGCGGAACGTTGTGAGTTGAAGATTTGGAAAAAAGGAAATAGAAAGCCGCGGCGCGAATGCGCCGCGGCGGTTTTTTGTGAGGGGGGGGTTAAGAGATGAAGGTTGAGTGGATTGTTTTTAAGGTGTAGTTTAAAGTGCCGAGGCCGAAGGCGACGGGGGTGGAGAGCTTTAACATGGTGGCATGACCTACGTTGTCGTGCGTGGAGGTGACTGCCGCGAACCAATAGGTTTGGGTTACGCCCGCTTTGGTGCCGACGTTTACCGCAACCGTTTGAAGCCCTATCGTTTTGCCCTCGGCGTCCTTTTTCTCTTCGTAAAGCCCTGCGGTTTGCAGCTTGGAAGTAAGTTCGGTTAATTTCGCCGTGTTGTCGTCGGCTGTTTTATCGAGAACGAGGGGGGCGGCGGAGCCTGCAATTCCGAAGTCGGTTACGCCCGCGTTGCTCCAAGGCACGTAGAGGTTGATTGCCTGACTTAAATTCGCGCCCGAGGTGAGCTTGCACGCGCGGGCAACCACGTTTAAAGCCGAAACGTCGAAGAGGGTGTTTGCCGTGTTTTCGATGTTCAGCGCGTTTGCCGTGCTTGTTTTTGCGTTGCCGTTTTCGGTGCCCTCGAAGTCGGCGTAGCCGTAGTCGGCAAAGCCTTGTTCGTTTTTGACGGTGGTTTTGGTGACCACTTCCACGGGGGAGTTGTTTTTATTTAAGTAAAAGCTTTCGTATTCGCGGTTAATCAAAACGTAAGCCGCGTTGATATCGCTTATCTGGTAGTTGCGGGGGGTGGCGCTTTTGACCGTCTGTTTGGAGTAGACGGGGCTTAAATAGTCGGCAACCGACAAGAAGTAGTTTTCGGTGACTATGCTGTCGCCCTGCAACGTTGCCGTTTTGGTGTTGTCCGATTTTAAGGTGAACTTGACTTCGGGGATTGTAAGCTCGGTTTTATAGTAATAAACCTGCATGGTTTTTGAGTTGTAATAGCCTCTGTGTTCGTCGAGTGTGATTTTTTCGATTTCGTCCTCGCCGAGAATTTTGGACGTGAAGGTGGTTGTGTAGGTGCCGCCTTGGGGATACTCCACCGTGTAGGTGGGGTTTGCCGCGGTGGAGCCGTCGAAGGCGACGGCGTATTCGATTACTTCGGCGGAATATGCCGCGTTGCCTGCGGCGTCTTTATTGCCCTCGGTAAAGGTGGGCTGGAAGTGCGTGAAATTTACGCCCGAGTACCAGTTGGAGTCGAGCGAGGCGATATTTTTGGAGCTGCCGCCGCAACCCGTGCATGCAAGCGCGCAGCCTGCCGCGAGAGTGAGGGCGGTTAATAATTTGATTTTTTTCATCAAAGAATTACCTTGAATTTTTTATAGTCGGATAAATTATAACACACATTTTTTAAATTGTAAAAACTTTTACGCCTTTTAAGCTTTAAAATCTTTAAATTTGCGGGCGGATTGTGTTATAATTAAATTATGATTGAAGCATTTTTGTGCGGGGCGCTGTCTACGGCGCTGGATAAGCTTAAAGAAATAGTTAAAGAGCGCGAAAAAACGGGGAAGAGGACGGTTATTTTTTGCGAGGACAGGCTGTCGCTTGTTGCCGAGCGCACGGTTTGCGCGGCGGTTGAGGGGACTTTTTTGACTTCCGTTTACACCTTTGCGAGGTTTTTATCCGCCGAGGGCGGCAAGAGCACGAACGTTTTGTCGAGCCAAGGCTCGGCGATGGCGGTGCGCAGGATTATAGAGGAGCACAAGGGCGAGCTTACGCTTTTTAAAAAGCTTTCTTCGGCGGGGGCGGCGCAGTCCGTTTACGACACGATTGCGCTGTTGTATTCCTCGCGCATAGGCGCGGACGACGTGAAGGCTGCGGCGGGCGAGGGATTTTTGGGCGGAAAGCTGAGAGATTTGGGGATTGTTTATTCCGCTTACGAAAAGTTTTTGGAAGAGAGCGGGAAAGAGGACAGAAACGGTTACCTTAAAAAGCTGTGCGGCGTTTTGGAAAACAGCGCGAAAATCAAGGGCAGTCTTGTGATATTTTTGGGCTTTCAGGCTTTTACGTGCACGGCGCTGGAGTGCGTGCGCGCGGCGTTTGCGACAGCCGAGAGCGTGAGCGGGCTGTTTATAGGCGGCAAAGAGGACATCTACGTAAACGAGGCGGCGGAGAGCTTTTGCAAAGCTGCCGGGGACTTTGGCGGGGCGCGGCGCATAAGCGTTGAAAGCAGACTGTGCGCCGAGGCGGAAAAGCTGCGCGCGGGGCTGTTTAACCCCGAGAGCTTTTATAGGGAACCGCTTGCCACCGCGAGGGTGCGAATATTCGAGGCGGCGGACGAAGAGGAAGAGCTGGAATTTATTGCGGCGAGCATTAAAAAGCACGTTTTCGACGGGGGCGAGAGGTATGCGAAAATTTCGGTTATGCTGCCCGACCCCGACGCGGGCGAGAGGGTTTTATCCCGCGTGTTTTCGCGGTTTAAAATCCCCTATTACGCGGACAGGCAGCTGCCCCTTTCGGCGCACCCGTTGTGCAGTTTTATTATAAATCTGCTTTTGTGCGTTTCGGCGGGCTGCCGTAAAGCCGAGGTGGACGCGGTTATATCCTCGCCCTATTTCCCCGCGGGGCGGCGCGAAAAGGACGTGGCGAGGAATTATATTCTGAGGCTTGCCGCGTTCCGCGGGGGCATAAAAAGAGAGCCGAACAAAGAGATTTGCGAGGGGCTGAAATTTGATTACGGCGCGGTGGCGAGCGTTAGAAAAACCTTTTTGGACGGCTTTGATATTTTGGCGGCGAAGTGCGCAAAACGCGACATATACGGGGGTATACGCGCGGTTTTGGAGCTTTTCGGGGTTGAAAACAAGCTTAAAGAGCTTGCCGAAGGCTTTAAGGATTTGCGCCCGACTGAGGCGCAGTTTTGCGCGAGGGTTTACGAAAGCGTTTTAGCCGTTTTGAACGAGGCGGAGGGGCTTTGCGAGGGCGTTTCCGTTTCGGAGACGGTTAAAATTTTAAAGAGCGGGTTTGCCGCGATGAAGGTATCTTTAATTCCCCCAAAGGCGGACGCGGTGTTCGTGGGGGATTTGTCGGCGACGGTAAACGCGGGCTCGGAGGTTATTTTTGCCGCGAGGCTGTGCGGCGACGTGCCCTCGCCCGCGGACGATACCGCGCTTTTGACAGACCGCGAAATAGGCGCGCTGGAAAAGATTAACCTTGAGATATCCCCCAAGATACGGCAGGTTTATAAGAGAAAGCGCGAGGTTGCGGCGCTGAATTTGTGCGCGTTTAAAAAGGCTTTGTACCTTACTTATCCCGTTAAAAAGGGCGGGGAAGAGAGCGGCGCGAGCGAGATAGTTTCTTATGCGGGGGCTTTATTTAACACTCCCGCAGGAAGCGCGTTAAAGCCCGTTAGCCTTAAAAAGGTGGAGAAATCGGAAAAGTCCGCGCCCTGGTATTGCAGCGAAAAGCTGCCCGCGATTAAGAGGCTGCAAAGGGGCTTTGGCGAGAGGGACAGCTCGTCCGTTTATGAATTGCTGCGGAAAAAAGGCTTTGAAAAAGAGGCGTTGGGGGCGCTTACGAAAGCGCGGAAACGCGACATATCCTGCGGGCAAAAGCTGTTTTTGAACGGCGGAAGCGTTTCGCCCACGGCGTTGGAAACATATTTTGCGTGCCCGTACCTCAACTTTATGCGGCAGGGGCTTAAGGCGCAGGAGCGCGAGGAAGGCGCGGTGCGGGCGGCGGACACGGGTAATTTGGTGCACGCCGTTTTGGAAGAGCTTGCGCCGAGGATTGAGGGCTGCGCGGACGGCGAAACATTTAAAGACATGGCGCGCGCGCTCTGCCGCGAGAAGCTGCAAAGACCGCCCTATTCGTCGCTTGGCGATTCGAAGAGCGGGCAATATACCGCGGGCGAGCTTGTGGAAGAGACGGCGACGATTGCCGCGGGAATGTTCGAGCAGATTAAAAATTCGGATTTTACCGTTGCGAAAACGGAGTGTTCGGCGAACGTTGAGATTGACGGCGGGTTTAAAGTTTTCGGCAGGATTGACCGCGTGGACGAGAGCGGCGAAATGGTGCGCGTGATTGATTATAAGACGGGCGGCTTTGACGTGGCGGCGGCGAAGTATTATACGGGCGTGAAGCTGCAATTGCCATTGTACCTTTTGGCTGTTTCCGAGGGCAAGCGCGCGGTGGGGGCTTATTACTTTCCCGCGGCGGTGAGCTATGAAGAGGAAAAAGACGGAGTTTTCCGTTTGCAGGGATTTATGGATTGCAGCGGCGACGTTGTTTCGGCGTCGGACAAAAACGCGCAGCCGCAGGTGAGGAGCAGTTACGTGAACGCGGCGCTTGAAAAGACGCGGCAGCCCGACAACGCGATGAAGCGCGAGGATTTTGCGGAATTTTTGGAATATTCGCGACTTGTTGCGGGCAGCGGCGCACAGGAGATGACGGGCGGGAACATTGCACCCTCGCCCGCCGCCGACGCGTGCGCTTATTGCAAGGCGGGCGGAAGCTGCGGCTTTAATTTGGGGCGCGACGGCGACGAGAGGAAGGTTTCGGGCGTGAAGTGCCAAGGCATTGCCGCGCTGGTGAGAAGAATAAAAAACGGCGGTGACGGAGATGAATAAGCTTACGGAAGAACAGCGCGCCGCGGTTGAGGCGACGGGGAAGGTAATCGTTTCCGCTTCGGCAGGGAGCGGCAAGACATTCGTTATGATTGAAAAGCTTGTGCGGGCGATTGAGGGCGGCGCAGACCTTGACAACGTGTTGGCGGTGACCTTCACCAAAAAGGCGGCGGCGCAGATGAAGGACAAGCTGCGTTCGGCGCTGATTGCGAGGCTTGACGGCGCGGACGAGGCCGTGCGGGCGAGGCTGAAGGTGCAGCTTTCGAAGATACCTTCGGCGAATATTTCGACGATACACTCCTTTTGCGCGGGGCTACTTAGAACTTATTTTTACGTTTTGGGCATAGACGGGGGATTTGAGATAATTTCGGCGGACGACGCGACGGCTTTGGATTTGAAGGCGCGGGCGATGGACTCGCTGTTTGAAAGGCTTTACGCCGAAGAGGACGCGGACTTTAAGCTGCTTTTGAAGTGCTTTGTTAAAAAGCGCAGCGACCGCTCGCTTAGAAGGAACATAAACGAGGCTTATAATAAGCTGCGTTCAACGGCGCATTATGCGCGTTTGCTTGAAAAAAGCGGGGAGCTTTATTGCGAAGAGGGCTTCGGGGCGGTTTGCCGAGAATTCGAAGAGCGGCAAAAGGAAGGGTTTTTGTCGCTTTTGGAAGAGGTAAAAAAATTCAGGGGCGGGTTTTATACGGAGAGAAATCCCGAAGCTTACGAGGCGATTTTCGAAGAGATGGAGAGCATGTTGAAGTGCGCGTCGTCGTGCGGGCTTTTTGACGAAAAGCCGCCTTTGTACCTTTCGGCAAAGCCGAGGGTTACGAAAAAATATTCCGATGACGATAAAGCCGCCGACAAGGCTTTTGCCGACTTTCGCGACGGGGCGGAAAAGCGTTACGACAGCCTTTGCGTAAAGCTTTTGCCGCGGGAAAAGGAAAAAGAGAACTTTTTGAAAAGCGGCGAGGAGGCTAAGGCTTTTTCGCGCGTGTTGATGCAGTTCGACCGCGAATATGCCGCGGTTTTGCGCGAAGAGAACAAGCTGGATTATAACGATTTGGAGCACATGACGCTTGAGCTTTTGGGCGATAGCGGCGTTTTGAAGGAGTTGAATTCGCGGTTTTTATACGTGTTCGTGGACGAATATCAGGACGTGAACCCCGTGCAGGAGGAAATTATTTCGGCGCTGGGGAACGAGGTGTTTTTGGTCGGCGACGTAAAGCAGGCGATTTACGGCTTCCGCGGCAGCAAGTCTAAATTCTTCGACGAAAAGTTTAAAAGCTTTTTTAAAGAAGGAAAGGGGTTAAAGCTTTCTTGTAACTTCCGCAGCGGCGGGGGTGTTTTAGACTTTGTAAACGCGCTTTTCTGCCGCATAATGCGGGGGAAAACGTGCGGGATAGATTATGAAAACGACGGCGTTATGCGCGCGGGCGGCGGTTACCCCGAGGGCTACGGCGGGGCGGAAATTCATATTTTTGGCAAGGAAGAGAGGGAAAAGAGCGAGCTTTTAAAGGTTTATTCCGTAAAAGACGGGCTTAAAACGGTTAAGCACACGCGCGAGGGGCTGGCGGTTCTTTCCATAGTTGAAAAAGAGCTGAAAAGCAAGCGTTTCGATTTGAAAACGGGCGGGCTTGTGGACGTTATGCCCTCGGATATATGCGTTTTAACGCGCAAAAACAAGGGCGAGTCGGTTGACGGAATAGTGCGGGCGTTGCGCGACGAGGGGTATTCGGTTGCGGGTGCGCAGGAGGGGAATATTTGCGAATTGCCCGAGGTTAAGCAGTTTTTGGACGTGTTGTCTTATATAGATAACGCGGAGCAGGATTATCCGCTTATATCCGCGCTGTTATCACCCCTCGGCGGGTTTTGCGAGGACGAGCTGGCGGAGATTAGGATTTGCTTTAAGAAGGAGAAGGAGCTTTCGTTCCGCGCGTGCTGCGAGAAGTATTTTGCGCGTGTGCCTTCGGTTATTTCGAAAAAGCTTGAAGGCTTTTACGCGAAGTGCGAAAGGCTGCGCAATCTTGCCGAAATTTTGACGGCGGGCGGGCTTGCGGACGAATTGCTTGAAAACTGCGGTTTTGAGGCGGCTTACGGCGCGGGCAGCGGCGAGAAGCTTAAAAACGTTTTGAGGCTTGTGGAAGAGGGCGCGGATTTGACCTTGCCCGCGTTTTTGGAAAAGGTGAAGGCGGGGGGCTTCGATATTCCCGCGCCGTCGGGGGCGGCTTCGGACAGCATAAAAGTTATGTCCATGCACGCGGCGAAGGGGCTGGAATTCCCCGTGGTGATTATTGCGGACGTTTGCGCTACGTTTAAGGGGCAGGATTACAGCGATTTGCCCTTTGACGAGAAGTTTGGGTTTGCGCCCAAGCGGCACGACGTGGAAAACATGCTTTGCGCGAACACGGTTTTGCGCAGGCTGTGCAAGGCGCGGGCGGACGACGAGGAGCTGAAAAACGAGCTCAACCTTTTTTACGTTGCGTGCACGCGCGCGATGTGCCGCCTGCACATAATGGCGGAAGAAATTAAACCGCACGTTTTGGAGGATTTTTCGGGGGCGAGGTGCTTTGCCGATTTGTTTGACATGCAGGCGTTTTTGCCCGAGGAATGCGCGCTGCATGCGGAGTTCGAAGCGGGGCGCGGCGGGGACGGTTACGTTTTCGAGCCTGACGAAAAGCTTGTTGCCGAAATGGAAAAGCGGTTCGGGGCGGAATATAAATTCCGCGACAGCGTGAATTTGCCCGTTAAAAGCTCGGCTTCGGCAATTTTGAGGGCTGGCGGCGACGAGCCGATTTTTAAAGAGCACGTTCTGTTTGGCGGCGAGGGCGAAACGGGCACGGAGCGGGGCACGGCTTTTCACCGCTTTTTGGAGCTGTGCGATTTTGGAATTAAGGACGGCGCGGGAATTGCGGGAGAGATTGAAAACTTTTTGAAGAGCGGGCGGATAACCGACGGGCAAGCCGAGCTTTTAAACGCCGGAGAGCTTGAGGAAATTTTGAATATGCCCGTGTTTGCCGATTTGAAAGGCGCGGAGCTTTTCCGCGAGCAGGAGTTTTTGTGCAGACTGCCCGCAAACGAGATTTTGGGCGTTTGCGCAGAGGACTTCGTTTTGGTGCAGGGGGTAATAGACCTTTTGGCGCGCGGGGACTTCGGCGTGAAGATAATCGATTATAAATATTCGAAAAAGGGCGACGCGGCGCTTAAAGAGACTTATTTAAAGCAGTTGAAGCTTTATAAAAAGGCGGTGCAGAGGATTTTGGGAATTGCGCCCGAAAAGATAAGCTGCACGATTGTGAATATTTATTTGAAGAGGGAAATTAAGCTGTAAACGGATAATCGACGGAAATGTAATTAATTCGACAATATATGCGGGGGTTTTCATATTTTTTGCGGCTATAATTTGAGATATGTTTACCCGTTTTGTTAATGACGTTTATTCATTCGTTGCAAAAATCCCCTTCGATACGCTGGTGTGGATTGTTTGGGGGTCTTATTTGGGCGTTTTTGCGGTTGTGCTGGCGCTGACGGTTGCTTCTAAGAGCGTTAAAGCGGCAAGCAAGCGCCCCTTTTTGTGCTTAACCAACGCATATACCGCGGTCAATTTAAGCGTTTACCTTTTAAAGTGCGATTTGGCGCAGTCCGTTTTGATTTCGGTTTTGTTTTGGGCGTGCGGTTATATTTTGTACGGCGCGCTTTGCGCGGCTTCGAAATTCGGCAGAAAAAAAGAGACTGCCGCGGAAAGGCCCGTAACCGTTTTGAGCATGCCGGTTGCTGCGCCCGCGCCCGCGCCGACGAGGGTTGAAAGGGCGGAAGCGCCCGCGGCGAAAAACAACGTGAGGTTGGAGCACGCGGCTTCGGTTACAGAAAAGTTGCTTTCGAAAAACCTTGGCAAAAGCGACAGGCAGGAGCTGGAAAAGATTAAAAACACGCTGGCGGTTTTAAAGATTAAGGGCGCGCTTTCGACGACGGAAACGGAGATTTTAAACGAGAATTTTAACACTTTGCTTAAACTGATGGCAAAGTATAACGTGTAGAGTTAAATATAAATAAGCCCCGCGGAGCGTTGCTCCGCGGGGCTTTAAGCTTTATTTGAGTGTTTCGGGGTTGTCGGTTCTTTCGAGAAGGTAGTCAACGGAAACGTTAAAATAGTCGGCAAATTTTATAAGCGTTGCGTAATCGGCCTGGTGCGAGCCGGTTTCGTAGCGGCTTATGGTGTTTTGGTTCATATTTAAGTCCATAGCCAGCTTAACTTGCGTTATATTTCGTTGTTTTCTTAATTGCTTTAATCTCATTAAAATTACCTTGACTTAATTATACCAATTCGGTATAATAAAAATATCCCAAAAAGGGATATTAAGCGGGCGGGAGTAATTTTATAAGTTGTGAAACAAAATGCTTGACAGACTAATGGCGCGGTACTAACCGTACCGCGCCGCTTATTTTGCGCAAGAAATTGTTTGCCGCAAAAATGCGGTGGGGTGTTTTGCGCAGGAAATTGCAAAGCAATGCGCAAAAAGATTCTTCGGCTGCGTTCGCTGCGCTCACTTCGCTCAGAATGACAAGGGGGGGTGTAGATGTTTCGACTTCACTTCGTTACGCTCAACATGACAATGGGGGGCAGATGTTTCGGCGAGCCTCAACATGACAATGGGGCAGAATGACAATGAAGGGGGGGATTACAAGCTTTTTAGATTGGTTTGGACGAATTCGCCTTCGGCGGCGGCGGAAGAGAGGACTTGCGAATTGACTTCGGTTCCCTTTTTCAATATTACTTTGCCGTCCTTTATAACGTCGCTTTTAAGCTTTTTTGCGGTGGGGACGATTATTACGTCACCCATAAAAAGCTTTTCGGCGGGGTAATTCCGTTTGCCGATTTTTGCTCGCTGAATTTTTGTGCCCTTAAAGTCGAGGTCGGTTAAATTGCCAAGATATTTGCCCGCTTCGTTAAAGCCCGCTCTGCCGAGCCTTATCGGTTTGGCGGCTTTGATTGCCGTTTCTCTGTCCTCGAAAATTATTTTGCTGCCGACGGAGAGGATATTTTTGACGTCGACGAAAAACTCGTTTTCGTCCTCGTCGGCGCAGAGAAGGCAAACAAGCTTGCCCGCCGCGCCGTTGCACGAAACCACGTAGCCGATTTTGCCCGCGGTGCTTTCAACTTTTTTGCCGTATAATTCGGAAATTTTCATAATTTTTACTCCTTACGGTTTATAATATTGCGCTTGCAGCGCGGTTACCACAGGGAAAATTATACTATTTTGTCGAGAAAGCGGAGGGGGGAGATGTTTCGGCAAGCCTCAACATGACAAGAGGGGCGGCAGAATGACAAAGGTGGGGGGG
>JAIDVM010000018.1 GCA_029059705.1 Clostridia bacterium
GCGGCAATAAGCAAAGACGATATAAATTCATCCATATGTGTTTCCTTAAATAATTGTAAGTTATTTTATCCATATTTTACCATATTTTGATATAATTTTCAATAGCAAAATAATAGAATTTGGAGAATTTATGAACTATTTATCGAAATTTATCAACTACTTGCAAGCAACAAAAAACTTATCAGATAAGACGTTAATGGCGTATTCAAGCGATTTAAATCAATTTTTTGAATATGAACAAAATATTCTTCACCCGGATATTTGCACGTTTATTTCATATTTGAGTACGAAACTTAAATTGAAAGACACATCTATACGCAGGAAAATTATTACTCTTAAAAACTTTTATAACTATCTAATTGATATCGAAATAATAGAAACCTCACCATTCAAAAAACTAAAATTTAAATTTAAGCAAGAAAGAAAATTGCCTAAAACATTAACAGTAAGTGAAATCAGTAAAATACTTAAATGCTTTGAAATGGAAATTTCAAACCTTTCCCCTTTCGCTTTAAAAGAATATATCCGCAATGCTGCTTTAATCGATTTGCTAATAAGCACAGGAATTCGAATAGGCGAAGCCGCAGCAATCACTTTAAACGACATAATTGCTCCCGAGCATACAATTTTAATTAATGGGAAAGGCAGAAAGCAACGTTTAATTTACATATCCTCTCACGTGACTTGGGAAAGGCTTAAGACACTTATAAAAGAGCGTAAAAATAGCACTTGCCCAAATCTTTTTGTCAATCGATATGAACAACCACTATCCATTCACGGAATTGAAGATATTTATAAAAAATATATTAAAAAGGCGCAGATAACAACGAAGTCAACTCCGCACTATCTGCGCCATACTTTTGCAACCAACTTGCTTGCGAACGGCGCCGACTTGCGTTCCGTTCAGGAAATTTTGGGACACGCTTCGGTTGCCACAACTCAAATTTACACTGAAGTTACCACCGCCCGTAAAAAGCAAGTACTTAAAAAGTTCAATTACCGAAATAAACTATAATTATTTTTTCAATTGCGTTTTTACAGCGTCTCCCTCTACAACTTTACCATTATGCAAATCCTCTAACCCTTCATTAATAAGTTTGGCTTCGTTTAGTTTATAAATTAAATCGTTATAATAATCGAAGTCAAACATTACAAATTTAATATTGCCTTCCAGTTCAACAAATATCGGCTCGTTATTATCATTGCAAAGTTTTTCAATCTCTTCCGTATTGTTTAAATCATTTATAGAAATTATCTTCATTTTATTCTCCTTTATTTTCCTTTTCTTTATTTAACATATGAACTAGTTCTCTAATAAACATAGCTGGGAACAGCTTATTTATTTCCCTATCAGTAATCGACAAATTATAAGTTATTAAATTTTGCCTCTCATTTATTTTAATATAAAACGGTAATTCGCAAGCGCAAATAAACCATGACCAATTAGGGCAATCAAATAATTCTAAAATCTTTTCTGCTTCCTGCATTATTTTAGTGTTTCGTTTCTCATTAAATTCTTCAATTGTTAATGGTTTAATTCTTTTATACTCTTTTAAAAAATTTTTGATTGTTCTTACTTTCTTTTTAAACATAATTTATATTCTCCAATAATATTTCGCAATACCTATACAGCCAATAACGTGTGCAATGCGAAACAAAAAAGCGAACGTTAACCGTTCGCTTTTTTCTATGATATACAGGATTTTATCTGTTTTAAGGCAGTTTTTTCCAGTCTTGAAACCTGCGCCTGAGATATACCCACCTCCGACGAAATTTCCGTTTGGGTCTTGCCCTCGAAGTATCTCAAAAACAGTATCTTCTTTTCGCGCCCTTCAAGACGGTTAATCGCCTCGTACAAAGCCGCCTTTTCCGTCCACACCTCGTCGTTGTTCTTCGCGTCGAAAATCTGGTCCATCAACAAAAGCGTGTCCCCCGACTTGTTGTAAACGGGCTCGTATAACGAAACGGGGTCTGAAATTGCGTCCAGCGCGTACGCCACTTCGGAAACGGCGATGTTCATTTCCGAAGCGATTTTATCATAAGAAACGTCCTCGTCCGCCTCTTCAAGTTTTTCGCGCACCTTTAAAATCTGATAAGCGGTGTCGCGGATAGAGCGCGAAACGCGCAAAGAATTTCCGTCGCGCAAATACCTTTTAATTTCACCCAAAATCATGGGCACGGCGTAAGTTGAAAACTTTACCCCAACCGACAAATCAAAGTTGTCAATCGCCTTAATAAGCCCCACGCAGCCCGCCTGAAAAACGTCGTCCGCGTTTGCCTTTTTTGCCCAGAACCTGCGCACCAACGACAGCACAAGGCGCATGTTGCCAACGATAAACCGCTCGCGCGCAGCCTCGTCGCCCGCCTTTAACCTTATCATAAGCTCTTCCTGTTCCTTTTGCGACAAAAGCGGCAACCCCGAGGTATCCACGCCGCAAATAACTACTTTCTGTAACATAAAATCCCCCTTACAAAAATTATGTAAAGGGGCTTAAAACGCGCAAAAGCGCATAATATGTGCGGGGCTATTAAATTTACGCCTCAGTCTGGCGGGAAATATCCTTTTTCAGTTTCGAAATTATTTTCTTTTCGAGGCGGGATATGTAGCTTTGCGAAATTCCAAGCTTGTCGGCAACATCCTTTTGCGTCATACCCTCGCCGCCGTCCAAGCCGAACCGCATGCGCATGATTTTTTGTTCTCTCTGCGAAAGCTTGCACAAAGAGTTTTTTAAAAGCTCGCGCTCGACGCCACCCTCCAAAGCGGAATAAACGCTGTCGGCGTCCGTTCCCATAACGTCGGAAAGCAACAGCTCGTTGCCCTCCCAGTCGGTGTTAAGCGGTTCGTCAAAGCTTATTTCCTGCTTTAAGCGCGTAAGTCTGCGCAAATACATCAAAATTTCGTTTTCGATGCACCGCGAGGCGTAGGTTGCAAGCTTGATGTTTTTGTCCGATTTAAAAGAATTAATAGCCTTAATAAGTCCAATCGTGCCCACCGAAACAAGGTCGTCGCCGTCCGCGCCAGAGCCTTCGAACTTTTTGGCTATGTACACGACGAGCCGCAGATTGTGCTCCACAAGGTCGGCTTTTGCCGCCTCGTCGCCGCTTTCCAAAAGCGCAAGCGCGTCGCTTTCCTCCTCCTGCGAAAGTGGCAAGGGCAGCGCCTCGGTTCCGCATATGTAATCGAGCGTGTTTTTCCCGAACAGCTTAAGTAAAAGGTTTTTAATTTTTTCAAACATCTTTCCACCTTCAAAATTTTAATAACCGCCGCCTACTCCAACAGGTCGCAATGCAGCACCGCGCGGCTTATGCGGTTCGGGCTTACGCCCATTTTAACTTTTTCAAAAACTTTTTTACTGTCGCCAAAGTCGACCTCAATGCTGTCCGCGGTAAAAACTTCCATAATTTTACTCCCCGCAACAGTATGTATTTTTACGCCGCTTTCTATTCGCACCGCGGGCAAAATTTTTTGCGCAACGTCCTTTGGAATAACCGAAACGGGCGCACCGCGGCAATAAACCTTGTTTCCGCTGTCGAAAAACCCTTTAACCTCCGCCTGCAATTCCCCCGCATATATGCGGCAAACAACCGCGTTTTCAGCCGTTTTTTTAAGCCGTGCTGCAAGCTTTTTGGCAAACAGAATAATTACAAGCCCGCCGAAAAGCGGTATGCCTATCGGCACCGACGAAAGGGTGTAACCGCCGCCGAGCTCATACTCCGTTCCCGTAAGCGAAAAGATTGCTATAAGCGCCCCGCCCAAAACGGCGGTAAAGCCCAAAAACGCGCCCGCAAATTTCAAAAAGGAAACAAAGCTTTTTATTTTGCACGCGACAAGGCAGATTACCAGCCCCGAAAAAATCTTTAAAACCGTGCCCCACACGGGCGGCAGGTTAAACAAAGGAAACGCCACCGCAAAGCACGCGCCCAAAGCCGAGGCAACCGCAATCCGCTTTTTAGTAGCCGCGTTTCTGGTTACCGTCTTTGCCGCAAACAGCAGAGTAAAGTCCATACAAAAATTTTCAAGGAGCGCAAGCTCAACGTAAACTTGCATCGTAACAAGCATTATAGCGGCTTTGTTTAGTCGTAAAATAAATAAAACCGACGCATTTTGTCGGTTTTTGTCGTTATTTTATTTTTGTAAATTTACTTGAAAAAACTTTACTTCCGTGTTATACTGACTATGCCAAACAGTTTAATAGAAAAATGTAATATTTTTCCGAAAAAGTGACGATACAATTATGGGCATAGTTGTACCTATTTTCCCGTATTGTCATTTATAGGAAAAATTAAACTGTTTGGCGACTGTTAAAGGTACGTTATGCGGGCAGCCTTTAACGGCTGCCCTTATTTTTTGCCCGCAGAACCTACGGCTTTTGAAAAAGCTTACGAAAACTATTACAAAACCCAAAATATGAAAGTTGTAGTAAAGGATAACCGTATAACCAAACACGGCCGTGATTATTCGGCGACGGTAGAAGTCGACTACGCCAACAAGGCGGCGCATACAAAAGGAACGATTTGGGAAAATTATTACGAAATCAGCGGTGAAGGCGAAGGGCGCAGCTTAATAACGTATGGCTATACTTTAACTTACGATGAAGTAAACGGGCGCGAAGAATATATATGGGAAAAGTATGTCAGAAACGATATATTTACCACCGAATTTACCAATCTTTTCAACGATGAAACCGAATGCAACGTTCACTTGCTGACTAACTGGGTAGAAGACCTTTTGCCCACGCACGTTTTGCAGGACGCCGCTTACAGCGCAACCGCGGACGACGAAACTTATTGGGCTTCGTTACAATTTCTTGCGGACAGATTTACCGAAAGCAACGGCGTATGGACGGCGAACGTCTGCATGCGCATAACCGACGGCGACGAGATATACGTGCCCAACGCCTGCACGGTAACGATAAAGCTTGACGGGCAAAACAGGTTTAAAAGCTGCGAGCTTGACTTCGGCGCAAACGGAAAAATTTCAGCCGAATTTACCTACGGCACGGCAAGCGTAGTTATCCCCGAAGAAGTTAAAAACGCACAGTAAGCAATTCAACTTTATGTTTTTAAAAAGTGCGGCGCGCGGAAAATTCCGCGCGCCGCTTTAATTTAACTTTACTATTATATTGTCATAAGGGCAATTCTTCCAGAATATCTTTAAGTTCCGCGCAGCTTTCCGCCTTAAAAAGCCTTTCTTTAAAGCCCGCCGCGCCGCGCGTCCCCTTTAAATAAAACCCAAGCATCTTGCGCATAAACACGCACGCAAACCGCCCGCCGTAAAGCTTTTCGGTTTGTTCAAGCTGCCACAGCGCAAGCGATTTTTTGTCGCCCGCGGGTTTTTCGGTAATTTCGGCAAAAATCCACGGGTTATACATAGCCCCGCGCGCCACCGCAACGCCGTCCGCGCCCGTTTTTTCTAAAAGTTTTTCCGCGTCCGCCTTGCAAAAAACGCCGCCGTTTGCGATTACCGGAATTTTAACCGCCCTCTTCGCCGCGGCAATTTCTTCAAAATTCACCTCACCCGAATAAATTTTATCCCGCGTTCTGCCGTGCACGCAAATCATATCCGCGCCCGCGTCCTCGCACATTTTTGCAAATTCCCCCGCGCATATGCGCGAGCTATCAAGCCCTATGCGGAATTTAACCGAAACCGCCTTGCCGCTCTTTTTGCACTCGGAAATAATTTTAAAAGCAAGCGCAAAATCGTTTAAAAGCGCGCTCCCCTCGCCGTTTTTATAAATTTTGGGAACGGGGCAGCCCATGTTTATATCAATTAAATCGAAGGGCGCAAGCTCACCGCTCTCGCACGCGCGGCGCATATAATTTGGCTCCGCGCCGAATATCTGGCACGCTTTAACCCCCGAATATCCCTCGGTTATGTACAAAAGCCCCTGCGTTTTTTCGCTGTTATAACACAGCCCCTTCGCGCTCACCATTTCGGTAAAGGTAAGCCCCGCGCCGAGGTTAAAGCACATTTCGCGGAACACCGCGTTGGTGTACCCCGCCAAAGGCGCCAAAAAAACGTTGTTTTCGGTTGTTAAGTTTGCAATTCTAATCGGCTTTAAGTTCATTCTTCGCCTTTTCCCAATAAACGTTAAGCTCCAACTCGTTCATATCTTCCATGCGCTTACCGTCCGCCAAAACGAGCTTTTCACACATTACAAACCTTTTAACAAACTTTTCGGTTGCCGCCCTTAAAGCCTGCTCGCAGTCCACACCCGCAAGACGGCACGTGTTCACCGCCGAAAACAGCACGTCGCCCGCCTCTTCGAAAATCCCGTCCTTATCACCGTCTATGCAAGCCTGCAACAGCTCGCCAACCTCTTCGCCCAGCTTTTCTGAAGCGGAAACTGGCGAAAGAAAATCCATGCCGCTCTTAGCCGCGCGCTTTTGCACCTTTTGCGCGCGCATGCACGCAGGAAAATTAAAGGGCACCGCCAGCACGCTTTCCGAAAAGGTGTTTTGCCCCTTTTCCTTCTTTTTGTTCTTTTCCCAAACGCCCAAGGCTTCGCCGTCGTCCGCCGCTTTATCTTTTCCGAAAATGTGCGAGTGTCTGAAAATCAGCTTTTTAACCACGCGGGTAAGCGCGTCGCCGCCCGTAAAATCTCCGCGCTCCTCCGCCATAACCGAATGGAAAGCCGCCTGCAACAACACGTCGCCCGTTTCCTCTTCGATGCCGTCCGCGTCGCCGCGCTCGATTGCGTCAACAAGCTCGTAAGCCTCTTCAATCATGTTGCCTTTAATGCTTTCCGAAGTCTGCACCCTGTCCCAAGGGCACCCGCCGGGGGCGCGAAGCAGCCTTAACATCTGTTCCAAATCGGCGTAGTCAAAGCGGTCCTTTTTCAAAAACTCAGCTTCCTCAACGGCAACCGCACAGGTATAATCGTAATTTTTCTGTCTGTCGATTTCGTAAATTTTAATCCTTTTAACCGTTTCCCCCGCGCTTTCCGCGTCAGGGTCTGCGTTGCCCCTTATAAAGGCGCACTCCGTCTCTTCGCCAAAGATAAAAGACAGCCTTTCCTTAACACCCTGCGCCAGAATATCGCAGTCGATATCGTAAACCACCGCCGCGCGGCAGCTCTTTAAATCCTTTACGGAATAAGCCGAAACGGCAACGTAATCCGCGCTTTTCAGCTTTGCCGCGTTATAAGCGTGCGCGCTTTTTGAAACGCTTTCAAAAACCTCAACGTTTTTGTGTTTGGATAAAATAATTTTACAAGCCTCGTCCTCGCACACCGCTCCGTCCACGCAATAACAAACGTTTTGCTCCTTTGCCGCGCTTAAAACCGCCGAAGCAAGCTTTTTGTTTAAGGTGTCAAAGTTTCGGCACGTTTCAAAAATTCCGTCAAGCGTTTCAACTGTTAAACCGTTTAAAGCCTTAAAGCTTTTAGTGCGGTTCGTTCTCGCAATTATTTTTTGCGCGCCGTCAAGCGCCCTCCTTGCCCGAAGGCTTAAGTCGCCCGCGCATATTCCCAAACCTATCAGCGTTATCTTCATCGTGTGCACCTCTCCGCTTTTTTCCTGCCCTTATAATATACCAAAAATTCATCAGCATGGCAACAAAAAAAGCCGCGTTTGCCGCCCACGCCGCGCCGTAAACGGAAAGGTTGGTAAATTTAATTAAAGCCGCCGCCAGCCCCACGCGCAAAATCGCCGTCGTCCATTGCGTAATAGTGCTTTTAACGGGGCTGCCCAAAGCCGTTATGCACGCCGAAGACGTTTGAACCAAAGATTCGGTAACCGAAGACACCGCCAAAATTTTAATCAGCTTAACCAAAATTTCACGCTGCGCCCCGTCTAGTGAACCGAAAATGAGCTTTGCCGCAAGCGGAGCCATAAAGAACAGCCCCACCGCCGCCGGCAACGATACGGCAAGGGTAATTAAAATTGCTTTTAAGGATTGCTTTTTTGCTTCGGCAAAATTTCCGCTTTCCGCCAACGGCGAAATTTGCGGCACGCCCGAAGCGGCAAGCCCGTAGGTTACCGAAACGGGCAAATTGATTATGGTAATCGCACAGCCCGAAAAAATCCCGTATAAAGCCGTCGCGTCGTCGGTTATTCCGCGCAAAATACGCACGATTATTATGCTTTCGGCAAGCTGCGAAAGGGGCATGGCGATTGCGGTTAAGGTAAGCGGCACGGTAAAGCGCAAAATGTCCTTTGCGGGCGGTTCGGGCACGCGGTATAAGGGCAGTCTTTTTCTGCGCTTAAAATACCACAAACACGCCGCCGCGGTGGAAACCACTTCGCTTACGGTAACGGCAAACAACGTCGAAGCCACCGCCAAAGCAAGGTTGTCACGGAAAACGTAGGAAAGCGCCACACCCACCGCCACCTTTATAACCTGCTCGGCAATCTCCGTCAAAGCCGTGGGGTACATGTTTCCCAAGCCCTGAAAATATCCGCGCACGATAGAGAGCACCGAAACGAAGAACACCGAAGGGCTTAAAAGCTTGCAGCAAAGCGCAATCGCGGGCTCGCCCTGCACCCTTGCAAGCGGAGCCGAAAGCGCAAACATCAGCATAGAGCCCAAAAGCCCCACCACGCCGTAAAGACGGAAAGCCCGCCTTTCGGCGCCGTCGCCCGTGCCCGAGGAAATAAGCCGCGCAATGCCCGTGGGTATGCCCGAAGCCGAAACGGTTAGCAAAATGCAGTAAAGGGGATACACCATCTGGTAAATCCCCATGCCCTCGCCGCCCAGAATGTTGGTAAGCGGAATTCTGTAAAGCGCGCCAAGCACCTTAGATATAAAGCCGCCGAGCGAAATAATAATCGCACCCTTTATAAACGACTGTTTTTTACTGAACATAATAAAATCCTTAAAATAATGCACATTGCGGGTAAAAACCACGCTTTTTGCCCGCTTCTCGGCGGCAGTAATGAAAAAGCAGCCGCCTCGGTCACCGCAAATGCTAATTATGCATTTGCTCATCTACGCCTTGCAAAACAGCGGGTAACCGCTGTTTTGAGAAATCAAGGCTTCGTCCCAATTTGCGCATACCTGCGCCTCGGCGAGGTGAGAATTGCGCGCGAGCGAAGCGACGCTTTGCGCACCTTATTGTAAAAGGTTTCAGATAATAAGGCGCAAACTATATATTAAGTTTGCCCTTAAAATCGCAATTCGAGGGCGAGCAGCCCTATAAATCACGGCAAATCGCAGCCGCAGAATAGGCGAGATTTGCGTGAGTTTTTACTCGAACTGCCCCGCAAGAATATTTGCGGACAATTGCGCAAGCTTGCATGCGGCAGGCTCAATCCTTGCGCCCTTGTCCATCGAAACGAGCGCAACCGCGCCAAGGCAGTCGCCGTTGCAAACTATGGGTACGATAATCTGCGCCGTAACGTCCTCCTGTCCGCTGACAATGGGCACCACGTCGCCGCCCTCTGCCGCGTTTGCAATATAGCTCTTTCTGTCGCGCAGAATTTCGTCCATTTTTTCGGAAAGGCTCTTGCCGTCGAATTCGCGCTGACCGCGCCCCGAAGCGTGCAGCACCTCGTCGGTGTCGCAGATAACCGCAACGTGCCCCGAAAGCTGCGAAAGCGATTTTGCCGTTCCTTCGGAAAATTTTTCCAAAGTGGCTATGGGCGAATACTTTTTAAGCATAAGCTCGTCGCGGTCGGTAAATATTTCCAGCGGGTCGCCGCTCTTTAACCTCAGCGTCGAGCGTATTTCCTTGGGAATAACCACCCTTCCCAGCTCGTCTATTCTTCTTACAATTCCTGTTGCTTTCATAAAAAAATTACCTCTGCGGGAAAATTTTCCCCGCAAAGGTATTATGTGAAAGTAAATTTTTGTTATGCGCCGAGTTTTAAAGCCAAAAGCCGACGACGTAATTAATTAAAAACGCCGCGGCGGCAAGGCACACAAAGCACAAATCGGCAACAAAAAGCGGCTTTTTGCGTTTTAAAACCCGCAAATGCGCCAGCCCCGCCAAAAACGGTATTCCCAACGGAAACAGTCGGTTAAAAGCAACCGCCTCTTTAAACTCGCCGCAAAAAAATTTTAAGTGCGCCCTCGTCATGCCGCAAAAAGGACAGTCAATCCCCGTTACGCGTTTAAAGACGCACCCAATCAAAAACGAATAAGCAACTATTGCCGCAACGCAAAAAACGTGCACGACAACTATTTTAACCACCCTTTTCAACGCTTATAAAATTGACATTACGGTGTTAAAATTCTTTTCCTTAGCCTTTTTATAGCTGATAAAAATATCGATAATCGGCCAAATTCCGCAAGTCACCCAACCGAACAACAGCTTTGCAATTCCAAAGCCCGTGTCGCCAATCATAAAGCGGTCTACGCCGAACCCGCCCAAGAATACCGAAAACAACAGTATGTGCGTGGGGTTGTAAAGCGAAGCGCACATTATTGCGTCCACTTTATCGTCCGAAACCGCTTCAAGCTTGTTTTTCAAAACGATAATTTTGTCCTCGGGCAGCTTTCCGTTTACAATCTGCAAAACCTGCCTTACGTTCTCTTCTTTCATATTTTCCTCCGAAACGTATTAATTTAAACAAACGACTTTAAAAAATCATTCATTTTGTATCATTTTATAACCATAATTCAAAAAAGTCAACCGTTTTGAACGATTAAAAGAATAAATATCGCACGTTTTGTATAATAACCTTAAATGAGGATACAAAATGTTTAAATTAAAAGAACTGAGGCTGGAATGCGGCTTAAAGCGCAGCAAAGTTGCCGCCGACCTGCAAATGAATGCGGGCACGATTGCAAATTACGAAAACGAAATCCGTGAGGCGCCTTATGAATGTCTTGTTAAGTTTGCCGAATATTTTGACGTAAGCGTAGATTATTTGCTTGGCCGCAACGAAAACGAAAGCCCCAAAAGCTTTAACGGCGGGCTTAGCGCCGAGGAAACAGCGCTTGTAAAAAATTACAGAAGCCTTTCCCCTCTGGCAAAAGAACGTATTTCGGAATATATCGAGCTTTGGCAGTCCCGCGCCGACTGATTTTTTAAAACCGCACGAAAAAAGACCCCGCACAGGGGTCTTTAATTTTTTAATTGCAATCAGCCGTTCGCCTTTAAAGAATTTTTCTGCTTTTTAAAGGTGTCCACCGCCGTATCTATCGAATTTTTGTCGGCGGGCTTGGGCGCGTAATAGCCGCGCGTGTTCATCTGAGTATACAAGCAATACTGGTTTTCGGCAACCGCCAAAAGGTTTTCCGAAAAATTCTTCCTCAAAGATTTGGTGCTACCCTCGAAAAGCGCCGTGGTGTAAAGCTCCATAAGCTGCTTTTCGCAGTCGAGCATGTCCTGCAAAGTGTCCTTTTCGTTCAACGTGCAATCCATTTTCGTAAGTTTCATATTTTCAGCCTCCTATCATTTCCAAAAGCGCGTTATAACGCTTTTCGTGTTCGTTGGCAACGTTGGTTAAGCACGCCGCCAGGTCCTGGTCGGTGAGAGTTTTAGAATAAGCGCGCGCCTTTTTGCACGCAAGCCCTTCAACGGTAAGCACGCCCGAAATCATTTCAAGCTCTTTCGAAGTCAATTCCTGCATAATAAAATACCTCCACCACGTTTATTCCCGCTTAAAAATTTTTTAAACGGTAACCGCAAAAAAGCCCGCCCTTGCCATTCTGAGCGCAGCGAACGTAACGAACGCAGTAAAAAAATCCAAATTTAAAATGCCCGCGCGGACGA
>JAIDVM010000019.1 GCA_029059705.1 Clostridia bacterium
GCGCAAAAGCGCGGGCGGCTTAATTCACTTACATATATTCTTTTTTAAGCTCTTCGAATCTCGCCCTGTATTTTTCGGCTTGCTCCTCTTCGCCGAGGGCTTTAAAATACTCGTACCTTAATTCCGTCAGCGATATAAAAGCGGGGTCGTCCTCCTGAATCTGGGGAACGCCGAACAACAGCTCTTTATCTGTTTGTTCAATCGGGGTTCCGCTTAAAACGCGGGCTTGAACGGTTAATACAGCAAGCATAACTTTTGCGTTGTCGGAATTGCTTAAAAGCTCGCAAATTACAAGTCCGTCCGTTTTGCCGCTAATGAAATTCAACGGTGCGGCGTTAAGCGCAAACAAATAAAAAGACGCGGGCAAAACCAGACTTAAATAAACGGGCACTTCGGGAACGACGAGCGCAACTATACCCAGCGCGATAAAAACGAAGTTAACGAACAGCCCGCCGAGGCTTGTGCAAATCATTCTGCGCTTTAAGTTTTTATCCGTTTTGGGGGTAATTTCTACGCACGACGACGAAAAAGGTTTCAGCCTTACAATCTTTACTTTTATTTTTGCAAGCGCGCCGAACAGAATGTGCCCCAGCTCGTGAAAAAGCGATGCGAAAAACAAGAATATCGCCGCGCATGCTATATAGAAAGGGATAAACACGTATTGCGTGTTATATAGACAACACAAGTAAACGCAGGCGGCACAAATAGCAAGAGATAAAATAAAAATTAAAACGTTAATTGCCGCGTTTTTCAAAATCCTCCCTCCTTTAAAAGGACGTAACCTTCTAAATTGTCGCTTTCGGAAACGGTTATTGTTTCGATTTTAAGCTTTTGCATAATTTTAAAAAGTAAAAGACAGCCTCCGCCTATTACGTCGGCGCGGCGGGGCTCCATTCCGTCAAGCGCGCGCACCTCTTCCACGGAAAGGCGCAAAAACTTTTCCGAAAGCTCTTTAACCTCGTTTTGCGTTAAAACCGTGCCGTCGGTGATTGCGGGGTCGTAAACCTTTAAGCCGTGTTTAACCGACGCGAGCGTTGTTGCCGTGCCGCCGATTGCGAACATGCGGGGTTCTTCGCTGCGCTCAGAACGACAATTTAAATGAAAATCGCCGTAGTCGGATATTTTTTCTTTAATAACCTTTTCAAGCTTTGCCTTGTCGCGCCCCGCGAGGTCGAAAAGGCGCACTGCGCCTACGTTAAGGCTTTTTGCATAAACGGTTTTGCCGACATGCTGCACGGTTACCTCTGTGCTCGCGCCGCCGACATCGATTATTCCGCCGTCGTTGCCGCGCAATGCGCCCAAAATGCCGCACTTTGCCTCCGCTTCGCCCGAAATAACGTCCACCGTTATCCCGCAAAGCTCTTTAACGCGGGACGTAAACTCAGCGCCGTTTTCGGCGGAACGGACTGCGGCGGTTGCAAAGACGTAAAGCTTGTCCGCGCCCTCTTTTTCGGCAAATTCGGCAAAATTGCTTACCGCGCTTGCGGTGCGCTCAATTGCGCCCGCGCTGAGTTTGCCCGTTTTTGAAAGTCCTTCGCCGAGCCGCGTTGTTTCGAGCCGCTTGAATAAAGTTTTTCCGTCCGCAATACAGGCAAGGCGGACGGAATTCGAACCGATATCAATTGCAAAAATCTTCATATGTTTATTACACAATTATTTGCCGTCGGGAAATCTGTAACCGTTTTGAATGGCAAGCGACAAAAGATATTCTCTGTATTGCTCGTCCTCCAAAAGCTCTAACGACTGATAAAAATCGAGTTCGCCCTTTTTGTCGGCAATTTCCTGTTCAAGCTGCGTTATTTCCGCCTGAATTCGCGCTTTTTGGCGCGTGGCGTCTATGATAACCGCGAGCTGATAAATTACCACCGCGGCGAGAATTATTATTAAAAGTATTACGTTTACGGTTACCGCCGCGAGCATGCGGTTTCTTTTTTCGTTTTTCAACGTGTTGCTCCTTATATTTTGTAAACCTATTATAAACTTTTTTTACGCAAAAAGCAACGATTACGTGAAAACTTTTTAAATAAACGAACGCGCCCGCAAAACAGCCCAAAAGCATGTAAAACCTTAAGGCTGAAAATCCGAACATGACCGAAACGAAAATAAAGCCCGCGGCGAACACAAGGAAATATAAAAGGTCGGCGGCAATTAAAAATATTTTGTCCCTCGGGGTGTAATCGGCTTTGTTAATGCCGCACACAAAACAGCGGGCAACGTATAAAACGTCGTAAACTATTCCGCTGAGAATACCGCAGAACATACATATGATGAATATGAAAATTTGCATTTAGCTACCTCACGCAAATCTCGCCTATTCTGCGGCTGCGATTTGCCGTGATTTTAAGGGCTACTCACCCTCGAATTGCGATAATAAGCGCAAACTTATTATATAATTTGCGCCTTATTATCTGAAATCTTTTACAATAAAGTGCGCAAAGCATCGCTTCGCTCGCGCGCAATTCTTCACCCGCGCTCAGGCGCAGGTATGCGCAAATTGGGGCGCGCTAACGCAAGGAATCCTTGCTTGCGCCGTTTATTATTTAAATAAGCATAAATTTACTACGTGTTACTTAAAAAGTTTTTGTCTTAACGAACCGCCCGCGGCAAGATATTTTGCGCCCGTAATAGTGCCCGTTGCGGCAAACGAACCGCTCGTTTTTGAAAAATTGATTATTTTCATGCCACTGCCCGCAACTACTATTCTGCCGCCGGCATAGCTTAAAACGATTTGGTTGGGCGAAAAGCTGTCTACGCTCGTTATCGCCGAAGCCGAAATTTTTTTACATTGCTCGATTGTGAGATTGTGCCCCTCTTCCATACTTCACCTCAATAAAAAAATACCACTCGTTGGAGTGGTATATTATATGTTGATTTAATTTGGCTTATGCAAACCCAAATTGCGGAAGCGATGCTCCCCACGGTTTAAAAACGAGCAGAACGAGGCGCGCGAGCACCACCGAGGGTGCATACACGGGAGTATGTAACCGAGGCGGCGCACAGCGCAACAAAGTTATGCGAAGTTTATAAGCCGTGCCTTAAGAAATGCCTTTTTTGAGTTTTGCGTTAGCCTTTGCGCGAAGTTCGCTGTTCAATATGCGCTTTCTTATGCGGATACTCTTGGGGGTGACTTCCAAAAGCTCGTCGTCGCCGATAAATTCAAGGCATTCCTCCAAGCTCATGCGCTTGGGGGTGATAAGCCTTAAAGCGTCGTCCGAAGCCGAGGAACGCGTGTTTGTAAGGTGCTTTGTTTTGCAGACGTTTACGTTTATGTCCTCGCTCTTGGGGGATTCGCCTATCACCATGCCCTCGTAAACGGGCGTACCCGCGCCGATGAACAAAGTTCCTCTGCCCTGCGCGTTGAAAAGTCCGTAGGTTACCGCTTCGCCCGTTTCGAAGGCGATTAAAGAGCCCGTGCTGCGGCGGGAAAGCTCGCCCTTATACGGCTGATACTCAAAGAAAACGCTGTTCATAACACCCTCGCCCTTTGTTGAGGTTAAAAATTCCGATTTATAGCCGAACAGCCCGCGCGCAGGGATAATAAATTCAAGCCTTGTGCGGTTGCCGATTGCGCTCATGTGCAAAAGCTCGCCCTTGCGGTTGCCCATGCTTTGGAAAACCGAACCGGTTGCGTCGTCGGGAACGTCCACGATAAGCTTTTCCATGGGCTCGTGCTTTACGCCGTTGATTTCCTTATACATAACGCGGGGCGTGGAAACCTGAAATTCGTAGCCCTCGCGGCGCATGTTTTCGATTAAAATGGAAAGGTGCATTTCGCCTCTGCCGCACACGCGGTAGCTGTCCGCAGAGCCCGTTTCTTCCACGCGGAGCGAAACGTCCTTTAAAAGCTCGCGGAACAATCTGTCGCGCAGATGGCGCGTAGTTACCATTTTGCCCTCTTTACCCGCGAAAGGCGAATCGTTGACGGAGAAGGTCATTTCAACCGTGGGCTCGGTTATTTTTACGAACTTGTGCGCTTCGACGTTTTCGGGCGAGCAAACCGTGTCGCCGATGTTTATCTTTTCAAGCCCCGAAAAGCAAACTATGTCGCCCGCTTTTGCGCTTTCGCATGCAACGCGGTTTAAGCCCTCGATTTGATATAAATTTACTATTTTTCCGTTTTCGCGGAGCTGCACGTTGTTGTAATTGCAAACGGTTACGCCCTGCCCCTGCTTTATAACGCCGCGCTCTATTCTGCCTATGCCTATTCTGCCGACGTAGTCGTTATAGTCTATTGACGAAACCAAAAGCTGCGCCGCGCCGTCGGTATCCACCTCCATGGGCGGGATATGGTCGATTATCGTTTGAAACAGCGGGGTTAAATCCTTGCCCGCCTCGTTTAAATCAAGCGTTGCCGTGCCGTCTCTGCCCGAACACCATACAACGGGGCTCATGAGCTGGTCGTCGGTGGCGTCGAGCTCCAATAAAAGCTCTAAAATTTCGTCCTGAACTTCGTTTAAGCGCGCGTCGGGACGGTCGATTTTGTTGACGACGATTATCAGTTTATGCCCCATTTCAAGCGCTTTTTGAACGACGAAGCGGGTTTGCGGCATGGGACCTTCGGCAGCGTCCACCAAAACGAGCACTCCGCTTACCATCATCATTACGCGTTCGACCTCGCCCGAAAAGTCGGCGTGCCCCGGCGTGTCGACAACGTTTATTTTAACGCCGTTGTAGTGCAAAGACGTGTTTTTTGCGAGAATGGTTATGCCCCTTTCCCTTTCCAAATCGCCCGAATCCATTACGCGCTCTTCAACCGACTGGTTGTCGCGGAAGGTATGGCTTTGCCTTAACATTGCGTCCACGAGCGTAGTTTTGCCGTGGTCTACGTGCGCGATTATCGCCACGTTTCTTAAATCTTCTCTTAACATCAAATATGCTTGTCCTTTTAAAATTTACTATAAAATTTTAATACGGTTGCCGACAAAAAGCAACCGTATTTAAACCTTGAAATCAAATTTTTACAATAATGTGAGTTACGTTTAATTTTTAACTGAAATTCACTCTTCGATTATTCTGCGCTTGCCAAGTCCGCGGCCTTCGTAAAAGCGTAACTTGTCGTATTTTTGATACTTTTTAGAGCAAATTAAACGGACGAGCGGTTCTTTATCCGAAGTCCACACCCAAATTTGGTAAAGAGTGCCTCTTATTTGCGGCGTGCGGTTACCCGCTTTGTGCTGACTGTGGATTTCACAGCGTTTAACGACGCCCGTTCTTATTTTTGCTCCGTGCGACGCAGCAATTTTCCGTTTAGCCCGCGTTGAGCCGAAATACGCGCGGCGCTCGGCGAGGTTAAATATAAGCGCGGCGATTATGGTTAAAAAAAATAAACCGCCGCCCGCGCCCATAGTGATAAAGCCCGCGGGCTGAATCCGAAGATTTGAAAGAGTTATGCCGACGCCGAAAGTTAAAAGCGTAATTCCGAGCCACGCGAAAAAGGCGATTACCTTTGCCTTGTCGCCAAACGAGGCTTTTTTAAAGGCTTTTTTGCCCTCTTTGGAAAAGCCGAATGCGAAAGCGATTAATTCGCCTGCGTTTTCAGTGCCTTCGGCATAATACACAGACTGAGCTTTTAAACTCTCTTCTCCGTTCGGCGCGGTGTTTATTTTTTCTAAAAGCTCCTCTTCATTTTCGGAGGAGCGCTCTTTGGTGGAGTTTTCCTTTAATTCCGCGTTGAGTTCGCGGATAAATCTAACGCCGTAAATTATGCCAATGATAATAAAATCGGCAGCGCACACGCCGAAGCCCGTTAAAATTAGCCAGTCAAGTTGATTGAGCGCGCCAACAACCAGACAGATTATTAGCACCGCCATGCCCAGCAGAGCGAACAGGATATAAATTTTTTTACCGTGCATTTTAAAACTCGCTCTTCGTTTCGCGGTCGAAAAGCTTTAAAATAATCTGCATGCAACTGTTTGCGCCGTCGCCGCTTTCGAAGGGATTTGAAAGGAAGCACGCCTCGTAAACGGCGTTGGTTATTGGCAGCTCTATGTTAAATTCGTCGCCCAGCTCCTTCATTGCCTTTGCCGTCATAACGCCTTCGGCAAGTTTGTCGAATTTGTGCCCCTGCGACATCATTTCGCCGTAGCGGCGGTTGTGTGAATATTCCGAAAAGAGCGTGGTTTCGTAATCGCCCAGATGCGCCAAGCCGTAAGCGGAAGAAAATTTGCCGCCCATAGCCTGAATTAATTTGCCCACCTCGTAAGCTCCGCGAGCCATTAAAGGCCCCTTTAAGCTGACGTAACCGCTGCCGTCAAGCACGCCCGCGGCAATACCCAAAACGTTTTTTGCCGCCGCGCCGAACTCGGTGCCTATTACGTCGTTGCCGTAATAAAAGCGGATTAAATTGCTTTTAAAACTGTCGGCAATATAGCGCGTAAGTTCGGGATTGTAACTGTCAATCACCATGCAGTTGGGTATACCCTGCGTAAACGCCTGAATGTGTCCGGGGCCAACCCACACGGCGATTTTATCTTTATCTATGCCGCTTTCGATTAAAATTTCCGAAAGGCGCTTTCCGGTGTGCGTTTCAATCCCCTTCATGCAGAGCACGAAAATTTTGTCCTTTACGGGATACGCGGTTATTTGCTTCATAAAGCCGCGCAAGCCCTGCGAGGAAATGGAAATTATTATAACGTCGCTTTCGGTTACGGCGTATTTCAAATCGCACGTAAGCGTAATTGATTTGTCGAGCGTAACGTATTCGTTTTTGCCCGTAGTTTTTAAAATTTCGTAAGAATAATCGCCCTGAGGCCCCCAGCTTATTACCTTATTTTTAAGCTGTGTTGCCTGATACCATGCGATAAACGACCCCCAGCGGCCGCAGCCCAAAACTGAAATTTTCAAGATAGACCCCCGAATATGTTGAAGTTTTAGTTATTTTAAATGCTTTTCCTTTCGGATAACGCGCGCGATAAAGTTACTTCGTCGGTATATTCCAGCTCGCCGCCGACGGGTATGCCGTGAGCGAGACGCGTTACGTTTACTCCCAGCGGTTTTAAAAGCTTGGCTATATACATTGCCGTCGCTTCGCCCTCAACGTCGGGGTTGGTCGCCATTATAACTTCCTCCACCGAACCGTCTATGCGGGCTAAAAGCTCCTTTATGCGTATATCGTTGGGACCTATGCCGTCCATGGGGCTGATTACTCCGTGCAAAACGTGATAAACGCCCTTAAACTCGTGCAGTTTTTCCATGGCGATTACGTCCTTAGGCTCTTTTACGACGCAAATTGCCGACCTTGAACGGGTGCGGCAGATTGCGCACTCCTCTTCTTCGGTGAAGTTTCCGCACGTCTTGCAATAGCGCACCTTGCGTTTGCAGTTTATTATGCTTTCGGCAAACTCGGCTGCTTCGGCGTCGGTCATCGAAATCACTTTATAAGCGTAGCGCTGCGCCGTCTTTTTCCCAACGCCGGGGAGCTTTGAAAACTGATTAATTAACTTGCCAATCGGCTCGATAAAAATGTCCATGCGTTTTAAAACAATCCTTTTGCTTTGGCGTACGGCCCCATCTTTTCTTCGTAAACCTTGTCGGCTTTTTTATATCCGTCGTTGATTGCCGCCATAATCAAATCCTCGAGCATTTCAACGTCGTCCTCGTCGGTTATGTCCACAAGGGAAGATAGCTTGCTGCCGAACTCTATGCCGTTTATTATTTTTTTGCCGTTCATGTATACGACTACCGTTTCGTCGCCCTCTTCACCGCCGCCCGAAAGCCCTACCACTTCTATCTCTTCAAGCTCTTTATCGGCTTCCTGCATTTGTTCCTGCATTTTCTGCGCTTCGCGCATAAGATTTTGCATGTTGCCCATGCCGCCTTTAAATCCCGCCATATTAAAAACTCCCGTTTGTTTTATTTGCTTTATTTACGCTTTAAGATGCTTCGCTTGCGCTCGGCATTACGCTAAGCCGCTTACTTTATTTCTATGTCGGCGCCGTTAAAATTTTGCTTTAACTCGCCCAAAGCCGCCTCGAAGGGGTCGGCCTTTTGCCCCTTTAAACGCACTTCGTAATCGGTTACGCCGAGGCTTTGCAAAACCTCGGACATAAACGACGCGTTGTCCGTGCGGGCAAGCGCCTTTTTAACCGTTTCGTTATCTGTATACAAAACGAGCTTATCGCCCGCAAACGCGCTTTCCAAATCCATGCAAAGCGTAAACAAAACCGCGTTTTTGTGGGTTGTGCGCAAACATTTTATAAACCTTGCAAACAGCGACTTTTTGTTATCTTCGGTTAAGCTTCCGCCGCACGGCGCACCCCCGCCGTTTTCCCATAAAATAGGCTGAACCGAGCTTGCCGCCGCTTTCGGCTGCGAAAAAGGACTGTCGCCGTTCTCTTCCAAAAGCTTTGACGGCTGCTTTGCGTGCGGCTTTATAACCTGTTCTTCCCGCTTAAACGGCTCTTCCTGCTTTGCGGGCTGAGGTTTGGGTTGAAGCTCCGCTTTTGCCGCTGGCAAAGTTTTAAGCTCTTCTATCTTCTTTTCGAGCGCATTTATTTTGCCGATTAACGCGTCTATATTGTAATCGTTTTGCGGCAGCGAACACTTTAAAACAGCCGTTTCGAGAGTAATTCTGCCGCTTGTGGAATACCTTAAATCGTTTTCGGCTGCGGTTAAAATTTCGGTTACGCGCAAAATTTTGTGTCCGTCGGCAAAGCCCGCTATTTCCGCCGTTTTGTTAAAGGCTTCCTCGGGCAAGCTGATTATTTCCCGCGCAGAGCGGCACATTTTTATTATGGCGCAGTCGTTTAAAAAGGAAAGCATAGACTTTAACAAAAGCCCCACGCTCTTGCCCGTGGCAAGCACGTCCTCTGTAAGTTTTAAGGCGGTTGAAGCCTCTTCCTTTAAGATTGCCCCGCATATATCCGCCGTTTTAGCTAAATCCGCGCCGCCCAAAACCGCGTTTACGTCCTCGTAGGTGAGCTTGCCGCGCGAATACGAGGCGCACATGTCGGCAATCGAAAGGCTGTCCCTCGCGCTGCCCGCACCTGCGCGCGCTATTGCGGCGACGGCGGCTTCTTCATATTCCTTTCCCACCCGCGCGAACACGGATTTTATTAAATCTTCCAAATCCTTTTGGGGGATTAATTTAAAGTCGAAGCGCATACAGCGCGAAAGTATCGTTGCGGGGATTTTTTGCGGTTCGGTAGTCGCCAAAATAAACACCGCGTGACGGGGAGGCTCTTCCAAGGTTTTTAAAACCGCGTTGAACGCCGAAGCGGTGAGCATGTGAACCTCGTCGATTATATAAACCTTAAACTTGCCCGCAACCGGAGGATATTGCACCTTTTCCCTTAAATCGCGCATTTCGTCAACGCCGTTATTCGAGGCAGCGTCGATTTCGTAAATATCCAAACCAGCCCCCTCTTTAAGGGCTTTGCACGCTTCGCACTTGCCGCAAGGCGAGCAGTTTATCGGGTGTTCGCAGTTAATCGCCCGCGCAAAAATTTTGGCGAGCGTGGTTTTTCCCGTGCCGCGCGGGCCGCAAAAAAGGTACGCATGCCCCACCTTATCGGTTTCGATTTGGTTTTTGAGGATACGCACTATGTGTTCCTGACGGACGACTTCGTCGAAAGTGGTCGGGCGGAACGTTCTGTAAAATGCGAGATAGGACATTTTTTCTCCTTTTGCCGTAATTAAACGGAATAAAGCGCGGTTAGCTTGTGTTTTGCCCGCGCAAGCGCGTTGGAAACGCTTTTTTGCGGTTTTTCGAGGGCGGCTGAAATTTCGGTTACACTCATGCCGTCCACGTACATTACGGTTACTTTAAATTCGAGTGAGGAAAGGCTTTTTGAAATTTTTTGCAAAAATTCGCGTCTGTTTTCGCTTAAAATAACTTCGTCCTCGGGGTTCTGCGCCGAAGCCTTGCCGCCTATTTCTACAATGGGCACAAAGTTGTTTAAAGCCGAATATTTGTCGCCGTTGCTTTTTTTAACGGCGCTTAACACGGCGTTGCGTATGCATACGTAAGCATAAGCGGAAAACGGCGCGCCGCCTTTTGACGTATAGCCGCTGATTGCCGAATACAGCCCCACCATACCCTCCTGCACGAGGTCTTCGGCTTCGCCGCCGCTCAAAAAAAACCTTGCGGCAACCGTTTTGACGAGCGGGGTGTATTTATTTAACAAGCTTTCTTCCGCCGCTTTGTTTCCGCCGCGCGATAAAATAACGTTTTCTTCGTCGGTCATTGTTTTCTTCTTAAAACTTCGTATGCGGCAATCCCCAATGCGACGGACGCGTTTAAGGAATTGACCTTGCCCTTTAAGGGGAGCGAAACGGTAAAGTCGCACTTTTCCCTTGTCAGCTTTTTAACGCCGCTGTCCTCGCCGCCGATAACCAGCGCAACGTTGCCCGACAAATCCGTTTCGTAAATGCTTTTTCCGTCGGCTTCCAAGGCATAAAGCCAATAGCCCGCCTTTTTAAGCTCGTCTACGGCGCGGTTTAAGGAATTTACTTTTGCAACCTTCATGTGCTCGGCTGCGCCCGCGGAAATGCGGATAACCGCCTCGGTCACGCTTGCAGAATTGTTTGAAGGGATTATAACTCCGTCCGCGCCCGCGCACTCGGCAACCCTTATTACAGAGCCCAAATTGTGCACGTCCTCTATGCCGTCGCACAGTATTACAAGACTGCCGTTTTGGCTTTTACACCCCAATATATCATCGATTGACGAATATTTAAAGTCGGTGGTAAAGGCGATTACGCCCTGATGTCTGCCCTCTATGCTTTCCTTGTCGAGCACCCGCCTGTCCACGAACTGAACGCGCACGCCCTGTCTGCGGGCTTCGGCAAAAATTTTGTTTAAACTGCCCTGCGGATTTTTTTCAAGCAGGAGTTTGTCTATCGTTTTATCCGTTTTAAGCAATTCCAAAACGGCGTTTCTTCCCTCTGTTTTCATAGCTCTACCGCCTCTGCGCTTCCTCTGTTTTTATTCTTCACTTTCCAAAAGTTCTTCTATTCTTGCGTACTGCCCCGTTAAATAAAGATAACCCAAAACCGCCTCGAAGCCCGTGGAATTGTTGTATTCCGCAATGGTTGCGTTTTTGCTGTGCGTGGGCTTTTTTGCGTTTCTTCCGCGCCTGAAAATTGCCTCTTCGTCCTCGGTGAAAGCAGACTTAACGCGCTCTAACATGGCGTTTTGTCCATGCGCCGAAACCTCGCCCGAGGTCAGCTTTTGCAGCATGCCCGAAGGATAATCGGCTTTTAAAACGTATTTTTCCCTTACGTAGAGCGAATAAACCGCGTCGCCGACAAAGGCAAGCGTTACGGGGCTTAAATTTTTTGCCTCGCGCTCGGATACAGTTGAAAACAAGCTTGTTTTTGACATTTTTTTAATCTTTTTAAGACGCAGCGCTTAAATTTATACGCTTAATATTTTACCATATAATCATAAAAAATGCAATAAATCCATAGTATATAGCGTGAAAATAATAAGCATTAAAAAAAGTATGATGTTTTTTGCCGCGGCGGTTGTTGCCGTTGGCGCAATAATAGGGTTGACATGCGGCTCGGCGGCCTCCGCCGTTTCGTCGGCAAGCGAAAAAGTAATAGTAATCGACGCGGGGCACGGCGGCGTGGACGCGGGAGTTTTGGGCGTTAAAACGGGCAAAAAGGAAAGCGACATTAACCTTGCCATTGCCAAGCAGCTTAAAGGTTATTTTGCGGACGCGGGCTTTACCGTGGTGATGACGAGAAAGACAAACGCGGGGCTTTACGGTTCGGCAAGCCAGGGCTTTAAAATGCGCGACATGAAAAAGCGCAAGGAAATAATCGTGAACAGCAAGGCGGACATGGTAATTTCCATTCATCAGAATTTTTGCCCCATACCCTCCCGCCGCGGGGGAACGGTGTTCTTCGATAAAAACAGCGAGGGCGGCAAAAAACTTGCCGACGACATTCAAAGCTCATTAAACGATATGGAAGAATGTGCAAGCAAAAACGAGGCGCTTGCGGGCGATTATTATATGTTAAAGTGCACCGAAAGCCCTTCCGTAATAGTGGAATGCGGGTTTTTATCCAACGCCGAGGACGAGGCGCTTTTGATTTCGCCCGAATATCAAAAAAAGCTTGCATACGCCATATTTAAGGGCGCGGTAGGTTATTACTCATAAAAATAAAGTTATTTTTTAAAGCCCTATTGACATTTTATGTAAATTATGTCATAATTTAGAAAATATCTTACAGGAGAGAACCTATGAAACAGTACAAACTCGTAGTGGGCCCCACCACTTCGCAAATCCTCGGCAAAAACGGCAGCAATGCAGACGCGGTTAATTCCTTTCAGGCTATAATTTCGCAATACACCGCGCAGGGCTGGAATTACCACTCGATGGAACCCATTACTACTACCCAGACGAAGGGTTGCTTTAATTCGCAGACGATAACCACCACCTTCTACATGATAGTTTTTGAAAAGGACGCATAAGCTTGCCCGACGAATCGCAAATAAACGGCGGTAACGAATCCGCTTCGGAAATCCTTACCGAAGCGGATTTTTTGAACGAACAGACCAAAGCCGAAGCCATTCGGCGGCTTATCGCCAATTCAGCTACAACCGAACAGGAATTTCCGCGACCGAAAATAAGCGTTTTACGCACCTTGCTTAACGTTTTTATACCCCTCGCGGTATTTTCTGCTGTTTTTCTTATTCTGTTTTTTACGCTTAAAGAACACAATCTGGAAATATCCCTCGGCGTTGCCTGCGGCGGTTTGGGCTTATACGTAATTTTGCGTTTGCGCGCCGTTTTTATCTGGTGCATACTCATGTATCAACGCTTTGCGCCCATAGAAGTGCGGCAACGCTGCGTTTTTACCCCCACTTGCTCGCAATACGCAATCGAGGCGCTTAAAAAATACGGGGTACTTCGCGGCGTGCCGAAGATAATTTCGCGCCTTCGCCGCTGCCACCCGCCCAACGGCGGCTACGACCCGTTAAAGTAAATTTTATATGAATTAAACAGCGCGGCGCGGAGCAAATGCTC
>JAIDVM010000002.1 GCA_029059705.1 Clostridia bacterium
ACGAGCCTTATCGTCGGCAGCGTCATATTTGTATAAGAGACAGGGCAAATGCCCGCGCGCGGCGCTTTTTTATTGTTTAAATTATTTACGTTGCGGGTAAAAACCGCGCTTATTTGCGCCTTATCACAAAAATTTTTACAATAAGGTGCGCAAAGCGTCGCTATGCTCGCGTGCCCGCAGTCACAATTTGCGCATACCTGCGCCTCAGCGGGGTGAAGAATTGCAATTATATAATAGGTTTGCCCTTAAAATTGCAATTCGAGGGCGAGTAGCCCTTAAATTCACGAAATATTTTCGTCGCAGAATAGACGGAAATATTTGTGAGCTGTTTTATTTAGGCTGCTTGCCGATATATGCGAGTATGCCGCCGTCAACGTATAAAATGTGTCCGTTTACCGCGTTCGAAGCGTCGGAAGCAAGGAACACCGCAGGTCCCGCAAGCTCGTCCGCTTCAAGCCACCTGCCCGCGGGGGTTTTGGCAATTATAAAGCTGTCGAAGGGGTGGCGGCTGCCGTCGGGCTGTCTTTCCCTTAAGGGCGCGGTCTGCGGGGTTGCAATGTAACCAGGACCTATGCCGTTGCATTGAATGTTGAATTCGCCGTATTCCGAGCAAATGTTGCGCGTAAGCATTTTAAGCCCGCCCTTTGCCGCCGCGTAAGCAGAAACGGTTTCGCGCCCAAGCTCCGACATCATCGAGCAAATGTTTATAATTTTGCCGTGTCCTTTTTTAATCATCGAAGGAATTACCGCCTTAGACATGATAAAGGGGCCGTTTAAGTCTATGTCGATTACCTGTCTGAACTGCGCCGCGGTCATTTCGCACATGGGTATGCGCTTTATAATTCCCGCGTTGTTCACAAGAATATCTATTACGCCAACTTCTTTTTCGATTTTGGCAACCATCGCGTTTACGCCTTCTTCGTCGGTTACGTCGCAAACGTAGCCGTGCGCGTTTATGCCTTCGGCTTTGTATGCTTCAAGTCCCTTTTTAACAAAGTCGGCATTAATGTCGTTAAAAACGATTGTAGCGCCGGCCTTAGCCATGCCCGAAGCGATTGCAAAGCCTATGCCGTACGAAGCGCCCGTAATAAGCGCGATTTTTCCGTCGAGCCTGAAATCTTTCATTTCCATAAAATAATTTTTCTCCTTATCTTTACAAAAAAAATTTTATAACCGCATTATACCACCGTTTTTTTGTTTTGTACAGAGGGAAATGGAAAAAATTACCTTCCAAACCGCAAAAAATATCGAAAATTGTTTTAAACATGCTTTGGCGAAAACGGGGCGGAGCGGCAAAATTATTAAAATAAATTCTTGTTTACAACGGTTGACACGCAAAACGACTATTTGTTATAATTAAACCGACAGTTGAATATCGCCTTTAAAGGGGAGTAGAAAGCGTTTTTTAAACGTGCGCTAACCGTCAATACAGTATGTAAATACTCGGTAACGCTTAAATTTCGAGACTTTTACTGAATTTTTTAAAAAGTTCGGTAGGGGTCTTTTATTTTTTTAAAGGGATTTACGGCTTTTTTACTTAAAAAATTCCAAAATAATATAAAGGACATTAAAATGGACGTTATTGCAATAGTTACTTCGGTGCTGTCACTCGTGGCGGGCGTGGGCATTTTTTTAATAGCCTGCTCGATGATGAGCTCTAACTTAGAGGCTTTGGGAAGCCGAAAATTAAAATCGCTCTTTTCAAAGGCTTCCAAAAGCAAGCTTTTGGGGGTTGGGGTGGGCGCCGCCACCACGGCGGTAATCCAAAGCTCCAGCGCAACCTCGGTTATGGTAATAGGCTTCGTCAACGCGGGCATAATGACGCTTGCTCAGGCGGCAACGGTTATTTTCGGCGCGAACATAGGCACCACCATAACGGGGCAAATCGTGGCTTTGGGGCTTTTCGGCGAAAACACAATTTCAACCTCGGTCATCTTTGCCGCGTTTGCCGGAGTGGGCGCGTTTATTCTGGCGTTTGCAAAAAAGGATAAGCTGCGCAAAATAGGCGGCATAACGGCGGGCTTCGGCATGCTGTTCGTCGGGCTTTCGATGATGAGCGGCGCAATGGCTTATTTTTCGGAGCTGGGCGAGGTTAAAAGCTTTTTGGCAATGTTCAAAAATCCTTTTTTGCTCGTGCTTTTGGGCGCGGTGTTTACCGCGGTGGTGCAAAGCTCTTCGGTTATGACCTCTATGGCGATTACTATGGTGGTTACGGGGCTTATTTCGTTAAATCAGGGCATTTATTTAACGATGGGCTCTAACGTGGGCACTTGCGTAACTGCGCTCATCGCGGGGCTTACAAGCACCGTCAACGCAAAGCGAACCGCGCTTATCCACCTGTTTTTCAACGTCGGCGGCGTTGCCGTGTTTATGTTAATAGGTCTGTTTATGGGCTTCGGCGGGGTGGATTTCGGCTATTTGTTCGGCGCAATGTTCCCAAACGCCCCGCAAATACAGCTTTCCATGTTCCACACAATTTTCAACGTAATTACCGTTTTAATCGTTTTGCCACTCACAAAACTGCTTGTTAAGCTGGTTGAAAAAATCGTTCCCGAAAAAAAGACCGTGCAAAAAAGCCCTTCGGAGCCGAGCTTCCGCTTTGTCGAAGAACACATGCTCCGCACGCCGCCGCTTGCCGTGCAGCAGGTTAAAAACGAAATTATAGAAATGGCGGAAACGGCTATGGCGAACTTCGACGCGGCGTGCAAAATAGTGTGCACTCTTGATTTCGGAAACGTAGAGGAATTCCGTAGGCGCGAAAAGCAGCTCGATTTTTTGCACAAGGAGCTAATTAAATATATAGTAAGGCTTATGAAAGAGGGCTTAAACGAACACGACAGGCTTTATTTAACTACGGCGGTGCGTTCGATAACCGATTTGGAGCGCGTGGGCGATTACGCCGAAAACATAGTGGAGTACGCCGAAAAATTAAAGGCGGCTGACGAAAAATTTTCCGAAACGGCGGTGGTTGAAATAAGCAGAATGAACGCGCTAATCAAAAAGCTGTTCGGCGAGGTAATGGAGGCTTATAAAAACGTAAACAAAAAGGCGCTTGGCGAGGCATACGTAACCGAGGACGAAATCGACCGCGTAACCGACGGCATGGTGCAAAACCACGTTGCGCGTTTGGGCGGCGGCGAGTGCACGGCGGACGTGGGCGCGCACTATCTGGCGCTTTCTTCAAACGGCGAACGCGTTGCCGACCACTTTATCAACGTTGCAAACACCGTAAAACCTTTTTTAAAGAATTAAATTTTAAACCCGCGCCGTTCGGCGCGGGTTTATTAGTTATTTTTGTAATCAGCGCCCCAGTTATACATGGCGTAAAGTACGGGCTTTAAGGTTTTGCCAAGCTCGGTTAAGGAATATTCCACCCGCGGCGGCACTTCGGCAAAAACCTCGCGGTTTATCAGCCCGTCGTCCTCCAAGGCGCGCAAATCGTCGGTTAAAACCTTTTTGCTTATGGCGGGAATCGTCTTTAAAAAGTCGGAAAATCTTTGTTTTTCGTTATAAATAAGGTTGCGCAAAATAAGCAGCTTCCACTTGTTGCCGATTAATTGCACCGTTGTGGCAACGGGGCACTCGGGCAGTTCCTCGCGCGTAAGCATAATTTCACCTCGTTTTTGTTTTAACATAGCATAACCAAAGCATATTGTCAATAGTTCAAAAAAGAAACTAAGTAACAAATCTATTATCGGGTAATAGAAAAGTAACGCTCTTGCGCTTTGAAAGCGGCTTAGCTATATTAAAATCGTAACCCGAGCGGTTGCAAAAAACAATTTTAAGAGGTGTTATATTATGAACAATTTCAAAAAATTAAGCGTGGCGGAAGGGGCGCGCGCCGAACTGCACGACGCGTTGAATTTAACGGGCGCGGAAATAAGCGTAAATTCGTTGCCCGCGGGCGCAAGCGTGCCCTTTGTGCACTCGCATAAGCAGAACGAAGAAATTTACGCGATTTTAGAGGGCGAGGGCAAAGTCGTTATAGACGGCGAAGAGGTAGGCTTAAAGGCGGGCGATTGGCTGCGCGTTTCGCCGTCGGCAAAAAGGCGGTTTTTCGCTTCGGAAAAGTCCGCCCTGAAATATATCTGTATTCAGGTCAAGGAAAACTCGCTTGAAAACTACACCGCGGGCGACGCCGTTATTTAATTTGTTGCGCAGGCAAAATTACTTTCTGTATTCGCGCGGGGTTACGCCGTATTTCTTTTTAAAGGCGTCCTTAAAATAATTGCTGTCCGAAAACCCGCAGCGCAGCGCGATATCCGTTATTTTGTCCTTTGTTGAAACAAGCTCGCGCGCAGCTTTTTGCAACCTGATAAACGCAAGATATTCGTGCACGCCTGTGCCCACGGCTTCCTTAAATTTATGCGTTAAATAATTGGGGCTGTAACCGACCGCCGCGGCAACGTCGGCGGTTGCAATGCGTTCGCCGTACCGCTCGCTTATGAATTGCGCCGCGCGCACAATCTGCCTGTCGGTGGTGTGTATTTCGGTGGGCAGCTCCAAAAAAGTGCACTCGCGCAGGCACAGCAAAAACAGCTCCTGAAACAAAACGTGCAGCGCAACCTCGGTTTGCGCGTCCGCGATTTTTTCCTCGTTAAGCATGCGCAAAATCAAATCGTTTATTTGCGGAATGTGCGTTTCCGGCGTTTCGAAAACGCGCACGTTTGCAAAAAAGCCGCTCCCTTGCGGTAAAAGCTCCTTAACCCGTCCGTCAACGTCACCGCTACGGAAAAATAACGAGGTTTTTTTGCAGTTGCCGTATAAATAGCGCGTGTAATGAAAAACCTGCGGCGGAATAAACAAAAAGTCGCCGCTTTTCAGCTCGTACATGTTGTTTTCAATAAAAAACCTGCACGCGCCGTTTTCTATATAAAATAACTCGAAGTAAGGGTGGCAATGCGGGCTGGGCATAAAAAAGCCCGCGTCGCGCACGTCGCTTTCAACGTAAATCCCGTTTATTGCGTCTTTCGAAATTCTTTTGGTTCTGTCATTTGCCATTTTGCGCCGTTATTGTTGAAAAATCAGTATTTTTTAATAATTATATTAAATAATCAGTAGAAAATCAAGATAATTTGCTGTAAAATGATAGCAAAGGATTATTAGGCAAACTGCGCGGAGGGCACGGTGCAACAAACGGCAAAGGTAAAAAAGAAATACACGCTTTTTACGGGCAAGCAGCTTTTATGGCTTATTTTGCCCATCGTTATAGAGCAGATTTTTTCCACCTCGCTGGGCATGCTCGACTCGGTTATGATTTCGCATATACCGGTGGACGGGGGAAACGCGAGCCTCGCCGTCGGCAACGTGGATTACATAAACAACTTAATAATTCAGCTTTTTTCCGCTTTTGCCACGGGCGGCGCGATTATAACCTCGCAGTTCCTCGGCGCAAAGGACAACGAAAACGCCAACAAAAGCGCAAAGCAAATGCTTGTGCTCGTAATAATAATGTCGTTGGCAATCGGCGGGCTGTGCCTCGGGCTTAACTGGCCTTTATTAAAGCTTTTTTATTCCGACGTATCCGACGAGGTGTTCGGTTATCAGCAAATATATTTTTATGTGACGGCGGCGTCGTTTCCGTTTATCGGATTATTTAACGCATGCGCCGCGCTTTTGCGCGTTCAGCGTAAAAGTATGTTCACAATGATAAGCGCAGCCATGAGCTGCGTTTTAAACGTGGGGCTTAACGCAATATTTCTGTTCGTCGCAAAAACGGGAGTGCTCGGCGTGGGGCTTTCAACGCTCGTCTGCCGCGCGATACCCGCGGTTTTTATGCTTGCGCTGCTTGCAAACAAAAAAAACACAGTCACAGTGAAAATTTTCGAAAAATTCCGCTTCGACGGCAAAATGCTTAAAAAGATTTTAAAAATCGCCGTGCCGAGCGGAGTGGAAAGCTGCCTGTTTCAGCTCGGCAAGCTTATGACCAACACCTTCGTAAACGCGGGCTGCTACGTTCAACCCGTTTTAGACGCGGCGGGCAACCCCGTTTTTAACGACAACGGCTTGCCTGCAACAATCAATATTCAGGCAAACGGCAACACCATTGCAAACCAAATCAACAACATCGCCTCGGTTGTCGGCGGCGGGGTGGGCACTTCGTGCCTTACGGTAATCGGTCAGGCTGTCGGCGCGGGCGACAGCGGGCAATGCAAGTATTACATCAAAAAGATGTTCATTCTCTCTTACATTGCAAACGGCTTGTGCACGGGGATAATCCTCGCCTGCGTGCCGTTTATAGTAAATCTGTACGGCTTTGCGCTTCCCGCAAAGGAAGTCGGCAAGCAATGCCTTTATTTCTGTCTGTGCTTCCAGTTCGTAACTTATCCGCTTTCGTTCACAACGCCCGCCATATTAAAGGCGACGAGCGACGTAAAATACGTAATGTTCAGCGCGATTATTTCAATGTTCGTAATGCGCGTGGGGCTTGCGTTTTTGCTCACCACCGACAAAATAGCCGGTTTGCCGCAGCTCGGCGCGTTCGGCTATTGGATAGGCATGTGCTCCGACTGGGTGCTGCGTTCGGTTTTGTTCCTTTCGCGGCTTTTGACGGGGCGCTGGAAAAAGGCTTCGGGGCTTATTAAAGAACCGTCGGAAACGCCCGAACAGCTTTCAAGCGCAGAAGAGGGGGCAACCGAACCCGCCGCCGAAATTGCCCAAAACGAAGAAAATTCTTTGCAAAAATAAAACTTTTAAGGAGTTGTTTATGAATAAAAAACTTGTGATTGAAAGGGACAACTGCCCCCAAAACCACCCGTGCCCCGCTGTTAAGGTCTGCCCCGTTGGCGCGCTTTCGCAAAACGGTTTCAACGCGCCCGAAATCGATTATAACAAGTGCATTGCATGCGGAAAATGCTCAAATTTCTGCCCCAAAAAGGCGTTGCAGCTGCGTGTGTAAAATAAAAAGTATAGCTGAGCGCGCGAAGGCGTGAAAGGTTGATTTTATGATAATTTTAATTTGCGGCGCAACGCATACGGGCAAAACCGCCTTGTCGCAGCGGCTGATGGAAAAATATAAAATTCCTTATTTTTCAATCGACCACTTAAAAATGGGGTTAATAAAAAGCGGCAAAACCGCGCTTACGGCAACCGACGACGAAAAGCTTACGCCCTATCTTTGGTCGATTGTTAAGGAAATGATAAAAACGGCGATAGAAAATAAGCAAAACCTTATTGTTGAAGGCTGTTACGTTCCTTTCGACTGGCAAAAAGATTTTAACGAAAGCTACTTGCAGGAAATTAAGTTTTTGTGTCTTGTAATGACCGGGGAATATATCAAAAACAATTTTACGGATATTTTAAAATTTGAAAATATAATAGAAAAGCGCATTGCCCCCGACGTAAACAAAGCCGAATTGATAGCGGAAAACAAGCAGAATTTGCGGCTGTGCAAAGAGCGGGGGCTCGATTATATTTTGATTGATAAAAATTACGAAACGGACTTGCTTGTTAAAGCAATCGGCTTATGATTTAACGCGGGCGTTTTGCAAGCGGTTTAGCGCAAACGCCCCTTTCGTGCGGCGTTCAAGCACCCGCCACAGTGCCGTTTTGAGTTTCCTCTTGCAATTACAGTTTAATTATGTTAAAATCTTTACGCTATAAACAGTAATTTTAAGGTTATTAAATGAAAGATAAAGATTTATCAAATATAGCTGTTACACTTAAATACGGTGCATTTGAAGGTGCAAGTCGTAAAAAAATTCTTGGTGCGTTTATTGCGCTTTTGGTTATTATTGTCTCTATCGCTACTTTGGGTATAACAATGATGTCAATAGAATACGCAACTAAGCACGATAGTTCGGTTGCATCATTTGTAGGTGCGTTAATAAGTATCATTTTTGGTTGTTCAATTTTACCTGTAATTTGGTTTTTTATAGTTCACAGAAATGAAAAAATCAGAAAAGAGATTTATTTATGGATTGAAGACGCGGTTGAGATAAGCGCTTACACAAAAAGCATTGATACTAAATATTGGCTTGGTGTTCCATTAACTAAACTTCAAGTTGATTTTAAAATTGATGGAATACGATATGTTCGGACAACAGAGCAAGAACAAAGAACTTTATTTGATTTGGGCAGACCTGTTGGTTATTTTCCATGGGTTTCGAAATTTGCAAATAAAAAAGTGAATATATTATATTCATCAAAATATGACCAAATAATGATATTGAAAAATGCAATTATAAAAAATAACGCAACCTAATATTCGAATTAGGTTGCGTTTGGTGCACCTTCAGGGACTCGAACCCGGGACACCTTGATTAAAAGTCAAGTGCTCTACCATCTGAGCTAATGGGCCTTGGTTATTTGTTTTGGGTGGCAGGGTGTGGACGCGGGAAGAGCTGGAACGTATGGGCGATATTTGCCTTAAACACGGCGTGTTTGTAATCTCCGATGAAATTCATTCGGACTTTGTTTACGGTGATAATAAGCACATTGTATTTCCGACTGTTAAAAAAGAGTTTGAAGATATATGCGCCGTATGTACTGCGCCTACCAAAACGTTTAATCTTGCGGGGTTGCATATAGCCAATACCTACGTAAAAAGCGACGTGGTACGGGGGCAATTGAAAAGAGAGCTTGATAAACAAGGCTATTCGCAGCCAAACGTTATGGGGCTTATTGCGTGCGAAGCGGCTTACAAATACGGCGCGGAATGGTTAGAGCAGTTAAAGGCTTATTTAGAGCAAAATTTGCGATTGGTGCGGGATTACATTGCGTGTATTAAAGGTATCGAGCTTGTAGAACCGCAGGGAACTTATCTCGTTTGGCTGGACTGTCGTGCTTTAAAACTATCCGAAGAAGAACTTTCCGCACTGTTTCAAAACAAGGCAAAGCTTTGGCTTGACGACGGCTTTATATTCGGTGCGGGCGGAAGCGATTTTGTAAGAATTAACATAGCCTGTCCCTCGTCCGTGCTTAAACTTGCACTTGATAGAATAAAACGTGCCGTCAACACTTAACAAACGGGAATATATCTGTTAAAATAATTTTATGAAAATAAACGAAATATTAAAAAAGAAAAGAACCTTGTCTTTTGAGGTGTTTCCACCAAAAAAGAACGAGAGTATAGAGTTTGAAAAACTGTACGCTACTATCAATGCTTTAAAGACGCTGGGTCCCGATTTTATCAGCGTAACTTACGGTGCGGGCGGAACGAATGTGCGCAGTGCGGTAGAAATTGCGGGTTATATAAAATCAAAGGGGCTTGAACCGTTGGCGCACGTAACGGGCGGACCTTCTTCGCCCGAAGAAATCGACGAGTTAGCGGAGAAATTTAAGGGCTTGGGCGTGGAAAACGTTTTGGCGCTTCGCGGAGATAAACCCGTGGAATACGACGCAGATTACTGCAAACATTTCAAACACGCAACCGACCTTTTAAACTATATTTCCAAATACGGCTTTTGTGCAGGCGCGGCGTGCTATCCCGAAGGGCACGTGGAGAGTGAAACTCTTTACGCCGACCTTGAAAACCTTAAAAAGAAGAGTGAAAACGGTGCGGAGTTTTTTATAACGCAGATGTTTTACGATAATTCTTATTATTACCGCCTTGTCAACGAGGCACACAAAATCGGCATAACTGCGCCTATAATTCCGGGCATAATGCCGCTTACAAGCGTTAAAAACATCGGTAGAATAAAGTCAATGTGCGGAAGCACCATTCCTTTGGAACTACGCAATATGATTGAAGTTTACTCGGGCAATCCCGAAGCTATGCGTGAAGTCGGCATAAACTACGCCGCCTACCAGATTTGCGACCTGATAGCCAAGGGCGCACCGGGAATACATATTTATACAATGAACCGCCCCGATACGGCGGCGGAAATCTGCAAAAGGTTAAAAAGCGTTATAAATGAATTTTTCAGAGCTTAAAAAGCGGACGTATTCCTATCTCGGTTTCCGTTCCGTGGCAAGAAACGCCGAAACGGACGCTATTATAGAAGATTGCATAGAAGAGCTTAAAAAGCTGTCGCACTTTCGCTATATCTATAAGTTCTTTGAAGCTCCGCCGCAATTTTTGAGCGCGCAGCCTTATACGGATTATCTTGCGGGCAGTAAAGGCGTAATAATCGCAGTTATGACGCTCGGCGGGGAAGTGGACAGGCGCATTAAGTTTTACGAAAGGACGGACGCGGCAAAGTCCGTGGTTTTGGATGCGTGCGCAAGCGCTTATCTTGAAGAACTTTCGGACGATTACGAAAAGGGGCTGGGTTTGAAACTTTCATACAGATTTTGTCCGGGATACGGCGGTAGCAGCGTCAGCGATTTAAAATATATTTTCGGAATTTTAAACCCCGAAAAAACAGGAATAACTTTGTCGGAAAACAACTATATGTTGCCGAGTAAATCTATGGCGGGCATTATCGCCGTAGGAAATTCGTCGCAAAAAAGTTGTGAAAGCTGTACGGTTTTCGGGCATTGCGAATACAGAAAGGAAGGGAACAGATGTTACGGCTCGGTGAAGAAGTAATAATTTTCGACGGCGGACTCGGAAGCGAAATAGAGAAACTCGGGCTTAACGGTATCCCCGAAGAGCTTAATGTTACGCACCCCGAAGAGATAAAAAAAATACACCGCTCGTATTCGTGTGCGGACTGCATTATGACGAATACTTTCGGGCTTAATAAAATCAAATACAAGGGCAAGTACTCTATAAAGGAGCTTGCCTTAAAAGCCGTTGAAAACGCACGCTCGGCGGGGAAGAAGGTGTTTTACGATATAGGACCTACGGGTGCAATGTTAAAGCCGTTGGGTACGCTTTCGTTCGATGAAGCGTACGAGGCTTTTGCCGAAGTCGTGGAATATACGAAAGACGCCGTAGACGGGTATATTATAGAAACCTTTTCCGACCTTTACGAAATGAAGGCGTGCGTTCTCGCCGTGAAAGAGCATACGGATAAACCCGTTTTTGCTACTATGACTTTTGACGGTACGGGAAGAACGCTGACGGGTTCAACGCCCGAAATAGTTGCAAACACGCTCGAAGGCTTGGGTGTAGATGCACTCGGTGTAAACTGTTCGCTCGGACCTAAGGAGTTAGAGGATATAGTTAAGCGGTTTCTTGCATGCACTTCCGCTCCGGTTATGGTTCAGCCAAACCGTGGACTTCCGCAGCTTAAAGACGGAAAAACCGTTTATACGCTCGCCGCCGAAGAATTCGATGCATATATCGGCAAGTTTATTGAAATGGGTGTAAGCGTAGCAGGCGGCTGTTGCGGCACTACGCCCGAATTTATAAAATCGATAAGCCGTTATTCAGGGCGCAAAGTCAACCGTCCCGACGTAGTAAAATCTACGGTTGTAAACTCTGCGACAAGGGCGGTTGCAATCGACGGGGTTAAAATCTGCGGGGAAAGACTGAACCCGACGGGCAAGAAAAAACTCAAAGAAGCGTTACTTGAAGGCAACTTCGATTATCTGGTTGACGAGGCGGTTGCCCAGCAGGAAGCCGGGGCGGACGTCCTCGATTTAAACGTGGGGCTTCCGCAGATAGACGAAGCTTCAGCAATGGTTGAAGCCGTAACAAGAATACAGGAATACGTAGACGTCCCGTTGCAAATTGACAGTTCTGATTCGTTGGCAATAGAACGTGGTGTGCGCTATTACAACGGCATACCGCTTATCAACAGCGTAAACGGCAACGATGAAGTGATGGATAAAATCTTCCCCGTTGCAAAGAAATACGGCGCAGTAGTTTTGGGACTTACGATGGATAAAAACGGTGTGCCCAAAACGGCGGAAGAGCGGTTTGAAATAGCTAAGCGCATAATATCGCGTGCGGAAAGCTACGGCATACCCCGCCACAAGATAATGATTGATACTCTCGTTTTAACGGCTTCCGCAGAACAAAAGTTAGTTGCGGAAACGGTAAAGGCGTTACGGCTTGTGCGGACTCTTGGAGTGAAGACTGCGCTGGGTGTTTCAAACGTATCTTTCGGTTTACCAAACAGAGGCTTATTAAATAAAACCTTCCTTGCGATGGCAATGACGTGCGGACTGAATATGCCCATAATGAACCCGCTTGACGGAGAGATGTCGGGTGCGGTAAAAGCGTTTGCCGTGCTTTCGGGCGAGGACGAAAATTCCGAAAATTATATTGAAACTTATAAAGATTTTACGGCGACTGTTACTGCGGTGAAAACGACGAAAGTCGAAAATATTACCGTAGCAGACCTATACGACTGCATAAAAAAGGGCATAAAAAATCAAGCTATTGAACTATGCGGAAAGGAGCTTGAAAAGAGCGACGCAATGACGGTAGTAAACGATATTTTGATTAAAGCACTCGAAGAGGTTGGTAGGGAATACGACGAGGGAAAGCTTTTTCTTCCGCAACTCGTTTCTTCGGCGGAGGCGGCAAAAAATGCGTTTTCGGTTATAGGTGAAAGACTCCCTAAAGGCGAAGCGAAAAAGGGCAAAGTAGTGCTTGCTACCGTCAAAGGCGACGTTCACGATATAGGTAAAAATATTGTAAAAGTCGTTCTCGAATCGTACGGTTACGAGGTCATAGATTTGGGAAAAGACACGCCGTCTGAAAAAGTTGTACAAGCTTATGTAGAGCATCTACCCCTGGCAGTCGGGCTTTCGGCACTTATGACTAATACCGTTAAAGGTATGGAAGAGACTGTTCACGCTCTCAAAAAATCCGGTTGCAGTTGCCCGATTTTTGTCGGCGGTGCGGTGCTTAACGAAACTATCGCCAAACAAATCGGTGCAGATTATTACACAAAGGATGCGCTCGGCTTTGTCAAAACGCTTGAAAAAATATTCGTAAAGCGTTAAAATAATAAAAAACTCAATCGTTCAATGCGAGTTGCTTATAATAGCAGAAAGTAGGGGAAGTACGGTGGAAATCCGTCGCAACAGTCATTACGGTAAAAGTCCGATTGCCTACCCGTTGAAATGCCGTTACTTTTTCTTGGGCAGTGGAGAAGTTTGGTAACGATTATTTTTTGTGCCCGTTTTTGCGGGCACAATTTTTATTTGGAGGTACTTATGAAAAAATTTTTGGCACTGGTTACTTCAATTTTAGCCGTTATTGCCTGCTGTTTTATCGTCGCATGCACTGACGAAACAACTCAGCCAGTGGTAATTACGGCTACGGATTCTTCTTTTGAATATGAAGGTAAAACCCTTAAAGATTATATGGACTATTTGCAGGACGACGGACAACTTTCTTTTACTGTCATTGGAGGTATGGTAACGACGATTAACGGCAAATCGAATACCGCAAACAGTTACTGGATGCTTTATACGAACGATAAAGAAAACTCGGACGAGGCGTGGGGCACTTTTGAATATGAAGGTGAAATATACGCCTCGGCAAGTCTTGGGGCAGAATCGTTACCCGTTAAACAGGGTAACATCTATATCTGGGTCTATCAGACTTTTTAAATGAAAACAGCAAAAGATATTGCGCTTATCGGTGTATTCACCGCCATGCTGATAGGCGGACAATGGGTTTTAAGCGGAATAGCGGGCGTGGAAGTAGTAACGGTGTTGCTTTTAGCGTTTTCTTATTATTTCGGAATAATAAGGGGACTTTTCGTTGCTAATGTGTTTTCGATTTTGCGGTGTTTTATTTTTGGCTTTTTCCCCACCGTTATAATACTTTATTTGGTTTACTATAATTTGTTCGTAATCGTTTTCGGGTTGATGGGCAAAAGGTTTAAAAAAGAGCTTAATCTGAAAATACATATAATAATTGTTCTTGCGGCAGTATTCATGACGGTGTTTTTTACGGTGTTAGACGATATTATTTCACCGCTTTATTACGGACTTTCACTTGACGCAACCAAGGCGTACGCCATTGCCTCTTTAACTGCGGTTGTACCGCAAGTTATATGCACGTTGGTTACGGTCTTGCTTTTATTGCCCGTTTTAATCCGCGTGTTTTCGATTATGAAAATCAATTAGCAACGTTTGCCTTTACTCTCTATTTTTGCTATAATGATTATAAGAAAAACAGTAATTTAACTTACTTATTTATATGTAGTCAAAAGCTCTCGGACAAATTGTCCGAGAGCTTTTTGTCATTGCTTGAAAGTCAAACTATTTATTGCTGATATAAAAAGTAAATCCGAACCACTCACTTGTAGCAAGTAAACAATTCGGATTATACTCTTTTGGTGCACCTTCAGGGACTCGAACCCTGGGCCCACTGATTAAGAGTCAGTTGCTCTACCAACTGAGCTAAAGGTGCATTAAATTGGTGGTCCATCCGGGAGTCGAACCCGGGACACCTTGATTAAAAGTCAAGTGCTCTACCATCTGAGCTAATGGGCCTTGGGTAAAAAGTGGTGGCTGGGGGTGGCTGCCGAACCAACGAATAAGGAGATTGGCTGGGGGTGGTTGCCGAACCAACGGATAAAGAAGTGGCTGGGTGTGGCTGCCGAACCAACGAATAAGGAGATTGGCTGGGGTGGTTGGAAGAAAATAATGGCTGGGGTGGCTGGATTTGAACCAACGAATGCGGGAATCAAAATCCCGTGCCTTACCGCTTGGCGACACCCCAACGCGTTTACAACAATCGCGGCGGCTGCAAAAACGCGGTTTTGCCTGCGCCGCAGATTATTAAAAGGAATGGGGCGGGCGACAAGTTTCGAACTTGCTACCTCCAGAGCCACAATCTGGCGCTCTCCCAATTGAGCTACGCCCGCCATAATGGTGCGCCCGGAGAGACTCGAACCCCCGACACACGGCTTAGAAGGCCGTTGCTCTATCCTGCTGAGCTACGGGCGCGTAACTGCGTATTAAAGTCGCGCTTAAAGCCTTAAAAGCTTTGGAGCGGGTGATGGGAATCGGACCCACGCAACCAGCTTGGAAGGCTAGTGTTCTACCATTGAACTACACCCGCATA
>JAIDVM010000020.1 GCA_029059705.1 Clostridia bacterium
TTTCAATCTCGTTGCCGGTCTTTGCTTTGGACTTTTCTTCAAGCCATTTGCCTATGTCGACAAATACGAGTATCATTGCGGCGGATTCGAAGTGCAGATTCATTGCGTTGTGCATTGCGTCCATATCGAGAAAAATGAAAACTGTCAGCACAACCGAATAGATAAACGAAACGCCCGAACCGAGCGCAACGAGCGTGTCCATATTAGGCACTTTTTTAAAGATTGCAACCACGCCGTTTTTAAAAAATTCGTAATTGACGCCTATAATAACCGCCGCAAGCACCGCCTGCCACAGCGCAAACCACCTTGCATTGCCCGCGTCGGGGTTTAAAAACGGCGGCAACGGCGCGCCGAACATGTGCCCCATCGAAACGTACATCAGCGGCACGAGCACACAGACGGATATTATAAAGCGGATAAATAATTTTTTATCGTGGCTGAGCTTTTTTGTTTTCGGTTCTTCGCCGTCGCTAAAAATTCCGTAACCAAGCTCCTTAACGGTTGAAAAAATCTCCTCTTCCGAAACGGTATTTTCGTCGAACTCCACCTTCATCGACTTGCCCATAAGGCTCACTTCGCACAGCTCCACTCCTTTAAGCTTTCCGCACGCGCGCTCTATGCCCGAGGAACACGCCGAACACGTCATTCCCGTTATATTATAATTCTTCTTCAAATTTAAACTCCGTTAAATGTATTGACAACTGATTTATCGCCAAATATAATAACAATATGCTTCCCGATTGTCAAGAACGCACTTTAAAGTGCGATACTACCCTTTTGGAAAGTACGGTACAAAACTATGGATAAAGAAACTTTAAAATCGTGCAGCTGTCCTTTGGACGCTACGCTCGCCATAATCGGCGGCAAATATAAAATCGATATAATTTATTATCTTTTCGGGCGAACGCTAAGATATAGCGAAATTGCCAAGTTAGTAAACGCAACGCCGAAAATGCTCGCCGAACAATTAAAATCACTTGAAAAAGACGGCATAATCAACAGAGTGCTCTACCCCGTGGTTCCACCTAAAACGGAATACTCGCTTACACCGCTTGGCAACAAGCTGTGCGCCTCCATACTCGAAATGTACAAATTCGGTCAACTGTTATATTCTTTAAACAGTGTAAAACCCAGATGCGGCAATACGGAAGACGTATCCCGCCTTCAGGAAGTTTTAAATGCAAACTGATTTACACAATAATTATAAAGCCTAATTCCTACTTTGTCAATAGGAATTAGGCTTTATAATTTTAATTAAAATCAATGTAATTTTTCAAAGAAGTAATTTTCGGCGAGCACCGATTCTATGCTCAGCCCCGAACCGAGAGCAAGCAAAACCTTAACGGTTGCCATTTCAAAGCTTATATCGTAAGCCGCCGTGCACTCCTCGGTAAGCCCTATCGCGCTCTCGTAGACGCGCGCGGCGCTGTCAATGGGCGCAATTACAACCTGTATGCCAAGCGTTTTGCAATATGCCAAAAAGTTTTTAAAATTTGCTTCCCTTCCCACCGTGCACACGGTGCCGCTGTGATATAACTGAACCATTACCGCTTTGGGTTTTATTTCTTTAAAGCGGTAAAAGTCGAAATTCAACAGCGAATGCGCTTGAATTGTCACCATATCCATGCACAGCTTTTGCGCTTTACAAGGCTTTTTAGGCTCTTTAAATCTGTTTAACGCGGGGTTATCGGGGTTATTATTGTAAACAAACTTATCTTCGATTATTTCGCCGAAATGCACGCCCAAAACGCTTTCGTAATTGCCGTCTATCTGGCTTGCGGAAATAAGGCGCGAAGCGAGGTGAATTTTAACGTTTTCGCCGTGGTTTGTAAAGCTTACGAACACCCCGCCGAAATCTGCGGTTTTAATAAACGTAACAGCGCCCGCAAAATTTTCCACCCCGCGGCTGCGGCTGTCATTTAAAGGATATAACGCCGAAACGAACACGAGCGGGATTTTTATATCGCAGAAAATCTGACTGAATAAATTTGCCGTAAAGCACAACGTGTCCGTGCCGTGGGTAATTATAATCCCGTCGTAATCGTCCTTGTTCACCCCGCGCACGCAGTCCGCCATTTTTTCAAGGTCGGAAGGCTGAACGTTTTCGCTCAATATGTTCAAGGGGCGAAGCTCGTCGAAAACTACGTCGGTTTTATATTGCGCGCGGTATTTTTCAATCAGCGCGCTTTTGCTTTCGTTGTTTAAATCGACGGTGTTGCCGCTTGCAAGCGAGCCGATTGTTCCGCCCGTAAAAATAACACAAATTCTGTTCTTCATATGCGTAAAATTACAGACTGCCTACCGTCCTCGGATACAAAAGCGTATCCCTTATATTCTGGACGCCCGTTATATACATAATAATACGCTCGAAGCCAAGCCCGAAGCCGCTGTGGGGCACGCTGCCGTATTTGCGGGTGTCAAGGTATTCCGTATAGGATTCCAGCGGCATATTGCGCTTTGACATTGTCGCCTTTAATTTTTCCAAATCGGCTTCCCTTTCGCTGCAGCCTATTATCTCGCCTATTCCGGGAACAAGCAAGTCGGTTGCCGCAACCGTTTTTCCGTCGGAATTTTGCTTCATATAAAAGGCCTTTATGTCCGCGGGATAATCGGTTACAAACACGGGCTTTTTAAAGTATTCTTCCGTCAAATATCTCTCGTGCTCGGTCTGCAAATCGCTACCCCATTCCACGGGATACTTAAACTCCTTGCCCGAAGCCCTTAAAACTTTTACGGCTTCGGTGTAAGTTATCTTGGCAAAATCGCTTTCAAGCACGTGGTTCAACTTTTCCAAAAGCCCCTTTTCGATTCTTTCGTTAAAAAAGGCAAGCTCTGCGGGGCAGTTTTCAACTACGTCTTTAATTATGGATTTAATAAAATCTTCCGCGATTTCGATTATGTCGTGCAAATCGCAAAAGCAAACTTCGGGTTCAATCTGCCAGAATTCCGCGGCGTGACGCGTGGTATTGCTGTGTTCCGCGCGGAAAGTCGGCCCGAACGTATAAATTTTGCCCAAGCCCATTGCCGCAACTTCGCCCTCGAGCTGACCTGAAACGGTTAAACCCGCCTTTGCGCCGAAGAAATCCCCGCCATAATACTCGGCTTCGGTTTTCGCCTTTGCGTTCCAGGGCTGAGTGGTAACGCGGAACATCTCGCCCGCGCCCTCGCAGTCGCTGCCCGTGATTATGGGCGTGTGTACGTATCTATAGCCGTGCTCCTGAAAATATTTGTGGATTGCGAACGCAAGCCTGCTTCTTACGGCAAGTACCGCCTCGAAATATCTCGTGCGGGGTCTTAAATGCGGAATCGTGCGCAAAAATTCAAGCGTGTGGTGCTTTTTTTGCAAGGGATAATCCTGCGGGCAGCCGCCGAGGACGGTTATATCCTTTACGGTGAGCTCGCAGCCGTTTCTTTCGGAAGAAATCAACTTGCCGTTCACCTGCAAAGCGGCGCCTACGACCAGCGCGGATTTTAAAACGCTTTCGTTTAAAGCACCCTTTTCTATTACGAGCTGAAGATTCGAAAGACACGTTCCGTCGTTGAGCTCGATAAACGAAACGCTTTTGGAATCGCGCCAAGTCCTTACCCAGCCGCAAACGGTTACGTCTTTATTTACGAAATCCGCGGTTTTAACAAATAATTCTTTAATATCCGTATGTTTCATTTAAACTGCCTCCGCTGTTATTCAAATCAAAAATACGGACCGCCTTGCAAGGCAGTCCGCAGATTTGTTAATTGTCTTTCTTTTCGTCCGTGGAAACTACTTCAACCTTGTCGTAGTAGCCGCATTTTTTGCAAACCTTGTGAGCCTCTTTCATGGCGTGGCAATGAGGGCACTCCACGAGCGTAGGAGCCGTCGCCTTGTAATTTGCAAATCTTGTGTTAGTCCTCTGTTTGGACTGTTTTCCCTTAGGTACTGCCATCTTTTATACACCTCGTCTTAATGTTTTTTAGGTAACGTCAATACCTTTGCAGTCCTCTTTACAAAGTAAAATCGCGGGCTGACTTATTAGTATTGCATCGTCTACGGCGGAAGTTAAATTTATTTTAATACCGTCGTAATAATAGTTTTCGTCATCGTTTTCGGGCACGTAAAGCACGTCGGAAACAAAGGTAATTTGCTTTTCGGCGGGTTCAAGACAATATGAACATTTGCCGCTCAGCCTGTAATCAACCGTAAAATTTACGCCGACGGAATCGTCACGATAAATTTCATAGCTGCCCTTAACGCTGACCGCGCCCTCTATCTTGCACATAGGCACGACGGACACGTCCTTTTGCGGGGTATACTCAAATTCGAAATCGCCGCTATACTTTCCCGCCGCGTTAAGTTTTTTAACTTGTATTTCCATATCCCAATTCGACTTTAAAAGTATATTATAAGGTTAGCCGCTTTGTCAACTTTTTTAAACGATTAAAGAAACTATTTTTAAATAATTATAGCCTTTTTTACAGTAAATTTATAATAAAGCGGCGGTTTCCCTTGCAATTACCAGCTCTTCGTTGGTGGGGATAATCAAAACCTTAACCTTTGAGTTGCTCTTTGAAATTTCTCTAATCGAACCGTCGTTTTTAGCCTTGTTAGCCCTTGCATTAAACTTGACGCCAAGGAATTCAAGCCCCGTGCAAACGTCCTCGCGCACGGTGGGCGTGTTTTCGCCGATGCCCGCCGTGAAAACTATGCAGTCAAGCCCGCCCATTGCCGCAGCGTACGCGCCTACGAATTTCTTCGTCTGATAAGCGAACATGTCGAGTGCGAGCGCGCATCTTTCATTGCCTTTCTTTTCTCCCGCGATTAAATCTCTGAAATCGCTCGAAACGCCCGAAATCCCCGCAACGCCGCATTTTTTGTTGAGGTAAGTTACTACTTCGGCATGCGAAAGCCCCTTCTTTCTTGCAAGGAATTCAACGGCGGAAGCGTCGATGTCGCCCGAGCGCGTTCCCATCATAACGCCCGCCAAAGGCGTAAAGCCCATGGAGGTATCCACGCACTTGCCGCCGTCCACGGCGGAAATCGAAGAACCGTTGCCGAGGTGGCAGGTTACTATTTTAAGCTCCTCGGGATTTTTGCCGAGATATTTTGCGGCCTCCGCGGCAACAAACTTGTGGCTTGTGCCGTGCGCGCCGTATTTTCTTACGCCGTACTCTTTATAATCGTTGTAATCTATGCCGTAAAGATAAGCCTTTTCGGGCATTGTCTGGTGGAAAGACGTGTCGAACACAAGCGCCATGGGCGTTTTGGGCATAACCTCTATACACGCCCTTATCGCCGTTGCCGCACCGGGGTTGTGCAAGGGCGCAAGCTCAAACGTCTTTTCTTCAAGCGTTTTTAAAACCTCGTCGGTTACGAGCGTAGTCTTTTTAAAGAACTCGCCGCTGGCAACTATTCTGTGACCTACCGCGCCGATTTCGTCCATGGAATTTATTACGCCGATTTCGTCGTCGGTCAAAGCTTCGAGCACAAGCTCGATTGCAACCTTGTGGTTAGGCATCTTCTGTTTGTAAACTCTTTCGCCGCCGTTGCCCTTTGCCTTTAAAACCGAGCCGGAAATGCCTATTCTTTCACAGCCGCCCTTTGCTATAACCTTTTCGGTTTCCATATCGATTAACTGATATTTGAGCGACGAACTGCCTGCGTTTATTACCAATACTTTCATTTTTATCTCTCCCTTTAAAGTAAATTTTATTCCGCCTGTAACGCGGTTACCGCTACCGTTGCAACTATATCCTCAACGTTGCACCCGCGCGAAAGGTCGTTTAACGGCTTTGCAAAGCCCTGACAAACGGGGCCTATTGCCATGTAACCGCCGAAACGCTGAGCGATTTTATAACCTATATTGCCCGCGTTGATGTTGGGGAACACGAAAACGTTTGCGTGCCCCGCAACCTTTGAATCGGGCGCTTTAAGCTGCCCCACTTCGGGCGCAACCGCCGCGTCGAACTGGAATTCGCCGTCGAGCGCAAGCTCGGGAGCAGCCGCCTTTGCAAGCGCGGTTGCCTGCTGCACCTTGGGAACGGACTGCGTAAACTTGTCGTCGTTGCCGCTGCCCTTCGTCGAGAAGGAAAGCATTGCAACCCTGGGTTCTATGCCCGCGATAGCCTTTGCCGTCTGCGCCGAAGTTATCGCAATGTCGGCAAGCTGCTCTGCCGTAGGCTCGATATTAATTGCACAATCGGCAAAAACCGCAACGCCGTCGGGGTTGTAAGGGTTTTTCTTGTCGGGCGCAATCATAATAAAGCAACTCGAAACGGTCTTTATGCCGGGGGCGGTTTTAACAACCTGCAAACCGGGGCGAAGCGTATTCGCCGTGGAATGGCACGCGCCCGAAACGTAACCGTCAACGTCGCCCGCTTTGAGCATGAGCGCGCCGAACATCGTTCTGTCCTTAGCCTGTTCGCCCGCCTGTTCCTCGGTCATTCCCTTTGCCTTTCTTGCCTCGTACAAAATCTTTGCGTATTCGGCGGTCTTGTCCGAAGTAAGAGGGTCAATTAAAGTTATTCCCTTAAGGTCAACGTGAGGCGCAACCTTTTTGCACTCCGCTTCGTTGCCTATTAAAACTATTTTTGCAATTCCTTCTTTCGTAATCTGCGCCGCCGCCTCCACAACGCGCTTGTCCTCGCCTTCGCATAAAACTATCGTCTTTTTGCGCGCCGCCGCCTTTTGCTTGATTTCATCGAGCAATGACATCATTATTTCTCCTTAAAACACTTTATTTTTCCGCCCGAACGCTGTATAATACAGCCGTCGGGGGCGGTTTCAAACGCAACCATTATATACCAGAATTTTCCTGTTGTAAAGTTTAAAATGAAAATTTGTGCAATAATTTGTGAATTTAATCCCTTTCATAACGGTCATAAATACCTTTTGGAACAAGCAAGGGCGTTGAGCGGCTGCGACGCGCTTTTGTGCGTTATGAGCGGAAATTTCACCCAGCGGGGCGAAGCGTGCGTGCTTGATAAATACGCACGGGCAACGCACGCCGTTTTAGGCGGCGCGGATTGCGTAATCGAGCTTCCATCCGCCTTTGCGGTTTCCCCCGCGGAAATTTTTGCGGCGGGCGCGGTTAAACTTTTGTCGGCTATCCCCGAAGTCACCCACCTTGCATTCGGCTGCGAGAACGGCGACGGCGAAAGTTATTTAAAAGCCGCGCAAATTCTTCTTGACGAAAACGACAAATTTGTAACTGTTTTAAACAGCGGACTTGACGGCGGCGAAAGCTATATAAAAAGCTATAAAAGCGCGTTTGTTGCCGTCGGCGGCGACGAAGAACTTGTTTCAAAGCCCAACAACGTTTTGGCGCTGGAATACGTTAAGGCGGTTTTAAGGCGGAAAAAGGATATAAAAATCGTGCCCGTAAAACGCTTGGGCGCGGGGTACGGCGATTGCGAACTGCACGAAAATTTTTCGTCGGCAAGCGCAATCCGTGCAAATTTAAAATCGGATAAACTAAGCGAAAACGTGCCCGATTACGTTTTAAAAGACCTTAAAAACGCGGTTTACGACGAAGAAAAGGCTAAAAATTACTTTAAATTAGTGCTTTCGCGCACTTCGGCAGAGGATTTGCGCCGCGTTTACGGCGCAACCGAAGGGCTTGAAAACAAAATTCTGAGCCTTGCACATATGCCGTTTGACGAAATTATAAAAAAATGCACCTCGCGCAGATACTCTTCCACCCGCATAAGGCGCATAATTTGCGAAAATTTTTTAAATTTGTACCAAGACGACTGCGAAAAATTTCTTGCGGCGGACTTATATTTAAAGCCGCTTGCCGTCAACGCAAAGCTTTCCAACGGTATTTTCGCCGCGCTGGCAAAAGCCGGTTATCCCCTCGTTTTAAAGGGGCGCGACAGACTGAAACTTGATAAAACCGCCTTAAACTGCTTAAAAAAAGACGATTTTGCCGACGGACAATGGCAGCAAATTACGGGCAAAACCTTTAAAAGCAAACTGATAACGGTTAAATAAAACAATAAAAAGCGCGGCATTAACAGCCGCGCTTTTTACATGGAACGCAAATATTCTATTTCCTGATTGGTGAGCTTTCTGTATTCTCCTCTGTCAAGCCCGCGAAGGGTAATTTCGCCTATTTTTATGCGTTTTAAAAGCATAACTTCCTTGCCGATTGAGGCAAACATTTTTCTGACTTCGCGGTTTTTACCTTCGGTAATTGTAATATGGATTTTCGTGTAAGCCTTATTTGTTTCAACCACGTGCGCCTTGCACTTTTTGGTCATATAACCGTCTATTTCCACGCCACTTCTTATGGGATTTAAGTCGGCTTCGGTGCAAAGGCCTTCCACCTTAACAAGGTAGGTTTTGGGAACTTCGTTTGAAGGGTGCGTAAGCTTTTGCGCAAGCTCGCCGTCCGTCGTCATAATCAAAAGCCCTTCGCTGTCGTAATCAAGCCTGCCCACGGGGTAAATTCTGCCCACGTTTTTAGGCATCAAATCCATAACCGTTTTTCTGTCCTTATCGTCGGAAACGGAGCAAATATAGCCCTTGGGTTTATTCAATATATAATATTCATTCTTTTGCAAAACAACCTTATTTCCGTCAACGAAAACTTCCGCGTCGTCGGCGACCTCGTATCCGAGCGAAATTTTTTTGCCGTTTACCGTAACCTTGCCTTCCGCAATCAGCCTGTCGCATTCCCTTCTCGAAGCAACGCCGCACGAGGCAAGGTATTTGTTAATTCTCATATAGTACCAACTTGAATTATTTACTATTCATTATACTATACAAATTATCTTCAAAAAGCAAGCCCTTTTCACCCGAAATTACAAGTTTGGCAACCAAATCGCCTTCGCGGATTGTTCCCGATTTTACTTTGGAAATAACCTTATAAGCCAGCTTTTCATCGGTTTTTACGACCAAATTTACACTATTTTTCAATTTGCAAAGTACTCTATCAGACATAAACGTATTATTTTCGTCTATTTTAACAAGTTTATAGCCGTTTAAGCACCCGTCTAAGATTGCCGCGCTTCTTTCGTACATGTCGTAACAGTTTAACACAACGCACACAACGTCCATGCCGTCGCGCTCCGCCGAGGAAACAAGGCACCGCCCCGCCTTTACGGTATAGCCCGTTTTGACGCCGTTAGCCCCTTCGAATTTATAGAGCATTTTGTTTTTATTTACAAAGCTCTTATATTTGCCGTTATGGCTCTTTGTTGAAACGATTTCTTTAAACGTTTCGTTTTGCATTGCGTAGCATGCTATTTTGCATAGGTCGCGCGCGGTGGTATAGTGCTCGTTGTCGGGAAGCCCGCTCGGATTTTTGAAATTAGTACTCTCTGCGCCAATTTGTTTTGCGCGCGAGTTCATAACCTCAACGAATTTTTCAATACTTCCGCTGTGATGAATTGCAAGCGCGGCGGCGCTGTCGTTGCCCGAACGCAGCATAAGCCCGTACAAGAGGTCGCGCACGTCAATTTCTTCGCCCGCTTTTAAATATATGCTCGAGCCTTCCACCCCTGCCGCCTCTTTAGGCACGGTTAAAACTTCGTTTAAGTCGCAGTCTTCAACGATTATGATTGCCGTCATTATTTTCGTAGTGCTCGCCATAGGCAGCTTAGCGTCGGCGTTGCTTTCGCTTAAAACCGTGCCCGTAGTGAGCTCCATTGCAATTTCTGCGGAAGAGTCCGCCGAAGCCGTCTTGTTTTTCGGCAAAAATGCACCCACAGACAAAATTATTGCCGAACATAGTAAAATTAAAGTAGTTTTACGCATTGTCTGAAATTTTATTAACGAATTCTCCCGTTTTTTCTATTATCGCGTCTATGGGGCCCTCGTCCATTTTCAAAAGTCTGCACCCCTTTCCGTCGTCAATCAAAAAGCCCTTGGGTTTAACCGAAATCACCGTTCCGCTGCCGCCCGCCATTTGAAAGCCGTCGGCCTCCCTGAACGTTTTTACGTCGCCGTATTCCCCGCCGCCGCTCAAATTAACCACCGTAACCGACGACAACGGTATAATTTCCGCGCCGTTTACGGTTATTATGGATTTACCCACAACGGTGTTTGCGTCGGCTACTTTGTCTACTGAAATAGACGGCACGTCAAAATCTCTTTCTTTGTTTTTTCTTATTTTTGGCTTCATGTAATTTCTCCTTTATAATGATAATCAAAATTTTTGTCATAACGATTATGTTAACCACCGTTACGGCTTTGGCGTAATAACGTATTTCGGAATGTTCTTCGTTCAAAACGGCGTAATTTCTCAGCTTGCAAAAATTGCCGTTGCATTGAATGAACTTGTAAATCGCCGTCGTAAAACAGCTTTGCGCGAGAGCTACGTAAGCGTTGCCTTCCTTTTGCATGCCGTAATCACCGAGCTGGACGACTTTATAAAGGCATAAACAGTTAAAAATTTTGTAAAAAAAATATTTGATTTTAGTCGGTTCGATTTTTTTGTTTTTGCCGTTTACCTGCATCTCGCGCGGGTTGTCGCTTATCGTATTAGCATTAAAAATATTAATCACACCGTAAACGCCGGCATTTATGCTCGCGTACTTTTTGCCCGTGTCCAAATAAACGTAATTATAAATGTGCACGGGAAAAACGGCAAGCGCAAACAGCGCGGCGGCAACGTAAACCGCAGCCTCGTTCATACCCTTATTATTTGTAACGTAATTTTAAATATACAAAAAAGCCGCTTTAAAAAGCGGCTTTAAATATGTAATTATCAATCTATTTTAATTACGTCGTCCTCGTCCGAAATAAAATCAGGCAAATCGTAACCGTCTTCCGTCCTTCTCGGCTGCGGTTCTTCATTCTTTGCGGGGGCTGCGGCAGGAGCGGCGTTTTCAACGTATTCGTCCTTTCTGTATAAATAATTCGCGTCTTCCTCGTCCTCGGCAAGCAACGTGTTGTTGAGTTCCGCTATCTGCGCCATAAGCTCGTCGTAATCGGGCAGCTCGGCAATCGAATTCAACTTAAACCTCTTTAAAAAGTTATCGGTCGTGCAATATAAAATTGGCTTTCCAACGGCGTCCTTGCGCCCGCAAGGCTCAATCATTTGCAAATCCAAAAGAATTTTAATCGCATAATCGCAGTTTACGCGCCTTATGTCCTCTAATTCGGGCTTTGTAATGGGCTGCTTATAAGCGATTATCGCGGCGCATTCCAAAATCGTTTTGGTGAATTCCTTTTCCTTTATGGGAATAAGCACCTCGGCGATAGGTTCTTTATATTTTGGGTTAGAGGCAAATTGCAGCTTGCCATTGAATACTAAAAGCTGAATTCCGCTGTCCTCGTTATATTTTTCTTTAAGCTCGTCCACGCACGCGTTTATCTCTTTAAGCGTTTTGCCGAGCTTTTCCATAATAAATTTTACGGGCACAGCTTCGCCCGAAGCAAAAACTATTCCCTCAATTATATTCGTCAAACTGTTCATTGTTCAAGTCCTTTAAATCCCAGTCGGGGTTAAGTCTTATTAATATAGCGCCGAAAGATTCTTCCTGCGTAACCAAAACGAACTGATGCTTTAACATTTCCAAAAGCGCTTGGAACGTGGTTATTATCTCGTTTCTCGAAAAGGTTTTAAAAAGGCTTTCAAACTCCACTTCCTTCTTTTCGATAAGCGTATCCTTAATAAAGGTAACCTTTTCTTCAACCGTGTGAACGTCTTTGGGGATTTCCTTTACGTTTTCCTGCTCGCGCATCAAGCTCTCGTTTTTGAGCATCATTTTTGCAAAGGCTTCCAAAAGTCCGTTTACGGTGAAATCCTTAAAAACAACGCGCGTGCCCTGAATTGCTTTGTCCGGCTCTTTAAAAAAGTAACCTATCGTTTCCAAATCCTTCAGTTTTGGCGTTTCGTTTTTAATAAGCTCGTATTCGCGCTGTTTAAGCTGCTCTATTAAAAGCTGCTTGTCCTCGTCCTCGTTGCCGCCGCCGTCGTCCGTTTCTTCGGGCGGCACCAAGCTTTTCGACTTTATGTAAATAATCTGCGCGGCAAGCGCAAGATATTCGCTTTCCTTGTCAACGTCGCGGCAGGGCTGCGTTTTCATATATTCGATGTAATCGAGAAACTGCTCGGTTACCTTCGAAACGAAAACGTCCTCGATTTTGATTTGCGCGATGTTTATGAGATGCAGAAGTAAATCGAGCGGCCCCTCGAAGTCGTCGAGAACCGTGTTATAATCTACTACCGACTCAAAATTGTCTAAATTAGTTGCCATAAATCACCTTAAACCAAAACGAAGGGAAAATAACCGAACGGCAAGCCGTAAATCACATTCCATAACGCTGTTATTGGGAAGCCCAAAATTCTTTTAGCAAAATATTGCAGATAAAAGCCCAAAATATCAAAGTATTGAACGTAAGGCAAATTTGTATATCTTTCGAGCATGGCGCAAAGATAGCTTTCAAGCACGAGCGCGATTAAAATATATTTGCCGTAGTTTTTCAAAAATCTTCTCACGGGGTTGATTTCGCGCGTGAGCGATTCAACCACCCTGAACCCGTCGAGCGGATTTAAGGGCAAAAGGTTGAAAACGACGATGCTTAAGCCGTACAAAAAGATATAACCGAAACATAAATAGCCGAACTGTGATGCGTAAGAAGCTATCTCGGTTGCGGGGTGAGCATAAAGAAAAACAACCAAAAACAGCGGATATGCGAGGAAAGCAATTATATAATTGACCGCAACGCCCGCGATAGCCGTTAAAAACAAGCCGATTCTGTATTTGCGGAAGTTCATGGGATTTATTGGCACGGGTTTTGCCCAGCCGAAGCCCGTAAGCGCGCAAAGCAAAAAGCCCGCGGGGTCGAGGTGCTTTAAAGGATTGAGCGAAAGCCTGCCCGCCATTTTCGCCGTAGGGTCGCCGCACTTATACGCAACGAAGGCGTGCGCAAATTCGTGAGGCGCGAATATAAATATTACGGCTATTATGCCGGCAAGAATTTCAATAGTTTCTCTCATTTAGTCAACCTTTCGGGTATTAAATCGTTGCGCACCAAATCCTCGTAGGTCTGGGGCTTTAAAATATAATCCGCCTTGCCCTCGTTGACGAGAATTGCCGCGGGAATAAAGTTGCGGTTATAATTGCTTGCCATTGAATAATGATAAGCCCCCGTTGTCAGCACCGCGAGGATATCCCCGCTCTCCGCTTCGGGCAAAGGCACGTCCACCGCAATCAAATCGCCGCTTTCGCAGCACTTGCCCGCTATCGAAACCTTTTCGGTGCATGGCTCGTTTGCGCGGTTTGCAAGCAAAACTGTATATTTTGACTGATAAAGCGCGTATCTGGGGCTTTCGAACATACCGCCGTCGATTGCCACGTATTTTTTAATTCCGGGAATATTTTTAATTGCGCCCACGGTGTAAAGGGTTATGCCCGCTTCGGCAATAACCGAACGCCCCGGCTCTATCAAAAGATAAGGCTGTTTTAAGTTGTGCTCCTTTGCCTTGCTCTTAACCGCCGAAATGAGCGCTTTTAAATAATCTTTATAATCTTCGAGCTTCAATTTGGGGTCGTCGTCGGTATACCAGACGCCGAACCCGCCGCCGAGATTGACAACCGAAGCTTCAAATCCGAGCTCTTTTTTGATTTTTGCCGAAAAATCCAAAACCTTTTCGGCGGCGATTACAAACGACTGCTTTTCGAAAATCTGCGAGCCTATGTGGCAATGATAGCCCTTCAAATTGAGGTTGCCTTTTGCAAGCACGTGTTCGCAAATTCCTTTTGCCGCGCCGTCCGAAACGGAAAAACCGAACTTGCTGTCCGTTCTTGCAGTCTGAACATAAGCGTGAGTGTGCGCCTCAACGCCGGGGTTTATGCGCACCAAAACGTTTTGCTTTACTCCGCGCTTTTCACACATTTCATTTAAAATATCCGCCTCGCGGTAGGAATCCACCACTATCGTGCCCACTTTGCTGTCAAGCGCAAATTCAAGCTCCCTTTCAAGCTTGTTATTGCCGTGGAAGTAAATTTCTTCGGCGGGAAAGCCCGCTTTAAGCGCGGTGTAAAGCTCGCCGCCCGAAACAACGTCAACGCCTATTTTTTCGCTTTTTGCTATTGCGTAAACCGCCTCGCACGAAAACGCTTTCGAAGCATACAGCACCTGTCCGTTACCATTGTATTCCTGATTTATAGTGTCTTTAAAAACGCGCATCATCGCACGGATATGCGCCTCGTCATAAACGTATAAGGGCGTGGAAAACCTTTTTGCAAGCTCCACGCAGTCGGCGCCGCCTATTTCAAGGTGTCCTTTTGCGTTTACTTTTAAAGTTGCGCGCTCGTTCATAGATTTCTCCCGAAAGTATAATCGGATATATTTTACCAAATTATTAAAAATTAGTCAACAAAATACGGCGCACACCAAAGTGTACGCCGCAAAGTTTTGCTTTAAATTTAAATTGCCCACTCTCTTGCGCTTTGCCTTAAATAATCGCCGTAAGTCGCCTTTTCAACGCTCTCCGCCGCCACGATATTAACCGTATCTACAAGCACGCCGTCCTTGTAAACTTCGATAACGCCCACAACGGTTTCTGTTGCAACAGGCGCTTTAACGTCGTATGCGGTTACGTTATAGGTAATCTCGGGCGTGGCGTCTACCGCAGAAAAAACGTAACAATTTCTTTCGGGTCGCACCGCAACGCTGTCGCGCTTTCCTCCTCTTACCGAAAACTCGTCGTTTAAGGTTACGTCTTTATCGAGCACAACTTTATTTTTGAAATTCGCAAAGCCGTAATCGAACATTTTCACCGCAGAACTGAATCTGTCGTCGCTGGACGACGCGCCGAGCACAACCGAAACAAGGCGCAAATTGTTTTTAACCGCGGTTGAAGCAAGGCAGAAGCCCGCCTCGTTCGTAAAGCCCGTTTTGCCGCCGTCGCAGAAGGAATACTTTCTTATCAGCTTGTTGGTGTTGGTCATAGAAGTCGTTCTGTTTTCGTTATGAACGAAGTCTTCAAGCCAGATTTTGCTGTATTTAAAGAAATCCTCGTATTTTATCAAATTGCCGAACATAACGGCAACGTCCTTAGCGCACGAATACTGCGTATCCTTGGGCAGTCCCGTGCAGTTTGCAAACAGCGTATCCGCACAGCCGAGCGACGCCGCCTTTTTGTTCATTAGCGCGACAAATTCGCCTTCGCCCCCCGCAACCGTTTCCGAAAGCGCAACGCAGCTGTCGTTTGCCGAGCATACTATTACGCTCTTTACGAGCTGTTCAACGGGGTATTTTGAACCGCTTTCCAAAAATACCTGCGAGCCGCCCATCGACGACGCCTTGTCGCTTACGGTTACCGTATCGGTAAGCTTAATTCTGCCTTCCGCAACCGCGTCGAACACGACGGTTAAAGTCATAACCTTGCACACGCTGGCAATTGGCATGCGCGCCGTTTCGTTTTCCTTATATAAACATTCCCCCGAGCCGTAGTCCATAAGGTAAGCCGACTTGCAGTTTTTTGTAAGAGCAAGCGAGGACTTGTTTTCGAGTGTAAAACCGCACAATACGCCGCTCGATACGGCTATGCACGACGATAAAATAATGCTGAATAACTTTTTCATAACCTTAGTATGCGGTTATAAAAAGAATTTATACTATTATAATTACCACTCTGAAAAAGAGATTTATCAAAAGCAGAAAAATTATGCAGTCGATAAGCGCTAGCGCGGCGGGAACGACAAAAACGAACTTGTTATCCCAGCACTTGCAAAATTCGGCAAGCGCGTAGCACATAGCAACGGAAATAAGCGTTGCGGGGATAAACACGAAAATCATTACCATTACGCCGCCGAAAGAGTTTACGCAGGCAAGCAACACAACGTAAACGCCGAAAAACAGCCCGCGTATGAATACGAATATCAGCGTTAAATATTTGAATTTAGTTAAATAGCCTATTAAGAAAAAAATGTAAAAATAAAGTATATCGCCGAGGATATGCGGCACGATTAACGCGGAATTTTTAAAATTGAACACGTTATAAATATAATCGCACGCCAAATCCCTTAAATAAGCGTTATGCGTAACAAATTCGCACAGCGCAATTCCGCAGATTAACGAACACGCAAAGGCAATTAAAAACGCAAAAAAGAACTTTTTATCCCATTTTGGACGACAACACGACAAATTCCTCATATACAATTATATGAGGAATTAAAAATTTATATGAACTGTTAAGTTTAATAAGAATTAAGCATATTGTCTATGCCTATGCCGTAGCCGCGCGTAGGGTCGTTCACGAACACGTGGGTAACCGCGCCTATAAGCTTGCCGTTTTGAACTATGGGGCTGCCGCTCATACCTTGAACTATGCCGCCCGTTTTGTCCAAAAGGGCCTTATCTTCAACCTTAATTACAAAATTTCTGTTGTCCTTGTTAAATTTGTCCACTTTGGCTATCGAAATTTCGTACTTTACCGGCTCTTTGCCGTAAACCGTGGAATAAATATACGCCGTGCCGATTTGAACCTCGTCAACCGAGCCTTTGCTTATTTTTGTAAGCCGCGAGCAGTTAAAGTCCTTTGAAAGCTCGCCGAATACGCCGCAGGGGCAGTTTATTTTGGCTTTACCGATTACGGAGCCCGTTTCAAACGCTCCGCGAAGCTCACCGGGTGTGCCGCGCATGCCTTTCTTCACGTCGTAAATGAGCGAATTGAAAACGGTTCCGCCGTTAATTTCAATCAGCTTGTTGTGCGCGTCGGTAACGGGGTGCCCCAGCGAGGCAAACTTGCCCGCAGTTTTATCCACGTAAGTTACCGTTCCCACACCGCTTATGCTGTCCTTTACAAGCACGCCTATGCGCTTGCCGCCCGACGTAAGCTCCTTTGCGGGATTAATGGGCAACTTAATGGCTTCGCCGCCTCTTATTACGCAAATTTCATACTTTCTGTACTCGCGGGCAATAATTTCGTTTATGTCCGCAGTTTTGTTTACCTCTTCGCCGTTAATGCTGTCGATAATGTCGCCGCACTTAATGCCCGCGTCGCGTGCAGGCGAACACATTCCGCCGTCGGTAATCACGTCGCAAAGCCCAACAACCTCAACAGTGGTCGTATCCAGCGCAAAGCCCGCGGGGAAACCGCCGAGATACAATCCGTCCTCGTCGGCAAACGCTTCGATTGATATGAAGCACAACGAGCATATTATTACCGCAAGGAACAAAACCGCGGCTTTAAAAACTGCTTTTAAGATTTTCTTTCCGTCAAACATAAAACTAATTTGCGCAAAGAAAAAATAACTATTCAAAAAGCGACGGAAATTTCCGCCGCTTTAATTCAATTTTAATTTAATTTTTAAAACCTTCGATTAGCTCTACGGCGTGCTTTCTTGCCGCCTCGCTGTTTACACTGCCCGTAAGACGCACAATTTCGTCAATTTTGCTGTTTTCGTCAAGCCGTTTAACCTTTGTAAGGGTTTTGCCGTTTTCCTCTTGTTTGTAAATAAAAAACTGCGAACTGCTTGCCGCGCAAACCTGCGGCAAATGCGAAACCGCAAGAATTTGCGTGCTTTTGGAAATTTTAACGAATTTTTCCGCTACGGTGCGCGCGGTGTAACCGCTTATACCCGCGTCGATTTCGTCGAAAATATATGTGGAAATACCGTTTACGTCTTTAAGCTGCGTTTTAACCGCAAGCATAAAGCGCGACATTTCGCCGCCCGAAATAACCTTGCTAAGCGGCTTTAACGGTTCGCCTTTATTCGCCGAAAACATAAAGCAAACCTTGTCCGAGCCTTCGGAAGAATTCAAATTTGCCGTTTCTTCGCCGTAGTCGGCAAACGCAACCTCGAATTTCGCGTCGGGAATATTTAACGTTTTCAGCTCTTCGGTTACGGCTTTGCAAAAATCCACCGCCGCCTTTTTGCGCGTTTTGGTAAGCTTGCGGCAAAGCGAATAAATTTCTCCGTTAATTTTGCCAAGTTGTTTGTTCAGTTTTTCCGCGGCAGCCGCGCCGTCTACCAGCGCTTCGTATTTGTTGCGGGCGTTTTCCAAAAATTTTAAAATTTCCGCTTCGTCCGCGCCGTACTTCTTTTGCAGCCCCTTAATAAGCGTTATTCTCTCGTCAACCCTTTCCGCCTCTCGCCCGTCAAAGCTCAGTCCGTCGGAAACGTCCGAAACGGTTTCGGAAACGTCCGAAGCTTCGGCGTAAAGCCCCTCTAACCTTGATGCAAGATTTGAATATTCTTCGGAATACGAAGAAATGCCGTTTAAATAGTGCTTTGCCGAAGATAACGAATCGAGGCACCCGCCGTCGTCGGAAAGTATTGCCCGCACTGCTTCAACCGCAGATAAAATCTTTTCGGTGTTAGCAATTATGTTCTGCTTTGCTTTAAGCTCTTCAAGCTCGCCCTCGCAGATATCAGCGCTTTCAATCTCGTTAATCTGATATTTTAAAACGTCTAACTTGCGCTCTCTGTCCGCGCCGTCGCCGCCGAGCTCGGCAATTTGCGCCTTTATTTTTCTCTTTTCGGAAAGATTGGCTGCAAGTTCGGCTTTAATTTCTTCTACTTCGCCGCCGCCTATACCATCCAAAACTTTAAGCTGGTTGTCCTCTTCAAGCAAAAAGAAGTGTTCGCTTTGCCCGTGTACGTCCACAAGGTGCTGAGTAACCGATTTTAACATAGAGGCGGTTACCGAATTGCCGTTTATTTTTATGCCGCCCCTGCCGTCAAGGCTCAACTTGCGTGTAATCGAAATTATTCCGTCCGTTTCTATGTCAAACTCGTAAAGCCTTTTAGCCGCCTCTGAATTTTCGTCAACCAAAAATTCGGCGCGCACAATTGCTTCCTGCTCGCCGTATCTTACCATTGTTTTATCAGCCTTGGAACCAAGCACGAAGTTAATCGAATCCAGAAGAACCGATTTGCCCGAGCCGGTTTCACCCGATAAAACGTTGAAATGTTCGTCAAACTCCAATTCCGCTTCGGAAATGAGCGCGATGTTTTTTACGTATAACCTTTGTAACATTTCAGCTTAAATAATCTCTTAAAATAGCCTCTACCTTTGCGGTGTTTTCGTTTTTATCGGTTATTATCAGCAACGTATCGTCGCCCGCAACGCTGCCTATTATCTCGTTTATGTTAAGCGAATCGACGAAAACGCCCACCGTAGAGCCGTTTCCGCGCATGGTTTTGATAATAATAAGGTTGTTTGCGGAATTAATCCCCAAAACGCAGCCCTTAAAAAGATTTGTCATGCGGTTGTTTACGCTGTCGACATAATAATCGAGGCTTGCGTATCTGTACTTTTTATGCGTGCCCGCAACCTTATAAAGCTTCAATTCCTTAACGTCGCGCGAAATGGTCGCCTGCGTAACGTTTACGTTCATTTTAATAAGCTCTTCGCAAAGCTCTTCCTGTGTGTCGATTTCTTTTCTTGCTATAATTTCAAGAATTTTCTGTTGTCTTATTGCCCTTTGCATCACTTGCTCCATTTATTGAATTTTATTAATAATTCGTTGAAAAAGTTTTTATCTTCTTTTGATATGAAATCCGCGGTAAACCGCGATTTTTTTATTGCTACCACTTCACCGCCGTTAAGCTCGCCTATGTTTTTGCCGTCGGCAATTATCACGAGCGGCTCATGCGGATTTACTGCGTTCACCTTAATTTCGGAATTGTCGCCGAACACGACGGGACGCGAATGCAAGGAATGCGGACAGACGGGGGTTAAAATAAACGCGTTTAAGTCGGGCGTAAGCACCGACCCGCCCGCGGCGAGCGAATACGCAGTCGAACCCGTCGGTGTGCTTATAATTATACCGTCCGAGGAAAAGTTGTCCACCGTGGTGCCGTTTATTTCGGCATGAAGATTAACCGTGTTGGAAAAATGAACCCCGCCCGTGTTGCGCTGTATAACCACGTCGTTCAAGGCAAGCGCGGTTTTGTCCCCGCAAGACATTTCAAGCAGCGTTCTTTGACGAAGCCTGTAATTTCCGCTTAAAACAAGGTTTACCGCCTCTTGCGTTTTTTCGGGCTCGAACTCGGCAAGAAAGCCTATATGTCCGTAATTTATGCCTAAAATTTTAATTTTTCGCTTTGCGCACTCGGTTGCAACGTTTAAAATTGTGCCGTCGCCGCCAAGCACGAAAAGAACGTCAAGCCCGTCAAGGTCTTTAAGCCCTTCAACCGCCCTGCACCCGATTTTTTTTTGCCCGAACGCCGCGTTTATAAGGCTGATGTACGGCTCGTTTCCCTTTAAATAATGCTTGTTGCAATATATACCGACATTCATATATATAACATTATACATCTAAATATACAAATATGCAAACAAAAAATGCATTAAATTATATTTTAATGCATTTTAACAAATTTTCAATTTTTTCACATTTTCCGCCCTTTTCAAGCGCAATCAGATATTCGATATTCTTTCCTTTTACTATGGGCGCAACCGTAAGCTTTTGCGGCGCAAGGTTTACCGATACGGCAAAATCATAAATCTTTTTTATTATTTTCAGCCGCGTTTTTTCGTCGCGAACCACTCCGTTTTTGCCTACGCTCCTGCTTTCGCGCTCGAACTGCGGCTTTATAAGCGCAATCACGCTTTTTCCATCGCTTAAAACATTTGAAATCCCGCCGAGGATATAAGTGAGCGATATAAAGCTTACGTCCGTAACGACGCCGTCAAGTTCTTCAAAAAATAAGCTTTTATTCAGGTTTCTGGCATTGAAATTATCGATTATTACTATGTTTTTGTCTTTTAATTTTTCGCTGAGCTGGCTTTCGCCGACGTCAATACAATAAACTTTTTTTGCGCCGTTTTGCAAAAGACAGTCGGTAAACCCGCCCGTGCTAGCCCCCACGTCGGCAAAAATTTTGCCGTTTACCGCAAAAGAAAAGTCCTTTAAAGCCTTTGCAAGCTTAAAACCGCCCGCAGAAACGTAATTTTCCTCAGCTTCGGAAATTTTTATTATATCCGTTTCCTTCACCTCGTAAGAAGGCGAAGCCGTGTTGCCGTTTACCGTTACAAGCCCTTTTGCGATAGCTTCGGCAGCTTTCGTGCGGGAAGAAAATTTATCCGAAAGAAATTTATCGAGCCGCATATTATTTCTCTTTTTTAAAGAAAGTCGTAAACTTGGCAAAGCCGAAAACTATCTGCTTGTTATATTTTATTGCAAAGTGCTTAAAAATAGCCTTGCCGCCGACCGTGAGTGCGCCGATTACCGCGCTTACGCCTATTGCGGAAATTAATTTTATCGTGGCGTCGCCGTTACCGGCAATTATAACGCCCAAAACCGCGCCCGCCGCACCGCTGACGATGCCGCAGATGTCGCCTATAACGTCCGCAAAAATGCTTGAAAGCTTGGTTGCGTTACGGCACAGCGTTACCGCACGTTTTGCGCCCCTGATTTTATTCGAAGCCATTGCGTGATATGCTTCGGGGCTGCTCGAAATAATCGCGTTCGCAAGCAGGTCGCAACCGATATTCAAAAGCAGCAGCACCAAAAGCACTATTATGCAAACGTATGCGGGACTGTCCTCGCTTATTGAAATTTCGGTTAAAAAACTGAAAAGAATTGTAAGCGCGAACGACAAAAACAGGACGCTTACGCCCCACACGAGCCATTCGTACTTGTGCTTTTTTTTCGGTTTTTTCTTTTTTTGTTGTTTTTTCGAACTTGGTTGGGTTTCTTCTTTAGGCGGCTCTTCCGCGCTTTCGGAAGGAGCTAAATTGTCTTGTTCGTTGTCCATAATCTCCGATAAAAATAATACGCACGAAAAGTGCGTAGTAAATAAAATAATATAGTGGTTTATATTAAATAAACTTTGCGGCTTAGGTTCGGTAGGATTTCCCTCAACGCCCACTTCCCGTCGCCGAAGAAGCAGTTTCCTTTTAAGGGCGCGAATGCAAAGCATAACCGAATCACCACTTAGTCCACACCTTAATCTCTAATATAAAGACAGTCTAGAAGCTTTCCTTGACAATTTTCAATGAGCTAATCCTCTTTTGCAAAAATCAATTTCAAACGGCAATAGGTTGCTTTCGTCCGGCCGAACGAAATAAACCGTGTTCCGTTATCCGCTGTTTTCACTCAAGGCAGGCTACTCTGTACCAAGCTTTCGCCTGATAGCAGGTTTATACGCGCCTCCGTTTAAGGCTGCGCGCCTCCACGGTGAATGGGGAGGGCTGCGGTATGCCGTTACCTAGCTCCCATACACCTTTACTCCCAGCATTCACCCACTTTTGGCAAAGCAAGCAAACACCAGAAACTTCATCGATATGCCCTTTAACGGTATTTTACCCCCGTCTTCGTTTCAATGAAAATTGACTAGAATACTGCACCACTATATTGTTATTATAGTATAACAAAAATTAAAAATTATGTCAAGACGTTTTCAGTTCTTTCTGTTTCGCACGTAATTTACGAAGTTTATAAGAAACTCGCCGTCGCCGTTTATGCCTTCTACAATCGTGCGGCACCTTTCGGCGCAAACGTCCGCCCTCAGCTTGCATGCTTCAAGCCCGTAAAGGCTCACGGCGGTATATTTGCCCGCCTTTTCGTCCTTTCCCGTGCTTTTGCCAAGGCTTGCAAAGCTGCCCTCAACGTCTAAAATATCGTCGGTAAGCTGAAAAAGATAACCCAAATCCGAGCCGAAGGTTTTAAGCTGAGAAAAATGCTTGCCACCCCCTATTATATCGGGAACGACAACCGCGGCGGTTAAAAGCTTTGCCGTCTTGTTTTCGTAAATGAAATTTAAGGTTTCTTCGCTGTAATTGCCGTCGCCCTCGTGCAAAAGGTCGGCGGACTGCCCGCCAATCATGCCGTAAACGCCCGCATAATCGCAGATAAATTCGGAGGCGGAAACGTATTCAGCACCGTTGCGGCATTCCTTAATTAAAACGGAATACGCGGTATTCAACAGTCCGTCGCCCGCCAGCACCGCGTTGCCGGTGCCGAAAACCTTGTGGTTGGAAGGCTTTCCGCGGCGGAAATCGTCGTTGTCCATTTCGGGCAAGTCGTCGTGAACGAGCGAATACGTGTGAATAAGTTCGAGCGCGAGCGCAAAATTTTTGAGCTTGTCCCTATCAACGCCGAGCAAATCGCCTACGGCGAGCATTAAAACGGGCCTTAATCTCTTTCCGCCGAGCAAAAGGCTATAACGCATGCTTTCGGCAAGAATTTGCGGTTTACAGGTTAAATTATCGCAGAATTCGGTTAAAACCTTATTAAAATATCCGGAATATTCGGTGAATTTTTCGTTAAAGTCCAAGCTTATCTCCTAAATAAAGCCGCCTGCAAGGTATTGTACATCAGCATCGTTATGGTCATGGGGCCGACTCCGCCGGGGACGGGGGTTATGTAAGAACACTTATCCTTTACGCTTTCGAAATCCACGTCACCGCAAAGCTTACCGTTTTCGTCGCGGTTCATTCCCACGTCAATAACAACCGCGCCTTCTTTAACCATATCCGCGGTAATAAACTTTGCTTTGCCAACCGCCGCGATTAAAATATCGGCGTTTAAACACTCGGCTTTAAGGTTTTTTGTTCTGCTGTGACATACGGTAACCGTTGCGTCGGCATTAAGCAAAAGCATTGCCATTGGCTTGCCTACTATATTAGACCTGCCCACCACAACCGCGCGCTTGCCTGAAACGTTTATACCATAGTGTTCAAGCATTTTCATAACGCCGTTGGGCGTGCATGCAACAAGACATTCCTCGTTCATTGCAAGCTTGCCTATATTTTCAGCCGAAAAACCGTCCACGTCCTTAGCCGTGGGGATTAATTTTAAAACTTTTTCCGCGTCCAAGTGCGCGGGCAGCGGCAGCTGCACCAAAATGCCGTTAATTTTGTCGTCCTCCGCAAGTGCTTTAACAAGCTCTTCAACGTCGTTTTGCGACGAATTCTTTGGCAGAGTATACGAAAAGGACTTAATGCCCACCTCTTCGCATGCCTTTATTTTGTTGCGGACGTAAACCTGCGACGCGGGGTTATCCCCCGCCATAACGACCGCAAGACCTATTTCGCGGTTATATTTTTGTTTATAGTCGTCAACGCCCTGTTTTATAAGCAGCCGCATTTTCGCTGCAAGCGCTTTTCCGTCGATAATCGTTGCCATAATTATCCCTTTATAACCTCGGCAAGCACGCCGCTGACAAACGACGCGCTTTTGGGCGAGGAATATTTAGAGGCAATGTTTGCCGCCTCGTTTACCGAAACTACGTTCGGAATATCGTTCATATACTTAATTTCGGCAAGCGCAACGAAAAGCGCGCTTCTGTCCGCGGGGAAAAGACGGGACTCGGGAAAAGCCACGGAAAGCTTATCCACGCTCTCCGCAAACTCGCCACCGTGTTCCGCAATTATATCCAAAACCCTGTCCGCGTAAGAAATATCGTCTTTTGAAAGTTTTTCGTTTTTGTAAAGCGCCGATTTTAAAACCGCGTCCTGACCGCCCGTAAACTGTGAGGCGAAAACGATTTTAAAAACCGTTTCTCTTGCATTAGTTCTCATTTTTATTACCTTAAAATAATACAAATATTCCCTTAAAACATTAAGGGAATATTTGCAAATTATAAAACTGATTCTTCTGAAAAATTTACGTCCTGAATATGAACGTCGACCTTTGAAACTTTGTATCTGGTCATCGACTCAACGTTGTGTTTAATCGCCTGCTGAATTTTGAAGGCGAGCGAAGAAACGTTTGCCGTTGCGTCTACCTTAACGGATATATCCGCAAGAATACCCTGCTTTTCAAAGGTGAGCTTAACGCCTTTATTCTTTGTTGTTAAAAGCGAAACGCCCTCTACTTCGCTTACGGCAACCGCGACGATGTCGCTTACGATGCCCGTGCTGTAAGTTATTTTACCCTTTTGCGTGGTCGTAGGGTCGTGCCTCATATGTGCCATAATTCTACTCCTTGACCATAGTATAACACATATTTAAAAAATTTGCAACGCAATTGCGGCTTTTTGAATTAATTAAACCTGCGAATATACGGGCAAAATGATTATGCTGCCGGGAGCGACGCCCACTTCGTCTTTAAGCATTTTATAAATTGAGAGCGCGGTGTTGTAGTTAAGCTCGCTGGAATTTATAAACACGTTTACGTTTTCCGAATTCATGCCGATTGAAACGACGGCGTCGGAAAAACCGCGAGACTTGATAAGGGTTTCAAGCAAAAGCTCCTGCTCCATGGTTTCAACTATCTTCATTTTCATGGAAACGGCTTCGTTGTACTTTTCGCTGTCTTTTTCATAGAGCGCAAGCACCTGGTCTATCTGCACGATTTCTTCGGAACGCGTAGCGGTTCTTTCCGAACGGAAGGTTGTAAAATAGTTTGCAACGCTTACCGCTTCGTCGCCCGAGGCAAAGGTGCCGGTGGCAAACAAAACGTTGAGAATCGCGGTTATCGCAAGTAAGAGCACAAGTGATGACATGATGACGATTTTTTTCTTTTTGGACATAAAATTCTCCTTAAATATTCATTGAATATATTGCTATAATTTTTTTATCTATATTGAGCGCCGTTGCCACGGCGTTTAATATATCGTTTTTAACCATTATGTTGTTTGCGCCTTCGCAAACGATAACCACGCCCGCTATTTTGCCGTCGGTTTCGGTTATCATTACGTCGGTTGCGCCAACGCCCTCTATCGAGCTTAAAATGGAAGTAAGCTTGGTTTCGGCGGGGCTTTTTTCCGCCGATACCGACGAGGAATTTCCTTTGCCCTTAGCGCCCACGTTAATAAGGTATACCGCGCCGATTAAAATTATGATAAGCGCCACTACGATAATTATTTTTTTATTATCTTTAACGTAATCAAGTACCTTTCGCATATATTGGTATATTCTATTTTTCCGAGGGCTTCAATATTCACGGTTTTTAAAAATTTATTATAAAAACAAAAACGTTTTCGTAACCGAGCTCGGACAAGCGGTTTTCAACCTTTTCTTTAAGCGCAGCCCCGTCGCTTTCGCCGCCGACAATACCGACCTCAACCGCCGTCACCTTAAAATCACCCTCTTTAAACTCTACCTTTACGCTGCACTCCGTTTCAACCCCGCACTCCTTTTGCAGCAGCAGTTCAAGCTGTTCGCTTTGGTGTTCGGAATAAACCATGCTGACGTAAGTATAATCGGCAAGTCCGCCGTCCGAAGAATTATCGCCGCCTATTTTAAAAATTCCGCTTACGGGCTGAATAAGCACCAAAATACTTATTAGGCGCATTATAAAGGTTATGCTTTTATTTAACTTGCCCTCGGGGATTACCAGCGAAATTATTACGGATAAAAAAATTACCCCCGCGGCGCTTAAAAGATATTCTGTCATTTTATATAAAGCTGTTAGCCGAATTTATTACCAGCATAATTACGAGCGCGTACATAAACGCAACCGTTAAAAGCCCCGCAACGAAATATTCCACGTCCTTCGACAAATCGGATAAAAGATTTTGCAAAACGTTTTCGCCTACGGGCTGAACCACCGCGCCGACGAATTTTAATATGAGCGAAAAGGAAATTAAGACGATTACGGGCTGGATTAACTCCATAACGAGCATTATTATGCCGCACGTTCCCACCGAGCTTTTTATTAAAAGTCCCGCCGAGGTAAGCATATCGAACCCGCTCGATAAAAAGTTGCCGACTATGGGCACGGTGTTGCCCACAACGAATTTAGTTGCCTTAAACAAAATTCCGTCGAAAAGCGAGGTTGCCGAGCTTTGGGCGGTTATGAATATGCTGAAAACCGTTACGGTAATGCCTATCACCCACTTCATCGTGCTTTTAACAAGCGAATTTACACCCGAAAACGAAATTTGCGGGTTGAGCTTGGACATAAAATTCAACACCACGGTTGCAATAGTCGCGGGGAAAATAAACCCGCTGATGATTTCCACCGCCCCGCCCGAAAGAAACACCGCCGAGGGCTGATAAATCGCCGCCGTGCTCGTTCCGCCCGTCAGCACCGTTAAGGTTGACAAAATAGGCGTTATAATTTCTATTTGCCGCTTAACGTTGTTTATGCACGAAATACATTCCGAAATTATGCCGACAAGCATGGCTGAAACTATTAAAATAATGAGCGAATAGCACGTAAGGTGCACGATTTTAGATGTGGATTTGCCTATTAAGCTGTCTTCGGCGGCGGTTATCACCGCGCTCAAAAGCGCGATTCCCGCAACCGTTGCAAAGGCGGGCACCAAATCGATTACGTTTTTGAAAATAACCGAAAACAGCTCGCTTAAATATCCGCCGTAATCGGTGCCGAGGTTGCCTTTTATTAAATACTCCACTATCTCTTTTGCGGTAGAACCGAAGTTTAAAAGATAGTTGTCCTTGTCGCCGTCCAGATACTTTTGAAGCTCGGACAAATCCAGACTTTTCAAAAGCTCGCCTATCTGTTCGCTTAGCTGCACCTTTCCGTCATCCGCGAACACAAAAAGAGCCTGTCCGCAGCCTACCGCAATAAAAAATGCCGCGCCCAAAAGCGACAAAATAAGCGCGATTTTTTTTACGCGAGATTTATCATGGACACGATTATTTTGTAGGTTGCGGTAAGTATGGGTATTGCAACAACGAAGAGAATTATTTTTCCACATAACACGAGCTTGTCCGCGATTCCTTCGAACCCCAGCTCCTTTACGGAGCTTGCGGTGAGTTCAACAATAAAGCCTATCCCCACTATCTTGAACACCGTGCGCACGATTTCGCTTTCGATGCCCGTCGTCTTTGTGAAGGACTTTATAAATTCAACGCTTTCGGTTAAATAATCGAACGCGTACAAAAACATTATTACCCCGCCCGCCACAAGACAAAGAGGAACGAGTTCGGACTTATGATTTTTTAAAATTAACGCCGAAATTGCCGTAACCACGGCAATACTGCAAAGACGCAAGATGTACATCAGAACATTTCAAACAACTGTTTTATATTTGCAAACAAGTCTGCAATCATGGAAATAACTACCGTAAGCACGATGATTAGCCCGACGAGACTGACCAAGGTTGCAATGTCGTCCCTGTCCGATTTTTTTAAAACCTGACAAATTATAGTGATTATTATGCCGACTGCGGCAATTTTGAAAATTATGCTTATATCCATATAAATTTAAAGCGCAAATCAAGCCAAAAGAATTGCCAGCAAAACCCCGACCATAAAAAAGATTTTTACGTAAAGCGAGCCGTATTTTTTATAATCCGAAAAGCTTTCTTCCTTCAGCTTTGAAAGCGCGGATTTTCTGTCGTTTAAATAATCGATTTGCGACATTGCGTCGCTCTTGCCGAGCCCCGTCGTATAATCGGAAATAACCGCGCCGTCGTTGCCGCCCAGCAGCTTTTCGCCCCTTATTACGGCGGGCATAAACTTGTAATTTTTCGCAACCTCGTCAAGCGGTTTTCGGCTGTATTTTAAATTTATTAGGAGTTGTTCGTTAAATTCGTAAAGCTCCAAAAAGACGAGATACCTTTTCTTTTTACCCGCCGAAAGGAACACTCCCAAAAGCGTCATCAACGCAACCGTCGCAATAAGCAATAAAATTTTTATCATAAATTTCCGGCGTGCCGCCTATAGAAGTCAGTTTTACAAAATACTCAAAAGGAAAGGTTTTTAAAATTTCTTTATCGGTGACATGAGAAGAAGCTATTACGCAAATTCCGCAGTCGGCGGCGTATTTAACCGCCTTTAAGTCGTTTTCGCCGTAAAGCTCGTCGGTTAAAATAACGTCGGGCTTCATCGCCCTTATCGCACTGGGCAGCGCGCCTATTTTTCCGAAACTCCGCACCACGTCAACCGCGCCGAGGTCGAACCCGTCGCCGAATGAATCCATGGCGGCAATTTCGTTCCTTTCGTCGAAAACAAGCAAATTAATATTCTTTTTGCGGCTTAAAGTGCGGGAAATATCCCGCAGCATAGTGGTTTTTCCAAGCCCCGGCTTTGAAAAAATAAGTGTGCTCTGCGGCGATTTTTTATAAAGCGTTCGGCAAATTTTATCGGCACAGCCGACAACGTCGTGCGGTATGCGCACGTTGAGCGAGGTTACGCACTTTACGGCGGTAACATAGCTACCCTCCGTCACGTATTCGCCCGCAATGCCTATGCGCACGCCGTGCCCTACGGTTATGAACCCGTTTTTCATCTGCTCGGTATAGTTATAAACGCTGCCGCCCGTTGCCGCCGACAAAACCGAAGTTAAGTCGCCCGAAATTATCCTGTCGGCGGCGGACGACGAAAGTCCGCAAGCCCCCAAATACTCATATTCGCCTTTATACCCGATTATTACGGGTTGTCCGCGCCTGAGCCTGAGTTCGGTTACAAAGTTGAAATTAAGGTGCGCAAGGGCGCGGTTTATTTCCTCGGGCAAAAAGGACAAACTCATACTTTAATCTATTTGCAACCTTTTAAAAAAAGAACTTTTAACAACAAAAAAACCCCTCGCATTCCGCGAGGGGATTAACATAAAAATTATTTCTTTTTAAACCAGCTTAAAATTTTATCCGTAACTTTGGGATTGAACACCACAAACTTGTCCCAGAAAAATTCCGTTATAAAATTTATAAGGAGCGAAATCGCGGTTACAAGTATGCCCCAGTCCGCACCCCATAATTTAACAAGTTCGTCACCGCCGAACGCAAGCGGAACGACGATTATCAAATTATAAATTACGACTAAAACCATCGCAAGCGGAATATTGTTTGCCGCTTTAAATGTGAACTTGCGGTTGAACGTGAAATTCCATATAACCGAAAGCGTTAAGCCGATTATGTAAGCAATGTAATAATAGCCTACGAGCCAGCCCGTCCACTCGTGCAAAACCGAGGTTGAAACAAGCTGTATCACGCCCGCCGAAGCCGAAAACGCAGCAAATTTTAAAAATTGCAAAAACTGCTGCTTTTTAGTGGGCTTTGGTGCGGACTGTTCAATTGCATAAGTTTCTGCCGTTTGCTCTGCGGTAACCGTATTTTCGGCGCTTTCAACTGATTTCTGCATTTCGGCGCCCGCAACCGAAGGCGCGGCTGACTTTTCTTCTGAATTTTCCATAATACTTTCTCCCAAAAAAATAACCCGAACCATTAAATTAGTTCGGGCTGAATTTGGTGCACTCGACAGGAGTTGAACCTGCATGGGGTTAACCACAAGATCCTTAGTCTTGCGCGTCTGCCAATTCCGCCACGAGTGCTTATCAAA
>JAIDVM010000021.1 GCA_029059705.1 Clostridia bacterium
GCAATTTGCCGCGCGGCGCTTATTTTTTGCGAATTGATAAAGCATAATAAATAATATATAATTCATATATGAAAATCTTCCATTTTATTCACGATATTTTTACCGTATCCGCACGAGCGAACAGAATAAAGAGCGACGAATTCCGTCGCCAAAAAAGCGCGTCTTTTGCAGTTACGTGCATAATTTATTCGTTGCTTACGGCGGCTGCGGCTATTTTGTTTATAGTTTTGTAAAAATACACAATATATTGTGTTTATTAAAAAATTTTTAATCAATATTTAGTTTCAAACCGTTGACAAACAGCATACGGCTTGATATAATTAAATTCCAATTGAAAGGTCGTATGGCAACTGACGAAATTTGCGGGCAACCGCGGGGAAGCCGTACGGCAGCAAAACGTCGTTCGTCTGGGCTATTTTTTAAAAAATAGCCTTTTTTTATTAAAACGCGGAGGTAGATTTGCAAGGGTATATACATTCTTTCGAAAGCTTCGGCACGGTGGACGGGCCGGGAATACGCTTTGTAGTGTTTATGCAAGGCTGCCCTTTAAGGTGCAAATACTGCCACAATCCCGACACGTGGGAATTTTCCGTCGGCAAAACCTACTCCCCCGAAGAAGTTTTAAAAGAAATTTTAAAATATAAAAGCTATATTAAAAACGGCGGGGTAACCGTTTCGGGCGGCGAGCCGCTTATGCAAATAGAATTCGTAACCGAGCTTTTTAAACTTTTAAAGCAAAAGGGTGTGCATACCGCTGTGGATACTTCGGGCGTAACCTTTAACGCCGACAGCGAAATCAGCGTAAAGCAGCATAAGGAGCTTATAAAATACGTTGATTTGGTGCTTTTGGATATAAAACACTCGGACGAAGAGGGGTATAAATCCCTTTGCGGCGGTAATTTGAAAAACACGCTTAATTTTGCCCGCTTTCTTTCGGATAACGGTAAGGATATTTGGATTAGGCACGTTCTGGTGCCCAAAATAACCGACGACGACGGGCAGCTTTTAAAATTAAAACAAATAATAAAAACGCTTAAAACGGTTAAAAAGGTCGAGGTTTTGCCCTATCACAACATGGGCGAGGTAAAATATGAAAAACTCGGCGCGGATTACGCCTTGAAGGGCGTTCAGCCGCCAACAAAGGAGCGCATTGCAAACGCGCGGAAAATTTTAAGCGATTAATTAAACTACGAATAGCAAATACTAAATACGATAAAACAGGAGAAAATTTATGCAATTTAAGGCATGGGAGGGCTTTACCGAAGGCAAATGGTGCCACGACGAGGTAGACGTCCGCGACTTCATTCAAAAAAATTACACCCCTTATACGGGCGGCGACAAGTTTCTGGCGCCCGCAACCAAGGCAACGTTAAAGCTTTGGGACGAAATTTTAAAGCTTTCCGCAGAGGAGCGCAAGGCGGGCGGCGTTTTAAAAGCCGACACCAAAACCGTTTCCTCGCTCACCTCGCACGGCGCGGGCTACATCGATAAAAAGCTCGAAAAAATAGTCGGGCTTCAAACCGACGAGCCCTTTAAACGCGCGTTGCAGCCCTTCGGCGGCATACGCATGTCAACCGACGCGCTTGCAATGTACGGTTACGAAATTGCGCCCGAAGTAAAGGAAGTTTTCACCAAATACCGCAAAACGCACAACGACGGCGTTTACGACGCGTACACGCCCGAAATGCGCCGCGCCCGCTCCGCACATATTTTGACGGGCTTGCCCGACACCTACGGCAGAGGCAGAATAATAGGCGATTACCGCAGGGTTGCGCTTTACGGCGTAGATTATTTAATCGCTCAAAAGGAAAAGGACAAGCTTTTAAAGGACGGCGACATGACGCCCGACAAAATCCGCGACAGAGAAGAGCTTTCCGAGCAGATTAAGGCGCTTAAAAACCTTAAAAAGCTTGCCGAAATTTACGGTTGCGATATTTCCAAGCCCGCCGACACCGCGCAGGAGGCAATTCAGGCGCTCTATTTCGGCTATCTTGCCGCAGTAAAGGACCAAAACGGCGCGGCAATGTCCATTGGCAGAAATTCCACCTTCCTCGACATATATATAAAGAGGGACTTAGACCGCAAGGCTTTAACCGAAAAGCAGGCGCAGGAGCTTATCGACCACTTCGTAATGAAGCTGAGAATAGTTAAATTCATGCGCATACGCGAATATAACGAGCTTTTCTCGGGCGACCCTACGTGGGTAACCGAATCTATAGGCGGCATGGGCGTGGACGGCAGAACGCTCGTAACCAAAACTTCGTTCCGCATTTTGCACACGCTTGAAAATTTAGGGCCCGCGCCCGAACCCAACTTAACGGTTTTGTGGAGCAAGAGCCTGCCCGAAGGCTTTAAAGCGTATTGCGCAAAGCTTTCAATAAAAACTTCGGCAATTCAATACGAAAGCGACGATTTAATGCGCCACGAAATGGGCGACGATTATGCAATCGCCTGCTGCGTAAGCGGCATGCGCGTGGGCAAGGACATGCAGTTCTTCGGCGCAAGGGCAAACCTTGCAAAGTGCCTTTTATACGCAATCAACGGCGGCAAGGACGAGTGTGTTAAGGACAAAGTCACGGGCAAACCCTTGCAGGTTTCACCCGAATTTGCGCCCGTTTTGGGCGACGGCAAGCTCGACTTCGAGGACGTAAAGCACAAGTACGAAAACATGATGGACTGGCTTGCGGGGCTTTACGTAAACACCTTAAACCTCATTCACTACATGCACGACAAATACAGCTACGAAGCGCTTGAAATGGCGCTGCACGACACCGAGGTAAGAAGATTTTTCGCCACGGGCGTTGCGGGACTTTCGTGCGCGGCGGACTCGCTTTCGGCAATCAAATACGCCGAGGTTTACCCTATAAGAAACGAAGAGGGGCTTGTAACCGATTATAAAATCGTGGGCGATTACCCCAAATACGGCAACAACGACGACAGAGCGGACGATTTGGCAGTTTGGCTGTTAAAAACCTTTATGAACAAAATTAAAAGCCATTACACCTATCGCCAAAGCGTGCCCACGATGTCAATTCTGACAATAACTTCAAACGTAGTCTACGGCAAAAACACGGGCAACACCCCCGACGGCAGAAGGGCGGGCGAACCGCTTGCACCGGGTGCAAACCCCATGCACGGCAGAGATTGCTGCGGCGCGTTGGCTTCTTTGGAATCGGTTGCAAAGCTGCCTTACGAATACGCCCGCGACGGCATTTCGAACACTTTCTCAATTACTCCCGACTCTCTGGGTAAGAATATTTAAAAACAATAACGTTGCGGGCAAAAACCGCGCTTTTTGCCCGCAGCCCCAATTTGCGCATACTTGCGCCTCGGCGCGGGTGAAGAATTGCGATTATATAATAAGTTTGCGCTTATTATCGCAATTCGAGGGCGAGCAGCCCTCAAAATCGTTAAAATCGCAGGCGCAGAATAGACGAGATTTTAACGAAAAGGAGAATTATAATGACAAATCAGGAAAAAAATCTTGTAAATTTACTTGACGCATACGTAGCCGACGGCGGCTATCATTTAAACGTAAACGTTTTCAGCAGAGAAACGCTTTTGGACGCGCAGGCTCACCCCGAAAAATATCCCCAGCTCACCATAAGGGTTTCGGGCTATGCGGTAAACTTTAACAAATTAACCAAAGCCCAGCAGGACGAGGTTATCTCGCGCACCATTCACACAAATTTATAAAATGTAATAGAAGAGAGCGCCGCGCGGCAATCAGC
>JAIDVM010000022.1 GCA_029059705.1 Clostridia bacterium
TTATAGATTTTTTCAATGAAATTCCCGCAAAAAAGCAAAAATAACCCCTCGGCTTTAAAATAGCCCATATCATTCTCCCCCCCCCCTTGTCATTCTTTGTCCCCCTTGTCATTCTTTGTCCCCCCTTGTCATTCTGAGGCTTGCCGAAGAATCCCCTAAAAAGATGTTTCGCTTTGCTCAACATGACAATGAAGCAAAACCCGACACGACAAACAAAAACGGCGCGCTTTTAAAAAAGCGCGCCGCGGCGTAATATGCAACCTTATTTTTTATCAAAAGTTTTTCCGCCGTCCGACGACGTCCACTCCTCTCCGTTTTCGTCCTTATAATACTCTTTAAACGCGTCTTTATAGCTCCGCTTTAAGTTCACCTCGGTTCCGTCCGCGTTTTTCACGTTTATTACCTCGCATTCAAACGAATTCCCGCCGTCGCGCGTCGTCCACAAGCAACCGTTTTGGTCTCTGTATTCGCTGCTCCCCGCAAAAGTCGGCGACAAATTATATTCGTTTCCGTTTTCGTCTTTCAGCTTTAAGCTTACGGGCTGTTTCCCCGCGGTAAAATAAGCTCCGAGCACCAGCAAAACCCCAAACGGGCCGAGAAGCATAAAACCCGAAATCACAAATATTACGGTGCTTAACGCCCCCGCCTTTATACTGTTTTTGCGGTAAGACATATTTAATATAACCGACGCAATCATCAATGCAAAATAACAAATTATAAGAGGCACGCAAACAGCATAAATGTTTGACATGCCCGATTTGTTAAGCAAAGTTGAAATAAAAAAATACATAGCCGTTGCAAAAACGGCCAAAGCGCCGATAAATAATGCTAAACTGATTGTTAATTTTTTCTTGCTGCCTTTTAATTTCATCTTTTTATATCCTTTGCAATAAATTTTCTAAAAGCATTATATCCTACATATTGTAGGAAGTCAACATTTTGTAGGAATAAAAAGATTAAATCTTTATTATGGTGAACAACTATCTTGGTAAAACAATTAAAGAACTGCGGCTTGAAGAAGGAATTTCGCAAAGGGAATTAGGCAACCGTTTAAACGTATGCAACCAAACGGTAAGCTTTTGGGAAATCGGTCAGCGCGAGCCGGATTTGGACACGCTTTTAAAGATTGCAAAATATTTTCAGGTTTCCACCGACTACCTTCTCGGAAACGAAGATTAAAAAGACGCCGCGGGCGAAAAATTTCGCCCGCGGCATTTTTTATTTTAATATAATATCCCTTTGTCGTTCTGCTGCCCCTTGTCATTCTGAGCGCAGCGAAGAACCTCAATAATAAGTTGCAACCCTGTTTTCGGGCTCGTCGCACTTTTCGGCGCGCTCCAAAGTCATCACGGGCCCCACTTCACCGTTTAAGGGGTTATATTCCAGCTTGATTTTCGCGGTTACCACAAACCAGTCATTCGTTTTCGCCTCGGGCATAAGCGCGCCCGTTTTCAGCAAAAAGCCGTAACAGCTTATGTCCGCCTCGCAGCAGTTCATAATTTCCCTGCCGATAAAAACGCACCCCTTGGGCACACGCTTATCTACAATCAGCGTGCCCTTGAATTTAGCGGTCTTGCCGTTGTAAAAATTCTCTTTTTCGTGCACGTCGCTGAAAAACCAGGCGTAATCCTCGTCCTTAACTTCTATTATCGGCGCGTTTACGTCAAAGGGCATGGGGTCTTCTATGTCGTCCTGCTCTATCTTGCCGCCGACGTATTCATAAATTATGTTCGCCATGCGCGAAGCCCCACGCACGATTTTGTGGAACTCCGTTTTATCGAGCTGCGGCGTAAAGCGGTTAAACACCACCAAATCGGCGTCCGTCAGCTTGTCGTAAATCTGTTGCCGCATGTTTCGGTTCTGGCTCAAAAATTCGCCCGCGTCGAAAAACGCGATTATTTGCGCCACCGCCCAGCCCGCGGGCAGATTTTCGTATAACTTCCGCATCGGCCACATGCCGTTGTATTCTATAAAAACGCGTTCGGGGCGGTGCTTTTTGTTGAGCTGCGCCAAGGTTACCGCGTTAAACTCGCTTTCGTCCTCAAACGTTACGTGCGTCAGATTTTCCACGGCGAATTTTTCGGGCTCGTAATCGGTGTCGCCCTCCTCGCACGTCAATAAAAGCGTGCGTTCGCCGCTGTTCATGCGCGGGTCGGCAAGCGTATCCTGAATAAACGTCGTTTTGCCCGAAAACAACATGCCGAGCATCAAAAAAACGGGAATTTGTTGCATAAAAACCTCAATTGTTTCGCTTGTTAGTTGCGGGGGCGGTTACGCCAACCCAAAACGCAGAGATGCGAGCAGAACAAGGCGCGCGAGCACCACCGAAGGAGCTTGCTTTGCGGCAAGTGACCGAGGCGGCGCGGAGCGCAACAAAGTTATGCGAAGTATATATGCGTTTTATCAAACCCCGAAAAGTTCTTTTAATTCGTTTTCCTTTATCTTGCTGCCTATTACGCACAGCCTGCCGGTGTATGCCGCCACGCCCTCGCGTACGTTTACCTCTTCGGGGATATAATCGAAGTGCAGCCACTTGCCGTTTTCGCCCGCGACAATGCCCTTGGCGCGCAAAACCGCGCCGAAGCGCCCCTCGTCCGCAAGCGCGGCAAGCGCCTTTTCAAGCTCGTCCTTTTTAAACTGTTTGCCCGTTTCCACGCCCCAGCTTGCAAAAACCTCGTCCGCATGATGGTGGTGTTCGTGCCCGTGTTCATGTTCGTGGTGGCAATGTTCATGTTCGTGGTCGTGGTCGTGATGACAGCAATGCCCGTGCTCTTCCTCGCCGTGGTCGTGGTGATGTCCGTGACAGCAATGTCCGTGCTCATGTTCATGCTCATGGTCGCAATGCCCGTGGTCATGGTGGTGCCCGTGGCAGCAATGGTGTTCGTGCTCCTCTTCAAGCTTTTCAAGCTCGCTTTCAAGGGTGTTGGCGTGCTCCATCGCCGCAAGAATTTCCTTGCCGTCCAGCTCGCTCCACGCCGTGGTGACAACCGTCGCCGCGGGGTTGTGTTCGCGCACGAGCGACAAAGCCGTGTTCAGCTTGTCCGCGCCCGCCACGTCAGCGTGACTGAAAACTATGCACGCCGCCGTTTCTATCTGGTCGTTGAAAAACTCGCCGAAGTTCTTCATATAAGTTTTGCACTTCGCCGCGTCCACAACGGCGGTGTAAGAATTTATTTTGCAGTTCTCAAGCCCCGCGCTTTCAACCGCGCGCAGCACGTCCGAAAGCTTGCCCACGCCCGAAGGCTCTATTATAATTCTGTCGGGATTATAAGCGGCGTGCACTTCCTTTAAAGCCTTTGCAAAGTCGCCCACAAGCGAGCAGCAAATGCAGCCGGAGTTAAGCTCGTTTATTTTAATGCCCGCCTCGGCAAGAAACCCGCCGTCCACGCCTATTTCGCCGAACTCGTTTTCAATCAAAACGATTTGTTCGCCTGCGTAAGCCTCTTTAATAAGCTTTTTAATCAGCGTGGTTTTGCCTGCGCCCAAAAATCCCGAAAATATATCTATCTTTGTCATTTCGTCTCCTTTTTTGCGGTTTTTGTTTAATCTTAATTCGGCGGAACGCCTTTGCGTTCCGCCGTTATTTTAATATGTAAGTTTGCGGAACGAGCCGTCCTCTTTGTGTATCATAATGCTCGCGTCCTGATTGTCCGCAAGCGTTTTGCAGTAATCAATCGCCTCTTTCTGGGTTTTAAAAAGCTTAATCGCCTTTTCGCCACCCGCTGCTTTAATCTGCCACTTCCCGTCCTCTTTGCGTTTGGAAATATGATAAACCTTAGCCGCCTTTTTTGCGGGCTTTTCTTCCTTAACCTCGGCAGCCTTGGTCTGCTTCTTTTCAGCCTTTTCGCCGTTCGCCTGTTTGGGTTTAGTTTCCTTTTCCTTTTTTGCGGGCTTTTCTTCGGTTACCTTTTCGGGCTTGGTTTCCTTGCTCCGCTTTTCGGTCTTGTCCGCAGCCTTTTTCTTTGTTTTAGCCTCGTCGCCCCTGCCGAAGTCGTCGCCGTATTTGCGCTTGTTTACGTCGATTATTATCATAATAACTATTACCGTTATTAAGGCAATAAGCCCCACAACGCCAATCAGCCACCACGCCCACGAAGGCACGTTGAGTAAAAGGTTGGGCATAAACTTCTCCTGTTTTTAAAGTTGCCGCCCCGATTTTTCGGCGGGGCGGGGATTTTTTTAATATTTGGTTATTTTAACCGTCTTTATTACGATTGCCGTGTTGGGCGCATTAAACTTCTTTTCTATAAGCTTGTCTTTAAAAGCGTGCGTCGCGTCGTCAAGCTCGCCCACGTTCACCATTACGGGCGCGTCAATCGTGTCGTAGTTTTCATAGTTGTGCACCGCCTCTTCAAGCTCTTCAAGCTTGTCGCGCGCCGCGTCGCTTGCAAGCATTGCAAACACCGCATAATCGCCTATCGCATAAGAGGAGCTGTCACCCATCTGCACGCCGAAAAGCGAGGTGGCGTTATTCTTTTTGTAGTCCGCCATTATTATCTGGTCGGAGGTAGGCATAACGTAAACCTTGCTGTTTTTGGCCGTTTCGGTCTCGTCCTTATAATAATACATTTTAAGGCAGCCGTAATTAGCCACGCGCTTGTCGTTTTTTATTACCTGCTTTATGTTGCTCTTAAACTCGCCCAAAAGCGTATGCAGTTTGGTGCTTTGTTCGGGAACTTCGTTTCCGCGCGAATCGTAAGCGTGGTTGCCGTAAACGGAAACGCTAAGCTTGTTCCCGTTGAAAAGCTGCATAAACTCGTTATACTTCGAGTGCGAGCCAAGGTAATCCGCCAGCGCGTTTTCGGTTGCGCGCGCCGCGTACTCTTCCGCCTCGTATGCGTAACCGCCCGTAAACCAGTCGTTGGTCTGCACGTCGTGAATTACGGTGTTGTCGTAATATCCCAAATCGGCAAGCTCGATAAATCTGCGCACGGTGTGGGGGCATGTATCCCTTTGAAGGGTATACTCAACCGCATATTCCGTTTCGTTGAATTCAAACGTGATAACCGCATGGGGCTTGGGGGTTTCGCAGCCCGCCAAAGAAGCCGAAAAAACAACCATTGTTGCGCCGACCAGTCCCATTATTAATTTTTTTATTCTGCTTATATTCATAATAGTAGTTTTCCGCTATGATACTTATACCTTTTCATTTTACTTTTAAATTGCGCCCTCGTCAAGTGTTTTTACACCACTTTCATTAACGAAATTTATTTCGTCGGACAAAACACTTGCGGTTACCCCTCCCCTTGTCATGTTGCCCGAGCGCGAAGCGCGATGTTTTGCGTTTCGCCACACTTTGTTTCACCTTACCAGGTGGTCGCAAAGCGGCAGTATGCCTTGTCATTCTGAGCGTAGCCGAAGAATCTCGCGCGTAGCGCGGACAAGGCGTCGGTACGCCGAAATATCTCAAAGCTTCTTCACTTCGTTCAGAATGACAAAAATTAAATCTGTTACAACATAAAGCCCCGCGGCAAAATGCCGCGGGGCTTCCCCATTAATTTAAATCGATAAATTACTCTAAAACTGCGGTTGCGCCTGCTGCTTTAAGGTCAGCAAGGATTTTGTCAGCCTCTTCCTTAGCAACGTTCTCTTTAAGCACGCCGCCCTTTTCAACTGCCGACTTAGCTTCAACAAGTCCAAGACCGGTGAAAGCGCGAACAACTTTGATAACGTCGATTTTCTTAGCGCCTGCGTCTTTAAGAACTACGTTGAATTCGGTCTTTTCTTCAGCTGCGGGAGCTGCTGCCGCTGCGCCTGCTGCGGGAGCTGCCGCTACTGCTACGGGAGCTGCCGCGCTTACGCCGAATTCTTCTTCAAGAGCCTTTACAAGCTCGCTGGTTTCAAGTAAGGTTAAAGTTTTGATTTCTTCGATTAACTTTTTGATGTCTGCCATTTTATTTAAATCTCCTGATTATTTTATAATTTAATAAATTTTTTTGATATTTTAATTTTTGCGCTTTAAGGCTGCGCGCCCCGCTTAACTGTAATTCCGTCATTCTGAACGAAGTGAAGAACCTCATATTCAAGATGTTTCGCAAAGCTCAACATGACAAAATGTTTTACGCTTCTTTTGTAGCTACGGCGTTTAAAACGCGCACCAACGCCGAAACCACGTTGTTGAGCACGCCTGCAAGGTTGGTTGCGGGCGCATTGAGCGAGCCGAGCATTTTTGCAACAAGCTCTTCTCTTGCGGGGATTGCCGCAAGCGCCTTAATTCCCGCCTTGTCCACATAGCCGTTGTCCACAAACGCGCTCTTTAAAAGGATTTTCTGGTCGTAATCCTTTGCCGCGGCAACCATAACCTTGGGAGCCGACGTTTCGTCCGTGCCGAACGCAACCGCCGTGGGGCCGTTTAAATCGTTGTCGAACTGGTTAAATCCAAGGTCGTTTAACGCTTTTCTTACCAAAGTGTTTTTATAAACCTTGTATTCGCAGCCCGCTTGTTTGCACTTGTTTCTCAGTTCGGAAACTTCCTTAACGGTCAGATTTTTATAATCAACCAAAACAACCGACTTGGAAGACTTGATTTTATCCGTAATTTCCTGAACTACTACTTTTTTAGCTTCGAAATTAGCTGACAAATTTTACCTCCTTTTCCGCCAAAACGCGAAAAATTTCCCTGCCGCCCGAAGAACAGCAGGGAAATCTACTCACTAACCCTTAAAAAGGTCGTCGCCAAAAATTCCTTACGTCACCTCGGCGGGGTATTAAGCTTTTCACGGCACCCGCTATCTACGGCAGCAAATTTAATTTACTTTGATATTATAGTGAATAAAAATTTTAAAGTCAATCACTTTTACGCGCTTTTTTTAATTTTTTCCTTCGCCTTTTTCTTCTTTTAAAATAAGCGCAATGTCGCCAAGCTGCGCCGTAATTTGAAGTAACTTTCCCTCAATCAACTCTTTGCGCTCGGCAACCGCTATTTCACACGGCTCCCAAAGCTCGCAATAATAACCGCTATCCCGCCGCTTTTCACACTTCGTAACGGCGTAAGCGCTGTTTGCACAATGACCGCAGTCCGTTTTTAGTAGTCGGCTCTTAAATTTTATATAGTGCCATGCAAAATATTTACAATTCCCGCACCGCTTTTCTTGATTATCCATAAATATTTTCCTTTTATAAATCATTTATCTTATTTTAAGGCTTGCACGATTTTTATTAAAAAACTTGCCAATCATGAATTTCGTGAAATACTCTAATGTCATTCTGAGCATAGCGAAGAATCTCCGTCAAAAGAGATGCTTCGCCTTCGCTTGGCATGACAATCAAATATTAGAAATTTTTCAAAGCTCTTAAATAATAATTTATACTAAATTGTTTTAATTTGTTGATTTATACCAATCGGTATGATGAAATTGTACTATTCTTCCAAATCCAAGCCCCTGTCATTATGAGCGGGCGGCTATACAATTACAAAAAAATAAAGCGGAACGAAAACCGTTCCGCTTTTTATATTGCGTTTATTCAATTAGCCTTTGTTGTATGCAACCTTTACGCCGGGGCCCATTGTGGATGCAAGGGTAACCGACTTAATGTACTGTCCCTTTGCGGTCGCGGGCTTTGCCTTAACCACCGCGTCCATAAGTGCGGTAAAGTTTTCCGAAAGCTTTTCAACGCCGAACGACTTTTTGCCGATTGCAACGTGAATGATTGCGGTTTTGTCCAAACGGTATTCAACCTTACCTGCTTTAACTTCCTTAACCGCCTTAGCAACGTCCATAGTAACGGTGCCGCTCTTGGGGTTGGGCATCAAGCCCTTGGGTCCGAGGATACGGCCTATTCTACCAACGACGCCCATCATGTCGGGGGTGGTAATCATTACGTCAAAGTCAAACCAGTTGTCCTTTTGAATGCGCTGAACCATTTCTTCCGCGCCAACGTAATCAGCGCCCGCCGCCTGTGCCGCGTCCGCCTTGTCGCCCTTTGCAACAACCAAAACCTTTTTGGTTTTGCCCGTGCCGTTGGGAAGAACGAGCACGCCGCGCACCTGCTGGTCTGCCTGTCTGGGGTCAACGCCCAAACGGATATGAAGTTCAATCGTTTCGTCGAACTTTGCTTTTGCCGTGTCGATAACTATTTTAGCCGCTTCCGCAAGGTCGTAAGCTTTGGAAGGGTCGTAAGATTTAATGCTTTCCGCGTATTTCTTTGCAAGTTTCATTATTCGCCCCTCCTTACTCTTCTACCGTAACGCCCATCGAGCGTGCCGTGCCCTTAACCATGCTCTTTGCAGCCTCTAAATCGGTGCAGTTTAAATCGGGCAGCTTAATTTTTGCAATTTCTTCAACCTGAGCCTTGGTGAGCTTGCCCACTTTGTCCTTGTTGGGGCGCGCGCTTGCCGTTTCGATACCCAAAGCCTTTTTTACAAGCACGGGCGTAGGCGGCGTTTTCAGCACGAAGGTGAAGCTTCTGTCCTGATAAATCGTAACTACGCAAGGAATGATAAGCCCCGCCTGAGCAGCGGTTTTTGCGTTGAATTCCTTGGTGAATCCCGGTATGTTAATACCGTGGGGGCCCAGCGTAGAACCTACGGGGGGCGCGGGGGTTGCTTTACCGGCGGGAAGTTGAAGTTTAACTACCGCAGTAATTTTCTTAGCCATTTTATTTTATCCTCCAACGTGGTTAAACGAATTTGCCATAAAAGATTTAACAAACTCTCCCACGAAAATAAGCAATTTCATTATTATGTAACCGCCTTAACCGCGGTTACCAATAACGCAGAGATGATTGCGGGAGCAATACCCGCTAATACAGACCTCGGAGCTGCGGTGCTATGCAAGGCGAACGAGGCGTTTGTTTTTTTGTCATTCTGAGGCTTGCCGAAGAATCTAATTAAATTTCAAGATTCTTCACTTCGTTCAGAATGACAGCTTAACCGTATAATTACGCTTAACCTTCTATCTTTTTAATCTGGACGTATTCCACTTCCACGTCCGTGTTCCGCCCGAACATCTGAATGTTCACCTTTGCCTTCTGCGCGGTGTCGTTCAGCTCGGTAACCGTTCCTTCAAAGCCTTCCAACGGGCCGGATTCAACCAAAATCTTGTCGCCCACGGCAAAGTCCGCGTCGATTACAACCGTTTCCAGCCGCATTTTGCGGATTTCGTCAGCCGTCAAGGGCTTAGGTCTGCCCTGAGGGCCTACAAAGCCGGTTACGCCGCGGGTGTTGGTTATCCAATACCAAAGCTGGTTCGAATATATCATCTTTATGAACACGTAGCAAGGGAACAGCTTGCGCTCAACGATTTTGCGCTTGCCGTTCTTTTCTTCAATCGTTTGCTCCATGGGGATTTGGACGTCGAAAATCATGTTCTGCAAGTTGTTGTTTTCAATAAGCCTTTCCAAGCTGTCCTTCACCATCGATTCGTAGCCCGAATAGGTGTGAAGAATGTACCAGCAAGGGTTTTCGGTATCGGCTATATTCGTCGCCATCTTCCTTTACGCCCCCGTCGGTTTAATATTTGTAATAACTGTGAAAAGCTCCTGCAAGCCGTAGTTGAGCGCGGTAACCACTACCAAAAACGCCAACACAACCACGAGCACGACGCAAGTGGTTTTAACGACTTTGGGGAACGTAGGCCAGGTTACTCTTTTAAGCTCGGAAAAGGTTTCCTTAAGCTTTCTGCCCATTCTTACAAAAAAGTTGGGCTTTTTAGCGTCTTGATTTTTTTGATTGTTAGCCATAATTTTACCTTATATTTATAAAAACCTGTCAACCCGCTTGCCGTATAGATGCAAGCAGAACGAGGCGCGCGAGCACCACCGAAAGAGCGTACACGGAAGTACGTGACTGAGGCGGCGCGGAGCGCAACAAAGTTATGCGCCGCAGATTTGCGGCAAGCAATTATTTGCTTTCTTTATGCTCCGTATGCTTTTTGCAGAACGGGCAATACTTCGAAATAGTGAGCCTGTCGGGGTCGTTACGCTTATTTTTATAACTGTCGTAATTGCGGTGCTTGCACTCCGTACATTCAAAAGTTATCTTGGTTCTTACGTCTGCTTTCTTAGCCATTTTGGAAAAACTCCGTACAAAAAAATTACACCCCCGTTTTGAGTGCTAATTAACTTTAACACACAAAACAAGGGCTTGTCAATCCTTTTTGCTTTATTTTAATTATTTTTTTAACGCGTTCCGTCCCGCCGCGCGGTTTTTTTCAATAAATCCGCCCCGCGCAAATTGCGCGGGGCGGTGCCTGTATTTTTATCCGGCTGATAATTATTTGTTACGGGTAACGACTATTTTTAACGTTCCTTCGCCGCCTTTAATACCAAAAGCAATCGCATACTTGCCGTCTGCCAAAGTCGAAGAAACGGTTGTGGTGTCTTCGTTGTTTGCGTCTTTAACGGCTTTGCTGAAGGTTAAAGTATAAACGTCGTTTTCAAACGTATAGGTGCCCGTTCTTCCCAAGCCCTTCAAAATCTGCGAAATAGGTCCGTTTTCTTCAATTTCAGTCTTTGAGGTAGCAACGAATTCAAAGGTTTTATCCTCTTCCTTCATAGTAAGCGTATAGTCCATGTTAAGGCTCATAAAGCTGCCTTCACCCGTAAACTTAACGTCTTTATTTCCGCCGCAAGCCGCAAATACAACGCAAGCCGCTACGGTAAGAGTTGCCAAAATGCCTAAAAGCATTGCCTTTATTGTCTTTTTCATTGATTTGATTCTCCTTGATTTTCATTATTGTTTTTATTTGAATCAACGCGCCCTGCCTTTATTATCCCCTTATCCTTTAAGATAAGAACAACAGCCCACGCCGCGCTTGCCGCAAACAGTACGCCGAACAGGCAATCGAGTACAGTAAGCGCAACGCGCCATGCAGGCATAACGCTGTTAACCTGCGAACGAACGGAAATTCCGTTCATTGAATTGCTCTTTACGGTGGCGTACATAATGCGTTTAACCGCGTCGCGCATGTTTTGCGCAAGCCCGCCGAAGCCGTTTTTATAAACCCTGTAAGGATTGAGCTTTTGAATTTCGCCGTCGGGCAAGTCGCAGCCCGCCGCCATGAATATGGGCATCTGCTGCGCGGTATAGCCTATGGCGTACATATCGGTTACCACAAAGCCCTTCATGCCCGCTTCGCCCTTTAAGAAATCGGTTAAAAGCGCCTTATTCGCGGGGCAATGGGTTGCGCCCAAACGGTTGAACGCCGCCATGGCGTTCATCGCGCCGCCCTCGTTTACCGCTATATAAAAGGGTTTTAAATAAATTTCCCTCAAAGTCTGCTCGTCTAACCAAACGCCCAAGCCCGAACGGTTGGTTTCCTGGTCGTTTAACGCAAAGTGCTTAATATAAGCGTTGCAGCCGTGCGCCTGCAATGCCTTAACCTCAGCCGCCGCCATATGCCCCGTAAGGAAGGGGTCTTCCGAATAATATTCGTAAAGTCTTCCGCCGTAAGGTGAGCGGTGAATGTTAAGACCTATGCCGTAAAGACCGCCGTAGCCCGCCCAGATGGCGTCCTCGCCCATCATGTTGCCGAAAAGCGTTGCAAGCTCCTCGTTAAAGGTTGCCGCAAGCACGCCCACGCAAGGATAATAAGGGGGTATCTGGTTGCTGTCGGGGTCTTGTTTGCGCGTAGCCAAACCGTTGGGATTCACGTTGTAAGCGCTTGTAACTCCCAAAGGCCCGTTGTGCTCAACAGTTGCGGGTTTAAGCACCGAAACAAGCGGCGCCGTGCACCTTAAGCCCGTGTTTAAAACTTCAATCGTTTCTTCCCAGGTGAGCTGGTCTAAAAATTTATCCCAGATTTCCGCGTCGTAAGCATAATAGCTCTCGTCGCGCTTGTTTCCGTTTTCGTCCACCAAAAGGTCGATAAGCCTTATTCTCTCCCCTTCGATTTTGCCGTATTCGGGATATTTTTCGTCGTCCCTTTCAACCAGCTCCGAAGGATTGTCCTGCGCCATAATGGCTTTTGCAAGCTTTTCGGTCATCTTAAGCTTAACGCCGCCCGTGGGGAAGCTTTCAGCCCAGTTATCGCGCGAAAGATATTCAACGCTGTTTTCCGAGCTTTCGAAGTACTTGTTCACGTTGCCTTCGTCAAAAAGGTTAGTAACCGTTTTACCGTTCGAAACGGAATAAGTGGTATTGTCGTAATCGATTTTAAAACTTACAACCTTGTTTTCGTTGCCGCCGACGGAGGTGTTCCCCTCAAAGGCAAGCAGGTTATTCACCGCGTCGTGCACGTCAGCACCCTCTGCTATGCGGTAGTTGCCGCCCGCAAGTATATAGGTTTTGTCCACTTCCGCGTCGTAAGAGGTAAAGTCCGATTTATTAACGGTTATTTCCACCGTTTGGCTGCTGCCCGTCTGTCCCGCAGGCGCAAGCTCCTCCGTCTTTGCATAGCCCACAAGCTCCAAAACGGGGGTTTGTATCTTGCGCTGCCTGCTAAAATCTTCATAAGGCTTCTGAACGTAAATCTGCACCACGTCCTTGCCCGCTCTCGCACCCGTGTTGGTAACGGTTACGCTCGCGGTATAAGTGCCGTTCGCGTTGTCGGTTACGCTAAGCGCGCCGTGCTCGAACGTCGTATAGCTCATGCCGTAGCCGAAGGGATAAGAAACCACATCGGCGTAATTAAAGTCCGCGTCGCCGCCGCCCGTAACCGCGTCGTAATAGCGCGTTTCGGTGTATCTGTAACCTACGTAAAGCCCCTCCTGATAAACCACGTATTTACCGTATTTGGAGTGCGGCTCGCCGCTCATGACAGGCATATATGCAAACGAAGAATAATTTTCGTAAGTATAGTCGCCGAAGTTGTAATAAGCGGGATTTTCGTCGTGCTTATACCAGAACGTGTCGGCAAGGTGTCCCGAAGGATTTACTTTGCCCGCGATTATGTCGCCCACCGCGTTAAAGCCCGTTATGCCCACGCTGCCAATCCACAAAACGGCGTCCACGCCAAGCCCGTCCGCAAGGAACGCCTTGCACTCAACCTGATTTGCAACGTTTAATAAAAGAACAATTCTCTTAACCCTGCCGTTTTGCTTCATTTGGGCAAGCCCTTCCAAAACGCTCTTTTCGGTTTGGGAAAGCTTTAAATAATCGCCGCCCTCGCCGTCCGTGCCGGTATACGCCGAGTCAGCGCCCTCGCCGCCGACGCGCGTCAGAATAAATATAGCCGCGTCGCCGTATTCGGCAATCTTGCTTTCGGGCACAGCCGCCGTGATATCCGTCCAGGGCGCGTCTTTAATAAGCGCGCTTTCGCCCCTGCCCGTGCGGGCGTATTTCGTACGGTTGGCGTTATAAAAATCGAGCAATTCCGTATTCACTTCAAAACCCGCCTGCTCGAAGCCCTGCTGCGGGGTAACCTGGTCGCTCGCCGAGCCGGACTGCGCCGAACCCCTTCCGCCGTAAGCGGGGTCTACCGAAGATATGCTGAAAAGGCTTATTTTCTTTTTATCCGCCGCGCTCGTTTCAAGGGGCAACGCTTTACCGCCGCCCTGCAAATTTTCGTTTTTCAACAGTACGGCGCCCTCCGCCTCCACACGCTGCGCCGCAGCCTTGCCCGCCGCGCGCAAATCCTTTATGTTCGAATATTCGCTTTTAAAATACTCTTTATCGGTGGTGTCGTCCTCGGGGGTATATATGTTGACCTCCGTCGTGTTAAAAAAGTTGTTTATCGCCGTTTTGTTTTCCACCATAATGGCGGTTACGGTAACCGAAAGCCCCAAAAGCATACTCGTTACCACGGTCGATATCTTACACAAAAGTTTTTTGTTTTTAAGCATCTTCGCGCACCTCTTTTTTGATTTGCCTTAAAAATACGTTCGCAACGCTTGCAGCCGTTGCAAGCACGAACATAATCGTGCACACGAAAAACTGCGGCTCGAAGTGGTCAAGGTCTATCCCCACCATTACTACCGAAACGTAATAATAAATTCCGTAAACGAAGAACAGCAGCGACAAAAATATCAGCGCAGCCAAAACGTAGGGCACGTAAACGTAAAGCTTAAGCGCAATCAGCACGGCGCCCAGCACAGCCGCCGCAATCAAAAACGCAAAAGCAACCCAGTTGATGTTGTCCGTTCCCGCATAACACACCGCGTAAACGACGGCGGTAAGCAGCGAAAAAACAACAAGGGATGCCGAAAACCAAAATCCGACATCCTTATCCTTTAAATAATTGTTTAACATAACTTTCTCCGCGCATTTTTTTAATGCTATTAAATTAGTTTTCTATTGTTTATGAACAATAGAAAGAGGGTATATACCCTCTCGGCAAAAATTTTTCTTTCCTAAATTATACCTTTGCCGCACGCAAAAAACCATTGCAATTTGTCCAGCGAATATTGCAAATTGTCTGTTTGTAACATATTTTGGTTTAAACTTACACAATTCGCCCCGAACCGCTGTAAAACCAAAATCCGCCCCGCGCAAAATTGCGCGGGGCGGATTTTTAAAAATGCTTTATTTTAATGAATTAAAACTCAGTTGGGCCTGTTGTTTTCGTTTCCGCCCACCACAAAGGCGAACTTATCTTCGTCCTCGGGGAAAAGCGGGCCGTTCTTTACGGGAAGCTGCAAGGGCGGAACGTGCGCCGTAGTGCAAAGGTTTGTATACGTCGCGCAAAGGTGGGGATATAAAACCTTGCTCGCCTCGGTCACGAATTTCCTTATTTCACTTTCGTCCTTAACCTCGGTCACCTCGAAAATCCCCGAAAGCTCGGCGTTTACGTTAAAGGGCTGCACGTTTTCTTCGGTGCCCTCGATTTTTGCAAACAGCGTAACGCAAAAAAGCGTTTCGTTAATTCTGCGCAGAGGGAGTCTGCCTATCTGCTGGTTTATGGGCGTGTCGGGGTTGGGTTTGGTTTTGGAAAGACTGAACGAAAGGTTGTCTACGCCAATCGTCTTTAAAACGTATTTCATTATTAAAATCTCCTTGTATCGCCGCGGCGTAAAATCAAAGCCGTTTGCGCGCGCGTTTAATTAAGTATACCGAAAATGCGATAAATTGTCAACAAACCGCAACATTTTCACGTTTTTTTATTGCCCGAATTGCGCTTTTATAATATAATGTAAAGGAATTTTTTTAATTTGAATTTCTCGGCTCTGCCCGAAATGACGTAAAGGGGGCGTCTATGCCTAAAAAAACGCTGTACTTCGACGGTTACTGCGGCTATGTAACCGCAGTCGTCGCCGAAGACGGAAAGATGACGGAATTTAATTTTGAAAAAACCCAAGCGGGCAGCATTGTCGGCAACGTTTACAAGGGGCGGGTTGAAAACGTGCTCGTGGGCATGCAGGCGGCTTTTGTAAACTGCGGGTTAGAGCGCAACTGCTATCTTTCCGCCGAAGACGTTCTCGAAGCCGAAAAATACGACGGAAGCTCCGCACCCGCCGCCTTCCCCGAGCTGAAAGAGGGCGACGAAATTCTGGTGCAGGTGGTTAAAGCCCCCGTAGGCAAAAAGGGCGCAAAGGTAACCGCCCAGCCCACGTTCGTCGGCAAATGCTTGATATACATGCCCGAAACCCCCTTTGTGGGCGTTTCCCGCAAAATTGCCGACGAGGAGCTTAGAAAAAACCTTGTGTTCGCGGCAAACAGATTAAGGGACGACGGCGAGGGCATAGTGCTCCGCACCGCCGCCCCCTATGCAAAGCGCCGCCAGCTCGAAACTGAATACAGCTACTTAAAAAACGTTTACGCCGACGTTAAGGAAAAATTCGCCCGCGCAAAGGTCGGCGACCTGCTCTACTCCGACTACTCCCTCCCCGCGCGCGTGCTCCGCGACACCTTATCAAGCGACATAGAGGGCATAACGGTAGGCTCGAAGGAGCTTTACGACGAAATCGAAAACATAGTCAATCTTCACCCCATGCACAAAAAGCCGCAAGTCACGCTTTATAATTCGCAAAAGGATATGTTCGACGACCTCGGCATTGCCGGTCAGATTTTGGGCATAACCTCAACCCGCGCCGAACTGGACAACGGCGCTTACCTGATAATAGAGCGCACCGAGGCTTTAACCGTAATCGACGTAAACACGGGCAAATTCACGGGCGATTATAATCTGGAACAAACCGTTTACCACACAAATATAATGGCGGCAAGGGAAATCGCCCGCCAGATGCGTTTAAGAAACATAGGCGGCATAGTCGTGGTGGACTTTATCGATATGCAAAACGCAGGGCACAAAAAAGCGCTTGTCGAAGAGCTTGAACGCGCGCTTAAATCGGACAAGGCCAAGTGCACCGTTTCGCCCATGTCCCGCTTCGGGCTGGTGGAGTTCACAAGAAAGCGCATAGGCGGCTCGCCCCTCCACCACATGACAAAGCCCTGCCGCTATTGCCGCGAGGGCGGCTACACCCTCTCGCACGAGTTCATTCTGTTCGGACTGCGCGCAAAAATCCTTTCGCACGTTGCCGAGGGCGCGCGCTCGCTGCGCATAGATATGAACAACGAGGTTTTAACAAAGCTTTTAAGCTGGGACGAACTGCGCAACGACCTGCACACCCGCGCAAGCTCCGCCGAAATTTACGCCGTGCCCCACCGCACCTACCACGAGGAGCAGTTCAACATCCGCCGCGACGTTTTCGAAATCCCCCCCGACGCCGTAAAAATAATTTAACCCCCCAAACCAAACGCCCCTTGTCATTCTGCCCGAGCGCGAAGCGCGACGGTTTGCGTGTCGCCACACTTCGTTTAACATTACCAAGTGGTCGCAAAGCGCGCAGCCCGCAGTATGCCTTGTCATTCTATCTGCCCCCATTGTCATTCTGAGCGCAGTGAGCGTATGCCTTGTCATTCTGAGCGTAGTCGAAGAATCTTTTCAAGATGTTTCGCTAAGCTCAACATGACAATGATATAAACCGGCAAACACAAGCCGCCCGCGGATTTATCCGCGGGCGGCTAATATTATTATACCTTGGTGGTTTTACCAGGGACGCGCCCCCGGGGGGAAGGGGGGGGGGGGGGTGG
>JAIDVM010000023.1 GCA_029059705.1 Clostridia bacterium
CGGAATACTCCGCGCGCGGCTTTTAAGCTTTATCGATTATTTAATTATTTTAAGCGTTTCGGCTATTTCTCTGCGCTTTTTTTCGCGTAAAGGATAACCCTCCGCCTTATGCCCTACGGCAATAATTAGCGGAAAGTTCGTTCCCAAAGGCAAATTTAAAAATTCGGCTATTCCGTTTTCGTCGCGCAGCCCTATTATGCACGTCTGCAAACCCAAATTTTCGGCGGCAAGCGCCGCGTAAGCGGTTAAAATGCCCGCGTCGTTTTGTACAAACTCTTCGTTTGAAATTTTTCTTTCCCCGCGCACGATAACGGTGGGCTTGCGCGCTTCTATTATTATGTAGGCGGGAACGCTTTCCGCCCAGCCGTTTGCGCCGTCTTTTTGCACGTATTTTGTAAAAGCTTTTGCTTTTTCGCCGCTCACCGCATAAAGGTTATAGGGCTGTTGGTTTATCGCGGAGGGGGCAAGGGCGGCAAGTCGGCAAATTTCGGTCAGCTCTTCGTCGGTGACTTCTTTTTGCGAAAATTCCCGCGTGCTCTGCCTCTGTAAAAACAGTTTTTCCAAATCCATAATTTCACCTCTAACACAAATCAAAAAAATCGGCGGCATATTTTTGCCGCCGTTAAAATTACTTTTTGGAGTTTTCAAGCGAAAGCTTTGCCTTTTCGGCAACGTTTTCCTTGGTGAAGCCGAAGTGCGCAAACAGCTCCTTAGCGGGCCCCGAAATGCCGAACGAGTGCATTGCGATTACTTCGCCGTAGTCGCGCGAGTATTTATACCACGCAAAGTGCGACGCCGCTTCAACGCAAACGCGCGCCTTAACGTCCTTGGGCAAAACGTGCTCCCGATATCCCTTCGTCTGCTTTTCAAACAGCTCCATGCAAGGCATCGAAACTACGCGCGTCTTAATTTTTTCCGCTTCGAGCAGCTCCTTTGCGCCTGTGCACAGGTCTATTTCCGAGCCGGTGCCGATTAATATTACGTCGGGCTTGCCCTTGCAGTCGTCAAGGATATAACCGCCCGCAAGCGCGTGTATGCCTGAATTTTTGTTTTGTTGCAGGTTCTGGCGCGAAAGCACCAAAACGGTGGGGGCGTTTTCGGTGAAAGCCGAAACGTAAGCCGCCAAGGTTTCCTTTCCGTCGCAGGGGCGGAAAACCTTTATGTTCGGAATGGAGCGTAACGCAATCAGCTGTTCCACGGGCTGGTGCGTGGGGCCGTCCTCGCCGACGCCTATCGAGTCGTGCGTCATAACGTATACTACGGGGATATTCATCAGCGCGCTCATTCTTATGCCGCCCTTCATGTAATCGGAAAAGGCGAAGAAGGTGGAGCACAGCACCCTGAGACCGCCGTGGAGCTGAATACCGTTGCAGATAGCCGCCATTGCGTGCTCGCGTATGCCAAAGTGTATGTTGCAGCCCTCGCGGTTGTCGGGGGTGAAATAGCCCTTGCCTTTAAGCTCCGTCTTGGTGGAGGGGGCTAAGTCCGCCGAGCCCGACATAAGGTTGGGAACGTAATTATAAAGCTCGTTTAAAATCTTTCCGCCAGAAACGCGGGTTGCTTCGGGCGCGTTGAACACGCACGAATCGATTAAGTCGGTAAAATCGGGGTCGTAGCCCTGCATAAACTGCTTATATTTAGCCGCAAGCTCGGGGTATTCCTTTTCGTAAGCGGCAAACAGCTCGTTCCATTTTTCCTCGGCTTCAAGCTTTTTGTCGGCGATTTTTTGGCAATGCGCCTTAACGTCGGCGGGAACTTCAAAAGGCTCTTCCGTCCAGTTAAGGTTTTGCTTGGTCTTGTTTACGTTTTCAACGCCCAGGGGCGCGCCGTGCGAATCCGCCGAATCTTCGAGGGGCGAACCGTAGCCTATTTTCGTGTTGCAGATTATCAGCGAAGGGCGGTTCAAATCTGACTTGGCGCGGTTGATTGCAAGCTTTAACACGGTTAAGTCGTTTGCGTCGGGCACGCGTATAACCTGCCAGCCCTGCGCCGCAAAGCGGGTTACTATGTCTTCGGAGAAGGTAACTTCCGTGTTGCCTTCGATGGTTATTTTATTGCAGTCATAAAGAAGAATTAATTTGCCCAGCTTTTGCGCGCCCGCAAACGAGCACGCCTCGTAGCCCATGCCCTCTTCAAGGCAGCCTTCGCCGCACAAAACGTAGGTGAAGTGGTCTACAACGGGATATTCGGGCTTGTTGAAAACCGCCGCCAAATGCGCTTCGGCAACGGCAAAGCCAACGGCGTTGCCAAGTCCCTGTCCAAGCGGACCCGTCGAGGTTTCAACGCCCGCGGTCTTGCCGTATTCGGGGTGTCCGGGGGTTAAAGAGCCGACCTGACGGAAGTTCATCAAATCCTCTTTCGTAAGCCCGAAGCCGAACAAATGGAACAGCGAGTAAAGCAGCATCGACGCGTGGCCCGCAGAAAGAACAAATCTGTCCCTGTTGTCCCAGCGGGGATTTTTGTAGCTGTAATTCATAACGTCGGCAAACAGTTCGTAGCCGATAGGAGCAGCCCCGAGGCACATTCCGGGGTGGCCGGAGTTTGCGCGCTGAATAGCTTCGGCAGACAAAATTCTTATGGTGTCTACGCTTTTCTTGGGAATGGACATATGTTAATTTCTCCTTAGAAAGATTTTATAAATTTTTGTAAATTTTCCGTGTTTAAAAATTCGTAACGCTCTAAAAGGCTTAAAAGCGTTTGCGCCGCGCGCTTTACGCCGCCCTTTTCGCCGCTTTCGATATTTATGGGCATAACGGGGTCGTGCACGCTCATTCTAACAAGCATAAGCCCGCCGTCAAAATAAATTCTTACGCCCTCGTAATTAACCTTTTCAACCTTAAGCCCCGCGGTTTGTTCTGCGGTATGCTTTAATTCCTCTATTACCTTTGCGCCCTCGGCTTTAAAATCCTTGCTCGCCGCGCCGAAGCCTATTCGTATTTCAGCCTCTTCCGCGGGCTTTTTAAGGGAGGAAATCAACGAAGTCAAATCCTTGCCCTGTTTTGCAAGCTGTGCAAGCGAAATTAAAAGCTTTACTATTAAATACGCGCCGTCGTCAAGATAATAATTTTCTTTAAAAGCCGCGTGTCCGCTCGTTTCAATGGCAAGGGGGGAATAAACGCCGCTTTCGTTCAGCTCGCGGCACTTATCGATGACGTTTTTATAGCCGCGCTTAAACCGCAAATGCTCGCCGCCTAAACTTTCAATAAATTCGGTAAGCCCGCCGCTCGTAACGGAATCGGTTACTATAACGCCCTTGCGTTCCTTTAACAGTATGGCGGAAATCAACGCAATTAATGAATTTCTGTTTATTTCTTCGCCGTCCGCGCCCACGCAAGCCGCTCTGTCCACGTCGGTGTCGAAAATCACGCCGAAGTCTGCGCGGCTTTCTTTAACCGCTTCTTTTAAGCTGTTAATCGCCGTTTTGTCCTCGGGGTTGGGTATGTGGTTGGGGAAGTAACCGTCGGGCTCTAAAAATCTGCTGCCGCCAACGTCCGCGCCAAGGGGAATAAGTACCTTTTCGGCGAAAAACCCGCCCGCGCCGTTGCCCGCGTCAACCACAATTTTTTTGCCCTTTAAAGGTAGCTTTCCGCAAGCCCTTTCAACCGTTTCAACGAGAATTTTAGAATATCCGTCCATAAACGGCTTTTCTTCATAAGCGCCGTTGCCGCTTAAAAACACGCCGTTTTGCGCAATTTTTAAAATTTCGTTTAAATCTTCGCCGCTTATGCCGCCCTGTTTCGTAAAGAATTTAAGCCCGTTTCTGTCAAAAGGCATGTGCGAGGCGGTTATCATAACCGAAGCGTCGCACGCGTATTCGGGCTGTTGCAACAAAATGAACATAGAGGGGGTGGACGAAAGCGAGGTGTAAACCATGTCGCACCCGCTTGACAAAAGCGCGCCCTTTACGCAGTTTACTATGCGGTTTGCCGAAATGCGGCTGTCGTTGCCGACGGCAATTTTAAAGGCCGTTTTGCCCGTTTTTTCGGCAAGCCATTTTACAAACGCCTTCGTAATTAAAGTAACGGCTTCGTCGGTTAAGGTTATTTTTTCTTTGCCCTCAACCGCAACGCCGCGCACGTCAGTTCCGCTTTTAAGTTTGTTTAAGTCCAAAGTCGGCATATACAAATTAATTATACACGAAAGCCCCGTTTATTACAAGTATTTAATCCTAAATATTTACTGTTTTTTGAATATATAGCGGCATAAAATTGTTAAAAAGGCTTAAAATCGTTGTATTCGGCGGTTAAATATGTTATAATTCACACAGTTATTTTTTGAGAGGAAAAATATGGCAAAGGAAAATTTCGTTGAACAGATAGCCGACATCGAAGCGGACTTCCCGCAATGGTATACCGACGTGGTTTTAAAGACAAAGCTTGTGGATTACGGCCCCGTTAAGGGCACAATGGTAATCCGCCCCTACGGTTACGCCATTTGGGAAAATATTCAAAAAGAGCTTGACAAGCGTTTTAAAGCCACGGGGCACGAAAACGCTTATTTCCCTTTGCTTATCCCCATGAGCTATTTCACCAAGGAGGCGGAGCACGTAGAAGGCTTTGCACCCGAGGTTGCCGTGGTTACGCACGCGGGCGGCGAAGAGCTGACAGAGCCCCTTGCAATCCGCCCCACTTCCGAAACGATTTTCGGCAGCATGTATTCCAAATGGCTGCAATCCTACCGCGATTTACCCATAAAAATCAACCAGTGGGCAAACGTAATGCGTTGGGAAAAGACCACGCGCCCCTTTTTGAGAACTTCCGAATTTTTGTGGCAGGAAGGGCACACTGCGCACGCCACCGAAGAAGAGGCAATGGAAGAAACCATGAAAATGCTCGGCGTTTATAAGGAATTTGCCGAAAACTGCCTTGCAATCCCCGTAATCACGGGCAGAAAGACCGAAAAGGAAAAGTTTGCGGGCGCGGTTGCAACCTTCGGCATGGAAGCCATGATGAAGGACGGCAAAAGCTTGCAGGCGGGCACTTCGCACTATCTGGGGCAAAACTTTGCAAAATCCTTTGATATAAAATACCTCGATAAGGACGGCGCGCAAAAGTATGCCTACACTTCGAGTTGGGGCGTTTCCACAAGGCTTATAGGCGCTTTGATAATGGCGCACGGCGACCAGCGCGGGCTTGTTTTACCCCCCGTGGTTGCGCCTTTGCAGGCGGTAATCGTTCCCATCGCGCAAAAAAAGGAAGGCGTTTTGGAAAAGTGCGGTCAGGTTAAAACCGCGCTCGAAAAAGCGGGCGTAAGGGTAACTTTGGACGACGGCGAACAAAGCCCCGGCTGGAAGTTTAACGAGTGGGAAATGAAGGGCGTGCCCTTAAGAATAGAGCTCGGCCCCCGCGACATTGAAAACGGCAAGGCGCTCATCTTCCGCCGCGACACCTGCGAAAAAACGGAGTACGGGCTTGACGGAATAGTTAAAACCGTAAAATCGCTTTTGAAAACCGTTCAAAAGGATATGTTAAAGGCGGCAAAAGCGCGCCGCGACGGCAGAATTGTTTACGCAAAGGATATGGCGGGCATTTTAAACGGCGTCGAGGGCGGCAACTTTGTAAAAGCGGGCTGGTGCGGCTGCCGCGAGTGCGAGGATAAAATAAAGGCTGAAACGGCTGCCACCGCGCGCGTGTACGCCGAGGGCGAAAAGAGCAAAACCTGCGCCGTTTGCGGCAAAAAGGCGTTGCACACGGTAATTTTTGCAAGAGCATATTAAAATTAAAAATTTAAAGCCTTTCGGAATTTCCCGAAAGGCTTTTTTAATATCAATTTTCTCTTCCCAAAACATAATCAACGGAGCAATCAAAAAATTCGGCAATTTTAATAACGCTGTCAATATTGGGAACTTTCTTGCCGTTTTTCCAGTCGTAAACCCTGCTTTGATGAATATTCGCTGCTTTTGCAAAAGTTAAGCAGTTGTAACCGTAATGGGCTAATAACTTTTTAAACTGTTCGGAAAACTGCGGACATGATTTAAAATTTTTTACGTAATTTTCGTTTTCGCGCCCCAAAAGGAAGTCTGTTGTGCAGTTGAAATAATCTGCAAGTAAAACTAAATTATTAATAGTAGGCGCACGCTTTGCGGTAAGGTAGCGCGTTATTGTGGGCGCCGCAACACCCAAATGACGGGCAAGAGTTTTTCCGTCAAGTTTCTCTTTGTTATTGTGCTCAAAAATAAGCGTTTCAAGAGTTTCGGCAAATTTCGACAAATTAATCATAAAGTAGTCCTTTTTCTACAATTATTTTCTCGCATTTTGGTATTTAAATGCTTGCTGAATACCAACGTGCGAGAATATAATGTTTATACAAATACAAAAGGAGCACTTGTTATGAAAAACGAAACGGCAAAAAAAGAACCGCCCGTTGCGGCAAAAGACTTACTTGAAGAAATTTATCCGCTGCTTGGCGATTATTTTGAGGGGAATATAAGTATTGAAAGCCGCGGCATATTTTATAGTATGCCCAACGGACAAAAATTTATAATTTCCGCAAAAGCAGAATAAAATGACGGCGAAAAGCCGTCTTTTTTTTGTTGACAACGGGCGCGCTGGCGATTATACTAAAACACATGTTGCAAAACATCAGTTTTAAATAAAAGGAGCAAAAAAATGCCGCCCAAAGCTAAATTTACGAAAAAAGAAGTTATTGCCGCCGCGCTTGAAATGGTTAAAGAGTGCGGAATAGAAGTTTTAACCGCGCGTGCGCTCGGCGAAAGGCTGGGAAGCTCGGCGCGCCCTATTTTTACGCTGTTCGGAGGAATGGAGGAAATCAAAGCCGAGGTAATTGCCGCCGCAAAACGGCTTTATGAAAAATACGAGGACGAGGGAATGAGCGGCGAAAACGCGTTTAAAGGCTCGGGAACGGGTTATATAAAATTTGCGGCGGAGCAGCCCAAGCTGTTCGGGTTGCTTTTTATGACCGAAATCCGCGGAGTGCCCGACCATGAAAACGTTTTGCCCGTCATCGACGATTATTACGAAAAAATTCTCGCTTCCGTGCAGTCGGAATACGGTTTCAGCCGCCAGACGGCGCACAAAATTTATCAGCATATGTGGATATATTCGCACGGCATAGCCTCGCTCATTGCCATGAACGTTTGCAGCTTTTCTGATGAAGCCGTTTCGGAAATGCTTAACGACGTGGGCGCGGGGATAATAAGAAAATACAAAGCGGAGGGCAAGTTATGATAATCGCGGAAAACGTTAAAAAATCTTATAAAAACGGCATGGTAGAGGTTTTAAAGGGAATTTCTCTTAAAATCGCTGACGGCGAATTTGCCGTAATAACGGGCGCGTCGGGTTCGGGCAAGTCAACGCTCATGAGCGTGCTTTCGGGTTTGGAACGGTGCGACGGCGGCAAAATTCTTTTCGGCGAAGAAAACATAACCGAAATGAACGAAAAGCAGCTAACCGAGTTCCGCCGCAGAGAGGTGGGCTTTATATTTCAGCAATATTATTTGCTGCCGCATTTGAGCGTGGATAAAAACGTGCGCCTCGGCGCCGACCTTGCGGGCAACAAAAATTACCGCGAAATTATCGAAAAAGTAGGACTTGCGGAAAAGCTTTCGTGCAAGCCTTCCGAGCTTTCGGGCGGCGAACAGCAGCGCGTTTGCATTGCCCGCGCGCTTGCAAAAAACCCGCGCGTGCTCTTTTTGGACGAACCCACGGGCGCGCTGGACGAAGCAACGGGGCGCAACGTTTTGGGATATATAGCCGACCTGCAAAAAGAAAGGGGCTTTACCATGATTATGGTAACCCACAACTTAAACATTGCCGAAATGGCGGACGCGGTTATTAAAATGAACAGCGGAATTATTACCGAAGCTTATAAAAATGCGGCAAAAAAGACCGCTTATGAAATAGGGTGGTAAAATGATAGTCAGCTTTAAAGACGCGTTTAAGCTAATAGGCGTAATAATAGTCGCCTTTTGCGCCGTTTTCGTGTGCACCTTCTTTTTGAACTTTTACCTCGACGCGCAGTCGCTCGAAAGCCTTATCGACAACGAGCACACCCGCGTTTTATACGACGCGCAAATGGCAACCGCGCTGTTTACGTGCGCTATAAGCGGCGGCTTTCTCGCCTTGATTGCCGTTGTAATGATTGTTTTTTATATAAAGCTTTACGTCGACAAGCACTCGTCCGATTTGGGCGTTTTAAAGGCAATGGGTTATTCCGAAGTTAAAATCGCGCTCCGTTTTTGCGTTTTCGGTTTAAGCGTTCTGCTTGGAACGGCGCTCGGCTTCGGCTGCGGGTTTGCAATTATGCCAACCGTTTATAAAGGGCTTGCCATAGAGGGGCTGCCAGAAATTGCAATAACCTTTCACCCCGCGCTGCTGTTTTTGCTCGTCTTTCTGCCCGCGGCTGTGTTTGCCGCAATTTCCGTATTTTACGCTTACTTCGCTCTGCGCCGCCCCGCTTACGAACTTATGCGCGGAAGGGAAAGAAAAATCAAGCTTTCCAAAAGGATAAAGCCCGAAAAGGAAAGGAGCTTTTTAAAGGAAACGTGCTTAAAAACGCTTTTCGGCAAAAAATCCTTGGCGTTTTTCGTCGCGTTCGCGTGCTTTTGCTTTTCGGCAATGGTGCAAATGTCGGCTTCGATGGAAAGCCTTGTTCCAAACGGCGAAATGGGCTGGATTATCTTCGCAATAGGCGTCGTGCTCGCGGTTACTTCCATGTTCATGGCTATAACCTCGCTTGTAAACGGAAACGTTAAAAACATTGCGATGATGAAGGCTTTCGGTTATTCTATGAAAGAGAGCGCAATAACGATTTTGGGCGGCTATCATCTGTTTGCGGCAACAGGCTTTGCGCTTGGCACCGTTTATCAATACGGGCTTTTGTCACTGATGATTAACGTGGTTTTTAAAGACGTGGCGGAGGTGCCCGAATATAATTTCAGCGTGCCCGCGTTCTTTATTACGCTCGCCGCGTTTATCGTTTTGTACGAAGCCTTGATGCTCTTTTACGCCTTTAAAATTAACAAGGTTTCGGTTAAAACGGTTATGCTTGAAAATTGAATTTAAAGTTAAAATTAAAAAGCCGCCCCGCGCTTTTGCGCGGGGCGGCTCAATTATTTTATTCGTTTTCGGTTTTGTCGTCTTCGGGTTTTTTATCTTCGTAAAGGTGACCTTCTATGTAAGTTCTCATGCGGTTATAGGTAAAACCGAACCAAACGATACATAAAATCGAAGCGGCAATCGTAATCGGATGATAAAATATTGCGCCCAAAACAGCTATCGCGGTTAAAACGATTATTTCAACTATTAGCTCAAAGCGGTGGTCTTTAAGCCATTTTTTATGGAAATAATTCTCTTGGTCTTTAATGGTAAACACGCTTTTATTCAAGGCGGTTTTAATGTTTTCTTCGGCTTTTTCCTTATAATTTTCCTCGCCTTCAAGCCGCTCGCCCGAAAGTATTTCGTTTATGCTCACGCCGTATTTATCGCTTAAAAGCTGCAGCATCTCAACCGGAGGCAGATAAGTTCCCGTTTCCCAGCGCGAAATCGTTTTGTTTGAAACCCCAAGCTCTTCGCCAAGCTGCTCCTGAGTAAGGTTTTGCTCTTTCCTCAGCTCGCATAAAAATTTTCCTATTTTAATCATGTCCATAACAATTTCTCCCGTCTGATAAAATTATATCTTTATTAGGTCGAATTGTCTTTACCATAAACGGCGAATTTTGCGGGAATTTCGTTTTTATAAGTATTTTTTCAAATCGTCGGCTTTCGTAAGTCTTTCCCACGGCAACCCGCTTTTGCCAAAGTGTCCGTAAGCCGCCGTCTGCGAATAAATCGGCTTTTTCAAATCGAGAGTTTCGATAATGGAGTAGGGGCGCAAATCGAATTCCTTTACGACTATGTCCGCGATTTCCTCGTCTAAAAGCTTTCCCGTGCCGTAGGTGTTTATAAAAACAGAAACGGGGCGGGCAACGCCTATCGCATAGGCAACCTGCAACTCAACTTCGTCGCAAAGCCCCGCGGCAACTAAATTTTTGCATATGAACCGCGCCATATACGCCGCCGAGCGGTCAACCTTCGTTGCGTCCTTGCCCGAAAAAGCCCCGCCGCCGTGCGCGCATCTGCCGCCGTAGGTGTCCACGATTATCTTTCTGCCCGTAAGTCCGCTGTCACCCTCGGGGCCGCCTATCTCGAATCTCCCCGTCGGGTTAATAAAATATTTCGTGTTGCCGTCAAGCAGTTGGGGCGGCAATATGGCGCAAATAACGTGCTTTTTTATATCTTCGGCAAGCTGCTCTTGCGTAACCTTTGTGTTGTGCTGGGCGGAAACGACAACCGTGTCTATGCGCTTGGGCGCTCTTCCGTCGTACTCAACGGTTACCTGCGTTTTTCCGTCGGGGCGGAGGTAGGGGAGGGTGCCGTCCTTTCTCACCTCGGCAAGCCTTTTTGCAAGCTTGTGCGAAAGCGCAATGGGCAGCGGCATAAGCTCTTCCGTTTCGCGGCACGCGTAACCGAACATCATCCCTTGGTCGCCCGCGCCGAAGCTGTCGCGCACGTCCGCCGCGCTCTTTCTGTCAACGCCCATAGCAATATCGGGGCTTTGGCGGTGCACGGCAACGTCTATTTTGCACTTGTCAAAGGCGAAAGACCCGTGGATATATCCCACTTTCTTAATTTTTTCGCGCGCGATAGCCTCATAATCCACCTGCGCGTTCGTGGTGACCTCGCCCATTATCAAAAGTCTGTCAAAGGCGGCGCAGCACTCAACCGCGCACCTCGCGTTTTTGTCAAGCTTTAAAATTTCGTCCACAATCGCGTCCGAAATCCCGTCGCAAAGCTTGTCGGGGTGTCCTTCGGTTACGCTCTCGCTCGTAAAAAATTTGTTCATATATTTATCCTCTGTTTTATTTCAATTTTTTGGACATCTGAATATATCCGAATTCCTTATACCCAAGCTCGCGGTAAAGCTTTAAAGCCCGCGTGTTGGTGCTTTCAACTTCAAGCCTGCACGCAACCGCCCCGCTGCTTTCAACAAATTCAAAAACCTTTTTGCCAATCCCGCGCCCGCGCATTTCGGGCTTAATGTAAAGCTCGTCAAAAAGCGCAATCTTACCGCCGTATTCCTGCGAGCTATAATAGGCAACCAGCGCATAGCCCGCGGTTTCGCCGTCGCACTCGATAATATAACCGTTTATAAGCCCGCCCGACAAAGCTTCCTTAAAAAAATTAATTCTGTTTTCTTCGGGAATGGGCGCGTGCGCCGCCCCGCACGAATAAAAATCGCGCGACATTTCAAAAAAACTTTCTCGGTCGGCTTCATTCAGTTTTCGCAAAGTTACGTTTTCCATAATTTTCAAAAAAGCCCCGTCCGTTAAAGGAAGGGGCTAAAAATCTTATTTTCCCCATAGGTATCGGCGTTAGCACCTTGCCGAAAGCAGGTTGCTGTGTGGTCGTAAAGCCGTTCTCTCGCACACTCTTTATAGGTTACGCTTGCATTATATCACCGCTTGCAAATTAAGTCAATTAAAAGTTGCGTTTGCGCGCGTTTTATTTTATAATGTTTATATGAATTGCACTCAATGCCCCGTTTCGTGCGGCGCCGACAGAAAAAATTTTGCGGGCGCGTGCGGCGTTAAGGGAATTAAAATTGCAAAATATTACCTTCACCCGTATGAAGAGCCGCCCGTGTCCTTTAAAAACGGCAGCGGCTGCATTTTCTTTTGCGGGTGCTCGTTAAAGTGCGCGTTTTGCCAAAACTTCGAGCTTTCGCGAAATAAACGCGGAAAGGAAATAACCGTAAACGAGCTTGCGGATATTTTTAAGGAACTCGAAGATACGGGCGCGGAAAACATAAATTTGGTGAATCCCACGCATTATTTAAATGATATTATGGGGGCAATCAAGCTTTACCGCCCCAAAATACCCATAGTTTACAACACCCACGGCTACGAAACGGAAGATGCGGTAAGGCTTGCTTCTTCTTTTGTGGATATCTGGCTTACGGATTTGAAATTTATCGACCCCGCGCTTTCCGCGCGCTACACCGCCCGCGCCGATTACGCAAAATACGCCTTGCCCGCAATAAAATTAATGGCGCAAAAACCGTTAAAAATGCGCGAGGACGGCAAAATGCTTTCGGGCTGCATAGTGCGGCACCTCATTTTGCCGCTTGCCGCCTACGACAGCGCAGAGGTGGTTAAGTTCGTTTCAACTTTGCCCAAAAGCGTTTATTTTTCGCTGATGAGCCAATATACGCCCTTCGGTGAAACGGAAAAATTTAAGGAATTAGGGCGCAAAATCACCCGCCGCGAATACGAAAAGGCGCTTGCCGCCGTGCGCGAATACGGGCTTGAAAACGTGTTTTTGCAGGATTTTGCCAGCGCCCAAGAAGAATATATACCAAAGTGGGATTATTAAACTTTTAATATGCTTATTACATTTGAAAACGCAACGTTTTCCTACGGCGACAACTTAATATTCAAAGACGTGAATTTTGCCGTAAACGAGGGCGAGCGCGTCGGCTTAATCGGCGCCAACGGCGAGGGTAAAACCACGCTCATAAAGCTTATTTCGGGCGAGCTTTTTCCCGATAGCGGAAGGGTAATAAAAAGGAACGGCGTAAGCATAGGTTATCTTGAACAAAGCGGCGGATATACAAGCGGCAACACCGTTTACGGCGAAATGCTCGAAGTGTTCAAAAGCGACTTTGCGGCGGTTAAAAAGCTTGAAAATCTTTCGGCGCAGCTTGCCGAAACGGAGTACAACACCCGCGAATATGCCGCGCTTTCGGCGCAAATCGAGGGCTTGCAAAAGCTAATCGCCTCGCGCGACAGCTACAACGTTGAAGTAAAAATTAAAACCGTTTTAAACGGAATGGGCTTCGGCGACAGATACGACAGCGTAATCGACTGCATGTCCGGCGGCGAAAAAACGCGGTTAAAGCTTGCGCGCCTTTTATTGGAAGAACCCGACCTTTTAATTTTGGACGAGCCTACCAACCACCTCGACATTTCCACGCTTTTCTGGCTCGAAGAATATCTGCAATCCTTCAAGGGCGCGGTTTTAACCGTTTCGCACGACAGATATTTTTTGGATAAGCTTACAACGCGCATCTTCGAGCTTGAAAACAAAAAGCTTTTAACCTTTTCGGGCAATTACTCAAAATATAAAATTTTAAAGGCGGAGCTCAACGCGCGGCTCTTAAAGGAGTACGAGGCGCAGCAGGAAGAACGCGCGAAATTGCAGGACTACGTGGACAGAAATATCGTCCGCGCAACCACGGCAAAGTCGGCGCTATCCCGCGTGAACCGCCTTGAAAGAATGGAAATTTTAGAAAAGCCCTACGTCCCCAAAAACGCGCCGCACTTTAAATTCGGGTTTGACGTAAAGCCTTACGAAAAGGTGCTGAATATCGAAAATTTAAACCTTTCAATCGGCGGAAAAACGCTTATATCAGGGGGGCAACTTAATGTAGCCCGCGGCGAAAAGGTTGCGCTCGTCGGCGAAAACGGCACGGGCAAAACCACCCTTTTAAAAGCGATATTAAAGGGGAATAACCGTGAAATCGAGGTCGGCAGATTTGTTAAATTTGCCGCGTACGACCAGGAGGGCGCAAACTTAAACGGCGAAAACACCGTTTTAGCCGAGCTTTGGGACAGGCATTCGGGGCTTACGCAAACGGAGGTGCGCTCCCTGCTCGCCGCATGCGGACTATTCGAAGAGGATATGCAAAAACCCGTAAAATCCCTTTCTGGCGGCGAACGCGCAAAGCTCGCCCTTGCGATTTTGGAAAGCGAGCGCGGCAACGTGCTTTTGCTTGACGAACCGACCAACCACCTCGATTTGCCCGCCCGCGAAAGCCTGGAAAAAGCGCTTAAAGAATTCGACGGCACGCTTTTATTCGTTTCGCACGACAGGTATTTTATAAGCGCGCTCGCCGAAAAAGTTGTTGAAATAGAAAATTTAAAATTAAGTGTTTACGAGGGCGGCTACGGCTTTTATACCGAAGAGAAGAAAAGGCAAAACGAGGCCGAACTCAAAGCCAAAGAGCAAGCCAAATACGCCGCAAGGGAAGAGGAGCAAAAAAATTCCTACCGTTCCAGAAAGGAGCGCGCGGAAGAAGCCAGACGCAAGGAAAAAATCAAAAAAACCGAAAGCGACATAGCCGCGCTCGAAGCCGAGGAAAACAAGTTAAACGAAGAGCTTTTAAAGCCCGAAAATCTAACCGATTACAAAAAACTGAACGAGCTTACAAACAAGTTGCAACAGATAAAAATTCAGCTCGACGAGCTTTATAACGAGTACGAAACTTTGATATAGTATGGGGGGAACAGATATGGATAATAAAGAAGAAAATGTTTCCGAAAAGGAAGAAAAAGTAAATATCCGCCACACGATAACCGCCGAAGAAACGTTCACGCTCGCAAAGGACGTGTTCGACATTCGCTGTTTTATAAAAAACGTGTACGCAAACCGCGCCGTAATCGCGCGCAGATTAAACATAATTTCGCTTTTGATAAGCTTCGTTTTCACCGCGCTTTACACGGCGTTCGTGCTGTTTACAAGCGTCACCCGAAAGTTAGAGTTTAAAACCGAAATCACCCTTTACGTGTTTCTGGGCGTTTACGCGGTTCTTTTCATCGCCATGATAATCGCCGCGGTGTGCAGCGCCCGCGCCAACACCAAAAGCGTGCACAGGGCAAAGCTCACATTTAAGGTTTTCAAGCTTCTGGTGCGCATTGCTTCGATAATAATTTCAATCGCCGCGCTCGTCTTGTCGGCAGTCGGCGGCGCGCTTTCCGCGCAGAATATCGGGCTGAATATCGTCGTTACAACCTTTTCGATAATCATGCTCGTGTTGCAGGTTATTCCGCTGCTGTTCGGCGGCGCGGGCAAGCTGGTGCGGTGGCTTTTATCGCCCGTAAAAATAAAATACCGCTTTTCAACCGTCGTCGTGGAGTGGTACACCCTCGCCGTTTCGGGCAATCCCACGGGCTCGGTTAAAAAGGTTTCAAGCAAGTATTTCGATGATATAGGGGCGTTAATCGACGTAAAGCTCATTCCCGCGCTCGGGAAAAAGTATATAACCGCAATAAAGCCCGTGCAGCTTATAAATTTGGTAAACCGCACTTCCGAAGCGGACAGAGCCATAACGGAAGGCGTTTTAAAAAGCGTGTTTTCTTACGCCACCGAATGCGGTTACGTAACCTTTGACCCCTGCCGCGACTTAAACTTCGAAGGCAGCGTGGAGGAGGAAGAAAAACCGCCCAAGCCCACCATGAAGGGCAGATTGCTGAACATCGGCAAAAAAATAGGCAAGTCCATGCTCGATAAATACATCGAAAGCGAAAGCAAGTCCGAAGCCGATGGCAAAAACAAAAAGTAAGCGCTTAAAAATTAAGCGGCGGCGCCAATTCGGCGCCGCCGCATTTTTTAATTTTGCATTTATTTTAATTTAAAATTCTATTTTTTCTTCAACGTATTTCTTAACTTCGTCAATTTTAATTCTTATCTGCTCCATGCTGTCGCGGTCGCGCACGGTAACCGAACCGTCCTCAAGCGTATCAAAGTCCACGGTCACGCAGAAAGGCGTGCCTATTTCGTCCTGACGGCGGTAACGCTTGCCGATAGACCCCGTTTCGTCGTAGTCGCACATAAACTTTTTGGATAAAAGCGCGTAAACTTCCTTCGCCTTTTCCGAAAGATTTTTTTGAAGCGGCAACACCGCAACCTTATAGGGCGCGATAGCGGGGTGAAAGTGCATAACAACGCGCGTTTCCTTTTCAAGCGCCTGCTCTTCATAAGCCTCGCAAAGTAGCGCAAGCGTAAGTCTGTCCGCGCCGATAGAATACTCTATTACGTTGGGCACGTACTTTTCGTTCGTAAACGGGTCGATATACTGCATAGTCTTGCCCGAATACTCCTGATGACGGCTCAAATCCCAAACGCCGCGGTGGTGTATGCCGTTAAGCTCCTGCCAGCCCATGGGGAATTTATACTGAATGTCGCACGCCGCCTTTGCATAGTGCGCAAGCTTGTCGTGGTCGTGATATCTCAAATTTTCTTCGCTCAAACCCAACGCCTTAACAAAGTCGAGCGCCCTCGCCTTGTAATCGACGTAAATATCCATCGATTCGCTTTCCTTGCAAAACTTTTGCAGCTCCATCTGCTCGAATTCAACCGTTCTGAAAAGGAAGTTGCCGGGGGTTATTTCGTTGCGGAAGGACTTGCCTATCTGCGCTATCGCAAAGGGAACCTTCGCCCTCGCCGTTCTCTGTACGTTCAAAAAGTTTACGTACTCGCCCTGACACGTTTCGGGGCGCAGATAAACCTTGTCCGAGCCCTCTTCCAAAGTCCCGCGCGAGGTAACGAACATAGGGTTAAATTTTCTGATAGGCGTCCAGTTCCTCACACCGCAATGGGGGCACTTAATGTCGTGCTCCTCTATATATTTTTCCATTTCCTCGTTGGTCATGGCTTCCGCCGCAACCGCGCCCTTGCTGTGCGCTTCTATTAAAGTATCGGCGCGGAAACGCTGTTTGCAGTTTTTGCAGTCCATTTTGGGGTCGCCAAAGCTTGCAACGTGCCCGCTCGCTTCCCAAACGCGGGGGTTCATTAAAATCGCCGCGTCCACGCCGTAGGTGTCGGGGCTTTCCTGAACGAACTTTTTCCACCACGCGCGCTTAATGTTGTTTTTAAGCTCCACGCCAACCGGTCCAAAGTCCCACGTGTTTGCAAAACCGCCGTAAATATCGCTGCCGGGGTAAACGAACCCGCGGTTTTTGCACAAATTAACTATTTTGTCCATTGTGAGTTTGCTGTCTGCCATAAAAATCTCCTTTTCCGCACTTGGATTAATGCGGATTAAAAACAGTTTAATTTAATCGGCAGTCTAAGTCAAGCAAATAGCGGGTTTTAATCTTCCGCCGTGTGTAAAACGGTAATAAAATAATCCGTAATTTCGCCGTCCACGTCAATTTGTTCTTTAATGTAATTCATCAACCCGTTCAGCCGCTCTTTAAAGCCGTTATCTCTGTACGTAACCGCAAAGCTGTCAAGTAATTCTAAGTATTGATAAATAAAGTGCCACGCCCAATTTTGTTTAGTTTCAATAATTTTTTGTTCCATAAGTAAATTATATTATGTCCAATAGCGATAAGTCAAGCATTTTATAGCCATTAGGCATATAATTTTATAAAAAACAACTTAAAACGGCGTGGGTGCGCTCTTAAAGCCCTCCCTCTTATTAAGGGGGAGGGGTAGGGGTGAGGGATGAATTTTTACACCCCTCATCCGTCGCGTTCCGCGCCACCTTCTCCCCTTACTATGGGGGAAGGCTTGTGGAGGCAGATTATGATAACTCTTGACTTAATTAAAACAAAATTAGCCGAAGCCATAAAAAACAGCGGGCTTACTCAAACGGAATTGGCGCAAAAATTAAATATAAGGCAGTCGAATATTTCCCATTACGTAAAAGGTGATAAAATGCCCGCGCTTGATACTCTTGCAAACCTTTGCGTTGTTTTGGATTTGGACGCAAACGAAATTCTTTGCGTTAAATAAAAAATTCCCAATTTAAAAACTATACAACGGCGGGTTAATTGTGTTACAATTAACGGGTAAAAGAATTTAAAGGGGTAGTTATGCTTACAGATATCGAAATAGCCGAAAGCTGCAACTTAAAGGATATTCGCGAAATCGCAAAAAAATTAGGGTTAAACGAGGACGCGCTCGAACTTTACGGAAAGTATAAAGCCAAAATCAACTTAACCCAAGTCAAGCCCAAATCAAAGCTTATTTTGGTCACGGCAATCAACCCCACGGCAAGCGGCGAGGGCAAAACAACCGTTTCAATCGGTCTTGCCGACGGGCTTTCAAAGCTCGGCAAAAAAGCTTGCCTTGCATTAAGAGAACCATCGCTTGGCCCCGTGTTCGGCATAAAAGGCGGCGCGGCGGGCGGCGGCTATGCGCAGGTTGTGCCCATGGCGGACATAAACTTGCACTTCACGGGCGATTTGCACGCAATCACCGCGGCAAACAACCTTTTGTGCGCTATGATAGACAACCACCTGCTTCGCGGCAACGTGCTTAAAATAAAGGAAGTTTATTTCCGCCGCTGCATGGACATGAACGACAGAGCTTTAAGGAGCATAACCTTAAAAACCTCGGCGGGCGCAATGAAGGGCTGCCAGAGCTACGAAAGGGAAGAGGGCTTCGAAATAACCGCCGCTTCCGAAATTATGGCAATTTTGTGCCTTGCAACCGATTTAAAGGACTTAAAAAAGCGCATAGGCGAAATCGTCGTCGGCGTTGACGAAAGCGGCAACTTTGTCCGCGCACGCGAGCTTAAAGCCGACGGCGCAATGGCAACCCTTTTAAAGGACGCAATAAAGCCCAACCTCGTGCAAACGTTAGAGGGCACTCCCGCAATCGTCCACGGCGGGCCTTTCGCAAACATAGCCCACGGCTGCAACTCCGTCCGCGCAACCTACACCGCAATGACGCTTGCCGACTACGCGGTAACCGAAGCGGGCTTCGGCGCGGATTTGGGCGCCGAAAAATTCCTCGACACCAAGTGCCGCGTTGCCGGCATCGAACCCGACTGCGTTGTGGTTGTGGCTACGGTTAAAGCCTTAAAGCTCCACGGCGGCGCGGACAAAGCGCAGCTTTCGGGTGAAAACTTACCCGCCCTCAAAGCGGGCATGCCCAACCTTTTAAAGCACGTCGAAAATATAAAGAACGTATATAAAAAGCCCGTCGTAGTTGCAATGAACAGATTTGTAACCGACACCCAAGCCGAAATTGACGAGGTTTTAACCGCTTGCAAAAGGGCGGGGGCAAAGGCGGTGTTCACCGACGTATTTTTGCACGGCGGCGAGGGCGGCAAGGAGCTTGCAACGGTGGTTGCAGCCGAGTGCGAAAAGCCTTCGAAACTGCACTTCGCTTACGACTTAAACGACGGAATTTGCAAAAAGGTTGAAGATATCGTCAAAAACGTATACGGCGGCGACGGCGCGGAATTTTCGGATACCGCGCTCGCAAAAATCAAAAATATAGAAGAAAAGGGCATAAGCGGCTTGCCCGTCATTATCGCAAAAACGCAGTATTCGCTTTCTGACGACGCAAAAAAGCTTGCCGCGCCAAAAAACTTTAAAATTTTCGTAAGAGATATAATTTACAAGGGCGGCGCGGGCTTTATAGTTGCCGTCGCGGGTGAAATAATGTTAATGCCCGGTCTCGGCAAAATCCCTTCCGCCGAGCATATCGACATCGACGAAAACGGCAACATAACGGGCTTATCTTAAAAACTGCAATAAAAAGGATATTTTATGAAACTTCCCGAAGCGACTAATTTTATAGAACAGATTATTAACGAAGAGCTCGAAGCGGGCAAATTCGAGGGCATAGGCAACGAAATTCACGTGCGCTTCCCGCCCGAGCCCAACGGCTACCTGCACATAGGTCACATAAAAGCTATGTGCATCAATTTCGGCGTAAAGGACAAATATCACGGCACGCTTAATTTGCGCATGGACGACACCAACCCCGCCAAGGAAGATTACGAATACGTAAATTCCATAGTGGAGGCGGTTAAGTGGCTGGGCTTCGAATACGACAAGCTCGTGTTTGCCTCCGATTATTACGACAAGCTCTACGAAATTGCAGAAAAGTATATTCTGGACGGCAACGCCTACGTTTGCGATTTATCCGCGGAGGAAATTACAGCAACCCGCGGCACTTTAACCGAGGCGGGCACGGAATCGCCTTACAGAAACAGAAGCATAGACGAAAATTTAAAGCTTTTCCGCGAAATGAAGGCGGGCAAATATCCCGACGGCGCAAAGGTTTTAAGGGCTAAGATAGATATGTCCTCGCCCAACGTAAACATGCGCGACCCCATAATTTACCGCATTGCGCACGTTCCGCACTACCGCACGGGCGACAAGTGGTGTATTTACCCCATGTACGACTTCGCGCACCCCGTTTCCGACGCAATCGAGGGCATAACTCACTCACTTTGCTCTCTGGAATTCGAAAACCACCGCCCGCTTTACAATTGGTTTGTAGAAAGGTCGGGGCTTCCCAAACCGCTGCCCCGCCAGATAGAGTTTGCAAGGCTTAACATAACCAACATGCTCATGTCAAAGCGCTATTTAAAAAAGCTTGTGGACGAGGGCTTTGTACGCGGCTGGGACGACCCTCGCATGCCCACCGTTATGGGCTTGAAGACGCGCGGAGTTCCCCCCGCGGCGCTTAAAAAATTCTGCGCCGACGTGGGCGTGGCAAAGGCTTATTCGGTAGTAAACCAAGCCCAGCTCGACAGCTGCATACGCGACGAGCTCAACGCCAACGCAGAGCGCGCAATGGCGGTTATCAACCCCGTCAAGCTCACAATTACAAATTACAGCGGCGAGGAAGAGCTCGACTTCGATATCAACCCCACCAAAGAAAACGGCGGCGCGCGCAAAATCAAATTCACGGGCAGCGTTTATATCGACGCCGACGACTTTTCCTTAAACCCGCCCCCCAAATATAAAAGGCTGCAAAAGGGCGGCAACGTCCGCTTAAAGGGCGCTTACATCGTGCATTGCGACGACGTTAAGTTAAACCCGAACGGCGAAGTTGAAGAAATTTTGTGCACCTATTACCCCGAAACGCGCAGCGGCAGCAACCAACCCTGCGAGGTTAAGGCAAAGGGCGTAATTCAATGGGTTGACTGCAAGTACGGCGTAAACGCCGAGTTCAGACAGTACGAGCCGCTTTTAACCGACGAGCAGTATCCCGACCAGGATTACGCCGAAAGACTTAATAAAAACAGCGAAAAGAGATTTTACGGAAAAGCCGAACCTTACCTGTTTTCAAGCGAAAACGACAAACCTTTTCAGCTTATGAGAACCGGATATTACAAGAAAAGTACGGAAAATTCCATATTAATCCTCTCGGAAATAGTGTCCTTAAAAGACAATTTCAATAAGTAATGATAAAAAATATTTTTCAATTCGGTTTGCACGATACGGAAATCAATTCCGTAGAATGTGTAAACGGCAAAATAAATTTTGTGTTTAACGACGGCGTTTACTTTTTGAATAAAGACGGAAAAGAAACCGAAAAAACTCAAAAATGTATGATGTCTTTGAAAATTTCGGGTTTCAATCCTATTGCCGCATATGAGCATATAACCGTTTATAGATTTAAAGGAACAAAATTCAAAGAAATATCATTTAATGATTTTTGTGAGCTTGTAAAAGCTAACGGATTTGAAATTCATCTTGATTATTATTGCGATTTTGCTAAATCAATACTTTTGAAAGGGGATATGGGCAAATTCGGTATAGAAATTTCATTGACGGAAGTAGCCGAAATTAATTACATTTTTCAATAAATAAAATAGGGGTTGCGCGTAAAAAATACGCGCAACCCCCGTTTTTATGCGGGTTTTTCCGCCCGCAAAAGGGA
>JAIDVM010000024.1 GCA_029059705.1 Clostridia bacterium
GGTTGCCGAAAAGATAGTAATTCCCCAGCAGGAAGTTCCCGCTCCCGTATATGCAGAAGCGGCTCCCGCGGCTGTTACGGCGGAAATTGATTACGAAACTCTTGCCGACAGCATCGTGGCGCGCATTCCCGTTCAGGAAAGCCTTTCCCCCGAACACATTGCGTCCCTCGTTGCAGAACATATCCCCGAACGCGAGGTTGTAACCGCCGACGGACAAATCGATTTGGACGCTCTTGCAGACAAGATTGCAGAGCGTATCCCCGCGCAGGAACAAACGGTTTATTCCGAAGCCGCTCCCGCGGTTGTATCTGCCGAAATCGATTACGAAGCGCTTGCGGACAACATTGTTTCCCGCATTCCCGCACACGAAGGACAGCTCGACGAAGAAGAGCTTTGCGACAGAATAGCAATAAAGGTCGGCTCGCTTAAAGCCGAAGACTTCGACGTCCTCGTCGACGACGAAGGCTGCGACGCGATTTCAAAGAGCATTGCGGAAAAACTCGACTACGAGCTTATCGCATCTACGGTTGCCGAAAAGCTCCGCGCGGAACTCGACCCCGCAAACGCGGAAGAAACCGATTATGAGGAAATGGCTAACCGCATAAGCGAAAAGATAACCGTTGCAGGCATAAACGAAGAGGCAATCGCAGACAAAGCGGCGGCTGCGCTTTCGAATTACCTTCCCGAAATCGACACAGACGAAATCGCAGACAAGGTTGCAAGTCAGGTTATAAGCGCAATGCCTTCGGTTGATAACGAATACATTTCCTCGTCCGTTGCCGAAAAGATTATCGAATCTCAGGCAGATAAGGACTTCGATATAGTAATCGACGAAGACGGCGTTGCACAAATTTCGGAAAAGCTTGCCGAAGCGGTAGGCGCAAACGACAATAAAGAGCGTTTCGACAGCGTTGATTGCGACCTTGACGAAATTAAATCCATGCTTGCAAACGGCGCTTACGTTGTCCGCGAAGTGGAAACCGTGTCCGCCGAACAGCACGAGGCAATCGAAGAGCCCGAAGAGGAACCCGAAGAAACCCTCGTAACGGTAAGCGACATAGTAGAAGAAGTAGAACAAACCGAAGAAGAGGTTGCAGAAGAAGAGCCCGTTGAAGAAACGGTTGAAGAAGCTCCCGTTGAAGAGGTTGAAGAGGAAGAAGTAACCGAAGAACAGCCCGAGGAAGAAGAGGTTGTCGAGGAAACTCCCGAAGAAGAACCCGTAGAAGAAACGGTTGAAGAAGAAACCGAGGAAGTAACCGAAGAGGTTGTTGAAGAAGTTCCCGCCGAAACGCAGGTTGAAACCGCTGAAAGCGAGGACGACGGAGAAGAAGCGGGCGACGAAAACGGCGATGTAGAAGAATTTACGCTCGACGAATTAGCCGGCGAAGGTGCAGAGGGCGAAGGCGGCGTAGACTTTGCAAACATGATGCGCTACAACCGCAGCTTTATTGCAAGAATTATTCAAAGCACCGACGACCAAAAGGGCTATTACGGCGAAGTAAGAAACGCGCTGTTAAGCTATAAAAAGGTCAACTCCAACATCGCGTGGGGTGCAGAGCGCTTCCACAAGGGCAGAGAAACTATTGCCCGCTTTAAAATCCGCGGCAAGACGCTTTGCCTCTATCTTGCGCTCGACCCTAAGGAACACGAATATTCCGTTTACCACCACAAGGACGTAAGCGGCGTAAGAATGTTCGACGGCACGCCCATGATGATAAAGGTTCAAAGCCCCCGCGGCGTAAAGAAGGCGATTAGATTAATCGATGAAATGCTCGAAGCCCGCGGCGGAGTAAAGAGGAACGTGCCTCAGCGTGACTATGCGGCAATGTATCCTTACGAAACTATTGAAGAGCTCATCGAAGACGGACTTGTAAAGGACGTAAACAAAAAGTAAATTAAAGGCACAACGCGCGGGGGTTGATGATTTTGTCAACCCCCGCATTATATGTAAACGGAGAATATAATTTGGAAAAAGAAAATCAAAGCCCGCTTTCGCAGAAAAACAGACGGCGTTCGGGCAATTCAAGGGGCAACGCCCCCCGCGCGGGAGCAGAAAAACCCGCAAAACGCACAAGCGATAAAGCCGCGGCTCCCCGCGGTCAAAAACCCCGCGCGCAAAAGCCGCGCAGCCAAAAAAACCGCGGCGAGGACAAGCAGCGCGCAGCGGATTTAAAACCCGCACAGCCGCGCGAAAAGCGCGCAAAAGCCCCCAAACAGCCGCGTGAAGGCAACGTTCAAGCGGGCAAAAAAGCCGTTAAAATCGTATTTTTGGGCGGCGTGGGCGAAATCGGCAAAAACATGACGGCGATAGAGTGCGGCGACGATATTATCATAATCGACGCGGGCGCAATCTTCCCCACCGAGGAAACCCCCGGGTTCGATTTAATCGTGCCCGACATCACCTATTTAATAGAAAACCGCAAAAAAATCCGCGGTCTTTTGCTCACCCACGGTCACGAGGACCACATAGGCGGCGTTCCTTACCTTTTAAAGGAATTAAAAGTTCCCGTAATCGGCACCAAGCTCACACTCGCGCTCGTTGATAACAAGCTGCGTGAGCACCGCATAAACGACGCCAAGGAAATAACCGTTTCCCCCGGTCAAATCGTGCAGCTCGGCTGTTTCAAAGTCCGCGCCGTAAACGTAAATCACTCCATAGCCGGCTCGCTTGCCTTTGCAATCCAAACCCCGCAGGGCGTAATTTTCCACAGCGGCGACTATAAAATCGATTTAACCCCCGTCGCGGGTGAACCTATCGACTTAAAAACCATTTCCGATTTCGGCGCGTCGGGCGTGCTTTTGTATATGGGCGAAAGCACCAACATCGAGCGCGCGGGCTTTACCATGAGCGAAACGGTGGTGGGAACAACTCTCGACAGATTGTTCGGCGAAAATTTAAAGCGCAGATTAATCGTTGCAACCTTCGCTTCCAACGTTCACAGATTGCAGCAAATAATCGATTTAGCCGTAAAATACAAGCGCAAGGTCGCGCTTTCGGGCAGAAGTATGCTAAACGTTGTCGAGGCTGCCGAAAAAATAGGCGAAATCAACGTTCCAGACGGCGCGATAGTTGACGTTTCAAAAATAAAAAATATGCGCGACAGCGAAATCGTAGTCGTTTCAACGGGCAGTCAGGGCGAGCCCATGAGCGCGCTTTCGCGAATGTCCAACGGCGAAAACCAGTTCGTAACCGTAGGCGAAAACGACACGGTTATAATTTCCGCGTCGCCTATCCCCGGCAACGAAAAGCTCGTTTACAGAGTTATAAACAACCTCTATAAGCTCGGCGCGGAAGTCGTTTACGAAAGTCTGCAAAATATCCACGTTTCGGGGCACGCGTGCCGCGAAGAACACAAAATCATGCACCACCTGTTAAAGCCCAAATTCTTCATTCCCGTACACGGCGAATACAGGCACCTTAAAAAGCACGCGCAGCTTGCCGAAGAGCTAGGCATGCCCTCTGGGCGCATAATAATTCCCGACATAGGCAACCGCGTTTTATTAACCACAAACGGCATGAAGCTCGGCGAAAGCGTTCCTTCTGGCTCGCGTTTAATCGACGGCGAGGGCATAGAGGAAGAAAAGGCGTCAACGGTAATCGAGGACAGGCGCCAGCTTTCGGAAGAGGGCTTGTTTATCGTTTCAGTAACCGTTTCCGGCGGCGTGGTGCTTGGCGAGCCCGCAATCAATTCCCGCGGGTTCGTGTTCGATTTCCACCGCGACTACGACAGGGAAATAAGAAGCGTAATCAACCGCGCGATAGACGGCTACGACCTCTCTTTGGGTACGGTTGACGAATTAAAGCGCACAATAAAGCGCTCGCTTGCAAATTATCTTTATAAAAAGACTAAGCAGTCGCCCATGATTGTGCCCGTAGTAGTGGAATTGTAATTGTAATTACAAACCTTATATATACTTCGCATAACTTTGTTGCGCTGTGGCAACTTTCAGTCACGTACTTCTGTGTACGCTCCTTCAAGTTTTCCTCGCGCGCCTCGTTCTGCTCGTATCTCTAAGGTTTAAGGTTATCGTGTCATTAGCTTTATGATAAATTTTTCTTACGCACACAAAAACACAAGCGGCGGCGAGCGTAAAAGCTCAACCGCGCAGTTCAATAAGCCGCGTTTAAGCGCGCAAATTACCGAGCTGCGAAAGTCGGCTTTCGAGCGCGAAATTCCCGTTTCCGACGACGAAACGCTGTGCCTTTTGCAAACGCTTCTTAAAGCCAAACAGCCGCAAAACGTTTTGGAGCTGGGTTCAGCCGTGGGAATTTCCGCCGCGGTAATGCTTTCCGCATGCCCGAATGCGCACATAACCACAATCGAGCGCGACGAAAGCTTTTATAACGAGGCGTTAAAAAACTTTAAAAACCTCGGCATAGCGCAAAGCGTAACGGCAATTTTAGGCGACGCGGGCGAAGAAATCCAAAGGATAGAAAACGCGTTCGACTTCATTTTTTTGGACTGCGCAAAAGTGCAATACGTCAAGTATTTACCGCGGTTGAAAAAGCTTTTAAAAACGGGCGGTATGCTCGCCGCGGACGACGTTTTGCTGTTCGGTTATGTAACGGGCGAAGAGGAAGTCCCCAAAAAGCGCAAAATGTTAGTTGAGCACGTCAAAGAATATATAACCGCGGTAACGAACGATAACGAACTTCAAACCACAATCTTAAACGTTGGCAACGGCGTTGCATTAAGCGTAAAATTATGAAAGCCCCTTATTTTAAACTTGAAAAAAAGGAAGAAGACGAGGTCTTATCGCAAATTATTCTGTCGGATAAAACCCCGCGCCGCTATGTCCGCACCCGCGCGCGAAATGCCTATAAAAAGGTAAAATATTTATGGGTGATGAGCGACAGCTGCGTGCGCGAAGCTTTTCAAAGAGCGGATAACGAAATTTTTAATTACGACGAACTGTTCGTTTTGTTCGGTAAGGACGGTTTGCCCCTTTGCGTTGCGGTGAGTAAAAGCGGCGTGCGTATTTTGCATAATCGCGATTATTTTGAAATAACCGAAAGCAAGGCTAAAATCCGCCGCGACCCGCGCGCCTTATATCTTGCATACCTTGACATGTTTCCGCAGTCGGCACTTAATATGGACGCGTTCGTTTCCGAACGTAAACAATATTTTCTCGCACCCGAAAACTGCCTTTACGACAGCGTGTGGACGGCAACCACCGAGGGCGAAAATAAAATTTACTTTTCGGTGAACGCGGCGCATTCGGGCGTGGGGATATGGAAAATACGCAAAATTTTGTTTGAAACGGATAAAAATTTTCAAATTCAAACGGTTTATTCCGTGGTCGGAAAAGATTGCGGCAAATACGCAACCCGCGCGCAGGTCGTTGCGGCGGGCGAAAGCGTTGTTTCGCAGCTTAAAACGGCGTTAAACGACTTTCCGAACGCTAAAAACATAATCGAAGAAATTTTATGAAAGCAGAACTTTTAGCCCCAGCGGGCAACTTTTCAAAACTAAAAACTGCAATTTATTACGGCGCGGACGCCGTTTACGTCGGCGGCAAGGATTTTTCCCTGCGTTCCTTTGCCGATAATTTCACGCGCGACGAGCTTAAAGAGGCAATTTCCTACGCGCACAACCTCGGCAAAAAGGTTTACGTAACCGCAAACATATTCGCAAAAAACGCGGATATGCCCCTTTTGGAGGACTATTTCAAATTTCTTGAAAGCGCAAAAGCCGACGCGGCTATTATATCCGACAGCGGCGTCGTCTACGCCGCAAAAAAAGCCGCTCCCAAGCTCGATATACATATTTCCACGCAAGCCAACTTAACCAACAAATACGCGGTTAAATTCTGGCGCGAGCAAGGCGCAACCCGCGTAGTTCTCGCCCGCGAGCTTTCCTTGAACGAAATTAAAGAAATTCACGACTTCGTGCCCGAAATCGAGCTTGAAGCCTTCGTTCACGGCGCAATGTGCATTTCTTACTCGGGGCGGTGCTTGCTCTCAAACTATCTCGCGGGGCGCGAAAGCAACCGCGGCGAGTGCGTTCAGGCGTGCCGCTGGAACTATCAGATACGCAAAAAGGACAACCTTTCGGACAGCGGCTGGCTGGATATCGAAGAGGACGCCCGCGGCGCGTACGTTTTGAATTCCAAGGATTTGAACATGAGCGCGCACTTAACCGAAATGGAGACGGCGGGGGTAAGCTCCTTTAAAATCGAGGGCAGAATGAAGTCGGAATACTACCTCGCAACCGTAATAAACGCCTACCGCCGCTGTATGGACAAGGGGTTTAGCGAAACGGTCGAGCGCGAGCTTAAAACGGCTTTCCACCGCGATTACACGCAAGCTTACGCCTTCGGCGAAAACAACCAGACGGAAAATTACGAGGACAGCCAAGCCAAGGGCGACTGCGATTACATCGCAAACGTAATTTCTTCAAACGGCAAAACGGCGGTTGTGGAAATGCGCGGCAGATTTAAAGTCGGCGAAACGCTCGAAGTTTTGTCGCCGTCAAACGCTTTCGGCAAGTCGTTTGCCGTTGAAAAAGCGGTTACAAGCGCGGGCGAAGAGGTAACCGACTGCAAACTCGTGCAGGAGCACTACACCATAAATTGCCCATATTTATTGAATAACGGCGACATTTTAAGAAGAAGAAAATAACCCGCCCTGTCATTTCGTCCGCTCTTGTCATTTCAAGCGCCTCTGTCATTTCGAGCGCAGCCGAGAAATCTCTTTCATAAGTAAAATATAAAAAAATGAACTACAAAGTTAAAAACGTTTACGGCAAAACGAACAATAAAGAAATAATCGTAACCGTCCCCGGGTCAAAAAGCATAACCGCCCGCGCCCTTTTAATTGCGGCAATTGCAAACGGCGAAAGCGTTTTAAGCGGCGCGCAGTTTTCAAACGACTGCGCAACTTTTTTAAAGTGCTTAACCGACCTTAAAATAAAAGCCGAAGTAAACGGCACGACGGTTAAAATTTGCGGCTGTAACGGAGTTTTGCCCGCAAAAAAGGCGGAAATTTACGTTGGCAGCGCGGGCACGGCGGCGCGGTTTATTCCCGCGTTTTTGGCGTTTCAGAGCGGTGAATACACGCTAAACTGCTCCGAACAAATGAAAACCCGCCCCGTAAAGCCGCTTATAAACACGCTTTCCGCACTCGGCGCAAAATTTGAATTCCACGAAAAGGAAAACGCTTATCCTTTCACAATTTTCGGCGCGTCAAATCCCGCAACCGCTGTCAATGTCGATATATCTGAAAGCAGCCAGTTTTTGTCGGCTCTGTTAATTTCGGCTGCGTGCGCCAAAAAAACCGTTAAAATTTCCCCTTACGGCAGCCACGGCTTAGACTACGTAAAAATGACCGTAAATATGATGCGCTCGTTCGGCGCGGCAATAAGCGAAAATGACGGCGATTTTACGGTAAGCGGCGGTTATTCGGCGCAAAATTACGAAATTGAACCCGACCTTTCGGCGGCTTCTTATTTTTACGCAATGAACAAAATCCTCGACGCGAATATCTGCGTGGAGGGCGTAGGCGAAAACAGCGTGCAGGGCGATTACAAATTTATAAAGCTTTTGCAAAATTTCGAGGGCGGAAAAATTGATATGGGCAGCTTTTCCGACCAAGCCTTAACCCTCGCCGCAATCGCGCCTTACCTTAAAGAACCCACCGAAATTTGCGGGGTTGCGCATATCCGCAGGCAGGAATGCGACAGAATTGCCGCGATAGTCCAAAATTTAACGGCAATGGGAGTGAAGTGCGAGGAATTCCCCGACGGCGTAAAAATTTGCCCTTCCAAGCCACAGCCCGCAACGATTAAAACCTTCGGCGACCACCGCGTTGCCATGAGCTTTGCCTTAACGGGCTTGCGCGCCGACGGAATTGTGATTGAAAACTGCGAAGTCTGCGCAAAAACCTTTGCGGATTATTTTGATATTTTGGAAGAAGTGACGGCAAAACTCACAAAATAAAGTTATGGAACGCATAGTAATTCATTCCGATTTAAACAACTTTTACGCCTCGGTCGAGCGCAAGCTTAACCCCGAGCTGTTAAAAGCGCCCATTGCCGTGTGCGGAAGCGCGGAAGAGCGCCGCGGGATTGTTCTTGCAAAGAGCGAAGAGGCAAAGCGGGCGGGCGTAAAAACGGGCGACACGGTTTGGCAGGCAAAGCGCAAGTGCCCTAACATAGTTTGCGTGCCGCCGCACTTTAACGAGTATATGAAGCACTCGCGCATGGTAAAGGCAATTTACGAGCGGTATACCGACTTAATCGAAAGCTACGGCATAGACGAGTGCTGGCTCGACGTAACCAAATCCACAAAAATTTTTAAAGAATTTTCGCCCATGTACACGGAGGTTGACGGCGTAAAATATTTCACCGACGAGTATTTAACCTTTTTGGGCGACACGATAAGAAACGAGGTCAAAAACGAAATCGGCGTAACCGTAAGCTGTGGCGTTTCCTTTAACAAGGTTTTTGCAAAGCTCGGCTCCGACTTAAAAAAGCCCGACGGAACTTCCGTCGTTTCCAAATTAAATTATAAATCCATGATTTACGGCTTGCCCGTCGAAGATTTGCTGTTCGTGGGCAAAGCCACCAAGGAAAAGCTCAATTCAATGGGGCTTTCCACAATAGGCAGACTTGCGGCGGCGGACGATGAGTTAATCCGCGCCAAATTCGGAAAATTCGGCGAAACGCTTTTAAAATACGCCCGCGGCGAGGACGAAGACGAAGTAAAGCGCATGGACGACAAGCGCGAGTATAAGTCGATAGGCAACTCGTGCACCTACCCGCAGGACGTAACGAGCTTAGAGCGGGTTGAACGGCTTTTATTCGTTTTGGCGGAATCGGTTGCCTCGCGCCTGAGGGAAAGCGGGCAGGGGCTTGCCGACACCGTTCACCTTTGGGTGCGGTTCGATAATTTAAGCGATTTTTCCGTGCAGAAAAAGGTAAGACATACCGCGCTTTGCAGCGAAATTGCAAAATCCGCCTTCAAGCTGTTTAAAGCAAACGTAACCCCGCCCTTTAAGGTGCGCGCGCTCGGCGTAACCGTTTCGGGCTTTGACAACGGCATTTCGCAGCTTACTTTAGACGAGGTTTCGGGCAATTACAAAAAGCTTGAAGCGGTTGAAAAGTGCGTGGACGAAATCCGCAAAAAACACGGCTACGACAAGCTTCAGCGCGGAATAGTGGCGGCGGAGCCGTCGCAGATGCGCAACGACGTAAAAAATACGCATCTTATAAAACCCGCCAACTTCGAAGACAGAGAAAAATAAAATAACAGCCGCGGCGCGTTATCCAACGCGCCGCGGCTTTATTCTTTATTGCAAATTAATATTTAATTGTGGCTGCAACCGCAAGCGCGCCCGGACCTATGTGGCACGAAACGCTTAGCGAAAGCGGGTCGATATAGTTGAATTCCACGTCGGGGAAGGTTTCCTTGATTTCCGCGGCGAATTTTTCCGCTTCGGCAATGTTTTGCGTGTGCGCAACGGCAAGCGTCATTTTGCCGCCCGCGCGCAGCTCCTTAAAGCGCGTTTCCAAATCCTTTTTAATCGCGTTAATCATGGTCGTTTTTGCGTCGGTCAGCTTTCTCACCTTTGCAAACTGGTCAAGCTTTTCGCCCTGAATCTGCAACACGGGCTTAATCTTTAAAAGCGTGCCGATAGCCGCAACGGCGGGGGTAAGCCTGCCGCCCTTTTTAAGGTATTTAAGCGTGTCAACCATTATGTAAATGCTCGACTGCATCTTGGTCGCCATTAAAAATTCGTAAATTTCCTGCGCAGTTTTGCCTTCCTTAGCCATTTTAAGCGCGTCGATAACGCTTTGACGCTGGGTTATGGAAATTCTCTGGTTGTCCACAACAAAAACCTTGCCTTTAAACTGCGGTTCGGTTTCGGCGTAGTGCGAAAGGGTGTGGCACGTTTCGGAAAGTCCGCTGGACATGGGTATATGAATAACCGCGTCGTTCTCCTTTAAGGCTTTCGCCCAATATTCGCCAACGTCAACGGGGTTGGGCTGCGAGGTGGAAACCTGCGCGTCCGCTTCGAGCTTTTCGTAAAATTTATCCTGAGATAAAGTTAAATCTTCAAAATACAGTTCGCCGTCTATAAGAACGGGCATAGGCACAACTTCGATGCCCATTTCCTTAGCCACGCTCTGCGTAATGCCGCTGTTGCTGTCGGTTATGATTGCCGTTTTCATAAATTTTTCTCCTGATTATTTTTCGGTATAAAGTAAGTTTAAATTTACCATACAAAATTATAATATCTGTATTTTACGTTGTCAAACAATTGCGCGGCTAAAATAAAAGGCTAAAAGCGTGAACGATATGGTTTTTTGTTCTGATTTTTGTAATTTATGTACAAATACCGTCAATTTGTGTCACAAATATTGAAAATGCAAGATTTGCCGTTATACTGATTACAGTTATATAATTTCCATAAATTATTTAATTGAAAGAGGTTATTAATGGACGTTAAAACGATTGACAAACTAACTTTAAGACAGAAAGCCGACCTTTTGACGGGCAAAGATTTTTGGCAGACGCTCGATATTGCCGAAGCGGATATTCCCTCTTTATTTTTATCCGACGGACCTCACGGACTGAGAAAGCAGGCGGCAAAGGCAGACCACCTCGGTTTAAACGCAAGCATACCCTCAACGTGCTTTCCCACGGCGGCGGCAATGGCAAACAGCTGGGACGACGTTTTGGGCGAAAAGCTCGGCGAAGCGCTTGGCGAAGAAGCGGCGTCTTTAAATGTAAACGTTTTGCTTGGGCCGGGCACGTGCATCAAGCGCAACCCGCGTTGCGGCAGAAACTTCGAATATTTTTCCGAAGACCCCTATCTTGCCGGCAAAATGGCGGCGGGCTACATACGCGGAATACAGAAAAACGGCGTTTCGGCGTGCGTAAAGCATTTTGCGTGCAACTCTCAGGAGGAGCGCAGAATGGTAACCGATTCCGTCGTTGACGAAAGAACGCTGCGTGAAATTTATTTAACTGCGTTCGAGATAGCGGTTAAAGAGGGCGGCACTAACGCTATTATGTCCTCTTATAATATGGTAAACGGCAAGTTTGCCGACGAAAACGAACATTTAATCCGCGATATTTTGCGCGGCGAGTGGGGCTTTGACGGCGTAGTCGTTTCCGACTGGGCGGGCTGCAACAACAAGGTTGCCTCAACGAAAGCGGGGAGCGATTTGGAAATGCCCTCGTGCAGATACGGCGCTGACGATATAGTAAAAGCCGTTGAAAACGGAACGCTCGATATAAAATACGTTGACGAATGCGTGGAACGCATATTAAAATTAATCGAGAAAACGACGGCGCACGAGGCGGGCAAACCCTTCGACAAGGAAGCTCACCACGCGCTGGCAAGGGAGTGCGCCGAACAAAGCATAGTGCTTTTAAAGAACGACGGTGTGCTGCCTCTTAATAAGGGCTTAAAGGTTGCGATAATAGGCGACTTTGCCGAAAAACCCCGCTATCAGGGCGCGGGTTCGTCGGTTGTCAACCCCACAAAGCTCGACACAGTTTTAAACGAAATCAAAAAGAGCGGTTACGGTATTTCGGGCTATTGCAAGGGCTTCGAACGCTACGGCAAAAAGAAGAAAAAATTAGTTAAAAATGCGGTTAAGCTTGCCTCGCAGTCGGACGTAGCCGTGCTGTTTTTGGGGCTTGACGAATTCAGCGAGGTTGAGGGGCTTGACAGAGAACACATTAAGCTGCCTTACAATCAAATCGATTTATACCACGCAATAACGGCAACGGGCAAAAAGGTGGTGGTTGTGCTTTCGTGCGGAAGCTCGGTTACAACCGACTGGGCGCAAAGAGCAAACGCCATCGTCTACGCGGGGCTATCCGGTCAGGCGGGCGCGGGCGCCGTGTGGGACGTGGTTACGGGCAAGGTTAATCCTTCGGGCAAGCTTGCCGAAACTTTCCCTTCGCCTTACGACCCGTGCGCTTCGGCTTCGCACTTCCCCGGCAAGGAAATGACGGTGGAATACCGCGAGGGCTTGTATGTCGGCTATCGCTACTTCGACACGGCGGGCGTTAAGGTTGCCTATCCCTTCGGGCACGGACTTTCTTACACTACTTTCGAATATTCGGGTTTAACGGTAACCGAAAACGGCGTTTCGTTTGAAATAAAAAACACGGGCGAAGTGGACGGCGCGGAAATAGCGCAGCTTTACGTGGGCAAAAAGGACGCAAAGGTTTTCCGCCCCGCAAAGGAGCTTAAAGGCTATAAAAAAGTGTTCATAAAAGCCGGCGAAAGCGCAACGGTAAACATTCCTTTCGACGATAAAACCTTCCGTTATTTCAACGTTGCAACAAACGGCTGGGAAGTGGAAGGCGGCGAATATCAGCTTTATATTGGCGCGAGCATAGAGGATATAAAGCTCGAAGGCGCAATCGAAAGGGCGGCAACGACCGAAATTTGCCCCTATCTTCCTGAAAAGCTGCCCTCGTATTACAGCGGTAAGGTTGCCGCAGTAAGGGACGAAGAATTTACCGAGCTTCTCGGCAGGGAAATCCCCAAATCAGGTTATAACTTTTATAAGAAAAAACGCATGGTTATAACCGAAAACGCTACTGTTGCCGATTTAAGATATTCCCGCCGCTGGGTAGGCAGAGCCTTTTCGGGAATAATAAGATTTGTAATAAAATCTTCTTACAACACGGGTAACCGCATAAACGCCAACACAATGGTTATGGGCGTTTTACACCAACCCGTCCGCGGGCTTGCAAAATACGGCAAAATGACCCGCAGACAGATGGATGGGCTTTTGTTGATGTTCAACGGGCATTTCTTTAAAGGGCTGCATTGGTTCTGCTCGAAGGAAAAAGTCAAAAAGGACAAAAAAGCCGCAAAGGCAAATTAATTAGACACACACATTTTCATTTTTCTCCTCAAAGTGAGTCCGCGCGAATGGATATTTTTTGAAATTCGCGCGGACGTCATACTTTGCACTTGAAAAATTTTAAAAACGTGGTAAAATATAATTAAAGAAATCTGCGCCGCAGGCTTTGCACCGGCGTTTCCGAAAGGGGGGTAACCGAAATGGTATTTAATGTTGCTGTCGTTGAAGACAGTCCGGAGGAAATGCAAAAGCTTACGGCGTTTTTTAAACGCTACGAAAGCGAAAATCCCGACGTTGAATTCAAAATAAGCAAATTTACCGACGGCGACGAAATTTGCGATAATTATCAATGCCGTTACGACGTAATTTTAATGGATATCGAAATGAAGCGGCTCGACGGCATGAAGGCTGCGGAATATCTGCGCAAGTTCGACGACAGCGTAGAAATTATTTTCGTTACTAACTGCACGCAATACGCAATCGGCGGCTATAAGGTGCATGCTTTCAATTACATTTTAAAGCCAATGACTTACGCCGTATTCTGCGCGGAGGTTAAAAGATTTACGGGCTCGATAGCAAAAAAGCGTGAAGAATACATTTTAATTTCCATGCGCAACAACTCGGTAAGGCTTGCGCTCAGTCAAATAATTTACGTCGAAAGCGTAAAACACAAAATTATTTTTCACACCAAAGACGCGGAATACGAAATTTTCGGAACGATGCGAGATTACGAAAGCCGCCTCGAAAAAAACAACTTTTTCCGTTGCAACAGCGGTTACCTCATAAACTTGATGATGGTAAACGGCGTTAAGGACGACATGGTAAACGTCGGCGGGCACGAGCTTAAAATAAGCCGCCCGCGTAAAAAGCAGTTTATGGAAAAGCTTGCGGGTTTTTACTGCGGAGGTTAAATTGTGCCAAGTTCAGTTTTAACCAACATTCCCCGCTTATACACGGCTGTTGCCGAGTGGCTTGCCTGCGTGCTTGTCATAGTCAACGCTGATAAGCGGTTCAACAAGTGGCAGACCGCGCTCATAATAATTGCGGCGCTTGCCGTTTTCGTCGGCTTTCATCTCGTTGCCGAGCTGTTGCCGATAGGCTTTTGGATTCCGTGCATGATACTTGCGGTTGTTATTATGTGCGGCTTTATATGGCTTACCGTCAAAAGAAACGTAAAGGTTGCGTGCTATCTCGGCGTTCAGGCGTTTATCGTGGCGGAATTCGCCGCTTCGGCGGAGTGGTGGCTCTATTATTTCTTTGCCCAGAACTTTCCCGCGGTCGCCTCGGTTACGGGCAACGTGCTGTTTGCCGTGTTCGTTTACGCGGGACTGTTTACGGCGCTGTTTTTTATCGAACGTCACTTCAATCACCGACGGCTTGCTTCGGTTACGTTAAAGGACATTTTTACCGCGGTCGTTATCGTGGTTACGGCGTTTTTAATAAGCAACATAAGCTTTATGCATTGGAATACGCCGCTTTCAAGCAAATACGCGCTTGAAATATTCTATATCCGCACCATAGTGGATTTATGCGGGCTGTTGGTGCTTTACAGCAACAGGCAAATTAAAAACGCGGGCAGCGCGGAAGCGGAGCTAACGCAAATCCGTCTGTTGCTTGCAAGACAGTACGAGCAGTATTGCATAACCAAAGAAGCGATTGATTCGGTCAACCGCAGATATCACGACTTAAAGCATCAGGTTGCGCTTATCCGCGAAAAGGGTACGGACGCGGCTGAAATGCTTGTTGCCGAAATAGAAAACGAAACAAAGCTTTACGATTTGGTTTACAATACCGGCAACGAAATTTTAAACACCATTCTCATGTCCAAAAGCATGCTGTGCGTGCAAAAGGGAATAACCTTTACCTGCGTGGCGGACGGAAACGCGTTAAATTTTATAAGCGAAGTGGACATATGCTCGCTGTTCGGTAACGCGCTCGACAACGCCATCGAAAGCTTTGAGGAAAGCGATATAGAGGCAAGGCTGATAAAGCTTGCCGTTTATAAGAACAACGGACTTTTGATTATCAGGTGCGAAAACACCTTTAACGGACAGCTTAAAACGCGCGACGGCGAACTGTTGACCACCAAGCGCGAGCGGCAAAACCACGGTTACGGAGTAAAAAGCATAAAGACCGTTGCCGAAAAATACGGAGGAACGGTAAATTACGCCGTGAACGACGGTATTTTTTCATTGGGCGTTGTAATTCCCGTTAAAATTTAACCCAAAACTTTAAGGCCGAGGCGCAAAAGCGCCTCGGCCTTTTTTTGTGGAATGCAAAAAATGTATAAAATATTACAGAATATGTAATTATTCAACATTTTTTCCGAAGTTTTGATATGCTGACAATAACTTAATATGAAAAAAAGAAGGGGTACCCCTTCTTCGTGTGTATACACACGAAGAATAACAAGCTATAAGCAAACGGCGCAAGCCGAAAATAACTAAACCGCCTGACGGCGAAAAGTAAGGAGGGTAAGGGAAAAAGGCTAAACGTTTCAACGCACTTGTGTGCTTATTTATTTAAGTGCCGCCGCCCGCAAGGGAAAACAATTTTAATTAACGTAAACAAAAAGGAGACCTTTAATGAAAAGCAAGTTTAAAAAGCTGATTGCCGCGGCAATGGCTGTACTTACGCTTTCCGTTGGATTTGTCGGCGCCGCCGGTTGCGGTTATTGCGCACACAACCTTGAAACTTTCGAGAAAGTGCCTTCGACCTGTATCGAACACGGTCACGGTTATTCTTATAAATGCAAAAAGTGCGGCAAGCTGTTTGCCTATGACGAGGAAAAGGGGCTTTACGAAATAGAAGCCGCCGAACAGCTTCCTCTCGGCGGGCACACTCTTCCCGATATTTCGGAAATGGGTGAAAAGCTCGGTTACAGACTTAAAGACGGTAAAACCGAAGCCGAATCCATATGGGATTACGAAATCACCTATAAATGCGCGCTTTGCGGCGAAGAAGAAGCTGTTTCGGGCGAGCACCTCGGCACCATAGTACCGCCCAACCTTAACAAAACCCAGTCCGGCAACGGAAGTCAGGTTTATAAGGCAACCTACGCTTACGACAACGACGACAAAGAGACGGGCAAACCGTATACGAAGATAGATTTTCGTTCGGATACAAACAATTCGCCTATAACGCTCGACCCTTATAACTATATTTTTGAGGCTTGTGAAAAAGATTATTCAAAGAACGGTAAAACTTATGGACCTAATTACGAATGGGTTTCGGCTTCGCACATAGGAACCTTCCAGCGCTTCCCGCTTTACGTGCCCTTTACCGTAAACGAAACGAGATACGTCTTTTATGTAATAAAGAACACGACGGATACCTCGGTTACGACCGACCCCATTAAAGTGGAATGGAGCTTAAACGGCGACGACTGGGCAAACGTAACTATTAACCCCGGCGAAATTAAAGTGCTGCCCGTGAGCGCAACCGAAAAAGGAAACATAAACGTTCAGGCGCAGTACGTAAAAGTCAGCAATCCCAACAATCCAAATAAGCTCGGCAAAAAGATGAGCATAGAGATGGTGGGGCAGTTTTATATCCCTTCGGCGGTAGCAAAGCTTGATATCGACGAAATGCCGACCAAAACCGAGTATACCGCGGGCGAAACGTTCGACCCCACGGGCTTGAAAATTTACGCGACGTACGTAGAGCCTTCGCTTGGAAAGTCTTTGAGAGTTGAGGATTTGAAATTCAGCTGCGAAGGCAGACCGCTTACTACGGCGGACGACAGAGTGACGGTAACCTACGGCGGAATGAAGGTTTCGTTCAACATAACAGTAACGGAGGGCGCGAACAATGGATAAGGTTAAGGGCTTTTTCGTAAAAGTTTTGGATTGCTTAAAATCCCGTTGGATAGGTTTTTATCTGCTTCTTCCCGTGGTTTTGCTTTCCTTTATAACCGCCTTTGTTTATCTGGGCACTTATAAGGATATGGAACTCGGAAGATATTACAGCGCGATTGCCTTCGTTTTGCCTCTTTTGGGCTGCGCGGCTTTTGCAACCGCTTTCTTTAAGTATACCGAAAGATATGCGGCGATAATTATGTTCGCCTTTATGCTTGCGGGCTTGGGCATGTTTGCAAACGCGGTTTATTACCACGTTGCCGACGTTGCCTTTAAGGGCGGTATACAAGGGCTTGAAAACGGCTTCTGGTTTACGGCGGTCGTTTACATAATCAACATCGTTCTCTGTTTCGTTGCGGCGTTCTTTAAGGTTTCGAAACCCGTAAATGAGCCCGAAGAAACTGCTGAACCCGACGTAACCAAAGCCGGGGAGGTGCAATCGTGAAAAATAAAGTTAAGAAAATTTTATTGCCCGTTTCAAGGGCAATGGCGCTTACCTTCACCTTGGCGTTCGGCGTGCTTTCGGTGGGCACTACAATCGCAAACGAAAATGCAAGCGTAATCACCTCCTATCTCGGTGGCGGCGGCACGAACGTCGTTTATATCGACAACGGCGAAGTGAGCACCGACAACGACTATTACAAGTCGGATTATTCTTCCGTTAAGGAAGTCCGCGGCGCGGGAATCGACTTTACCCAAAGAACAATGGAAGAGGGCGCGGTGCTTTTGAAAAACGACAACAACGCGCTTCCCCTTGCTTCAACGGATAAAGTAAGTCTTTTCTCGGTTTCTTCGGCTAAATCGGTAGTTTCGGGTTACCGCGAATCGGGCAAGGGCAAAGACGCCGTTACCTTTAAGGACGCGTTCAAGGACGCGGGCATCAACGTAAACGAGGAGCTTTATAACTGGTATGCAAACAGCGCCTACGGCAGAAAGTCGATTATGGGACATTCGAGCTTTGCAAACGTTTACAGCATAGGCGAAGCTCCCTGGTCGGCTCTTCCCGAAAGCAAAACGGCGGCGGGCTATAACACGGCGGTTTTCGTAGTTTCGCGTATAGCGGGCGAAGCTTCCGACGTGCAGATGAGAGATTTGGGCGAAAAAGCAAAGGGCTTTGACGGCAAAAACGGCAACTACCTTGTGCTTTCCAACGAAGAAGAGGACGTTTTAAGCCATCTTAAAGAGGAAAAGGGCAAAACGTTTGACAAAATAATAGTTATTTTGAACACAACCAATCAGGTTGCTTGCGACTTTGAAGAAAAATACGGCGTGGACGCGTTGCTTTATACCGGTTCGACGGGTTCGGCGGGCACGAGAGGCATAGCAAACCTTTTAAAGGGCGCGGTAAATCCTTCGGGCAAGCTTTCGGACACGTTCTGGAAAACCCACGCACTCAACCCCGTGCTTGCAAACTGGGGTGCGGCTTCGTTCACAAGCTCAAATCAGGGCGCGCCCTACAACGCGTATTCCTATGCAAACAATTCGGGCTACGGCTCGGTGGTTTATCAGGAGGGAATCTACTCCGGTTACCGCTACACCGAAACGAGGTACGAAGATAAAATCCTCGGCACGGCGGGCGTAGGCGAATACAACTACAACGAAGTAGTCGCTTATCCCTTCGGTTACGGACTTTCGTACACCAATTTCGATTACAGCGACATGGCTATTAACTACAACGCCGAAACGGATAGCTTTGAAATTTCGGTTAAAGTAACCAACGCGGGCGGCGTAGCCGGCAAAGAGAGCGTGCAGCTCTTCCTTCAAAAGCCCTATACCGCTTACGACAAGGAAAAGGGCATAGAAAAGGCGGCGGTGGAGCTCGTTGACTTTGCAAAAACCGCAACGCTTGAAAGCGGCGCGGACGAAACGGTAAACTTCACCGTTGCAAGACGCGAGCTTGCTTCCTATGATTCCTACGGCGAAAAGACTTACATAGTTGAAAACGGCGACTACCGTTTCGTAGTCGGTCACGACGCGCACGACGCAGTAAACAACGTGCTTGCCGACAAGGAAAAAACGGGCATGACCGACGTAAAAGGCGCAACCGTTGCAGGCAACAAAGCCCTTGTTAAAACCGTAACCGTAGGCGACAGCGACAACCTTTACAAGGCTTACGCAAAGTCGGAAAACGGCACGGATATCACAAACCAATTCGACGGCGTTGACTTAAAGCTTTACGAACACGCTTCCGAAACGGACAAAAACCTTAAATACATGACGAGAAACGACTGGTCGGGCACCGTCAAATTCGGCTTTGACGACAACGGCAATTACACGTCGGCAAACTATTACAGGGTTACGATGACACCTGAAATGCTTGCCGAAATGCCGCCCAACGGCGACGCGCAGGCGGTAGCGGGAGATTTGCCCGTTATGGGCTCCACCGAAACGGCTTGGCAGCTTATCGACATGATTCAGGACGAAGAGGGCAATCTTGCGGATATCCCTTACGGCGACGATAAATGGGAGCAGCTTTTAAACCAGCTTACCTACGCGGAAATGGCGGAATTTTTGAGCGACGCTTACGGTTTCACATTTGAAATCAATTCGATAAGCAAACCCAAAACCACCGACCAGGACTCCGACCTCGGCGTAATCAACGCATATTCCTACGGCGCGAGCGGGCTTGCAAACAAGCTTGCCGACCCTGACAAAGACCTTTATCCCGCGGCTTACGTGGATAACGGCGTGGTTGCCGCAACCCGCAACCCCGAACTTCTTTACGAATACGGCTTGCAATGGGGCGAGGACTGCCTGTGGGCGGGCTACTCAGGCTTATATGGCACGGGCGGCAACATTCACCGCAGCCCTTACAACGGCAGAAACTACGGCTATTACAGCGAAGACCCCGTGCTCATGGGCAAGTGCGTTTCGCAGATTAACGTTGGCATGGAAGAAAAAGGCTCGTTCATGATGATGAAGCATTGCATGCTCAACGAGCAGGAAGCGGGCAGAATAGGCATGAGCAGCTGGGCAAACGAACAGACCATAAGGGAAGTTTACTTAAAGCCTTTCCAAATTGCAATCGAAGAGGGCGGCGTTCAGGGCGTTATGACTTCGCTTAACCGCCTCGGCACGGTTTCGGCGCCTCATCACCCCTTTATGAACACGGTGCTCCGCGGCGAATTCGGCATGATTGGTTACAACGTAACGGATAGCTGGATGCCCTATAACGCAAGCGACGGTTCGGGACACATGGAACTTATTTCCTGTCTGTTAAACGGCAACGATTTGCCCCTCGGCGGCGCAAGCGTGCTTAAAAACAACGAGGCAAAGTATAACACCCGCGAATATGCAAACGTGGTTTGGGCAATGCGCAACGCAACGCACAACGTGCTTTATTCGGTAGTTCATTCAAACGCAATGAACGGCATGTCCAAAAACACGAGAATAATCACCTTCCAGCCCGAGTGGCAGTATTACCTCGACAGAATTAACCCCGCTGTGGCGGCTCTGTTCGGAATAAGCCTTGCGTTCTTCGTAGGTATGGAAATCTGGAGCTATTTCGGTAACGAAAAAAAGAAAAAATAAAAATTTAAAAACTTTAATTTCATAAAACAAAAAAACAAAATTATCGGAGGTTAAAAATTTTATGAAAAAATTAAATAAAGTCCTTGCAATTCTTTGCACGGGCGCAATCGCAGTAAGCGGCGTGGCAGCATTCACGGCTTGCGGCGGCGGACACGACCACAACGCGCACTTAACTTACGTAAGCGACGGCGCAACACAGCACCACGGCGAGTGCTCCGAAGACGATTACAAAACCGCTCTCGAAAACCACACCTGGGGCACAAACAACAAATGCACCAAGTGCGGCGAAGACAAACCCGCGGAAGTTAGCATTACGCTTGACAAAACCACCGCTTCGGTAGAAGTTGGCAAAACCGTTGAAATAAACGCAACCGTAACGGGCAGCACCGCTGCAATAACCGCAACTTCCGGCACCCCCGCAAACGCAACCGCTTCGGTAAACGGCAAGGTTGTAACCGTAACGGGCGTAAAGGAAGGCACCTCCGTAATCACGGTATCCTGCGGCGGCGCAAGCAAAACCTGCACCGTAACCGTAACCAAGGCGGCAGAAGTTTCCCTTTCGCATGAAATTGCAATCCTCGAAGACGACGGTGACTTAAAAACTTTGGAAGTAACCGTAAATAATGTCGATGGCGAAGTAACCGCAGACACCGACAACCACGAGGTTGCAACCGCGGCTTACGCAAACGGCAAAGTAACCTTAACGGCAGTACATACGGGCAAAACCGAGCTTACCGTAAACGCAGGCGGCAAAGATTTAAAGTGCACGGTTGAAGTTGCAACCTATGGCCTTAAATATGGCGCTGTTGACAGTACATATATGACGGTTGCGGACGGTGAAAACAGAACCTCGCAAGATATTTATGTTCCCGGATATTGGGAAGACGCCGATGACGGTTTGCTTCCCGTAACGGAAATTTTGGCTAAAGGTGCAGAAAATAAGGGTGGTTTCGAAGGCAAAACTTTAACTTCGATTTATACGGGCGATAACGTAACGACAATCGGAGCCGACGCTTTCAACGGCGCTCAAGAAATTACAACTTTAAAGGTCGCTCCTGTGTTAAGATATATAGGAGACAGAGCTTTTAACAATTGTTCTACTCTGACTACCGTTGTCGGGATAGAAGAAAGCGCCCTTACCGAAATTGGTCAGAACGGATTTTTGGGGACGGGACTTGTTTCAATTACTCTTCCCAAAACTATGAAAAAAACCAACAGCTCTATGTTTAATAACTGTGCGAATTTGGAAACTGTAAGGTTCCTTGGTGATATAGAGATAATCTACGGCGGAACTTTTATGGGCTGCTTAAATCTTAAAGAGATATGGATACCTAAAACCGTTCACACTATTGAGAATACCGCTTTTTATAGAGCAAATGCTACTGTCGGTTGGGATGACAGCTATCCTGATTTTGCATATCATATTTATTATCAGGGAACCGAAGGAGAGTGGAACTCTATCGAAATAGCAAGTAAAGGTTCGGCAGGAAATAAAATGTTAGGTGCAAATAGTAATCTTACTATGCATTACGAAGCAGACTTCGACGCGCTTCTCGAAGCTGAAAAGAATGCTTAACTTTCCTTTATAATTAAATAGACGGGCGGCTGCTTTTGCGGCCGTTCGTTTATTTTACCTAAAAAAAGCAGTTTATGATAAAAAATGCGTAGTTTGAGTTAAAATAGTAGAAATTAATTTCTCTTTGTGTTATAATGTCACAAAAAGTATAAGGAGTAATTCTTTATGAGTGAAGAAATAAAAGAGCTTACGGCGGAAGATTTGCAGAAAGAAATCAAACCTCTTTCCCAAAACGCGTTCGTGCGGTTCTTCCAAAAAATTCTCAGATGGTGGCTGGGCGTTTGGTACGGTTTTTGCGACAAAAAGCCCAAGCTGTCGGCTACCGTTTACAAGGTGTTTTTCTTCGTAGTGTTCTCAATGGGCGTTACCATTTGGCAGTTTTTAATTATGGCAATCGTGCCCGAATTTTTGCCCAAAACCGAGGAGGTGGGCTGGCCCATGATTCCCATTGCTGCGGCGGGCGGCAACAGCTTTATTATTTTCGGCGACGCAAAGGGCTGGGCAACGTTTATTTGCTTTGAAATCGCGGTGTTTACCGCGCAATGCATAAACTTCCCCTTGCAAAGGAACATAACCTACCGTTCGCACGGTAACCCTTGGTGGCAGGCAATGTGGTATTTCATCGGCTGGGTGCTCGTATCAATTGCAACCAACGCGCTTTGGGGCGTGTGCAACGCGTTCCTTTTGTATTGGAATGTTCCCGACGTTGTAAACGGTTTGCTTAAAACCATTTTAACGGGCGGCATTTCGATGGTTATTTTTTTCTTCATTTTCATGATAATCTTCCCCGACAACAACAAAATGGCTAAGAGCTCCAAGGCAAAATACGAAAAGCTTGTTGCGGCTAACGCGCCCGCCGAAAAGGTTGCAAAGGCAGAAGCTAAAATGAAGGAGTGGGAAGAAAAGGCGGCTAAATCCAACGCGGAAAAGGAATTCGTAAAGGCGAAATCGCAGGTAAACGCTTCGGTAATGACTTATAACGCTTTGGTAAAAGCTTTAGAAAACCCCAAGCTTTCCGAAGAGGAAAAGGCGGCTTATCCCGAAAGGATTGAAAAGGCGTTTGCCGCCGCCGTCGAGGCGATTAAAGTTAAAAACGAAAAAGAAATTGCGTTTAACGCGGTTAAATAAAATAATACAAAAAAAGCGGACTGCTAATCGGCAGCCCGCTTTTTTTGTGCTGATTTTTTGTTGTTTGTCGGGTTGCTGTTTTGTATTTTTTTAACATAATAACAGTATAATTTAATTAAAATGTGGACGAATTGCAATGTTTTTGATAACAAATGCAATTGAAAAAAGATTTTTATAAGATAGAATATTATCGAATGATAGTATTTATCGTTTTTTGGTAATACTGTCCAAATATTAAAAACTCAAGGGGCATGCCCCTTATTGCCGTCTTTCTGACGGCAATAAAAAAACATTAATAGCAAAACGCGGCGCAAGCCGCACTAAGTAAGAAACAATATAAACGGAGGAATTATATATGAAAAAGTTTGGTAAGCTGATGGTTGCCGGACTGCTTGCGAGCGGACTTATTATTCCCTTTTCGGGATGCGTAAGCCCCGAGCCGTTTGTTCCGCCCGAAGGCGGGGGCAGTAACGTAAACATCAACGACGCGTACGACTGGAACGAGGATGAAACCGGTTCTACCCGTCCCGATTTGGGAGACGGATATGAGGCGGCTGTTCCGCCCAAGGCAACCCTTATTACGATTGCCGAAGGCTCGGACGTTAAGTTTAAGGGCGGGGAGAATAATTTTTCGCTGACGATAGGCGAAAAGATTAAGCCTTCGGACTTTGACGAAGCTACTCTCGGCGGGCACAAGGTGGAAGGCTTTGCGATTTTGGACGAGGGCGGAGCGATAGACTCGTTTATTTCGCTTAACGATTACGTTGCGGCGGGTGCTGCGGTTACCGTTTTGCCCTATTTTGCGCCCGAAAAAGGCGAAAGCGCGCTGTTCGGTTCAAAGAAAATAGGCGACTACTATTTTGCCGCAGACGGCACGGATTTGGAAGACAACGAGGAATATGCGATTGAGAGCGGAAACGCTTTAATCGAAAATTTAATTGCAAAAAGGATTTTGATTAAAAAACCGCTTGAAAAGGGAAGCTATTTCAGGTCGGTTACTGCTGTTAAGAGAGAGACCGGAAAGACCTATACATATAATTTCGGATTTAAAAACTACGGCGAAAGCGCTGTTTCTTTCACCGTTTACCAGATGTTTGCGGGGTACGACTGGGAAGCCCCGACAAACCGCGTCGCTTCGGACGTGATAACCGTTGAGCCCGGCGAATATAAAACCGTTGCGATAAAGGTAAGAAACACGAAAAAAGACGATAACACGCTTACGCTGATAAAGCTTGAAGAGGACGCTGAAAAGGTGGAGCTTGGCATTACTATGTCGGTAGACGACAACACGGTAAAAGCGCCTGCGACAATAACTTTGAATCTTCCTGACAACTTTAAGGTTGCAAGCAGTTACAATACGAACGTTATGACGGGCGACGCGCTCGTGCTGCCTTCTGCCGCGCAGATAAACAACAGAACGGGACACAATTTGCTTGGATGGGTATATTCCAATTCCAATCAGACTGCGGTTACCGAGGGCACGCGCATCAAGGGTGACATTACAATAGAACCCGTTTTGACGGAGGACGCAATAATTTCGTTTACGGGACTTCCCGAAGGGTTTGCAATTAAACCCGAATACGAAACGCTGAAACAGACGGGCGATACGCTCGTGCTGCCCACCAAGGAGCAGATAAGCAATACAACGCGCCATAATCTGCTTTACTGGGAGTATGCCGAAGGCGGCGTGGTTGCGGACAAGACGATTATTACCGAAAGCGTTACGCTTAAACCCGTGTTCACAAAGGACGTGACGGTTACGCTTGAGTTGCCTGCGGGGATTACGGTAAGCGAAGAGTATGTTAGATTATTCCAGGAAGGCGACAAGCTGGTTTTGCCCGAGGCAGGACATATTACCAACACGCTTCCCAACAAAATAATAAGATGGGTTGACAAATCGGGTAACCCCGTAGACGAAAAAACCGTTCTGAACGCGGATATCACTATAAAACCCGAGCTGTCGAAGTCGGCAACCGTCAACGTGATATTGCCTGCGGGCTTAACTCTTGCGGACGATTATATTACGCAGGTTCAGACGGGCGATACGCTTGTGCTGCCCACCAATGAGCAGATTAAGGGCGAAATTGCTGACGGCAGAGAAATAATCGGCTGGTACGAAGTGGGCAACGGAAACAGAATTCTTAACGGCGACGTTGTTATAACCGACGCCAAAATGGAAATTGCGCCTTATTTCACCAGAAGAGCGGGCACCGCGGTTATGCAGAACTTCGACGATAAGACGATAGACGGCAAACCGTTGGTATTCTGCAACAACCAGTATTCCAACAAGCCGATGAACGCTTACGGCGGAGCTACGACGGATAAATTCGTCGCGATTACCGACAAGTATAACAACACCACGCCCATAGGCGGCGGCAACGGCGGATATGCTGAGCTGGGCAACTTCCTTAAATATAACGGCACGCTTGCCGCGGGCGACGCTTTCCGTGCGGCGGCGATGATTTCCAACAACGACGGAGGAACTGCGGTTGTTGCGCTCAACAAGCAGCATACTTTCTATTACAACTTTGAAAATCTTGGAACAAGCGCGCTGCATCTTTCCGTTCAGGGCGTAAATAGCGGCGCAGACGTTGAAGGGCCCGTAAGCGATATTAACCTTGCCCCCGGCGAGAGTATCTGCATTACGTTCAACGTTACTTACACCAAGGGCTCCGCTAACAAAAACGTAATCGCGTACTTTAAGGTTATCGAGGCTGTTACGGATATGAAGCTGGGCATTTCGATTAACGTTGTTTTAAACAGCGGCGAAACTTCGGCGGCGGTTGCAAAAACGGCGGACGCGGCAAATGGCGTCGACCTTTCGGACGCTTATCTCGGCGCGGCTGTCGGCGGACTTAAAGACGGGGAGGACGCATAAATGGATAAGATAAAGAATTTTTTCCTTAATTTCATCAATACGAGAAAGATTGCCTATTATATCGCGGCGGCGATAACGCTAATCGCGTGGATAGCGGGCATTGTGGCAAGCGGTGCGCTCGGTTTTGCGGGCGCCACCGCATTACCCGCGGTGCTTGTAACTCTCGGCTTAATATTGTTTGTCGCAACCTCGGTTGTCGGACATGAAAAAATCGGCGTTGCGCTTGTTGCAGCTGCAAGCTACGGCGCGTTAGTGGCTATGTTTTGCGAGGTTTTCGCGCATTTCCTTTCGGAAATAGAGGGACAGGGAATGACGGGCTTTAACATCGCCTCTATACAGGGCGTAGGCGCGCTGATTGCTTGCGTGATTATGCTTGTAGTATGCGCTGTGGCGGCAAACGTTTTGGCTTTGCTTAAATTAAGCAAGGAAACAAAACCTGAAAATACTCAAAAGGAAGAAGTAAATAATACGGAGGCGGCAACCGATGAAGTCAACTAAAATAAGAAATATTCTTCACACCGTGGCAAAAACGGCGGTCAACGTGTTGGCTGTTTTGCTGGGCATTGTGATAATAATAGGAAATCTTCTTTATAACGAAAGCGTTGAAAACCTTTTATCGAAGTTCGTTTTCAAAGACACCGGCGGTTCGGTGACGGTAAACACGGGCAAAGCCCCCGTAAGATACAAAACGTGGTATTCTTCGGTTGAGGATAACCTTAACGGCAACGCGCAGATTGCAAGACTGACGCAAGCCGAGGGTACGGTTCTTTTGAAGAATGCGGACGTAACCGTAAACGAAGTAACCGCGCCCGCATTGCCCCTTTCCGCGGGTGAAAAGGTAAGCCTTTACGGCGTAACCGCTTACGACCCGATGTATTGCCTTGACGGCGCGGGCAACAACAAGATTAACGACCCTAAGGCTTATAACGGCAAGTCGGAAGTGGATTTAAGACAGTTCTTTTACGACGAGTTCGAAGCCGCGGGATTTACAATGAACAAAAAGCTGGAGCAATGGTATAACTCCGAAGCCGGCACGAAATACAGAAGATACGACGACGTAGGATTTTGGGGATTAAACGCTTACGGCTACGCGGGCAACAAAAACGGTAGACTTCCCGCTCTTACCGAAGCGAACTGGAACGAGATAGATAATAACGCTAAGGACATTGCAAACTTCGGCAAAAACACCACCGCGATATACGTTACGGGCAGAATGGCTAACGAATCCGCCGATTTAAACTCCGACGGCTCCCGCCAGCATGCTTCGATAGCTTACGACAATAATGACGGTGTTGCAGAAGACGTTGATTATCTTGCGTTTACAAAGGATGAAAAAAATCTTTTGCAGGAGCTTGGCAAAAATTACGATAAAGTAATCGTTCTTTTCAATCAGGCAAACCCGCCGCAGGAGGATATCCCCAAGCTTTTGGACGAATACGGCATAGAAGCGGCAATGTGGATAGGCTTCCCCGGTTCGGACGGCATAAGGGCGGTTGCGGAAGTGCTTGCCGGCAAGGTTAATCCTTCGGGCGGACTTTCGGCTGCGTGGTATACTTCGAGAGAGGCAAACCCCTCAACGCAAAACTACGCGATAAGTAATTTCAGCAACATAGTTAATATGGAGGGCATGTACGTAGGTTACCGCTATGCGGAAACGCGTTACGAGGACGTGCTTTTAAACAGCGAAAATGCGGGAACTTACGATTACGGCACGCAGATTTCATATCCTTTCGGTTACGGACTTTCGTATACGACGTTCTCGTATTCGGACGTTAAAGTTGTTAAGGACAATGACCCCGCCAAGAATTATTATTCGGGCGGACTTATGGCAAGCAACGACAAAAATTATTCGGGTAATTACGGCAAGTTAAGACCCGAAGATGAAAGAAGGGCAACGGGTGACGACCTCGGCGACTGCGACGATTTAATTATTGAAGTAACCGTAACCAACACGGGTAAGGTTGCCGGCAAGGAAATCGTGCAGATTTATCTGCAACAGGCCGAAGCTGCGACCGACAAGGAACACGGCGTTCAAAAGCCTTCGGTTCAGCTTGTGGGCTACGGCAAGACCTCTTTGCTTGCGCCCAACCAGTCCGAAACGGTAAAAATTAATATAGACGCCAACAAGTGGTTTGCAGCTTATGACGCAACGCTGAACGGCGGTGAAAACTATACCGGCGGCGGTTACGTGCTTGCGGAAGGCGATTATCATCTTGCGGCGGCAAGAAACTCGCACGAAGCCGTGAACAGCATTTATTTAAAGAAAGGCGGTACGGCTGCCAACACTTATATTAACAAAGAGTACGGCGACGGCAACGCGGCAAACGTTGCAACGGTACACGTTGACGCGGAGCGTTCGGCAAGCTATAAATACTGGACGCAGGGTACAACGGACGAAGTTCGCAATCTCTTTCAGGACGTGGCGCCTAACACGGATATGGTGTTCTCGCGCTATGACTGGAACAAGACCGCGGCAATAACGGGCGGCAGAATAGGTGCGAGCGGCAAGAGCGTATCCGGTTCGGCTAACACGGGCGCATTCAGTAAATACGGCCCCATTACTTCGGACGAGATAACCGCGTATGCTAATTATTACGACGTGGAGTTCAACGAAAACGCGTATGAATTCGGCAGCAGCACCAGCACGTGGAAGCTTGTGGATTTAATAGGCGTGGAATACGACCCTGCGCGCGGTGCTTCGGAAGACGACGTTAAGAAATGGTCGGAGCTGGTAGGGCAGCTCACTAAAAACGAGTTTATCGACTTCTTTAAAGACGGTTTGCGCCAGACGAGGGGTATAGACAGCATAGGTAAGCCCGGAACAAACGACCAGAATGCTTCGAACGGTTTAGAATGGGCGTTCGGCTATAACGACGAAATGGGCAAGAAGGCAGGCAATGAGAAGGCAGGATTTATGTACGCCTTCGATTCGAATTCCAAAAAATGCTATCCCACTGGTTATCCCTGCGAAGGAATAATTGCGGCTACGTTTAACAACGAGCTTGCTTATCTTGTAGGTCAGGCAATAGGCGAAGACGCGCTTTGGGCGGGAGCCGCAGGCTTATACGGATTCGGTTTGGGCTTGCAGCGCAACCCTTATCACGGAAGAGCGGGCGAGTTCTATTCGGACGACTCGTTCTTAACGGGTATGATGGGCGCGATGGAAACGCTTGGCGCACAGGAAAAAGGACTTTACGTTTATAACAAGCACTTTGTGTTGAACGACCAGGAAACGAACAGAACAGGCTATAAAGCGTGGATTGACGAGCAGACGTTCCGCCAGATTTATCTCCGTCCCTTTGAAATGGCAATTGAAATCGGCGACGCGATGAACGTAATGATTGCGTTTAACAAGCTTGGAACGGGCTGGACGGGCAACAGTTATAACCTTATGACAAGGTGGCTGCGCGGCGAAGCCGGTATGGCGGGATTTGCGATTTCGGACTATTATGCTGCCCCCGGCGAGAACCTCGGCGCGGGAATGCTTTCGGGCGTATGCCTTTTGGACGGCGCGATTAGTACGACGAGCGGCGACGTTGTCGGTTCGCTCGGCGACGCAAGATACGACAACCGCGCGGTTGAAGCGATGACGAGAATTCTGTATACCGTTGCGAACAGTAATGCAATGAACATGATTGGCAACACGACGGTTACTTACACTTACGAACCCGCGTGGTATGCAAGCCGCGACTTGATATTTACCGGCGTTTCTGTTACGGTTTACGTGCTCTTCGGTTTGAGCCTTGCGTTTGTAGTAGGCACAACCACATGGAAGCTTTTAGACCAATACGTGTTTAAAAAGGAAGACTGATAACGCGTTAAAGTAAACGAAGGGCGCGGCAATGCGCAATTTTCATAGGTAATAATTAAAAAAACTCTTGGATATTTCCAAGAGTTTTTTTAATAAGCGGCGCAACATACTAAACAAAAATTAAATTTTAAGATGCAAAATTATTTGGTTACACAATGTCTTCAAAAAAATCGTCAAATGAAATATTAAAGGTTTTGACTAACTTAATTATGTAACTCGCTTTCGGTTCGTTTACTGAACGTTCCCAATAATCTATAGCCTTTTGACTTACTCCAATCAGTTTTGCAAGTTGTAATTGAGACAGGTTGTTTTCAATTCGCAATTCTTTAATTCTTTGTCCTAAACTATCCATGCAATAATATTAGAAGAAATCTTCTTAAAATATTTGACAAAGAAGAAATCTTCTTGTATAATTTAAGTACTAAAATAATTTTAAGGAGTGAATTAATATGGCAGGCTTTTTTACAATGTTTAAAAGATTAAACTCGAATAATTTTGGGGTTGTTACAGGTTCTGATTTCAGAAATGGTAATTTACCCTATGCTTATTTGGGAAGAGGGGAAAAACAAAACAAAAACAAATTGATGATTTACGGAGAAAAAATAGATGATTTTATATTCTCTAAAGAAGATATAGAATCGGCAAAAGTATTACAGCAAGAAACGTATTTTAAGATGGGTTCCAACCAACAAAAGAAAGGACCCAAATATGAAATAAAATTTAAAAACGGTAAAGTTGCAATTATAGCAATACCCGCAAATGATGCTTACAGACTTGAAAGTGTTATTTATTAAAATATTTATCGAAAAACAATCAAAAAGGCGCAGTATTTAACTGCGCCTGATTTTTTGGATAAATTTTTATTTACTTTTCCCAGCTCATGCTGTTGCCCGAAGTTACTTTATACGAAGGGTCGGGCTTGTTTACTTTTACAAACGTTGCGCCGTCGGTTAAACCGCCCGCTTTAACGGTTATTTCGTTTTGCGCTTCAAGCTTTATTTTGCACTTAAACACCTTGCCGCCCTTTTGCGCCTTGGGTTTTGCAACAAGCTTGCCGTTGTTGAAAATTTCAACCGCGCCGACGTTTGAAACTACGGTTATCGTCGTCTTTTTGCCCGTACGGTTTTTATAACGCTTGCCCGAAAGGTGCAAAACGGGTTCTTTCGACCAATACGCTTTGTAAAGGTAGAAGGCGTCCTTTTTCGTCTTTCTGTCAAAGGTTACAAGCCCTTTGTGGTTCATTCCGGGGTCGCCGCCCTGATTTCTGCCGTCAGCTGCAAAGTCAAACATGTTCCAAACGTGCGTGCCCCACAAATAGGGATTGCGCGCAAAGAATTCAAGCATGTAAGCGTGGTAAATAAGCTGATAATCCTCGGTGTTGTCAAATCTCTTGGGCTTTGCCGAATGGAGGTTGGGCATGCTTTCCGCGCCGTATTCCGAATAGCCTATAGCGCGCTTGGGATAGAACGCGTGGAACAGCTTAATCCATACGTCGTTTAAGAACAGTCCGGGTACGTACCAGCCCAAATATAAGTTCCAGCTTACCACGTCGCTTATGTGCGCGGATTTGTTTCCGAACGAGCACATTGCAAAGCACGCAAGGGTAGTCAAACGCCTCGGGTCTAATTTGTGGCACAAATCGTTAAGCTTTTTATGCGTTGCAAGCATATCCTTTTTGTTCGTCTTCATCATGGTTATCTCGTTGGATAATCCCCAGAAAACGATGGAGGGGTGGTTGTACTGCTGCAAAACAAGCTCGGTCATCTGGCTTATTGCGTTTTCGTTGCCGCCCGACATATGGCGCGAAATATAGGGTATTTCCGCCCAGACAACAAGCCCCGCCTTATCGCACAGGTCGTAAAAATAATCGTCGTGCTGATAGTGGGCAAGCCTCAGCGTGTTTGCGCCTATTTCTTTAATAAGCGCCATATCTTCGTCGTGCTCAGCCTTGGTTAAAGCGTTGCCGATGTGCGGTCTGTCCTGATGACGGCACACGCCGCGGAGAGGATATAATCTGCCGTTTAAATAAAAACCTTTCTTAGGGTCTACTTTATAGGTGCGGAAACCGAAGTTCGCGCTAACTTCGTCGCAAATCTCGCCGTTTTGCGAAAGAGTTGCAACGGCTTTATAAAGGTAAGGGTCGTTTACGCCGTCCCAAAGGTGCGCGTTTTTAATAACCGCCGTACCGCCGTTTTCTATTTCGGCAACCTTGGTGCCGTCGGCGTCCAAAATTGCTATTTTAACCGTTCCTTCCGCCGCGTATGCGGTTACGGTAACGTGTCCGTCAGTTCCCTTTACAACGGGGTCAATCTTAATGGGATTACAGCCGAAGTAATCCAAATCGAAGCGGCATTTGTCGGCGCATATTAGATTTACGTCCCTGTATATGCCGCCGTAAAAGGTAAAGTCGGCGCGCTGCGGATAAACCTTGTCGTTTACCGAGTTGTCAACCTCAACCTTAATTTCGTTTTCGTCCTTTAAAAACTCGGTTATGTTGCAGCGGAAGGTGGAATAACCGCCGTCGTGTTCGCCCGCCAACTCGCCGTTTACGTAAACCTTTGCCGAGGCGTTTACGCCCTTAAATTCAAGATATACCGCGCCGTCCGCCGGATATTCGGGCTTTTTTATGTGCTTGATATAAGTGCACGTGCCGCGGTAATAATCGTTTCCGCCGTCCTGCCCGTCGTCGCCGTTCCAGGTGTGCGGAACGTTTACTTGATGTTCGGTATTGTCCTTGGAATAAATAAATTTCCAGTCTTTGTTCAGGTTTGTAACAGTTTTCAAATTTAATCCCCCGATTGTGATTTTGCGGTAAAATTTTAAAATTATTCCGCATGTATTATTTAATATTTTAACATTATCAAGCCGTCTAATCCATTGCAGATAATGTTAAATTTTATTGCAAATCGTCCTTTAAAGAATTTATGCGGTTATTTTTTGCCTTCAAGCGGCGGATAACCGATTATCTTTTTGTAGTTGCGGTAAAAGGTGGAGTATTCGGGAAAGCCGAACTCTTCGGCAACTTCCACAAGCTTAGTTTTGCCTTCGGTTATTTTGCGGTGCGCCGCAATTATCTTTTTGTGCTTTATGTAGGTCATAACGGGCGTATTCATTTCCTTGCTGAATTCGCTGCTTATGTAAGACTTTGAAAAGTGCAAATCCCTGCAAATATCCGCAAGCGTAATAGGTCTGTTTATGTTAGCGTTTATATAATCCGTAACCTCGGCAATAATAGCATTGTTATGAATTTGTTCGTCGGTGGCGTGAGTTTCGTTTTTATAAACGCGCACGAGTATGCGAAAAAGCGTTGTAATCATTAAAAGATTGCGTTCTTCGTCGTTGAACGACGCATAAATAGCGTCAAGCTCTTCAAATAATTCCCGCACTTTTGCAATTATGCCGCAGAACTTTAAATCCTCTATTTCTTTAAGCAGAAATTCGGGCAAAAGCTTTGCGGGGAACTTCAAAACATAGCGCTCATACGGCGTGGAAGGGTCTACAATGCCGAAGTGCAGCATGCCCGGGGACATCAAAACTATCTCGCCCGCGCCAAGCTTTTTTGTTTCGGATTCGACTGTATAATTGATATTCCCGTGCACAAGGTACAACAGCTCGTAATGGTCGTGCATGTGCTTGGTAAAATCGCTTGAAGGCGTGGAATGCCCGTCAAGCTTGTGCGCAAAGTCTATATTTTTGTAAACAAAACTGAACATAACCATATTATATCATAAGAGTGGAAGAAATGCAATACGATTACAAAAAAAATGCAATTGAAATTTTTTAGTCCTAGGTGTATCATATATTAAGAAAATGTAATAAACTAACTTTTTATGGGGGTAAAGAACATGAGTACTGCGGGTAACGTAGCGGTTAACCGTGCGAAGGGCTGGCAGATAGCGTTGTTTCCGTTTAATAATGCGGCGACCAACGTTTATTTTGCCTTTTACAATTATTTCGTTTATTGGGCGGTGCTTGCGCTTACGGGTAGTACTGCCGGCGCAATAGGCGGCGTTGTCGTTTCAAGCGTGGTGGCAATCGGCGTAAGTACCTTTGCAAGCTTGTTTGCGCCTTTAATGCGCGTATTCGACGGCGTAACCGACCCTGTTCTGGGCGGCATGATGGACAAAACCAAGATCAAACTCGGCAAGTTCCGTCCGTTTATGATTATCGGCAACGTAATGCTTGCGTTTTCGGTAATTTTGATGATGCTCGTAGCGCAGCTTGCAAACGGCATTATCTGGTTGCAATGGGTGCTTTATATCATAAGCTATATAATTTACGTTTTGGGCTACACCTGCCAGTGCGCGGTTACCAAAGCGGGGCAAACCTGCCTCACCAACGACCCCAAACAGAGGTCGCAGTTCGTTATCTGGAACATGATAGGAATGATAGGTTCCATCGTTTTGGTTAACATAATGGCGGGCGGCGTTTTAACAAACGAAGCTATTTGCCAAAAGGGAATTATCTTTTATGAAGAAACGGTTGCAAACGGCGGTAAGAGCGTAGCCGAAATTATAACCGAGCTCGGCGCTAACGCATCGAAATATACGGCTGTGCTGGAATCGTTAAATCCCAACTTAACCTATGTATATTTGCGCGGCGCTGCATACGGTGCGCAGTTCTATAACATAATGGTGCCTTTCGTAGTAGTGGTTTCAGCTATTTATACGATTATGGCGGTTGCCGCTATATGGAACAAAGACAGACCCGAATTCTGGGGCGTCGCGGGTGAACCTGCAAAAATTAAGGATTACATCGGCATATTAAAGGGAAATAAGGAAATCCGCTGGCTCGTGCTTTCTTCGGGCTTAAACAAGCTTGCCTCCACGGTTGCAACAAGTAGTGCGGTCGCGTTCCTTTTATACGGTTGCCTTATGGGCGACTACAACGGACTTTATATTCCGTTCTATGCGCTTTGCTTCGTGTTCATGGGAATTTTCTTCCTGTGGGGCAGTAAAACGGCGGGCAGAAAGGGACAAAAGCGCGGCGTTGCACAGTTTACCGTTTTCGCGTTCCTGTTCTATATAGGCGTTTTGATAATGCTCTGCATTTACGACCCCGCAAACGCGGCAACGCACCTTTCGCTTTTCTCCATGGAAGGCGGCTTCCATTTAACTATCAACGCGTACACAATATTCTTTATAATTTTGTACGGCTGCGGTTACGGCGCGTTTAACTGCTGCGACAACTTAACCATTCCAATGGTTGCCGACTGCACCGACTACGAAACTTACCGTTCGGGTAAATACGTTCCCGGCATAATGGGCACTATTTTCTCGCTTGTTGATAAACTTATTTCTTCCTTGCAAACGCTTCTTTTACAGCTTTTCATTGTTGTTCTCGTTCCTGGGCTCACCGCTCTCCCCGGCGAAAGCACCACCTATATGCCCGGCATGCAGCTTTCCTGCATAATCTGCTTCTGCGTTCTTCCTATGCTGGCATGGCTCGTTACCACGTTCTGCATGACGCGCTACGGCTTATCAGGCAAAAGATTGCAGGAAGTGCAGGCGGTTAACGCCGTAAGAAAGGCGGCTGTAAACGGCGGCATGACGATGGAAGAGGCAATGAAAACGTGGCAGACAATCGACCAGGTGCCCGACATGTTCGTACTCAAACAAAAACCCCGCGTCAATAAAAAGACGGGTCAAGTAATCGTCGAAAAGGAAAACTTCCTCGATAAAATTTACAACAAAGTTTTCACCAAACACGAAAAAGTTTCGGGCGAGCCTTCGTCTAACGCGGTTGACATTCCCGAAGAGTTCAGAACGGACGAAATAAAGGAGCTTTACGCAAATCAATCCGCCGCTGAAACCTTGCAGGAAAACGTTGAGGTTGTTCAGTCCGAACCCGCGGTAGAGGAAACGATTAAGTCCGAACAGGAAACCGAAACTCCCGCGCAAGATACAAACGGCGGGGATAAGGAGCAAAAATAATATGAAAATGACTTTCCGCTGGTACGGCGAAAAAGACAGTATTCCTCTTGAATATATCAAGCAAATCCAAAACATGAGCGGCGTTGTGACCGCCGTTTACGATACGCCCGTAGGCGAAGTGTGGGAGCTTGACAAAATCAAAAGGCTTAAAGAGCTTTGCGATAAAGCGGGCTTGGAAATGGAAGTTATCGAATCCGTTCCCGTGCACGAGGATATCAAGCTCGGCAAGCCTTCGAGGGACAGATTAATAGCCAACTATGCCGAAAATATCCGCAATTTGGGCAAAGTGGGAGTAAAGTGCATTTGCTACAACTTTATGCCTGTGTTCGATTGGTTCAGAACGAATTTGCATTATGTTCAGCCTGACGGAAGCGTATGTCTTTCTTACAGCGAAGCCGACTTTAACAAATTGGATAAGCATAACCTGCGCTTGCCCGGCTGGGACGAAAGCTATACGAGCGAAGAATTAAACGGCTTGCTTGCCGAATACAAGAGCGTCACGCACGAAAAACTGTTTGAAAACCTCGTGTATTTCCTTAACGGCATTATGCCGGCGTGCGACGAAACGGGGATAAATATGGCAATTCACCCCGACGACCCGCCTTGGGATATATTCGACTTGCCGCGCATTGTGGGAAAGGAAGAGGATTACGACAGACTTTTCAAGGCTGTGCCCAATAAACACAACGGCATAACGTTCTGTACGGGCAGCTTAGGTGCGGGCAGATTTAACGATTTGCCTAAAATGGCGGCTAAGTATGCAAACCGCATATACTTTGCGCATTTGCGCCAGCTTAAATTTACTAACGAAACGGACTTTTACGAAAACGGACACCAGACGTCCTGCGGCAACGTGGATATTTACGAAATTGCAAAGGCGCTCGTAAAAGGCGGTTTTGACGGTTATATCCGCCCCGACCACGGCAGAAATATCTGGGGCGAGGACGGCAAGCCCGGTTACGGACTTTACGACAGAGCTTTGGGTGCGGCTTACTTAAACGGCTTGTTCGAAGCGGTTGAAAAAAATAAATAAAGAGGATTTATTAATGAAAAAAGAATTATTGCCGATAGGCGTTGATTTAACCGGTAAGGTTGCTGTAGTTACGGGTGCGGGCGGCGTGCTCTGCTCGCTCATGGCCGATGCATTGGCGGCTGCGGGCGCAAAAGTGGCGCTTTTGGACAGAAATCTCGAAGCTGCGGAAAAGTATGCAAAAGCAATAGTAGCGGACGGCGGCATCGCAAAGGGCTATGCGGCTAACGTGCTCGAAAGAGAAAGCCTTGCCGAGTGCCATAAAAAAGTGCTTGCGGACTTCGGCAAATGCGACATTTTAATTAACGGCGCGGGCGGCAACAACCCCAAGGCGCAGACGGATAAGGAATATTACGAAGACGGTGATATCGACGCCGATACGAAATCGTTTTTCGATTTGGATAAGGACGGCGTAGAGTTCGTGTTCAATCTTAATATGCTCGGCACGCTTTTGCCCACGCAGGAGTTTGCAAAGGATATGCTCGGGCGCGAAGGTTGCAGCATATTAAACGTTTCAAGCATGAACGCGTTTACACCGCTCACCAAAATCCCCGCATACAGCGGCGCAAAGGCGGCTGTTTCCAACTTTACGCAATGGCTTGCCGTGCATTTTTCAAAAATCGGCATACGCGTAAATGCAATCGCCCCCGGTTTCTTTTCAACAAAGCAAAACGCCGCGCTTTTGTGGAACGCGGATGGTACTCCCACGGCGCGCACGGGCAAGATACTTGCGGCTACGCCAATGGGCAGATTCGGCGAGGCGGAAGAACTGCTCGGCTCGGTGCTGTTCCTTGTTTCAGATAAAGCGGCGGGCTTTATTACGGGCGTGGTGTTGCCGATTGACGGCGGCTTCTCCGCGTATTCCGGAGTTTGATTTTACCCAACATTTTTGTTTTTTAAATTTTTTCTCCAAAACACGGGCGGGGGGACAATTGTTCCTCCGCCCGTGATTTTTTTGTTTCTGCTTTGACTTTTAACTGCATATTGACAAAATTGCCGAAATACGGTAGAATTTGATTAAAGATTTTACAAGAATTTTTTTTGTATGGGTGAGAAATATATGGCAAAAAAGATAGTTGGTTTTATAACAATAATCGGGGCAATAATAATGAGTTTATTTTGTTTGGCGGGTTGCAAGGTACCATACAACGCCGAAATAGTAAGTGACAGCTATAACTACTCTGGTGAATGGCTAAACGAGAATTTTGTAAAAAATAATTATACTGCTTGGTCGAATCATGAAGGTGTATTAATAGATGGTTCGTTTCCAAAATCAAGAACATTCGTAATTAAAAGCGAAGAGGAAAAATGTAACATATTAAACGGTGATTTTGACGTTGTGGTAAATTTTAAGCAAGAGATGCTTATAGTTTATACTTGGACTATAGATAATATTAGACCTTGTTATATTAAAAGCGTAAAACTAATAGACGATGTTTTAAATATTAATTTCTATGTAGAACCTTTACCACTAGGTCATGGGGGCGCATGTATGCCTTATCAGCGTTGGTTTGTCATTAAGTTGGATTTATTGTCGATAACGTCTGTTGAAATTAAAGAATTATAAAAATTACAATCATAAATGCAATATTAAAAAAGCGGTCTCAATGAGACCGCTTTTTTTATCGAATTAAATCAAAGCACAATATTCTGTGTTTTCTTATTTAGTCATTGCTTCCTGAACGGCAACCGCAACTGCAATCGTTGCGCCGACCATAGGGTTGTTGCCCAAGAAATTTCGGGGGTTCAAATCGTCTTAATATGTATCAAGAAAGCTCAATTTTTTCGCAAAAAATGGCTTTAAGACGCGATAATGGGGCTGAAATTGTGCTAATCTGTATTTATCCATTTTTATATGTATTTGCGTACAAAGTTGAACTAATGTTGAACTGAGAGTCGTTTCAACCCTATGGTTTTTGCCGTTTTTCAGGTCTTATAAATCAACCCTATGGTTGGACAAAAATTCTTTCATTCTGATATTTACAGATTTATATAAATTAAGACAAATGGAAACACTTTAAAACATCTAATAGAGTTGGCTTTTCTTATTTCTTATTCATTTATACAAAATCAGCAATATATCCAATATCTAAAATGAATATATAAATAATTACAAGTGTTGACAAATTAAAAATTGTATGTTATAATTTGGACGTACTAGAGAAAATTTAATTAAAAAAGACCTAAGAAAAAATTTATTTATATGGCGTCTCTTGTACAAAGAGATGCCTTTTTGTTTAAGGAGAAAAATGGAAATTATACATTTGCGCAAAGCGTTCTGGTTTATTGCCAGAGGATTGATGGAAAAAGATAAGCTATTAAAACAGAACCCTCATAGTTATCCGTACAGTATGAATTTGCAGCGTGGCATCAATATGTTTTTGGCGACAGCGATTGAAATCGGGGGAATGGGGGAAGATATATTTGATTATTCCGACGAGAACGCTTTTTTATCGAAATTCATATTAAAGCCTGTTAACGAATGGTTTGACGGTTGGGATATTAAAGCGTGCGAAAAATTGAAATTGAGAGAGCAACCGTTTTATTTTTACGATGCGTTGTCGTATCGTAGAGGAAATGGGAGTGAGCTTTATGTGCCAAGTGAAGAGTGTATAGAGTTTTTAGAAACGCAGGAAAAAGGCAATGTCAACGAACCGAAAGACAGTATAATTGAAGAGACTGACGAGTACTCGTTGTATGAGCAGCTGAAAAGATTAAATCAGGATAATTATTGTAAGGTAAGAAAATTTGTAATAGAACACCCGATTATTGATGACGGTGTTTTGAGGGAAATACGATGCGATTTAGCCGATGTAACAGCCGCATACGCAATTACTTTGGCCTATGAACCTTTCGAAGAAAAAGCGTATTGTTGTCCTGTCTGCGGTTGGACGATGACGAAAGATGCGTACGGCTACATATGCATGTCAGACGATTGTTTAAAAAAGCGACCTTCTAAGGAATTAGACGGAACTAGTCGCTCAGTTTATAGATTAAAAAAAGGTATAATGAGGTATTTCGCCATTCCGGGAAAATTGGAAATAGAAATTGCCTCTTTCTGTGAGAGAAACAATTTGGAGTATTCTCTGTGGCCATATATGGATAGATACGATATAGAAATTGTTTTTCCAGATAATTCTAAGTGGGAAGTTGACGCAAAGGCGTATAGTAACCCGATTTCTTTGCGAAGCAAAATTGAAAAAGACGGTGGCTTTCCATCCGGAGATTACCAAAAGGGTTTTTATGTGGTTCCAAACGAATGTAAGAGAAGAATCACAAATTATACAAATATAGTAAATAAATGCTTATCAGGACAAAAAAACGTGATTTGCGTAACGTTAAGTAAAATTAAAGCTTTAATAAAAGCAAAATTGGGTGAATGCAATGAGTGAAAGAAACAACGAAACTTACTATGAACCATTAGCGGCAAGCTTTAGCAATATGGAAAACGCTATGTCTTTAAAGCGGTTTGCTTCAGTGGAAGCGGTGTTATATCTTTTAATGACTTTTTCTTCTGAACCAGATCCAGGAAAAGCGTACCTATTGTTTACGGGTTATCATCTCATAAACATGAACCAAAGTGGTAAACAAGACTATATATTACAGTGTGCTCGTTTGACTTTGGGTTATTATAGATCAAAAAAGTTTTGGCAGGATGATTATAAAGAATACAAAGCGTCGCGATATAATGGCTTGCGGGCATTTGAATTTGAAACGCTTGAAGACGGTAAAATAATTTTACAGAAGGCTCCTGACGGTTATCCTTTTAAATTTGATGACCGCATGAAGGAATGGGAAAAATTTTGGCAGACTAATATTTTTGAAAACAAAAATTACCCTACAGCGGATGATGGGAAATTTACATATTATTTCGACAATAACGGAGGCAGGGAAAATTCCAAGAAAATGCAAGTAGAATTTTCTTGCAGATATAATTACGCAATTTCAGAAGAGTCTAAAAGCGGAAGAAACGGTAAGGCAGAACCTATTACTGTAACAATAGATGAGTTGCTCGACTGTGCTAAGGAAATGTCCGCGATCAATAAGGGTGACCACTGTTATGATGTTCTAAAAAGCAATGTAATTAAATCTGTAGATAATGGCGGTAAAGTTTTCGTTGCAACGGAGTTAACAATACAAGAAGTTGTTAATATTGTAGGCATGGTTGGTTCGGGGAAATCCACGCTGATAAAAGTACTTGCGTTTTGGGCAAGCAAAAACGGGAAAAGAATAGTCATTGTTTTGGATACGGTTGTAGATGTATTCAATATGCAAAGTTACTTTGAAAACTTAAAAATTGACAGTTGTCCTTTAGTCGGTAGAAAAGAAAGGTTAAAATATATAAATCAGATTGTACGTGACGGACAAACTTGTTTGTCACGAGATGTATCGAAATACCTTACTAATGCGTGTGTAATTGATGGAATGAATGAAAGCGAGGATGCATGTGTTGTTTATGGTAAAGAGCCTTGTTATTCTCTTTATAAGAGCAACCGTGCTTATATATGTCCGCATTTCGATGTGTGCAATGGTACAAGAATGTTGCGTGAGTGCTACACAAAAAATGTCGTTCTTACTACTGTCGCAGGCTTTGCAATGACGAGAGTAGGTAAAAACAGAGAGGCGTTTTTCAACTGCGTGTTGGATTCTTTTGATATTGTAATCTTTGATGAAAGCGATAAGGTTCAAAAAACACTTGACAGATTGTTTATGCCAGATACGAGCTTTAACGCATATATCAATGAGTGCGCCAACGATTGCAGTTACTATATGCAATTATCGAGCATTGAACGAAACAAGAACCGCGCAAGATTACACTATGATGAATTGCAAAGAAAGAGTGTATCGGTTTTAAATTGTCTAATATACGCATTAAAGCGGGATCTAGGTTCGTGGAACAAATTGGAGTTTGGTGACTGGTTTTCGGCAATGTCTCTGCTTGATGATTTGCAACAGGATAACAAGTATAAACTATCAAATGAACTTTATAATCGAATATATAGTTTAATGGATTATGATGAGGAAAAAAGCCTTGACAGAGAGCTACAAAATGTTATGAAAGTTTCGTGCGATAGCTCGGATTTTGATGTGTTTGATTCTCTGTATAATCAGTGGGTAAGTAATAACAAAGATATTTTTGAACGTAAAGGGCAGGACAAGCGTACAGCGGAAATACAGGATAACAGAATAAAATTAATTTTGTGTTTGATTTATTTTGACAGTTTTGTGCGCAAAGCGAGCGATGCATATTGCGCTTCACACGAAACGTCATACGGGCAAAACGAACTGTTTGAATTTCTGCAATCAGGATTCAAAGAGCAACAATGGGTTTTACCCTCTTCGCTCTGCGGGAACTTATTTGGTATTAAAAAGAGCAATGAAGACGATATTGTTTTGTTTAGACAATTTGCTTTCGGGCGAAGCCTTATGAAGGATTTGCCCTATTTGCGTTTGAATGAAGAGGGCAAACCTATTGGTCCGCATATAATAATGCTTTCTGGCTCAAGTTGGGCGGCAGGGTCTTATGAATATCATGTTACCCGCGCCGTCAACTATATTATAGAAGCGGATGTGAAGAAAAGAGAATTTTTGGCGAGAACAAAATTTTTTGAATCGGGATTTATAGAAAGAGTATCTGGTGCGCCGAAAGATAAAAAAGCTGAAATGCTTAGAATTGTAACACAAAAATCTTCGGACAGCATAATAAACGAATTTTACAGAAAACAAGGGAAGATTTTGCTTATAGTCAATAGCTACGATCAAGCCCGAATTGCACAAGAAGCGCTACAGTTTGAACTGTCAAAAAAATCTTGCGTAGCTAAAGTTTTTAGAATGGTGTCGGACTCTTATTCTAAAAAGCTTGACGAAAGCGTTATCCGTCGCGGTGAAATCGCTAAATTTGCTTTTATGGATGCCGACATATTGATAGCCCCTGCGATTTCGATAGAACGAGGATACAATATTGTTGACGATAGCGGACACTCTGCTCTCGGTTCTGTTTTCTTTTTGGTTCGTCCAATGTCTGTTCCTGATGATATTCAGGATAAAGGCAGTAAACTTAATGGATACATGGAAGCGCATATGGAACGCCACGAAGGGGAATCTTTATGGAGCTACAATATGAGAATCAGGCAGGAAGCAATGATCTTTTGGTCTAAATTAACGGGGCATAAGGCGTATGGCTTGAGCGAATTGGATGAAGAGGAACAGAAGGATATTGTATCAACATTGTTTGTATTGATTTTGCAGATATTTGGGCGATTAGCTCGCATTACAGATATGAATAAAATAGCTCCTAGAGTTTATTTTATGGACGGAGCATTTCGCAAGCCACAAACAGTAAACGGAGAATCAAGCGGATTTGATTGTTTGGATAGTTTGGGTAAATATCTTGATGAACTTTTTGAAGCTGAATCAAGTGCAGAAATTGCAAAAACATTATATGAGCCTTTCTATAAAGCATTTAAAGGAGGAATTAATTATGGCGGGTAAACCTATTTTTCCTATGGCGTTTACAATTAACCCCAATCTTCAATGTAAAATATATTACGTCGGTTTTCCGTTGAAATGGAAGAACGAATTATTGCAAATCACAAAACTTAAGAAGGCAGACATTAAAAATGAATATGCACTTCCAACAAACACCTTAAAAAAAATGGTTAATTCGTGGATGGAAGGAATTGTTATGTTGCAGCCATTAAATAATGCATCAAATGATGAACGGTGGCTTTCTAGCTGTGTTCCGTTTGACGAGCAAAGGTTAAGCATCTTGTTTGGGATAATCAAAGTATGGATTACCGCAACTTATGTTTTTGATAAAAAACTGCTGCCAAACATTATCGATAGCGCAAAAAAATTAATCAGCGAAATGGATATACAGGAACTGGTAGTATTATGTTCTCAAAGTAACGTTAAGCTGTCTGCTTTTGACGGTACTGTAAGTGACGAAGCCTATGACGCTTTGCCGTGGCTTGCCGCTAATCAGTTGATAGGCAAGAAAATACAATTAAAAGACACTATTCTTGAATTGCAATGTGTTGGTAAAAATGAGCTGATGAGCCAAGTGCTTATATGCGAGACTGGCAGATATTCTTATGTTTTTAAATTTACGGTACAAACTACTCCGCCGGAAAGAAGAGCGTTGCTTTTGTGTGACATGAGTATTCGCCGGTGGATTGATTCCCGTAAGACTGATGGTAACGAAAAAAAAGTTGACGTTTATCTTAATGAGAGCATTAATGCTTTCATTCTTGTGACAAAAAATAAGTATTTTAATGTGCCAATAGAATATAGCCGAATCAATAAATGTATAGATTGGAAACGGCAGGACAAAGATTGCTATAATTTGTATGGCTTCGAACAGTTGCCTGAAATATCCGATCTTTGGGATATGGTTGAAAGCGGTTCGCTAAAATATCTTTTACCGTATAGTGTAAATGCATATTCTTTTGTCGAACCTAAAATCGGTACAGGTGTGCCCGTTTTTGATAAAGTGCCTGCGATTCATCAGATAGCTGAGCTTTTAAGCGATTATGCAGTAGAAGCTGAATGTGGTAACAGAGTAAACAAAAACCGTATATTCAGTAGCTTAGTGGGTGTAAAAGACGTATGTGGTTACGAAAGTAAAGAAGCTTTTAGAAAATGGGTATCATCATGTATTGAATCCGACAATATAAGGTTTGAAATATACGGTAATAAAGGGAATGAAACAGAAAGCTTTTATATTTCTAAGCTTGAAGAAAAAATTAGGGAAGATTTCGGGGTAGATCAAAGTAATTCTTGCTTAAACGTAAGTATAGAAATAAAAGATATTTCTGATATTGCAAATGCATTGACCGATTCAACTAAACAGGCACAGATAGATAAAAGCGATGGTGTTTTAAATATGCTTGGTAAAACGAACAAAGTAGTCGGATGCTTGTGTTTGATAAAGGATAAAAAAAGTTACAGATTGGGAAGATTCGATTTGGATCCGAAAAGTGCCGTTCGTAATGGGTTTGGTCGTTCAGGAAGAGTTGTACAATTTGTCGTACCTGAAAAAATCGAGACTTATTCATCGGTAAGAAAACAGGAAAGAGCAGATAAAGCATTAAAAAACAAGATAGAAAAATCTGTTAACGACCTTTACAGACAGCTTGGCATTATTACTCTGTTAGACACCGCCAAAGTGAAGCCGGAAGCATTTATGGGCGTGGAAACTTGTGTGGGAATGAATGTGTTTACGCAAGTTGAAGGGATTAACAATAAAGGCAGATTTTTACCGATCTTTGTATCGGTTGATTTGCAAAACGGGAAAACGCGCGTGTATTGTGATGCTTTTGAAGGAGGAAGCGTAAATTACAGAGAAGCTTGTTTTGAACTTGCCAATCTTTATTTTAAAACTAACCTTGAAGACCTATGTAAGAACGCATCTTTTTCTCCAGCAAAACAGAAATTAATAGAGTTAAAGAACAGGTATCAAGACGATACTAAAAAGTCTGCGCTGTTTATAGTTGCTGACGGAAATACAAGGTGGCTTTGGGAAGGCCTTTCGGATAAATGTATCAATAGCTACACATGCGATGCACAATATGTGCCAACTGAAATTAATGTAGGGACTAAAACAAACTCGTATAATATGTCACTTAAAGGTAGTGGTATTCGAATTATTAGAATTCGTGGTAATTACGAAGTCCCCGATTATTATACTGCTACAAATGCAAAAAGTGAAGATTACTACGCTTCCACTGCAGGGCTCTTTAAATACGGACAAGTTTATTGGAATATAAATACTCCGCCTAATGAAGCAAAGTATGTGGGTAGTTTGAGAGATACTAAATCCCAAGCACCCCAAAGAGCTAACGCGCAGAAAGATATGGTGGAGATATATCCTTTACAATTGCAAATTGGTGACAATCCCGACGATTGGGTGCAATATGCTTCAGCTCTATGTGGTTTAGCAATACAATACGACCAAGCAACAAGATACCCGCTACCGTTACATTTAGCGGAAAATTTAAAGGAATATTTATTTAAAATATAATATTGGGTCATTTTGGGAATACTAGCTATCATTTAAGTTTGCTAATATTTAAACATTATATTGACAAAATTGCATATAAGTGCTAAAATAATAGCACTATGGAAAAGAAATTTGATATTGCGGATTTTGTTAAAACTCAAACAATACAATCTGTAACCGAGCAGCTTGTTGAAAGGGAAAAGTTACGGCGCAAAAAAATGCACCTATCGCAAAGAGATTTAGCTAATAAATCTGGCATGAGCTATGCGTCTATTAGGCGGTTTGAAAATATAGGTGAAATTTCGCTTAATTCTCTTTTAAAAATTGCAAACGCACTTGATTGTTTGGAAGAGTTTAATTCGGTTTTTAAAATGCCCGTGGTAAAAAGTTTGAAGGACTATAAATTATGATTAAAGATATTAAAAAACTTGTAGTCAAGTATAATGGTATGACAGTTGGTTATCTTGCAGAACTTGACGGGAAGATAGGTTTTCAGTATGATGAAGATTGGATAGGTGGTGGTTTCAACATTTCACCGTTTTCGTTGCCACTTGAAAGAAAGATTTTTATTAATAAGAAAGATACGTTTGGTGGATTGTATGGCGTGTTTGCAGATTCACTTCCGGACGGGTGGGGAGAACTGCTTGTCCGTCGTATGCTTGCAAGGAAAGGAATAAATCCCGATAGACTTTCACCGCTTACTAAGCTTTCACTAATAAGCGGACAAGGGTTAGGCGGCTTAACTTATGTACCTAGCCAATCTGAAACTGACGACAATACTTTAATCGAATTAGATGCAATAGCTGAAGAAGTTAAGCATATTTTAAACGATGAAACGGATAATCAAAGCTTAGATACTATTTATAAACTTGGTGGCTCAAGCGGTGGTGCAAGACCAAAGGCGCATATAAAAATAACCGGAGAAGATTGGATAGTAAAATTCCCCTGCCATTATGACCCGCAAAATATCGGAGAAAAAGAGTACAAGGCAAATATGCTTGCAAAAAAGTGCGGTTTAAACGTAAATGAGTGCAAGTTGTTTGACTCCAATATTTGTTCAGGATATTTTGGCGCAAAGCGATTTGATAGAGATAAGTATGGTAGAGTGCATATGATTTCGCTGTCATCGCTATTGGAAACTACGCATAGAATACCTAACCTTGATTATATTCATTTGCTACAGGTAGTGCAAAGAATTTGCGTTGATCAAAGTGATATGTATGAAGCGTTTGGCAGGATGTGTTTTAATGTGTTATATGGCAACAAAGATGACCACGGCAAAAACTTTGCGTTCATTTACGATGAAGACAAGGGGGGATATGAGCTGTCACCGTTCTATGATATTACGCAGACTAAAGATAAACTCGAGCATGAAATGACTGTAAATGGCTTAGGCAATCCTACTGAAAAAGACCTATTGGAAGTTGCAAAAATAATGAAGCTTTCAATGCAAAAATGTAAAGAAATTATTGAACATATAAAAAAGGAACTATATTTATGACAGAAGAACAATACAAGTTTTTATGTAAATGGATAGTTGATAATGGTAATCGGCCATTAAGCAAAAGTGATAAAGAACTTATCAAGCAAGCAATCGACAATGCCCAAAACCCTGCGGAAATTATCTTGTCTATTTTAGCACTACTACCGAGAAATAAGTAAGAAAAGATACATAAGAGGGGCAATTTTGAAGTTACTATTATTTTTCAGATGTACAGAACAAAAATATGCACGAAAATTTATTGAGTCTGGTAATTTGCGGTTTGGTACTCCAAACGAATGGATTAATGCTGCAAGGATAAATAATTTTGGTAGAGGTGATGTTTTAGAAGGGACATGTATTGCAATTTCTAAGCAAGGAATTACAAAAGTTGAGCCTAGTTCAGAATTTATTGTTAGGGAAGACAAAGGCTTTTTCTTCTATCAAAGAAAAGATGTTTTAGCATTAAGAACCTTCTGTTTGTTTGGTTTAACAGAGCTGAATTTTACAAAAACTACTAGAGCAACAAATAAGAAACTGGCGCCTTCGGGAGAGATAAATAACAGTTATTTTAAATCATTTTTCCCAGACATAGAGGCAACAACTTATGACCAGTTAGCTATAGGGCAAAAACCTACAGTAATCGTAATAAATAATCCGGATTTGTTTTTAAAAAGAGTTAAAGATAAACTAATAAGCCTTGGATTTGGTGATGATGAAATAATTATGAGACATGTCCAGTATGTAAACAAATATATTCAACATGAAATTAATGTACCTCACCCATATGAATTATTTTTTAAAGACCTATCTTACAGTAATCAATGCGAATTTCGCATAATTATTAATTCTCAAAACAAGAAAGCAATAGAAAAGCTTGAACATCAAAATGGAATAATTGAAGTAGGTAATTTAAGTGATATTGCACAAACATATGACTACTATTTTGATGATTTAAAATTTATGTTACATGATAATATGTTGGAGTTTTCACTGCCTAAAGCTACTACATACACACTTACTGATCCTATTGAGATGATGTGCTTAGTTCGTAAAGCACTTAGTGACGAGATGCTTGGTGAGGTTTCTTGGGAAGAGAATAAACGATTTATACATGAACGGTTAAAAGAGTTATGGGAAAAACATAACATATCTTTTGACTGGTCAACTTTAAAATTTTACAACAAGAATAGCGAAGAGATTTTTGATGCAAGTGATGCTATTGATAATATTTGTAGCCATGTAAATAGCTTTTTAGTTCAGGAAGAATATCAAAAAGCAATTGATTCTTGCAATTTAGCTATTAAACTTATGCCGTCGTCTACAAAAGGTTTTTTAAAATTAGAAGAAGTCTATTCTTTTCTAAAAAAGCAAAAAGAATGTTAAGCAACCCTATGGTTGGATTTATTTTATTTGAGAAATCAAGAAATCACTAAATTTTAGTGCATAAACTGCTAATATATTAGCGCGGATGTTGAACTGGAGGTATCCAGTTCAACATTTGTTAAAAATTAACATAAAAAAGTCAGTTCAACATTGATAGATAATGTTGAACTGATGTTGTATTTAGCGGCTATTTCAACCTGATGGTTACCATAGGAATAAAAAAGCGGTCTCCGAAAAGACCGCTATATTTTGTGGTTATTTATACTAAAACACTACATATTGTGTTTCTTACTTCGTCATTCCCTCTTGTACGGCAACTGCAACGGCAACCGTCGCGCCGACCATAGGATTGTTGCCCATGCCGATTAAGCCCATCATTTCAACGTGTGCGGGAACGGAAGAAGAGCCTGCAAACTGCGCGTCGGAGTGCATTCTGCCCATCGTGTCGGTCATGCCATAGGAGGAAGGGCCCGCAGCCATGTTGTCGGGGTGCAGGGTTCTGCCCGTGCCGCCGCCCGAAGCAACCGAGAAGTACTTAACGCCGTTTTCAACACACCATTTTTTGTAGGTGCCTGCAACGGGGTGCTGGAAGCGGGTGGGGTTGGTGGAGTTGCCCGTAATCGAAACGGAAACGTGCTCCATTTTCATAATAGCAACGCCTTCGGGAACATTATCCGCGCCGTAGCACTTAACCTTAGCTCTGGGGCCGTCGGAGAATGCAACGCTGTCGGTTACCTTAACCGTTTCGGTATAAGGGTCGAACTGCGTTCTGCAATACGTAAAGCCGTTAATTCTCGAAATTATATAAGCCGCGTCCTTGCCCAAGCCGTTTAAGATAACGCGCAAAGGTTTGGTGCGCACTTTGTTTGCGTTTTCGGCAATTTTAATTGCACCTTCGGCAGCCGCAAACGATTCGTGCCCCGCAAGGAAGCAGAAGCAGTCCGTTTCCTCCGAAAGGAGCATAGAACCGAGGTTGCCGTGACCTAAGCCTACTTGTCTGTTTTCCGCAACCGAACCGGGAATGCAGAAGCTCTGCAAGCCTATACCGATTTTCGTTGCCGCGTCGGCAGCCTTTTTGCAGCCGGACTTAACAGCAATCGCCGCGCCGACCGTATAAGCCCAAACGGCGTTTTCAAAGCAGATAGGCTGCGTGCCGCGCACGATTTTGTCTACGTCAATGCCCTTTTTAAGGGTAATTTCTTTACATTCTTCAATCGACTTAATGCCGTATTCCTTTAAAACGCCTAAAATTTTCTTTTCGCGTCTTTCATAGCTTTCAAAAAGTGCCATCTTAGTCAACCTCCTTGTCCGTTCTGGGGTCTATGTGCTTAACCGCGCCGGCTTCCTTGGAATATCTTCCGTAAGTGCCGATTGCCTTTTCATAAGCTTCGTTGGGAGTAAGACCTTTCTTTATAAAGTCGGTCATTTTTCCGAGGGATACGAATTTGTAACCGCAAATTTCGTTGTTTTTGTCAAGCGCAAGCGCAATAACGTAGCCTTCCGCCATTTCGAGGTACCTTGCGCCTTTAAGCTTGGTGCCGTACATGGTGCCCACCTGCGAGCGTAAGCCCTTGCCCAAATCTTCGAGCCCCGCGCCGATGGTTAAACCGTCTTCGGAGAACGCCGACTGCGTTCTGCCGTAAACAATCTGTAAAAACAGTTCGCGCATGGCGGTGTTGATTGCGTCGCAAACAAGGTCGGTGTTTAAAGCTTCCAAAATGGTTTTGCCGGGGAGAATTTCCGCCGCCATAGCCGCCGAGTGCGTCATGCCCGAGCAGCCGATGGTTTCAACCAGCGCCTCTTCGATAACGCCGTCTTTAACGTTAAGCGAAAGCTTGCATGCGCCCTGTTGGGGTGCGCACCAGCCTATGCCGTGCGTAAAGCCCTTAATGTCCTTGATTTCCTTTGCCTGAACCCAAAGCCCTTCTTCGGGAATGGGAGCGGGGCCGTGTTCGAATCTGCCCGAAACGCCCTTGGCAACGCAAATCATATTTTCAATGTCTTTTGAATATTGCATTACGTATTCCTCCAAATTTATTACGTTGACATTTTTTAACCGTAAATCATTATAACATCATTTTTTTATTAATACAATAAAATTTTACAAAAATTTTCCTGCGGTTGGGCTCTTTTTTTGTTTACCGAAGCCGAAAACGTAGTATAATTAAAGTAGGGAAAAACTTATGCTCTGTCAACATTGCAAAAAAAACACGGCAACTTATAACAAAATAGTTATAGTGGGCGACAAAAAGTTCGAAAGCCACCTATGCGAGGCGTGCTACGTTTCCATGTTCGGCGAACTCAACTCCAAGGGAGACATCTTGGGCGAAATGACCGCGGACGCATTTATGCGCACCGAACGCTGTCCCGTATGCGGCACCACGTTTTACGATTACGAGCAAACGGGGCTTTTGGGTTGCGCAAGCTGTTACGACGTGTTTAAAAGCAGGCTTTTGCCCGTGATAAACAGAATTCACGGCAAAACCGAGCACGTCGGCAAAGTCGGTTCGAACAACGACGAGCTGGGGCTTCATCACCGCCTTAAAGCGTTGCAGGGGCAGCTTGAAAAGGCGCTGCGCGAAAAGAGGTTTAACGACGCGGACGAGCTGAACAGACGCATTTACGAAATTTCAAAAAAGCTTTACGGAGGCGAACACAATGGATAATTACGCCGGCACGGTAGTTACAACGCGTATTCGCCTTGCAAGGAATCTGGAAGGTTATCCCTTTCCCTCGCACCTCAAAAGCGACAAGCAGGCAAAGGAAATAATCCGCCTTGCGTCGTCGGGGCTTTCGCGGCTTGAAGAATTCAGGCTTTTATACATGGACGGCGTAACCGAGGACGAAGCGCAGTCGCTTATAGAAAACCATTTGATAAGCCCCGCGCTTTTAAACAACAGAAGGCGCTCGGCGGTGCTCATTAACCGCGAGGAAAATATTTCGGTTATGATAAACGAGGAGGACCACCTCCGCGAGCAATGCATAGTAAAGGGCTTGGATTTGCGCTTCGCTTACGAAACCATGTCCGAAGTGGACGGCTGCATTTCGGGCACTATGAAGTTCGCCTTTGACGAGCAGCTCGGTTATTTAACAGCGTGTCCCACAAATCTTGGCACGGGACTGCGCGCTTCCGTTATGATGTTTTTGCCCGCGCTTACGCTTGGCGGTATTATGCCGAGGATAATGAAAAGCGTTGCGCGTCTGGGGCTTACCGTGCGCGGCATCTACGGCGAGGGCAGCGCGGCGGAAGGTTATACCTATCAGATTAGCAACGAAGTAACGCTTGGCGTAACCGAACCCGAAATTTTAGAGGGTGTTGAAGAGGTTGTAGGCAAAATCTGTAAATTGGAAGAGGCGGAAAGGGAACGGCTTGCAACGGGCGCTTCCGCGCTTGAAATTCAGGACGAATGTTTGCGCTCGTTCGGGATACTTTCAAACTGCGCAAAGCTTTCCTGCGAAGAGCTTACAAAGCTTGCCGCAAACGTAAAGCTGGGCGCGGCGCTTGGATATATAAAGCTTAACGATATTTCTAAAATAGACGAGCTCGTTAAAAAAATGCGGCCTTCGAACATAATGGAAGCCGCGGCAAAAAAGCTTACCGCGTTGGAGCGCGACGTTTACCGCGCGCAGTATACGGGCAGGTTTTTAAAAAAGATTACACAGCAATAAACGTAATAAACTCAAACATATATTGGGGGTAACGATATGGAAAACGATTTTATGAACAACTGCACCGACAATTTGCAACAGGTTATTTCCATTGCCGAACAATTTTGCGGCATGTACGACGTAACCTATATCGGCAGCGAGCACATAATTCTTGCAATGCTCAACTGCCCCGAATGCACCGCTTATAAACTGCTTGTTTCAAGCGGCGTTTCCGAGGCCTCTTTCCGCATGTATTTTGAAAGAGTGCTTACAAAAAATTCAAACATAAACGGCTTTACGCCGCGCACGAAACACGCAATCGAACGCGCGCGCGAAATAGCTTACGCGTCGAGCGGCGAGGACGCGCTTGTCGGCACGGAACATATGCTCCTTTCGATTTTGTCGTTTTCTGATAGCTACGCAACCAAAATTTTAAGGGCTGTGGGAACGGACATGACCAAGCTTTTGAGCATGGCGGAAATGGCGGTGGACAACTCCGAAAGCGCAGGCGGCAACGAAGAGGACGACGTTTCGCCTTATAAAAACTTTACCGACCTGTTCGGCATGCATACTCAAAAGCCCCAGCAAAAGCCCAAAGAAACGCGTTCGTCGCCCTCCCTTGATAAGTCCGTTTTGAGCTACGGAACCGACCTCACGCAAAAGGCGCGCGAGGGCAAAATCGACCCCGTAATCGGCAGAAAAAAGGAAATTGACAAAATTATTCAGGTGCTCTCCCGCCGCACAAAAAACAACCCCGTTTTAATCGGCGAGCCTGGCGTAGGTAAATCCGCCGTCGTAGAAGGGCTTGCGCAGGCGATAATAAAGAACGAAGTTCCCGAACTCTTAAAAAATAAAATCGTGTTTTCGCTCGATTTGGCGGGCATGGTTGCGGGCGCTAAATACAGGGGCGACTTCGAAGAGCGCCTTAAAAACGCAATCACTGCCATAAAAAACAACGGCAACGTTATTTTGTTTATTGACGAAATCCATCAAATCGTCGGCGCGGGGGCAACCTCCGACGGCAACATGGACGCCGCAAATATCTTAAAGCCCATGCTCGCCCGCGGCGAATTGCAGACGATAGGCGCAACTACGCTCGAAGAATACCGAAAGTATATCGAAAAGGACGCCGCTTTGGAGCGCCGCTTCACCCCCGTGCAGGTGGAAGAACCCACGGTTGAGGACACCGTTGAAATTTTGCGCGGACTTCGCGACAAGTACGAAGCCCACCACAAGGTAGTTATAACCGACGAGGCGATAATCGCCGCCGCAACCCTTTCCGACAGATATATAACCGACAGATTTTTGCCCGACAAGGCAATCGATTTAATCGACGAGGCGGCTTCGCGCTCGCGCTTAAACGCAATGAACAGCCCCGACGAGCTTAAAGAGCTTGAAGAGCGGTTAAAGCGGTTAAACCTTGAAAAGAACAAGGCGGCAAAGGGCGAAAATTATACTCAGGCGCAAAAGCTGGTTGACGAAATAACCGAAGTTCAGGACAAAATAAAACAGCTTACTTCCGACTGGAAGGGCGAAAAGCAAACGACTTCGCCCGAAATCGGCAGCAACGACATTGCAGAAATCGTAAGCGGCTGGACGGGCGTGCCCGTAATAAAGCTCACCGAACAGGAAAGCGAAAAGCTGCTGCATCTGGAAGAGAACCTGCACAAGCGCATAATCGGTCAGGACGAGGCGGTTTCGGCAGTCGCCCGCGCCATCCGCCGCGCCCGCGCGGGTTTGAACGAACCGGATAAACCAATCGGCTCGTTCATTTTCGTAGGGCCTACGGGCGTAGGTAAAACCGACCTTGCAAAAGCGCTTGCCGAAACGATGTTCGGCGACGAAAAGCTTATGATACGCATAGACATGTCCGAGTATATGGAAAAGCACAACGTTTCCAAATTAATCGGCGCGCCTCCGGGCTACGTTGGTTACGACGACAACGCGGGCGGGCAGCTAACCGAAAGGGTAAGAAGAAAGCCCTATTCCGTGGTGCTGTTTGACGAGGTTGAAAAAGCGCACCCCGACGTGTTTAACGTTTTGCTGCAAATTCTCGACGACGGCAGACTGACCGACAGCAAGGGCAGAGTAATAAACTTTAAAAATACTATTATCATAATGACTTCGAACGTCGGCGCTTCTAAAATAAAAAAGATGTCAAGCTTCGGCTTTACCTCGGGCGACGAACATTCGGACGGTTACGACAACATGAAGGAGTCCATTAACGAAGCGTTGAAGGAGCAGTTTAAACCCGAGTTTTTAAACCGTTTGGACGACATAATCGTGTTCCGCAAGCTCACCAAGGAAGAGGCGGGCAAAATCTGCTATAAAATAATAGATTCGCTCTCGGCAAGGTTAAGGCTCCGCAATGTTTCCTTAAAAATTTCGGACGAGGCAATGAGCATGCTCCTCGACGAGGGCTACAACGACATGTACGGCGCGCGCCCCTTAAAGCGCGTGGTGCAAAAGCGCATCGAAGACAGACTTTCCGACGAAATTCTGGCGGGGCACGTGCTCCCCGGCGAAACGGTAACGGTTGAGGTAAAGGACGGCGAACTTGTGTTCAAGTCCGAAAAGAATTAAACCTTATATATACTTTGCATAACTTTGTTGTGCTTACGTTTTTGCTTCGGTCATTTACGCAAAAGAAACTCCCTTGCAAAATCCGCGCACGCCTCGTTCTGCTCGTATCTATAAGGTTTAGATAACGTGTAC
>JAIDVM010000025.1 GCA_029059705.1 Clostridia bacterium
TATCGTCGGCAGCGGCTTTTGTGTATAAGATAATTTTTTAAAAAAAAAAACGCCCGGCGGCGCGTGGCGCCGCGGGGCAAAAGTTTTCATTAAGTTTTAATCTGAAAATTTTGATAACTTGTGTTAATTTGCCAAATCCACATTATAGCCGTATACCAGTACTCTATCATTATCTGTTTTTATAGAGCAACTGCCGTTAGCGTCCAATGTTACTTCAATAGCAATAGGCTTAGTTAAAGTATTATCCGTCGTCTTAATGCTATGCTCACCATTGGCATCCGTCCACGTTATAGTACGATTTGTTTTTACCGCTAAACTGGAGCTAACGGCACATATATAAACTTTGACAATTACTTTATTTGCTCCCGCCGTTAATGTTATGAAATCATTCTTTGTGGAAGAAAGCATTGCATAATCAAACGTAATTCCATCAGCGCTTGCCTGGTCTGTTAATTTATTAGCCGTATATTTAAGGCTTGCATTACTTGTAGGTATGCTAGCCGTCACATAATTGTTTGCATCACTTCCCGCAATTGTGGTTGAAGAAGCATTAAACGTTACAGCCTTTGCTTTCTCTTTATAGCAAGCAACCAAATTCAATGTTGCAGAACCGCTTGAAACGTCTAAATCAAGCGCGGCGTCCAAAGGATAATTTTCGGTTGCACCCTGTTCGCGCCAACCCACAAATTCTAATCCTTCAACTTCGGGAGCCGCAGGCACGCCCGCAAGCACTTTGCCGTTTACGCCGCTGACGGTTGAAATAAGAGTTGTACCGTCCTGCTGATAGAAATTAACCGTTACGTTCGAAGCTTCGAATACGGGATACAAATCAACGTTTCCGTTCGCAGCAACGCTTAACGTGCTCAAATCGGCAACTTCGCCGCCCTCAGTCGTTGCCCAACCAAGGAACGCGTCGGTACCATGCACGGGAGCCTCCGCAGGCTGCGAGCCTTCAAGGTTTTTCAAACTATTCCAACCAACAACCTTGTTTTCCGCATAGCCGTGATAAGTTACTGTTGCGTTGGTAAAGTCGTCGGAAATCTGCGCCGTTGCGTCAAACAACCAAAGTCTTGAACCGTTATTGAGGTCTGATAAATAAATTTCGACAATGTCGCCGGCATCAACGTTGCTAATATCTAATTTAAAATAATTAAGCCCGGTTGATGTTACCGTCTTCAAATCGATTTCAGTACCGTTCTTTATTACGTGCAGTTTACCCGACCTACCGCTACTCCATTTCGAATCAGAAAAACCGACGTGTAAAGTTAAAGAAATCTTTTCTTTTGCAACTACAGTCAAAGGAATTATTGGTGTCTCGTTTGTTACGTTTCCGCTTCTCCAACCTTTTTTATAAGAAGTTGAACCAACGGCTTTTGATGCGACCATATATGTTGCACCCGTATCTTTGGAAGAAATTACAAACAGTTTATTATTTGCTATAACTTCCTGCGCCTTATCGCCGTTTGCTGTATCGGTAACTGTGGGAGACGTCCAGCTATCGTTCAAAGCCAAATCGTCGTTGGTTTTGTCGGCGAGCTTTGCGTAAAGCGTTAAGGTCGTGTTTGCCGCCCATGTTACGGGCGCGGTATATTCATTTCCGTCGGCAGAGCCTTCGCACCAAGCAACAAACTTTTTACCGCTTACGTAAACGCCCGTTTCAAGCGTTGCCGCGTCGCCGCTGAACGCCTTAACCGTCTTCCAGATTGTGCCGTTTACGTTATAGGTTACGGTTACGTCCGCTTCCTGCCATTTTGCGTAAATGGTGGTCGCTTTGTAAATTTTTTCGGTTTCAAAGCTAAACTCAACCGTCAGCTCCGCGTTTTTATACCAACCGACAAACTTTTGGGTTGCCGTGTTTGCGGGGTTGGCGGGTTTTGTTACAAGTCCGCCGTAAACAACGTTTGCAACGGTTACGCCGTCCGCGCCCGAAACGGTAATTGCGTAGGTTGTGGCTTTAAGCTCGGTAACCTTGTTAGTAATCGCCGTTTCGCAATCCTGCTTAACCTGCGCAAGGTTTGCCGCCGTAGTCGTTTCCGCGTCGATTACGCCCTGCTGTTCGGTTAAGAACACTTCAAGAGCGTTAACCAAAGCGGGGTCTTGCTCGATTTGCGGTTCAAGCGTTTTAGCGTAATCCGCAAGCGCGGTTTTTGCAGCCGCCTTGTCTTTTGCAAGCTTAGCCGCCGATTTAGCGTTTTCGATTTCCGCAACCGCTGCGTTGTATGCGGCGGAAACGTCGTCCCTGCCCTGCTCTTCGGTAATTGCGTCGATTGCCGCTTTGCCGTCCGTAGCAGCTTTGTCTATTGCCGCAATAAGCTGCGCGTCCGCAGTTGCGTCCAAGCCCTGTTTTGCTTGTGTTGCATATTCGTCAAGCGCGTCCTTTTCGGCTTGTTTAAATTCTTCAAAGGTCTGCTCCGTCGAAGCGATAAGTCTGTCTATGCTTCCTTCGGCGTTTGTAAGCAGCGTTTTAATCTCGCTGAGGTTGATAGCCTCGTCTATTTCGGCGGGAGTATCAGTTTTAATCGTTTTTATCGCAATAATTACGTTGGGGAATTTTTCGGCGTCAATTGCCGCAATCTCGGTTGCCTTATACGCCGCCAACTCTTCCTTTGCCGCGGCTTTTGCCTCGGCGCGCAAGGTTTCGTCGTTCTTTATGCCGTCGATAACCGTTTTAGCCGAATTAAGCGCCTCGGTTACGGCGGTTTTTGCCTCCTGCAAGCCGCCAGCGGTTGCAATCGTTACGCCGTTAATTGCGCTTTCGCCGTTGGCGATAGCCGCGTCGTAAGCGGTTTTGTTGCCGTCCGCGCCTTCCTCGGTATATTTCGCCGCGCCGCCGTTATAAGCTTTAAGCTCGGCAATCGCTTCGGTTTTCGCCGCGGCAAGCTCGGCTTCTTTCTTTGCGATAGTCGCGTCGCTTTCTACTTTATCAAGATTTGCAACCGCCGTGTTATAAGCCGCCAAAATCGTTTCGTTGGTTTCAGCCGCCTGTAACGCCGCCTTGTCGGTTGCGTATTGTTCTTTAAGCGCCTCGCCGTTGGTTGTGTAGTTTTCTTCAACGTTGAGCGCGGTATACTTAGCTTCGAGCTGAGCTACAAGCTTTTCTTTGAGCGCGGCGGGCGTAACGTCGCTTGCTTCCGTTCTAATGCCGACGTTGTCAACCGAAATATTGCGCGTGTCCGCTTCCTTGCTGCCGTCGGCGGTTATAAAGTTTAACCAGCCGAACGAGGTTGCAGTTATAACGCCTTCGGTAACCGCGGGCGTGTCGCCTTCTGCCGCAGCAAAAACAATAGGGCTGCCGTTAATTTTGCCCGATATTTTGCCCGCGCCTAAATCAAGCGTAAGCTCTACGGGGATAACTCCCGAACAAGCAACAGTAGGACCGTAAACGTTGTTGTTGTCAAGGCTAAGCCCTACTTTTTTGTTGCCGTCAGACCTGATATAAGCAATAGCTTTCCCCGCGCCGTCGTAAACGGTCATCAAATTCCATTTCGAAGCGTCGGATTTAGGTTCGAGCTCCGCATATATATGTACTTTCTTTAAAGAAACGGTTTCCACTTTAATATAACCGTTTACGGCGCCTACGCCGACGTCGGTTAAGTTGAGCTTGCCGCCCGATACGCCTATTTTAAGGTTATTTGCCGCGTCGGGATTTTCAGCAAACTTGCCGGACAACATGCCGTAAAGCCCTGTTGCGGGGGCTTCGGTAACAAAATCAACGGTTGCGTCTTTTGTAAATCCGTTTTGATAAATAACGCCCGTACCGTCGCCGAGGAAGGTTTTAAGCCCTTCGGAAAGCTCGTCAACCTCTTCGCCGGGGCCGGGGCCGGGCTGTCCGCCCTGTTCCGTTCTGCCGCAAACGCAGTCGCCGTCAGTAAAGTCGTGGTTTGCGCGCGTGCCGTCTTCTTCATCACCGCAATCGCAAACCTTCCAATGCTCGGTTGCGTCGCTTTCCCACTTAAAGTTGTGGCCGTGTCCGCCGCAGGCGGTAAGCCCGAAAGCACCCAGCGCCGCCGAGGCGGAAAGCGTAATTGCCGCAACCGCCCTTAAAAATTTTTTGTTTTTCATTTTTCCTCCCAAAAAAACAGAAAATAATTTTACTGTTAAAGTTTTTTATGAGCAAGTTATTCTTGCTCATACACGGCGGCTTTAAACAAAAAAGCCGCGATTTTTAAACTTATTTTTGTCGCTCCGCGACGTTTGACATTCTGAACTGTACGTTTGTCTTTCTGAACGTAGTGAAGAATCTCTTTTTTGAGATGTTTCGCTTACGCTCAACATGACAAGATATAGCTTTTTAAACATTACGCAAGGGGGCAAAACCGCCCCCTTGCGAATGTTTTATTTTGTATATTTTAAATTATGCCTGAGGACCGTTGTCTACCATTTTAAGAGAAAGTATAGATGTACCAACAATATTATTGGGCTTGTTTTCGCCATTTTCAAATTTATTTCCCCAGTTAGCTGCCGATATAGTGTAGGTGCCAGCCGCAGGTATATCAAACACAACTGTACCATAGCTCTTCAAATACTGAGCACCAGTAACCAAATAATATCCTTCATTATATTCAGAACCTTCTGTTGTAGTACCCGCAACAGGAGTATGCTTTACATCTGCGGCAGAGCCCGCAACACCTAATGTTTTTGCCTTAAGAAGTGTTCCGTCAGATGTCTTTATGCCAATACCCGAAGTTTTGGAATCATTTGTTGAGCAAAACCCAATGGTAAGAGTTCCAGGACCTTCAAACGTTATTGTAAGCCCATCACCTTTAACTTCAATACGGTTTGAAGCACAAACGTGATTTTTGTTAGGAGTTCCTTTAGGAGTCCCATCAAGAACCGTGAAATCAAGGAAAGAATTGTAAGTACCATCCTCAAAATATTCAGGTTTTAAAAATTCTTTTGTCGCTCCAGTATATCCTTCAACATATCCTGCTATATCTTTTATTAATTCCTCAATACTAAGCTCATTCGTCTTGGGCCAAGCGGGAGCAGCTTCTTCAACGGTTACGTTGCAAGTTGCGGTTTTGTCGCCCGCTTTTGCGGTGATAACCACGGGGGTTGCAGTTACTGCTTTTGCGGTTAATTTACCGTTTTGGTCAACTTCAACCTTGGTGCTGTCCGCCGAAGTCCAGTTTACGTTTGCACCCGCGGGGTCGGTGGTTGCAATAAGCGTTTCGGTGCCGTTCACCTGCAAGGTTACCGACGTTTTGTTTAATCTGACGCTGTTAACGGCTTCGCCTCCGCCGCAAGCCACAAGACCTATGCAGCCGATTGCGGCAACTATGCTGACAGCCAAAGCCACCAACGCTTTTAAAAGTTTGCTTTTTTTCATTTAAATCCTCCTTTCAAAGACGGCTTGGGCAAAAGCATTCCCGCGCCTAATAATTTTTTCTCCTTTAATATTTCATTGCCGTTTGAAAAACGGCAATAAGGGGCATGCCCCTTAGCGACTGCTTCCGCAACGCGGTGCGCTGATATTATTATAGCGTACATAATTTCAAAATTCAAGCTATTTTGAAATTTTTTTACTTTATTTTTTATTTTTTTTCGTTTTTGATTAAAAATTTTGGAACTGAATTTCAAATTTCGGGTTTTTAGCACAAAATAAGCCGCGGGCGCATTTGCGCCCGCGGCAATTTAAAATATTAATTTTTTTTTTTTTAAGGCTACAAAATTGAGTAGGCCGGCTTATATTAAACA
>JAIDVM010000026.1:0-19019 GCA_029059705.1 Clostridia bacterium
CTTTTGCAACCCGCCGCTTTTATTATAATTTTTGCACAAAAAGATTCTTCGACTTCACTTCGTTCCGCTCAGAATGACAAGGGAGCGGCGATAAAAATGACATAAATGGTTATTCTCTGCCGACGAGGTAGTCAAGCGTAACACCGAAAAAGTCGGCAATGGCAACAAGATTACTCATGGTAGGCTCGCGCAAGCCGTTTTCCCAAAAGCTGATTATACCCTTGCTGACGTTTAACTTTGCCGCAAGCTCCACCTGTCCTATTCCCTTTTCCTGCCGCAGCTCTTTAAGCCGCTCGCCGAATACGTTCATTTCGCTTAAAATTTTCTCACAATAATAAGAAAAACTCTTGACTTCTTACTATTGTAAGATTATACTAAAAGTATATTCACCACAAAGGAGATTATTTATGGAAGTTACATTGGGTGCGGGCGAACGGCTTATAAAGTCGTGGAACTATGCAAAAACGAAAGGCGGTTTAAAATCGGAGGCTAATTTAACGGTTACCGACAAGAGAGTGATTTCGTCGGCGGCGACAAAACGCAGCGTTGTAAGGGATGAAATACCGGTAAGCGCAATTACGGGAGTTTCAACAAGCTATTGCAGCAATTTTTCGCTTTTATACGTTATACTTGGCGTTATTTGCTGTTTGACTGTTATACTGCTTCCCTTAGGGCTGAATTTTATACGCAAAGGAACAGGTACTTCTTTAAGCGTTTATTTTGACGTGTCTTTGCCCGGCAACCCGTTTATTTCGACCTCTTCGATAAAAAAGCGCAGAAAGGCAAAACGCGTTAAAGTAAAGGTTGACAGAGCCTGCGCAAAGCAGATTGCCGAAGAACTGAGCACCGTCATATTCGTTGACCTGAAATAATAAGACGCAAAATAAAAAATTGCCCCGCGGACAAATTTGTCCGCGGGGGTTTTGCTGTTGCAAGAGATTATAATACGCGCTGAGCCTGAATGAAGTAGCCCCAACGTGTTGAATTTATCTGCTCAATCTTAGCGTAGTCGGAAGCGGTGTGAAGTATCCAGTTATCTCCAAGATATAAAGCCACGTGTCCAATCCTTTCAACGCCCGTGTTGTTTTTGCGCGAGGCGTTGGTGAAAAACATTAAGTCGCCGCGTTTAAGCTGCGATTTTGTTACCGTTTTGCCCTGATAAACCTGCGTTCGTGTGTTTACTTGCAAAAGAGTGTTCGCACCGTTGTAAAACATATATTGCATCAGCGAAGAACAGTCGAACGCGTTTATGCTGAAACCTTTAAGCATATTGCCCTTGCCGTCGTGCAGACGGACTGCGCCGTAAACGTACGGCGTGCCGAGCACGTTTGTTCCTTCGGCAATTACGGCTTCGATTTGCTCGTCGGCGCTTTTATTCATTTCGGTGATTACACAATATTTTTTGGATATGTACACCGTTCTGTTTCTGTATCTGGTGATATACCAGCCGTCCTTTTCGCCGAGATAGGTATAAAGCGTGGATTTTTCCGCCGTAGCGACTACCGAATATTGTGTTCCCGCACCCGAGCGCATGTTGACGCCCGCGGAATTGACCGCGACGTATGCTGCGGTTTTAACCGTTGGCTTAACCGCGGGAACTGCGGGTTCTTCGGTTTTGGGGGGCTCTTCCCCGGGTTGCTGTTCCGGCTGTTCGGGAAGGGTTATTTCGCCCGAAGGATTGTTTATATCTTCTTCGGGCAGTTGCCCGTTTATTTCGTAATCTTCGTCCTCGTTCGGCTTGTTGATTTCGGGGGCAACGCAGCCGCCGAACGTTGCCGCGGTTGCAACAGCCGCGAATATTGCGGCAAGTTTTTTTGCCTTGTGCATGTTGTAATTACCTCCTTTATGCAAGGCAATTATAACAAAAATTATGCGCCGCCGCAATGCAAAATTTTTGGCAAAAATGGAAACGGGCGCCAATTGCGCCCGTTATATCATTGATTTAATTGCGTTTAAAGCTTTAAATTTGCCAGCCGAAGATGATAATTATAAAAAAGAAAAAAGAAACGACGGCGCCTATTAAGTAATATTCACTTAAAACAAAGCCGAGAACGCCGAAAACAATTGCAACCGAAATTGTGATTGCCAACAATACGCCCTTGTATATATAGGGCTTTATGCTGCCTCCGTATTTTTCAACGTTCTTTTTTGCGTTTTTGACGTAAAACGCGCCGATGATTATCAAAGAATACAAAAGCACGCCGCCGCAGAGCACGCCCATACCCGCAAAGACTAGCCAGTTAATCCCCGCGAACATGCCCCCTAACAAGCAGCCGATACCGACAACAAGCCAGCACGCCAAACCCGCGCGCAGCTTTTTATCGTTGCGCTGTTTGCGCTTAGCTTCTTCTAACTCGCGTTCGTTCTTTTGCTCGGTTATAAAATCGTTTTCGTTCATTTTTTCCTCTTTAATAAGCCTTATGCAGCAGGCACGGCTTTAAAACCACGCGCCGTACATAACGAAAAACATTATTATAAGCCCCGCAAAGCCCGCTATCATAAGCCATGAAATATTAAAGATAAAGCCGCACACTGCGCACGCGCCGAATGCAAGCATTATGATAACCGACGCCGCTATTTTAGCTTTAAAATTTTTGATTTTTTTACCTTTGCCCCGCTTATATCTTGCGTTTGCCGTTATTTTAACCATAAGGATTGCCACGGCAAAAATCATTGCCCCGCCGAATAAAGAGTATACCCAGCCGACAAACGGAAAGCCCTCAACCAACACGCCCAACAAAAACAAAACTGCGGTAAGCGCAATCCATGCGACGATAAAAACGCACATTGCAATGCGTTCCGGTTTTGTTATATTCTTGTTTTCGTTGTCGGAAATATAGTGCCCGCGTCCCCAGGCGTTGCCGTCGGGTTCATAAGATTCCTGTTCACGCGGCGGTTCTTTTTCAAAATCTTCGTCATTTTCAAAGTCGCCGCTGTTGCCGAAATCTTCGTCCTGCGGATACAAGTCTCCGTTTTGCACGCTTATTCCACTCCCTCGTTGAGCCTTTTTAAAAGTTCTTCAAGGTCGTTGCCGTGCACGAAAACGGCTTCTTCTATCGTTTCGCCGTGAGCCATTGCGCAGCCGAGGCAATGCATGCCGACAGATTGCAGAATTTCCGCGCTGTTGGGGTTGATTTTAAGACAATCCATAATCAAGGTGTCTTTGGTTATTTTAGCCATATATTTTTCTCCGTTAAATTTATTTGATATTCATATTATAGCACGGAGCGCCGTCTTTTACAATTATTTTTAAGGAAAATTATTTAAAATCGCGGGCGGAAGGAATTACCATTGACAACGGGACAAAGCGTAAGTTATAATATTGTAGTTAAAAGGAGAGAAATATGAAACTAAAGCAGTCCGCCGAGCGGACTTTAAAGATTTGCACCGCCGCGGTGCTTGCGTTGGCGCTGGCGCTTACGTTTACGCTTTCGGATTATTACATATTCAACAGAATAAGCGAATTTAACGCGGCGTTTGTGATTAGCCAATGGATTAAAAAAGCGGGGCTGTTGCTGCTGCCTTTGGCGGTTTATTACAACAAGCGGTGCTGCGCGGACATAGCCAAATACGTTTTGCCCGTTGCGGTAATCGTTTCCCTTTGCACCTTCGGGAATTTTTTCGATATAACCTACGTGACGGCGGAAAGCACGGGCGAGCAGATTGCGCTGGCGCACCTGAACGAGTTTATGCCTAAGTGGGCGAACGTTGCGATGTTTGCGGTTTCGTGCGGGTTAGAGCTTGTAATTTGCGGGCTTTTGTTCGTGCGCGACGGGTTTAAGGTTAAGGCAAAGTCCTTTATCTATCTGCCGTTTGCGGTTGTTGCGGTTATGCCGCTGAATATTTTTGAAAATTTCTTCGATATAAGTAATTATTCCCCCGCTCACTTTTTGTGGTTTAAAAACTTTACGGTTTGGCACTTTTTGGCGATTGCAATACTTGCGGCTTTCACGGTCGGGGCTTATTACTTTTTAAAAAACAAGGACGAAGAAAAACGGCAGCATTATCTGATTGCGACGGCGATTGTGCTTTTAATTCAGTACCACAGCAAGGACAGCGTGCTTTTGGGCGACGGTTACAACGTTTATTACACGGTGTTTGCGGTTTTGCCGCTGTTTATCTGCAACATAGGCGTTTACGTAAGCTGTCTTTCGGTTATTTTGCGCAAAAAGGTTTTATACGCCATTTCGTTCTTCGTGCACGCGGTGGGCGCGCTTACGGTGTTTGTATACTTCGGCAAGGACGACATGTCGAACTACGGCATAATCGGCAGTTATTCCATTTTGTACTTCTGCCTTACGCACTGCCTTTTGTTTGCGCTTTGCGTGCTGCCCACGGCTTTGGGGATTTATAAATTCAAGCCGAAGGACTGCATTGCGCCGCTTATTTATTACTGTGTGGTAATAATAATCGCGGCGGTTGCGAGCGGGCTTGTTTCGTCTTATCTCAACACTTATGAATACGGCGGCTTTAAGCTGCCCGATTACGCTTTGGACAGACCGCCCAACTACGCGTTTACGCAGGTGTGCCCGCTGCCCGTCGAGCTGCCGCTCGTGCCATTGCAGATTTGGAACTGCGAGCTGAATTTGTTCTATTTGATACTTTTGTACGTGGCGTACGTGTGCCTTTTCTGGGCGTTTACCGCGGCTTATTACCTCTTTATTTTAGTGCGGAAAAAGACGCTTGGAGCAATTGCGAAAAGGCGCGGCGGGACGGAAATTCCGCTGGTTGCTATCGGCGGCGAAATAATCGGCGAAAGCGCGGCAAGCGACGACGCTCAAAAGGAAATTGCGGCGGACGAGGCAGAAACAAACGCCGAAGAATTGACGAAATAACCCTTTTAAAATATAATTACCCCCGACATATGTCGGGGGTATTGTTATTTTTTGAGGTTCTTCGGCAAGCCTCAGAATGACATGAGGGGCAGAATGACAACCCGTTTTAAAAGCCGTTTTATGCCGCGGAAGCGTGTTTTGAAGTTTCTTTGTTGGTTATGTGGTGGGCGTAGGTTTTAACCGAGTTGGCAATGTTGTGCATGTGGTCGCCTATACGCTCCATGTTTATTGCAAGCTGCAAATAAATTGCGCCCGCTTCGGGGGTGCATCTGCCCTCGTTCATGCGCCTTAAATGCGCGTCCTGCATCTTTTGGCACACGTCGTCGGTGGCTTGCTCCTCACGCTCGACAGCGCTTAAATAGTGCAAATCGATTTCGGAAAAGGTTGCTTCCACCTGCTTGTAAAGCTCGGTAAGATGTCCGTCCATTTCCAGAATTTCGGCTTTGGCGTGCTCGGAAAACTGTGCCTTGTCGGTTACCATTTTTTCGGCGTATTCAACTATATTTTCGGCGTAGTCGCCTATTCTTTCTATATCCGAGGTTACATGATAGAAGGAAGAAACCTTATTTTCGTCGGCTTCCGCCAAATCTTCAAGCGAGAGCTTTACGAGGAAGGACGATATGTAACGGTTGGTGTCGTTTATGTTCTTTTCGGTTTCGGCAAACAGCTCTTTTTGCGAGAGGTCGCCCGTCAATAACATATTTAAAGAACGCTTGTAATTTGCGAATGCGTCCGCACCCATGCGCAAAATTTCTTTGCGCGCCTGACCGACGGCGATTGCTGGAGTTTTTAAGAAACGCTTGTCGAGAGCCTCGTACTCCTCCTGCTTTTCGCCCTTTTTGTCGTGGACGATTAGGCAGGCTAATTTAACAAGGTAATTTACGAAAGGCAACAATACTGCCGTGGTTAAAAGGTTGAACACCATGTGGAAAATGGCTATCTGCCATTCCGTTTGCGGGATTACGCCGTTTAAAAAATCGGCAATAGGCGCGCCCGCAAAGGCAACCGGCCAAATGAATATAAAGCAGCCCGCCACGTTAAACAAAAGGTGCACCATTGCCGTTCGCTTTGCGTTTACGCTTGCGCCCATTGACGAGATAAGCGAGGTTAAACAGGTTCCTACGTTCGCGCCCAGAATTATGCACATTGCCATTTGCAGCGAAATGAGATTTTGGCTTGCAAGCGAGATTATTATTGCGGTGAGCGCAGCCGAGGACTGCATTGCCGCGGTTAAGAGCGCGCCCAAAATGAAGAGCACGAGGATTTCCCACGAAAGGCTTGCCTTGCCGTTGCCGAGGGCGACAAACATGCCCGCAACCGCGTTGCCGACCTCGCCGTCCAAAAGCTCGCTTACCGCGCCGCTCATAACGTGCAGACCGACGAAAATTAAGCCTATGCCCTCTAATATGTAGCCGATACGCTTTAATTTGTCCTTTTTGCCGACGAGCGTTAAAACAAAGCCGATAAACGCGAGAAGGGCGAAAACCGCCGCAACCGAAAACGCGCCGCCAGCGGAAGAAAGAGCCATGATGAACGCGGAAATAGTGGTTCCTATGTTCGCGCCCATAATAACCGAAGCCGCCTGCGCAAGCGTCATTAAGCCCACGTTTACAAAGCCGACAAGCATGACGGTTGTAGCTGCCGAGCTGTTGACTATTGCCGTAACCGCCGCGCCCGTGCCCACGCCGAGAAAGCGGTTTTTGGTGGCCTTTGCCATTAGTCTGCGCATGGATTTGCCCGCAGCAGTTTCGAGATTGGTGCCCATCATGTTCATGCCGACCATGAACACGGCTATACCGCCGAGAATGAAGAACGCGCTGTTGATAATTGTGAGCACGTCCGCCGCGCCGAGAGCCAGAATTGAATTAACCATAAGTTTTTTCCGTTGAGTGATTAGCGAAAACCGCCCAAAAAACGATTTTAACCAAATAATATTGTAAATTTTTTTAACGGCGTTGTCAAATGAAATTTTAAGCGCTGTATTAATTGCAATTTTTTTGCGCGGGTTGTAAAATTAAGTAGAAAAATTCTTCGCTACGCTCAGAATGACAAGCGGGCGAACATGAAAAACGCAGAGAAGCAAGCAAGACAAGGAGCGCGAGCATTTTTAAGGGGAGTTTACTTTTGCGTAAATGTCGTACCGAAGGCTGAAAGCCTTACCCGCAAAAAAAGCGGAGCGCGACGCCGTATTGCGCAGCTTATATGCGTTTTGGCGGGAGTGATTATGTTTAATATAGTTTTGGTAGAACCCGAAATTCCGCAGAATACGGGAAACATAGTAAGAACGTGCGCGGCGACGGGCTGCAAATTACACCTTGTGCGCCCTTTGGGGTTTGAGGTGAGCGACAAATATTTAAAGCGCGCGGGGCTGGATTATTGGAAGGACGCCGAAATTTTTTATTACGACAGCTTCGAAGAAGTGAAAAACGCCAACCCGACCTCTTCCTTTTATTACTTTACGACAAAGGGGCTTAACCGCCATTCCGACGCGAAGTTTAAAAAGGGGGATTTTTTGGTGTTCGGCAAGGAAACGCGCGGGCTGCCCGAAGAGCTTTTAAAAGACAACAGGGAATTTTGCCTGAGAATACCCATGATTGGGGAAACGAGGAGCTTAAACCTTTCGAACTCGGTGGCGGTTGCCGTTTACGAGGCGCTGCGGCAGCAGGACTTTAACGGTTTTAAAGCCGAGGGGCAGCTGCATAACTTAAAATGGTAAAAGCTTTTTATACTTTACATTTTATAAATATTATATTATAATAAAATTATGAAACTTGAAAAAATTGTCGTTGCAAGCGGAAACGAAGGGAAAATTGCCGAAATAAAGGCGATTTTCAAGGACGTGGAAATAATTTCCATGGGCGAGCTGGGCTTTACCGGCGACATAGAAGAAACAGGCACAACCTTTAAGGAAAACGCTTACATAAAAGCTTCCTATATTGCAAAAACGTATAATATGCCCGCCCTTTCGGACGATTCGGGGCTGTGCGTGGACGCGCTGGGCGGTGCGCCCGGGGTGTATTCGGCAAGGTTTTCGGGCGAAGGGGCAAAAGCCAACCGCACTCTTTTGTTAAAGCGCATGGAGCACATAACCGACAGACGCGCGCACTTTGAAAGCGCGGTGTGCCTTTGCATGCCGAACGGCAAAACGTACTTCGGCGAAGGCAGAACGTACGGAAAGATTTTGCAGGAAGAAATAGGCACGAAGGGCTTCGGTTACGATTGTTTATTCTTTTCAAACGACCTTAAAAAGAGCTTCGGGCTTGCCGAAGAGGATGAAAAAAACGCCGTGTCCCACCGCTTCCGCGCTTTGCAGGATTTGAGGGAAAAGCTTAAATGAAAACCGCGGTAGTGCTTTCGGACACGCACGGCAACAGAAAAGCGATTGACAAGCTTGCCGTGATTTTGGGCGAATGCGATTATATAATCCACCTTGGCGACACCTCGGAAGACGGCGCATATATACGGAGCAATTACGGAAACAAGACCTTTCTTGTAAACGGCAACTGCGACAGGTGCAAGCTGGGCGAGGACGAACTTGTCCTTGACATAGAGGGCGTAAGGATTTTTGCGACGCACGGGCATTTGTACGGGGCAAAGAGCGGAACGGCAAAGCTTTTGGCAAGGGCTAAAGAGCTTGGCTGCAGCGTTGTGCTTTACGGGCACACGCACGACAAGCGCGAGGACGAAATTGACGGAATAACCGTGATTAACCCCGGCTGCATGACGAGATACAGCCAGGGAAGCTATTGCTATCTGGCGATTTTTAACGGAAAAGCGGTTGCCAAAATTGTGGAAAACGCGGGATATTAAGGGAGCAACGTAAAAATTTTATGAAATTCAAACACACATTTCACGTATTTGTCGACAACTTCGGCATAACATACAAACAGCTTTTATACCGCCTTGTCGTTTTGCTTGCGGCGGGCATAGTGCTGTATTTTTCGATTACCCCCTTTATTAACGGATTTTTGCCCGAACTTAACAACCTTATTTCAAACGCGGTTGATTTTGCCTTAAAGCTTTTAAACGGAAAGGTTGACGAGCTGACGACTATTTCGGTAAGGGTTCAGGAAGCCTACGCGGCGTTTATAGATTTGATACACTCCAAAACGACGGATATTGTCGTCGTAATTATAATTTTTACGGTTATATACCTGATTGCCGCGTTTTTAAACGGGCTTGGAAATTACGCGGCGGCAACGTGCATAAACGACAAAATGGCATTAAGAGCCAACTCGCCCTTTTTAAGTTCCTTAATTAAAAATTTAAAGCAGGCGGCGGCTTTTAACGCAATTTACGTCCCCCTCACCTTCCTTTACGAAGCTGCGGTGGCGGTTGCAATGTTCTTCTTCGTGTTCTATTTAATTAACAGCATCGTGCCGTTTTTCGTGTGCGTATTTTTGTTCGTGCTGATAATCGTTTTTTCCGCGGTGCTAAAATACACGTTCACCTGCGACTGGCTGCCCGCAATTATCCGCGGGAAGATGGGGCCTTTAAAGGCGCTGAAATACACATTTTCAATAAAGCGCAAGGATACGCTAAGCGTTTTATCCAACTTTATCGTGCTTGTTTTGATTATTTTCGGCGTAAACGTGGCGGCGTTTTTCTGCACTCTGGGCGTAGGACTTTTGATAACCGTGCCCTCAAGCGCGGTGTTGATTGCGGCGTTTTACATGGTAAATTATTATGACAGGGAAGAAATTAAATATTTCGTTGACCAGAACACGATTATTAAACCCGCAAAAGAACACACCCCCACGCGCGAGGAATTTTTCCGCGGAGCGGACGAATAACGAAAAAACCGCAAAAAATTTAAGTAATTATTACCGAAAATGTATTTATTTTGTAATTCCCCCTTTACAAGGGGGAAATTTTTTTGTATAATTTGTTTGGTATACGGTTAATTTTAAGGCGGTATATATAAATGGAGGAAACGATGAAATATCTTGAACTTTACAATAAGTGGCTGTCCGACAAAAGGCTGAACGCCGAAGCTAAAGCCGAGCTTGAAAGCATTAAGGACGATAAAAATACGGAATACGGAATAGAATACCGCTTTGGCGCGGAGCTTGAATTCGGCACGGCGGGCATGCGCGGAATTATAGGTTACGGCACAAACATGATGAACGTTTATACCGTAAAGCGCGCAACTCAGGGGCTTGCGGAATTTGTTAAAACGCTTGGCGCGGACGCAATGAAGCGCGGCGTTGTCATCTCCTACGACACCCGCCTTAAAAGCGAGGTGTTTGCCGCTGCCGCCGCGGAAGTGCTTGCCGCCAACGACATAACCGCTTACGTATTCGACGAGGTGCACCCCGTGCCCATGCTATCCTTTGCGGTGCGCTGCCTTAAAACGGTTGCGGGAATTATGATAACCGCCTCGCACAATCCCAAGCAATACAACGGCTACAAGGTTTACGGCGCGGACGGCGCGCAGATGAGCCCCGAGGACACCGACGTAGTTGTGGACTTCATTAAAAAGATTGACGACTATCTGGGAGCACCCTCCCCCACCGCCGAACAGAGAAAGAAATTTATTAAAGCGGTTTCTTCCAAGGTTGACAAAAAATATTATAAGGAGCTGACAAAGCTCACCCTTTCGAAAAAGGCGGTTAAGGAATGCGGCAAGGATTTAAAGCTTGTTTACACGCCCGTGCACGGTTCGGGATATATCCCCGTAACCACAATCCTTAAAAAAATAGGCATAAACGCGACGGTCGTTGAAGAGCAAACCAAACGCGACACCGATTTTTCGACCGTGGAAGTGCCCAACCCCGAATTTAAAGAAACGCTTTCGTTGGGAATTAAATACGCCGAGAGGATTGGCGCGACGGTAGTTTTCGGCACCGACCCCGACAGCGACAGGCTGGGCGTTGCCGTTAAAAACAAGGACGGCGAGTTCGAGGCGCTTTCGGGCAACCAAGTCGGCATACTCCTTTTGGATTACATATTAACCCGCCTTACCGAGGACGGCAAGCTGCCCGCAAACGCGGCGGTTGTAAAGTCGTTTGTAACTACGGGCATGGCAAAGGCGCTTTGCGATAAATATAAAGTAACACTTTTCGAAGTGCCCGTGGGCTTTAAGTTCATAGGCGAAAAGATTAAAATTTGGGAAAAGACGCACGAATATACCTACGTTTTCGGTTTTGAAGAGAGCTGCGGCTATTTGCGCGGCACGCACGCGAGAGATAAGGACGCCGTGGTTGCCTCGATGCTGACCGCCGAAATGGTTTGCTATTACACGAGCATAGGCAAAACCGTTTTCCAGAGATTGCAGGAAATTTACAGCGAACTTGGCTACGTTTTGGACTGCAACATTTCCATTCCCTTCAAGGGCTTGAACGCGATGAAGGAAATGAACGCGGTTGTAGACGGCTTAAAGGAAACGCCCGCAACGAGCTTCGGGCTTTATAAGGTGGCTACGGTAAGGGATTATTCCAAAAACGTAAAGACGGACGTTGCAACGGGAACGACCTCGGAAATAGAAAAGGACTTCCCCAAAGTAAACTGCGTTTATTACGAGCTTGAAAACGGAAGCTTCGTTTGCGTAAGACCTTCGGGCACGGAACCGAAATTAAAAATTTATTTTTCGGTTAAGTCGCGCAACAAGCAGGAAGCCGAAGGACAGCTTGAACAGTTGCAGTCTGCGGCAAAGGCAATGCTTGGAAAATAAGAAACGACGTTACAAATAATAAAACCGCATAGGGGCATATGTTTTAAAAATTTCCTTGCGGTCAAAGAAACAGCGCACTATCTTCGCAAGCGAAGATAGTGCGCTATACTTTATAAAAGATTATTAAGATAAATTGAAATTTATCTTACTTCCTTTTAGAATATTTTTCCTTTGCGTAATCATAAGCCTCTTGAATTAGCGGTTTTAATCTTTCAAAAGTAGTATCTGACGGATTGAGCGTACACACCCAACTCATCCAAGCGTAAACGGGGTGTGGCAGTATTTTATCGGTTTGCGTAAAGTCATACGGCATATCTACAATACCGCCTTTTGACGGACGAGTAGGAACAGAGCCAAACATATTTATAAAAGTGTTTTTGCGAATACCTATATTAACGCGGTAAATATTTTCTCTGTTCAAATCCGAACTCTTATCGTTGTCGCCGTCTTTCTCTTTGACGGTCAAAACATAAATTCCGCGTTTGAGCGTGTTATTTGGGTTATAGAAAATTCCGCTTTCGCCCCAACTGCTGATTAAAACCGTGTCGGGTAAATTATCTAAACAATATTTGAGTATATCGTTAGGTTGCATATTATCTCCCTTAATTAAATTACTGTTTATAGTCGTTTCATAATAACATAACCGTACTAAAAAAGCAAGGACTGATTATCGTCCTTGCTTTAATCCCTATGTAATACCCCGCATATGCGGGGGTTTTGTTATTTAAAGGGTTAAAAGCTGCCGCGGGGTTTCGATTAATTTATCCGCGCCCGCCTTTTTTAATTCGTCTTCATCGCCGAAGCCGTACAAGACGCCGACAGAGGAAATTCCGTTTGCCTTTGCTCCCAGAATATCGTGCTTTCTGTCGCCTATCATAACGGCTTGGCTTTTGTTCTTTAATCCGCTTTTTTGAATTGCGTAAGCGAGCACCTGCGCCTTTTGCGAACGTGTTTCGTCAAGCGTTGCCCCCGCAATATGGTTGAAATAACTGGTTAAGCCGAAGTGTTCGAGTATTTTTACGGCAAAAATTTCTGGCTTTGAGGTTGCAAGGCAAATTGTCCTGCCCTTAGCCTTTAATGCGGCGAGGGCGGGGATTATTCCTTCGTAAACCTTGTTTTCGTAAAGCCCTTTTTCGGCGAAATATTCCCTGTAATATTCCACGGCGCGGCGCGAGTTATCGGGCGAAAAACCGTAAAATTTTTGAAAGGATTCCACCAAGGGCGGCCCTATGAACGGGGTTAGCGTTCTTTTGTCCTCCACCTCCACGCCAAACTTTTTTAGTGCGTAAATTATAGAATTCGTTATGCCCTCGAACGGGTTGGTTAATGTGCCGTCCAAATCAAAAAATAAATAATTCTTATCCACGGCATTATTATAACACGAAAAGAGCGGTTAGTAAAGCGTTGTACTGCTTGACAAGCGCACATATGCGCGTATATAATAGCCGTTATGGAATATTTGGCGATTACTTTAATTACGTTCATTTCGGGCGTGCTGGGCACGGGCGCCGGCGGCGCGGTGGGCGCGGTTTTAAAAAGAGATTCAAAAAAAGTCGTAAGCCTTTTGTTGTCGTTTGCGGCGGGAATTATGCTTGCCGTTGTATGCTTCGATTTGATGAGCGAGCCGATTGCAATGATGAACAGGGCGGAAAATCCTTTGCCTTCATACACCCCCTTCATCGTCGTCGCGGCGGTGATTGCGGGATTTGCAATCGTTTATCTTTTGAACTTCGTAATCGACAAAAAAACCAACCGCGAGGTTAAGCATATTGACGAAGAACACCCCGCAACGGCGGACGATTTGGACGAGCTTATTCACTCGGACCACTTCGAAACGCACAAAAACGCGAACTCGCATCTGTTTGTGGCGGGGCTTGTGATGATGTTTGCAATTGCGCTGCACAACCTGCCCGAGGGAATGGTTATAGGCGCATCATACGCAATAGAGCCAAACGTAACGGCAAACCTGTTTTCTGGCAGCGGGTTTATTATGGCGATAGTCATAGGCTTGCACAACATACCCGAAGGCATGGCGGTTTCGGTGCCGCTCATTTCGGGCGGAATGGGCAAAATAAAGGCCGTGCTTTTAACGGCTTTAAGCGGTTTGCCCACCGTTTTCGGCGCGCTTTTAGGTTACGCGCTGGGCGGAATAAACGACGTTATGCTCGTTTTATCTTTGGGGTTTGCAAGCGGGGCTATGCTTTACGTCGTTTTCGGCGAGCTGTTGCCCGAATCGATTTTAATGTGGAAAAGCAAATTACCCGCATTTGCGCTGTTTGCGGGCGTTTTGGCGGGCTTTTTGCTGGTTATTTTTTAAAATAAATCAAGGTAAGCGCGGCGGCAACTATCATTGCGATTAAGTCCGCTGCGGGCGCAGCCCATAAAATCCCCTCTATGCCGTAGAAAATCGGCAGAATACAGATTAAAGGAACGAAGCAGATTATATCCCTTATGAGCGAGGCGATAATTGCAAACACGGGCTTGCCGACGGCTTGAAAGAAAATCGAAGTCATTTTAATGGCGCAGGTAAACGTTACCAGCATTAAGAATATGCGGAAAAGCTTCGTCGCGAAATCCCAATATAAGTCGGCGTCGTAATTTTTCGGCCCGCCGAAGATTGCCACGATTGCCGTGGGACAGGCTTCGAAAAGTATTGTGGAAATTATGCCGACGGCGAGAGTGCAGATTAAAATATTTAAGTAAGTTTTCTTTACGCGTTTAACGTTGCCCGCGCCGATATTATATCCCAAAATGGGCTGACAGCCCAAAACAACCCCCACCACTATGTTTATTACCACGGTAAAAACCTTGCTTTCGATACCTATTAATACTATGGGGATATTTGCGCCGTAAACGGACATTGCGCCGTATTTGCCGAGCATGATGTTGCACACAAGGGAAATTATTACAATCGTAACCTGCGTAATAAACGACGACGTGCCCAGCTTTACCGCAGATGAAAAAACTTTAAAATCGGGAATTAAACTTTTGAGCGTGAGCTTGAAAGTTTTTGTTTTAAATACGAAATAAAAGACGCTGATTGCAAAGGAAACGACCTGACCTATAACCGTTGCCCACGCTGCGCCCGCCATGCCCCATTTGCAGCCGAAAATGAAAGCCGCGTCCAGAACTATGTTGGATATTGCGCCCGAAAGCATAGAAGCCATAGACCACCCGGGCGCGCCGTCCGCGCGGATTACGGCGTTCATCATGTTCATTGCCATAAACACGGGGAAAAAGCCTAAAATTATATTAAAGTATTCTATTGCATAATTTAACGTGCCAACCTCGAACGCGCCCGTGTAAGCGTTTACACCGTCCTCGGTTGCGCCGAAAAGCATTAAAATCTGCGTCTTTAACGGATAAAAAATTGCCATTAAAACAAGGCTTGCGGCAATCGTAAGCACCAAGCCCGTGCCTATAGATTTGTGCGCGTTACTCTCGTCTTTTTTGCCCTGACAGATATTTAAAAACGCGGCGCAACCGTCGCCGAACCACCAGGCGAACGCTTGCGCAATTATGAATATGGGAAAGACCACCCCCGCCGCGCCGTTGCCTGTGTCGCCAAGCTCGCTGTTACCCACGAAAATTTGGTCTACTATGTTATAAAGCGCGCTGACAAGCAGCGATAACACGCACGGTATGCAGAATTTGAGCATTAATTTAAAGATTTTTTCCGTGCCCAAAAACGCGGAATTATTTTCGGGCGAAGTTGTTTGCTCTGCGGTGTTTTCGTTTGACATTTAAAAGCCTCCAAAAAAGAATATCGTCTTTGTCGGAGTAAAGAACGCGTGAAACCTGCGAAAAACAACAAAAAAAAGAGCGTGGAACTTGTTGAAAGTTCTACGCTCTTTTGGCTGTTCAACGAAATTATTTTATCAAATCCAAAAAATTTTGTCAAACTTTTTGTCAGGATTAACTTGACAATTCACCGGCATCGTCAGAGAGCAAAAGTGTTTCGCCGACTTTCAATTCCCTTGCGGTTATAAACTTCTCTCTGCTTGCCACATAAAACGGATGTTCGCCCGTGCAGATTATTTCCTCGCCGTTCGTATTGATATGGTACCATTCGTCGGTAGTATTTCGGAACAGTTGCACTACAGGTTTATACGCCTGCCCGCCTGCCTCTTCGTCATATGCAAGCACTCGGTCGCCGACTTTTATTTCTTCGATTGGCTTTAACCCGTCTTCCGTTTCTACTAGCGTGCCTTCCTTAAAACAGCAGCGCGTTTGTATGAGGTTGTTCGCAGCTATCGTTACTGCGCTGAACGCAAAGCTTGTTGTTACGGCTTCTACCCAGTTTTCGCTTATACTGTCCCCAAAAGCTTGCCAAAACCCGTGCCCAATTTCTTTATTAAAATAGGGAGAGAGAAGATTCTCTCTCCCTGCCTTTAATATTCAATAAAAGCGTTTTCACAAATACAATCTATCAACGGTTTGTCATCTTCATGCCCTGGAAGATAAGATAAAACAGATTCTATTACTATTTGAGTGTCATTTTTTATTGTCCTTTTAGCTATATGTGCAATTGTTAAAGGCGTAAAATTGTCTTTTTCAATATATTCTTTATGAAAAACAAATTTTTTTACATTCTTTAATCTTACTGTTAACGTTTTAGATTCATACTTACCTTGGTAGTAATCAATTACAATTAAATAATCACATAAATTTGAATCTAATTCAACTTTATTAATTAAACTATCAGTAAAATTAAATTTTTTTTCATCAAAAACAACCAAAATTTTAACCTCCAAAATAGAAATGTGTTAATGCGCGCATGCTTGCTCGCGTTGCCAATGATGGAAATAATCCGTTAGCAGCAAGCGGATTAAATCTTCTATTTTAAATTACAATGCTAAATCAAATTTTTATTCTCAGCAATAGCATACAAAAAATCACTTTTAGCAATTGAACACCTTGATTCATCTTGTAAACCGCCGTTTTCTTCCAACGTTTCATCTATAATTATAATTGTAGACTCATTAAGCTTTTTTAGAATACCATATTTATTGCCTTCATAATAAAAACTTTTTATATTTTCATTTTTAATAAGATGTTCTAAGTCGCGAAAAATATATTCATTTTCGCAATATAGAAAATCTTTTAAAAACATAAAAATTTTTTGACCATAATTAGTTATAAAGTCATCTTGACAAAAATTCATAAAACACCTCTATTTGGGAAATGCAGTCCAAATATTTCCCATTTCATCAAGAATCATCAGAATACTACTCTCTCCTCTCGTGCCAATAACTTTACCAGCATCTAAAAGCACATTAAATGATTTTTGACCTAATGAGCCTATTTTACCCGCGTTATTTCCAACTTGCAAAATTTTTCTATTAGCAAGTGTTTCTTTTAAAATTGCTTTTACTTCAGCTTCACTACCAACATTAAATTTACTCCATTGTCCACCAGTAGAATTTAGATGTTTATCTTTTATTGTAAACTCATCAATTTTAGCCTTTGATAAAGCATCATTAACGCAAGTATTATGCACCAGCACTTGGGATTCGGAAATATAATAGGTATGGTAATCTGCTACTTCGCCGCCGCAAGGAGTTTTTTCAATTTCATGGGTTACCTTTAAATCAAAAGTGCGAGCACGGGCAGCGTTGCGATTGAAAGAATTGAGCCGAGCAACACGGTGTTTGCGGCTGTGTCCTGCCCCTCGCCCAACAGCTCGGCAAAGTTTTGGACGACCGAAGCCACGGGGCACGCGCACATTACGTACATGCAAAGCATTAACTCTTTATCAATGTTTAAAAGGTATAAAATCCCCAAAACGAAGAGCGGAAATACGATTTGGTTGACGCCCACGGAAAGATATTGCAGCCAGCTTGTGAACAGCGCCTTTATTTTTACGGTTGCAAGGCGCATGCCCAAAATGAGCATGCACATGGGCGTTGTCATTTTGCCCAAAATAGTAACCATGTTGTCGAGCTGCCCCAAAAACAACCCGTTTTCCGCCGAAATTTTAAAGCCCGTTATAAAGAACGGCAAAGCCACGGCTATGCTTAAAATTGCGGGGTTTAACAGCACGGATTTTACGCTTATGTACTTTTTATCCCTTGTAATAATTGCCGAAACGAGCGTCCAGCCCAAAAGGCTCATCGATAAAAAGTACATCATAGAATAAGCCGCAACGTTGGGTGATTGCGGAAAAACAGCCTCTAATAGCGGCACGCCCAAAAACGAGCAGTTTGAAAGAGTTGTGGCTACGGTGGTTATTCGGTAGCGGATATCCGTCATTTTTTTGCGGAAAATCAGATAAAATACGCCTATAAAAACAAGCTGTACGGCGGTTATTATTCCCAAAAATATTAAAAGGTTTATGCCGAGCTCGGGCGTGAAGTTTGCCTTGTTAAATGAATAAACCGTTAGCGCGGGCTGACAGACAAACATTAAAACCTTGGAAAAATATTTTATGTTGTCGGGCTGAACCGCCTTAACTTTTACTAAAATGAAGCCGGGCACCGCCGTTAAAAGCATGATGCCCACCATTGTGAGAGTTGTTAAAAATGCCTGCATTTTTCAGTCCTCGTTCAGCGCGTCAAACACCGCTTGCGCCAATAATTTGCAACCTTTTTTATTCGGGTGGACGCCGTCGGCGAAAAGTTCTTTTTTACCTTTAAAAACTTTAAAGGCGTTTATGCACTTTAAGTTTCTTTCCGTTGCAATCCGCTTTACGGCGGGGCAAATTTCATTTGCGATTACGTCGTCTCTTAAATCGTAGAGCACCTTCCCCTTCACCTCGAACGCTGGCGGAGGAATAATTACGTAAACTTTCGGCTTTGAAGCAAGCGACAAATAGGAGTCGAGAATTGCGCCGTAATCGGTTAAGAATTTTTCCCCGTCCCAATTGATTTTTTTGGAATCGTTGGAACCGAGCAAAATTACAACAATATGCGGATTAAAATCAAGGCTTTTTTGATATAGTTTTTCGCAAACAAACGGATAATCTCCGTCTTTTACCGCCGTGCGGTTTGTGTAACCGAAGTTGTTTACGCAGTATTTTTCACCGAGCAAGCCTTTTAAAACGGTTGGATAATTGTTTTTGGAACGGTTGGAAACCATACGGCCGTAGGTTATGCTGTCGCCGACGCACGCCACTCTTGTTTGTCCGTCTTTGGGCTTTTTCATGGGATGATAACCGTTAATCAACCCAAAATAAAACAGTATAAAAATTATTATTACCGTTAAAATTATAAGTACCGCAAGAGCAATTGCAATTTCCGTCATTTATATCACCCGAAATTATTATACCACCCGCGTTTTTAAAAGGCAACGCGAAAGGTGCGCAAAATTATTTGACAGCAATTGTAGGGTTTGATAAAATGAACGGGAAATAATCAATATACGCAGAGATGGCGGAGCGGTAACACTTCGTGTTCGGTACGACGAACGCGCGTTCGCCCGCTCAATACAAAATTTAATATACGCAGAGATGGCGGAGCGGTAACACTTCGTGTTCGGTACGACGAACGCGCGTTCGCCCGCTCAATACAAAA
>JAIDVM010000026.1:19119-22500 GCA_029059705.1 Clostridia bacterium
TTTAATATACGCAGAGATGGCGGAGCGGTCGAACGCGGCGGTCTTGAAAACCGTTGATGGGCAACTATCCGGGGGTTCGAATCCCTCTCTCTGCGCCAAATTAAAATTGCGGGGTACATTCGTGCCCCGCAATTAATTTATACACGCTTACTTGTTTTTATTTTTGCCGAGGGCGACGAGCTTTTGATAGGAAAAGTTCCTTTTAATTTCGTCGATTTTGCCAGAAAGAAAATAGCTGTAAACGTTGCCCTCGCCCGCGTAAATGCAATGGTCGTGCAAATTTACGTTGTTTATGCTGCACAAAAGCTGAACCGCGGCGGTGAAATCGTCATCGTTGGCAGAAGGCTTTGAATTTCCGCTTAAATGGTTGTGGGCGATAAGCATGCCGTAGGGCTTGGTTGTTGCGATTGCCTTTGAAACCCTGTCGGTATCCACCTCAACCTGACTGCTTTCGTTTGTGGAATAAGTAAAAATCTTTTTAATCTGCCCGTTCTTTTCAAGGCAATAAAGTTCCAGCACCTCTTCAGTTTTGCCTCGGAAACGCAACCTGACGAAGTCCTGAAAATCTTCGTAACTTTTCAAAACGGCAACGGCGGCAGATTTAGGCTTGTTCTGTTTTAAAACGCACATGCCTATGCATTTTAAATAGAGCGCAACGCTTTCGCCCACGCCTTCAACGGTGCAAAGCTCGTCTACCTCCGCCGACAAAACGCCGTTAATCGTGCCGAACGTTTTTAAAAGCGAGTGCGCGACGGGGTTTGTGTTCTTTCGCGGAAACGCGTTAAAAAGCAAAATTTCAAGCAGTTCGTGCTCGTAAAGACCGTCGCCGTTTTTAAGTTTTTCGTACATTCTGCTTCTGTGACCTTCGTGCATTGTCTTCTCCTTTCTTAGCAATTTTAGCACGGTTAAGCTTGTTTTGCAAATAATTAAGCCGCGGTTTTGCGGCGGATTGCAAAAATTACTTTTAAATTGCAAAATTTCCGCCGCAAGCAAAATACTTGTTAATTGCTTGCGTTTTATGTAAGAAAGTATTAAAATTGAAAACCGAGGGACGTATGAAAGAATTTTTTAAAGGGCTTGTAAAGGACAGGCAAAGCATTTTGAAAACCGCGCTTTTCGGGGCGCTTATTTTGGCGGAGGTAGCCATATATGTTGCGTTTATTATCATTCAGACGCCCGCATACGACCCTATCTATCTGAAATACGCGGGGATTTTGCTTTGCGGAGCAGTTTCCGCCACGAGCATTTACTTTTTCAGAAAAGACGGAATTATTATGACCGTCGCCCTCGTATTTACCGCGATTTCGGATTTATTTATTTTGGTTTTAAGGAGAAATTACGAGGTCGGCCTTTCCACCTTTATAATCGTGCAGCTTACGCACTTTGTAAGAATTTACCTTATAAACGGCAAAAAACCGTGGATATCCCTGGGCGTAAGGCTGGGCGTTATTGTTGCGGCGCTTATTACTATGGGGGCTTTGGGCAAACTTAACGCGCTGATTGCGCTGGTGTGCATTTACTTCCCTAACCTCGTTGCAAACGTAGTTGACAGCGCATTTTTAATAAAAATTTCAAAAAAATATATTTTATATTTTATCGGGCTGCTCCTCTTTTTGGGTTGCGATATATTTGTGGGACTTTGCGAGGCGCAAAGAATCGGGCTTTCGATTATCCCCGCGAACTTAGACTTTTTTGCGCACCTTATGATTTGGCTTTTCTATCTGCCCGCGCAGACATGCATAGTGTCTTCGGTTACCGTTGGCGCCGAATATAAACCCTTCTTTGTGAACAAACCGCTTAAAGCCGAAACCGTCCAAGCGAGCGGTATTAAAGAAAATGAAGAATAAACTTTTGACGGCGCTTTTTATAATTGCGCTGGCGCTGCTGTTGATAACCGTTTCGATTGGGCTGCCGATATATTGCCGTTTTTTTTATTACATTCAGATTAACACTTTAAATCTCTGCGAAAATACGGGGTGGTCGTACGACGTTATTAAAACGGCTTACGACGAGGTTTTGGACTTTTGCACCCTTGCATGGGTAACCGAGTTCAGCGCGGGCGCGCTTAAATTTTCGGAAAGCGGCGCGGCGCACTTTGCCGACTGCAAGGCGTTGTTCAACATTAACCTTTCCGTTATGATTTGTTCAGCGGCAGCCGTGCTGACGCTTACCGTTTTGCACATGTGCAAAATTATAAAAATTTTAAAAATCAAGGGGCGTGCCGCTTATTTTTGGGCGGCGGTTGCCGCGGTTGCGTTGCCCGTGGTTATTGCGCTTTTGGTTGCAATCGTCGGGTTTGACACGGCGTTCGTTGCCTTTCACTCCATTTTCTTCCCCGGCAAAAGCAACTGGATATTTAATTACAAAACGGACGAAATTATTTTGTGTATGCCGCAGGAATTTTTTATGAACTGCGTTATAATAATCGCCGTCGGGCTTATAACCCTTTCGGCGGCGCTGATTATTACCGATATTGTTTTAAGACGTAAAGAAAAATATGCGCATAGAGAAGCTTAATTTAAAAAAACTTAATAACACGCGCGATTTGGGCGGATTTCCCGCGGAGGACGGAAAAGTTATTAAAAAAAGCAAGCTTATACGCAGCGGAAAGCTTTATAAGCTGCCTAAAAGCACGCGCGACGCGCTTAAAAAAGCGGGCGTAAGTACTATTATCGACCTTCGCACCGACAAGGAACGAGAAGAATATCCCTTTACTTACATAGACGGGGTTAATTATTTTCACATTCCTCTCGTTTGCACCGCAACGACGGGAATTACGCACCAGAAGAGCATGGCGGCGACCATGATGAGGGAAAGCAAGCGCATCAAAAGCGAATTCGGCAATGCCGACAAGTACATGGAAAGCATGTACGGCATAATTCTTTTCAGCGAGGAATCGAAAGCGCGGCTTAAACAGATTTTAAGGATTATAATCGAAAACGAGGGCTGCGTTTTATGGCATTGCAACGGCGGCAAAGACCGCACGGGGATTGTGGCAATGCTTGTGGAGGAGCTGCTGGGCGTAAATGAAGAGCTTATTATTAAAGATTACGTTGCCTCCGATAAGTTCCAAAAGCGCAGAAGAACCATGCAAAAAGTCGGGCTGCGCGTATTCCCCCTTCCGCGCCGCTTTAAAAAGATTTTGTTTGCGCTTATGAACGCAAAACCGCAATATATTACGGTGGCGATTGCGGAAATAAAGCAGCGTTACGGCACGGTTGAAAATTATTGCAAAACAGAGCTTGGCTTAACCGACGAGGATTTGGCAAAACTCAGAACCAACTATTTGGAGTGAGCACGGTTATTTAAAACTTAAAAACCTTTAATAAAAGCGCCGCCGCGGAAAATTCCGCGGCGGCGCTTACTTATTTTAACTTATAT
>JAIDVM010000027.1 GCA_029059705.1 Clostridia bacterium
CCGCGGCGGTTTTTGTTTGGCAATTTATATTTATTTGGTAAATCAAATGTCTGATAATATCTTTGTTGTCATTCTGAGCAAGCGTAGCGCGCCGAAGAATCTTTGAGATGTTTCGTTCCGCTCAACATGACAAAGGGGATAGATGTTTCGATTTCGCTACGCTCCACTCAACATGACAATGGGGCAGAATGACAAGGGGGGGGGAGATGTTTCGGCAAGCCTCAACATGACAAGGGGCAAAAGGGTATTAATTGGGGGGAGGGGGCATAGATTATTATATGAAACTTTTGGAGCAGATTTTGGGCGAGCTGGGCGGCGACACTATGAAGGCGTTTACCGTGGTGCCCGATTTTGGCGGGTATTTCCGCGCGGTTAAGAGCGTTGCCGAGTATTCGGAAGAAAAAATCATACTTTTGGCGGGCAAACGGGTTGTTACCGTTGAAGGGAAAAAGCTGGAGATTGGCAAGTACTTCGAACAGGACGTATTTATTAAGGGCGGGATTGAAAGTGTTAAAATCGAAAAATAATATGGCGGAAATTTCGGTTGTTTCTACCGCGGAGGGCGCTCTTAAAAAACTGAAAAAGGCGCAAATTGCCGTTTTTGACTGTAAAAAGCGGGGCGCGGAGTTTGTTTTTAAGGTAAAAACGGCGGACGTTGAAAAAGTTTTTGCAATTTTCGACAAGGCGTGTTATAATATAAGTGAAATAAAAAAACCGTTGTCGGCGCGCGTTTCGTCCTTTTTTAAACTGCGCGCGGGGCTGGTTGCGGGCGCGCTGCTTTTTGCGGCGGTTGCCGTTCTTTCGAACTCGTTTATACTTAAAATAGAGGTTTCGGGGAGCGGGAAATATCTTGAGCAGGAAGTGCGCAGAATAGTTTTAGACGAGGGTGCGGGGGAATTTAAGCCCTTTGCCTCGCTGAATTTTTCGGCGGCGACGGGGAGAATACTCGCGCTGCCGCAGGTTACCTTTTGCAATATAGAAAGGCGCGGGAGCGTGCTTGCGGTGGACGTGCAGACGGACGAGGAGCATTACGGTACTGCGGATTTAAAGGAACTTGTTTGCGACTGCGCGGGGACGGTTAAAAATATTGTGGCGATATGCGGGACTGCGGCGGTTGCCGCGGGCGACGGCGTGAAAAAGGGCGACGTTTTGATTTATGCGCACATGCTTGCGGGCGATAAGCAGGTGGGGTGCATAGCCGCGGGTTACGCCGAAATTTTGTGCAGGGATACGCGGGAATTTTTTGCGGCCGAGGAGAGCGAAGAGAATTTGAAAGCCGCTTACGCCTCGCTACTCATCGACGAAGAGGACTTGATAGAGCGCAGCTACAAGGTTAAGCCGACGACTGACGGAATAATTTACGTAATGGATTTTACTTATTTGCATAAGTTAAGTATAAATTTAAGTTAAACGGCGGGTTGGGATTTTTGCCCGCCGAGAGAGGAAAATGACGAGAAGCGTAAAGAAAATTGACGCGGAAAACGCGGACGTTTTGCAAAGGGTGTTGGGAACGTTTGACGAAAACTTAAACGTTTTGATGCACGAGCTGGACGTTATTATCCGTGTGGACGGCGAGGAAGTTGTTGTTTCGGGCAGCGAGGACAAGGTGTTGCAAGCCGTTTCCGTTCTTGAAAATCTGCTGTTGCTTGCAAAGGGCGGCGAGAGCGTGGACAAGGGCAGGACGCAGTATTGCATTGCGCTTGCGCGCGAGGGGAAGGCGAACGACATTCAAAAGCTTTCTTCGGGCACGATTGCCATAACTTACCGCGGGAAGCCCGTAAAGTGCAAGACGGTTGGGCAAAAGCGGTACGTTGACGGAATAAAGAAAAATTCCGTGGTGTTCGGGATAGGCCCTGCGGGAACGGGAAAAACTTATCTTGCGGTGTGCCTTGCTGTGCAGGCTTTTAAGCAAAAGCAGGTTGAAAGGATTATTTTAACCCGCCCCGCGGTGGAAGCGGGGGAAAAGCTGGGCTTTCTTCCCGGCGACTTGCAGACTAAGGTTGACCCTTATCTGCGCCCCCTTTACGACGCTTTGCAGGAATTTTTGGGGCTGGAAACTTACGCCAAGCTGATGGAGCGCGGAGCGATAGAGATTGCGCCGCTTGCGTATATGCGCGGCAGGACGCTTTCGAACGCGTTCATTATTCTGGACGAAGCGCAAAACGCCACGCGCGAGCAGATGAAAATGTTTTTAACCCGACTTGGCGACGGGAGCAAAATGGTTATTACCGGAGACGTTACGCAGATTGACCTGCCCGACGGACAGAAGAGCGGGCTTAGACATGCGGCGGAGATTTTGAAGGACGTTGACGGGATTAAGGTTGAATATCTTACGGCTAACGACGTTGTGCGTAACCCGCTGGTTACGAGCATCGTAAGGGCATACGAGGCGGAAAGCCTCGGGAGGAAAAAGCTTGAAAACAAAACTGACGAGGAATGAGGTTTTTAAAAGCATATTAACGTTTTTTATCGCGTACGTGGTGCTTATGTGCGTTATGCTTTTGATGACCGTGATAAACCTTATTAATCTGGACGGCGGGGAAAGCCTTTCGGTTGCGGAGTTTATTACCGAAAACACGAGAAGTGTGATTACCGTATGCGTTTCGACGGCGCTGCTGACGATTATTACTTACGCATATTTCTTTTTTGAAAACAAAGCCGTTTTGGCGAGGTATTCGAGGATTATCGAAATTTACCTTATTATGTGCCTTGCTTTGCTGTTTTGCAACGTTTTCGGAAAATTCGTAAGCCCCACGGCGAGACCGCTTATTTTCTTTGCCTTGATGACGGCTATGTTTTTGAGGAGAAGGGACGCTATTTTTATCAACTGCGAATTTGCGCTGATTATCTTTATATTTAACAGATTTTTAAACAGCGCGGATTATCCCGTAATAGACGGCGGCTCCGTTCCCATGTATGAGAGCTTTGCAAGCCTTTTAACCATTTTCTTTGTGGGGACTATCGGTATCTTCCTTTTAAAGAATATAAAAACGCGCCTCGGGTGCGTTGTGGTCGGGCTTATGCTGTGCGTGCCCGCGATTGTTATAAACGTGGTTATGCAGTTGCCGCAAAGTATTGACGCGACGGGCGACAGTCTTTTGAGAATAATTTTGTTTTCGGCGCTGGACTGCGTTATGTCGGTGCTGCTGTTTATGGTTTTGCTGCCGCTTTTCGAGGCGTTGTTTTCGGAGCTTACGCCCTTCCGTTTGCGGGAGCTTACTTCGGACAGCAACAAGCTGATGAGGAATTTAAAGCTGAACGCGCCCGGAACTTATAACCACAGCGTTGTGGTTGCGCAGCTTGCCGAAGCGTGCGCGAGCGCGATAGGGGAGGATTCGGAGCTGGCGCGGGCGGCGGCTTATTACCACGACGTGGGCAAGCTGAAAAACCCCGAAATGTTTGCCGAAAACCAAAACGAATACGACCTGCATAAGGAGCTTACCCCCGAACTATCCGTCGATATCATACGTTCGCACGCAAAGGACGGCGCAAAGCTGATTAAAAAACAGAGGCTGCCCGAATTTTTTGCGGACGTTGCGGTGCAGCACCACGGCACGCTGCCAATAAAGTATTTTTACGCCAAGGCGCTTAAACTGAGCGACGGCGAGCTGAACGCGGCGAACTATTCTTACGCGGGCCCCACGCCGACTAGCAAAATTGCGGCTATCATAATGATTGCGGACGCTTCGGAGGCGGCTACGCGTTCGTTGCCCGAACGCACTCCCGAAAAGGTTGAAGCGCTTGTGCGCGGAATTGTGGAGGAGCGCGTAAACCTTGACCAGTTTGTTGACTGCGACATAACGCTGCGCGAGCTGACCGTGGTTACGCGCACGGTCGTAAGCGAGCTTACGGGCGTTTATCATTCGCGCGTGCAGTATCCGAAATTGGTGCTTTCGAAAAAGAAGTAAGGTGCGGAATGTTAAAGATATATTGCGAACAATTTGATTTTGCGGCGCTTGAACGGGCATTTGACGGCGAAACGGAAAGCGACTGTAACCTTGCCGCGGAAATAGTAATCGTGGACGAGGAAGAAATAAGGCGTTTGAATAGCGAAACGCGCGGCGTGGACGCGGTTACGGACGTGTTGAGTTATCCTTCGCTCGATAATATTAGGGGGGTAACGCTTAAAAAAGCCGATTTCCCCGCCGACGTTGACGAGGAGGGGAACCTGTTTTTGGGCAGCATTGCAATCTGCAAAAAGCGCGCCGAGGAGCAGGCGGAGGAATTCGGGCACGGTTATTTGAGGGAAGTGAATTACCTTGCGTGCCACGGGCTTTGGCACCTTTTGGGCTACGACCATATGACGGACGAAGAAAAGGCGGTTATGCGCGAACGCGAGGAAAAAGTTATGGCAAAGGCGGGGCTTACGAGATGAAATCGGGATTTATCGGCGTTATCGGGCGCGCTAACGCGGGCAAGAGCACGCTTGTAAACGTGCTTGTTGGCGAAAAGGTGGCGATAGTTTCGCCAAAGCCGCAGACGACGCGCAATTCCATTATGGGAGTTTTGACGACGGACGAGCACCAGATTGTTTTCGTGGATACCCCCGGCATTTATAAGAGCGGAAATTATCTGACCGACGTTATGCTTAAGGCAACGGACGACGCGGCTAAGGACGTGGATTTTATTTTGTTCGTTCACGACGGGCACGGCGGGCTTTCGGACGGGGATATCGAGCTGATTAAAAAGTATTCGTCGGGGCATATTCCCATGGCAATCGCCTATACGAAGATTGACATTATGCCCAAAGAGAACATTGCGGCGGACGTTAAAAAGCTGTTTGATTGCGGGATAGAGTGCGACGTTTTGCCCGTTTCCGCAAGAAAATACACGAATATCCGAAAGCTGGAAAAGTACCTTGCGGACAAACTGCCCGAGGGTGAAAAGGTGATTGGCGAGGACATAGTTTCGGACAAGAGCGAAAAGTTTATGATTGCCGAAATTATGCGCGAAAAGATACTTTTGAAGTTTGACGACGAGGTGCCGCACGGCATTGCGATTGTGATAAACGAGTTTAAAAAGCAGGAAAACGGCGTTTATGAAATCAACCTTGACATTGTGTGCGAAAAGCCCAACCACAAAGCCATTTTAATAGGCAAACAGGGCAGGGCGATAAAGGAAGTTTCCGCGTTTGCGCGTCAGGGCATGGAAAAGTTTTTGGGCGCGAAGGTGTTTTTGACCACGTACGTGCGGGTTGAAGAGGATTGGCGCAACCGCCCCGGACTTGTAAAGGAAATGTTTATCGTTTAAAGCGCATATGTGCGGCGCGGCTTATAAACGGCGCAATATGGCGTTGCGTTTTTTATCATGCAGAGCTTTGCGAAACATTTTAAAGATTCTTCGGCAAGCCTCAGAATGACACGGGGGAGTCATAAACTTCGCTTGGGCAGAATGACAAAGCTGAGTATAATTTAAAAAAATTTACACACCTTGTTATTAAAGAGGTGTGTCATGAAAAAGGACAGAGACGCGGCAGAGCTTGCCTGGAAGATGTTTGAAAAGACGGGAAACGTGAGCTATTATATGCTTTACAAGCAGCTTGAAGGGCGCGATTAAAAATGCATATAAAAGTATGGCACGGTTTATAAACGGCGCAATACTTCGTTGCATTTTTGTCATGCTGAGCTTTGCGAAGCATCTTTTGCTGTAATTGCCTGCAATTATTACAGCAAAAATATGGCAAAATTTTTTGTGCATAATCGCTGCGCGGGCGCAAAAAGATTCTTCACTACGTTCAGAATGACAATAGGGCGGGCGGAACGACAAGGTGGGGCGGAAAAAATTTACTCGTTAAGCGATACCGAAGAAATTATGGAAGTTAAGGTGAACGGAGTTACGCTTAAAGCCTCCGATTACAATGAAAACGACAAGATTATAACTGTTTTAACCGCCGAATCGGGAAAGATTACAGCGGCGGTAAAAGGCGTTAAAAAGGCGGGGGCAAAGCTGAAATTTGCCGCTCAGCCTTTTTGTTTTGCCGAATTTGTTTTGGCGCAGCGCGGCGGGAAGTATACGGTTATCGGCGCGGCCGAAGCCGAAAGCTTTTACGACTTGCGCACGGACATAACCAAGTTTTACGCGGCGAGCGCGGCTGCCGAGGCGGCGTTGAACCTCACGTTTGAGGGGGACGGCGACAGGGAAATTTTGTTTGAGCTGTTAAAGACCTTTTCCGAAATGTGCGAGGGCGACGAAAAACAGGCTTTGATTAAATTTTTGACCTTTTCGTTAAAACGCGCGGGCTACGGGCTGGCTTTGGACAATTGCATAAGGTGCGGCGCGCCGCTTTTGGGCGCGGATAAGCTGAGGTTCGATTTTGACGCGGGCGCGTTTTGCTGCTTTGACTGCGGCGAGGGTGCGGGGGCGAGCAGGGTGACTTATAACGTGTTGCGCAAGCTTGACCAAAAGAGCTTTGAAGAGGATTTTATAACCGATGACGGCGAAAAGCGGGCGCTGCGGCTTTTGCGGGAATATTTTTCGTTTAAGCTGAACTTTGCTTTTAAAAGTCTTTCGGAATACATAAGGTTGATATGAATAGTAAAAAACAAATCTCTCCGTTTTTATTCGGAGAGATTTGTTTTTTTACATAATCCAAAAAAATCAGTAATCTAAGCTGTTCATAAAGTTTTTGACTTTTTCTTCAATTTGATATTTAAAAGGAGTTATGGAACCTTCGTCTTTGTATACATTGAGGTAGAAACTTTTTTTTCGTTTGCAATGAGGACAATGCGCGGTAATAAAGACGTCGGCAGTAGTACCGTAATCATAACTTGCTCTGGTAAGTTTAGAGGTATATTCGTAAGAACAACCGCCAATATTGCGGCCGCATTTTTCGCATTTGCTGTCTTCTTTATGTTCTTTTTCGGCGGATTTTTTTCCGAAGGGTGATTTGCAGTAAACAAACAAAAAAATTTGCGGTAAAAAGAAGCATATTATTCCTCCGATTAGCATTCCCGGTCCCTTTTTGGCAAAAAGCTCCAAAACACCGGTAACGGTAAAAGCAATACCCGCTAAAGTTAGTATAATAAATAAAATTCTTCCGATAAGTCTAAGCAGGTCTTTAATCATTTCTTTAAATTCCTTAGTATAGAAAACTCTATAACAATTATATTGTAGAATATTCGTCAAGTCAAGCAAATTGTAGAATTTTCTATAATAATATAAAATATGAGAAAGGAGTTCACGCAAATTTTAAGAGAGTTTCTTATGGAGAACGGCGTTACCGTTAGTGAGTTTGCGCGGAGAATAGGAGTGCGGCCGAGTCAGGTAAGTGAGTGGCTTTACGGAAAGGCTAAACCGGGGTATGATAACTTGCAGGCAATAGCTGTTGCGTTTAACGTTTCCGCCGATTATTTTTTGGGAATAACGGATAATTATTGAAAATTGAATAAAAAAGAAAGCCGCGGGGCGGTTGTTTACG
>JAIDVM010000028.1 GCA_029059705.1 Clostridia bacterium
GCCGCGCCCTTATATTTTTAATTTTATCCTTATTTAATTTAAAGTTTGTTAATTCGTGTTGCCGACGGATTATTTAACCGCAAACAGCTTTTCAATCAATTTATGCCCGTGGGGAACGTAAAGCCCCGTTGCCTTTGCCTCGTCCTCGGTATAGCGTTTTGCGCCGTTCGCCAAATGCGCTTTGTTGCAATATATCATGTAGGGAACGGGCTCGGAAACGTGCGTTTTTATGGCGCAGGGAGTGGGGTGGTCGGGGCAGACTAAAACTGCAAAATCCTCGCCCGCCGCTTCAAGCCTTTTTATCAGAGTTTGGGCAACCTCGTCAACCTTTTCAATGGAATAAACCTTGTGTTTAAAATCGCCGTGGTGCCCGCACTCGTCGGGGGCTTCCATGTGGATATAAACAAAGTCAAGCCCGCCCAAAAGCTCGTCTGCCGCGGCGTTTGCCTTGCCTAAAAAGTTTGTGTCGTAATTGCCCGTCATTCCGTCAACTTCGATTATTTTCATGTCGGCGAGCATGCCTATGCCTTTAACAAGGTCAACCGCGGAAATAATTCCGCCCTTCAACCCGCGGAGCTTTTCAAAATCCGCAAGCGCGGGCTTGGTGCCTTCGCCCCAGAGCCAAATAGAATTTGCGGGTTTTTTGCCTTGTTTAATCCGCTTTAAATTGACGGGGTGGTTTTTTAAAAGCTTGTAGCTTTTTTTCATTAAGTCCGCATATATGCCTGAATTAACGCCGTTTGGAAGGTGCCCCGTTACTGGCTTATCCGAAATGTCGTGAGGGGGAGTGAGAATTGCGCCCGTCGCGCCGGATTTGATTACGAGGCAATGGCGGTAACCTGTTCCCGCAAAAAACTGAAATCTTTCGTCGCCCAGATTTTCGTTGACGTATCCGATTAATTCGGCGGCTTCCTCGGTGGAAATTTCGCCAGCGGAATAGTCGAGCATGACCTTGTTTTCGTAAGACTCGGCGTCGGACAGGGTTACTAAATTGCACCGCAGCGTTACGTCCGAGGGGCTTAGGTGAATACCCATCGAAACCGCTTCGAGCGGCGAGCGTCCCGTGTAAAAATCGGCGGGGTTAAAGCCCAGAACGGACATGTTCGCCACGTCCGACCCCGGCTTGAAGCCCGCGGGCACGGTGGTGCAAAGCCCCACTTCCGCAAGGGGGGCAAGCTTGTCGAAAAGGGGCGTTTTTGCCGCCTCTAAGCACGTTTTGCCGCCGAGTTCGTCTATTTTCCAGTCCGCCATTCCGTCGCCTAATACGACTGCATATTTCATAGTAGCTCCTTTTATAATAAATGTTGCTTGCAAAAATCACACTTTTTGCAAGCAGACTCTGTTTGTTGCGGTCAGCAACCTCAGCGCGGGTGAAGAATTGCAATTATATAATAAGTTTGCCCTTAAAATTGCAATTCGAGGGCGAGCAGCCCTCAAAATCACGAAAAATCGCAGCCGCAGAATAGGCGAGATTTTTGTGAACTAGTTCAAGTCCCAGTCAATCGGCGTTTTGCCGACCGACTTTAAGTAGTTGTTGGTTTTGGAAAAGGGCTTCGAGCCGAAAAACCCGTTGTAAGCCGAAAGGGGCGAGGGGTGCGCCGACTGGATTATTAAGTGCCTGCTTCCGTCGATTAGCGGCGCTTTGCTGCGCGCGTTTCCGCCCCAGAGAATAAACACTACGTTTTTGGTGTTTTCGGAAATGAGCCTTATTACGCTGTCGGTAAACCACGCCCAGCCGCACTTTGAATGCGAGTTTGCCGCGTGTTCGCGCACGGTTAAGGTGGTGTTCAAAAGCAAAATGCCCTCGTTAGCCCATTTTGTAAGGTCGCCGCAGTTGGGTTCCTTTATCCCCAAATCGTCCTCTATTTCTTTATATATATTCACGAGCGAGGGGGGAAGTTTAATTCCCTTTTTAACCGAAAAGCACAGCCCGTGCGCCTGATTGGGCTCGTGGTAGGGGTCCTGCCCTAAAATTACCGCCTTTATGTTTGCAAGCGGGGTATAGCGGAAGCAGTTGAATAAGTCGTACATGTCGGGATATACGACGTTGTGCGAGTATTCGTACTTTAAAAACTCGCGTATTTTTTGGTAACGTTCGTCGGAAAATAAGGGGGATAACAGCTCGTCCCAGCCGCCGCCTAAGGGTTTCATAAGTTATTTAAAATCTCCAGATAATTTTTGCATTCGTTTAAGGCGCCGTTAAGGTCGTGTTCCAGATAATTTCCGCATTCCTCGCGCTTGTTGCCGGGGACTTCGGTAAAGGTCAGCGCAAGGTTAAAGCTGCTTTTTAAAAGCGTTAAAACCTGCCCGTAGTCCATGCCCGTAGTCAAAAGGTAAAAGCCCGTTCTGCAGCCCATTGGGCCGAAGTAAACAATGTTTTCCTTATAGTTGGAGTTGCGCAAAACGGTTGCCAGAAGGTGCTCTATCGTGTGTGCCGCCTTGGGCGAAACGTAATCGCCGCCGTTGGGTTTTTTAAAGCGCAAATCCCACGTGGTTACGCCGTAATTTACCCCGCATTCGTGCAATCCGACGGGCAATATATCGTGGTTTTTCGAAAAAGAGGGTATCTTATCCATGCATTGCCTCCGCAATTTTTTCAAGCTCCCTTTCAAGCGTTTTAAAGCAGAGGGAGAGGTTGTTTAAATACTGCTCCGTGGTCGAGCCGCTGCCCGCCAAATCGGAAATGATTTTAAAGGAACGGCAGGGGATTTTTGCGTGCATGCATACCTGCGCAACCGCGCCGCACTCCATGTCGCGGATATCCGCTTTTAAAACCTCGGTCAAAAGCTTAAAATCTGCCTTGCTGTCGTTAAATCTGTCGCCCGTGGCAAGCCTTTTTGCGGGATAAACGCCGCATATATCAAGGGGTAAATAATTTTCTTTGCATTCGTCGAGCGTACCTATTTGCGTGCCGTTTAACTGCGTTAAATCAAAGTCGTATTGAACCGCGGCGGAAATTTCGTAAATTTCGCCCACGGACAAGCCGGAATCAAGCCCGCCCGCAACGCCTAAATTTATAATTTCGGTTGCGTTGAGCTTGTCTATTGCAAGCTGCGCGCCGCACGCGGCGTTTACCTTGCCCACTCCGCAAACCACTATTGCCGCCTCTTTGCCGTAAAGAGCGCCGCATATCACGCGTTTACCGCAAATTTTTTGCTCTTTAACGTCCTTCATTGCGGCAATTACGGGTTGGGCTTCCTTGTCCATTGCAATTACGAAACAAATCATTTTATTTTTCCTTATTTTTCCGTGCAAACGGTTAAAATTCCGTTATCGAGCGCGTGCGTGAATATTTCCACGGCTTGCAATTCGCCGTTAAAATATAAATTGGCCCCGCAATATTGCAGGTTTTTCAACGTTTCGGCAAGCGTTTTGCCGTGCATTTTAACAAACGCCTCGCGCACAGTCCAATGCCTTAAAAAATCGCGCTCGCAGGTTATTTCGTCTTGCTCCTCTTTTGGAAAGCTGTTTTTGACGAGGGCGTGCAGTTCGCCCTTAAAAAGCTCCAAATCCACGCCCACGGGCTTTTCGGCAATTGCAATCGCGCCGCGCCTTCCGCTGTGCGTAACCGAAAAATAGAGGGGGTTGCCCCCGATGAACGGTTTTCCCGCCGCCGTGCGCTTTATTTCGGGCGTATACCCCAGCATATCACGCAGTATTTCGTTTAGCCTGTCGTAAATGCCCTCGGCGGAGGTTAAAAAAAGCTTTATCATAGCATCAGCGATTCGACGTATTCGATTTGTTCCTTGGTGGCAAGGTTTTTGGTGAACGCGCAAGCGCTGCCCGCCGCGGTTGCAAAGTTTAAGGAAGAAAAGTAGTTGCCCGATTTTATATATTCGTGTATGAAGCCCGCAACCATGCTGTCGCCCGCGCCGACGGAGTTTACGAGCTGCCCGCGGCACGCCCGAACGTAGAGCGACTGCTTGGTTTCGGTTACCATTGCCGCGCCCGCCGAGCCCATGGAAACGATTACGTTACGCGCGCCCATATCCTGCAGTTTCCGCGCGCAGGCGTAAATTCCCTCTACGTCGGGAACGGCTGAAAGCCCGAAAATTTCGCACATTTCGTAAACGTTGGGCTTGATTAAAAAGGGGCGGTATTTTAAGGTGTTTGTCAAAAGCCCGTTGCACGCGTCGACGACAAGGTTTATATTCTGAGGGAGCTTTAATTTTTTTAAGAGGTCGGCGTAGGCGGAGTTGCCCAGAGAAGGGGGGACGCTGCCGCAAACGACAAGCCAGTCGCCTTCTTTTAAAAGAGGTTTAAGCCGCCTTACAAGCCTGCTTACGTCGGAGGGCTTAATTTGCGCGCCCGTGCCGTTTATGTCCGTTTCGGTGTTGCTTTTAATTTTTACGTTTATGCGGCTTTGACCGTTTATTTCGATAAAATCGTGGGCAAGCCCCAGCTCTTCAACCTTGCCGCGGATAAACTTGCCCGTAAATCCGCCCACAAAGCCCAAAGCCAGAGTTTCTTCGCCGAGCTCTTTTAAGGCGAGCGAAACGTTTATGCCCTTGCCGCCCACCGCCAGCCTTTCGTCCGTGGTGCGGTTGACTATGCCGCTTTTAACGTTATTGACTTGTACGTAATAATCCAGCGAGGGATTAAACGTAACCGTGTAAACCATATGCCTCAACTTTATAGCATTTGCAAGAATTTGTCAATAGAAAACAAATTTAAACGCTTGATTTTTTTGGCTTGGGCGCATATAATCGTTAGTGCAATCGGGCGAGTTTAAGATTCGATTGCAGGCGGAGGAAGAGAAAAGCATACCAAAGGCTCGGCTTTGTAAAAACGGAAATTAAATTTAAACGCAGAATCCAAAGATTCGAAAGTAGTATCCTTCCCCTCGATGAGAGCGGCAGGCTACGCTTGCGCTGCTTAACTTAAAGCAGTCCGTCAACCGAAGAAGCCGCCGGCTTCGGAAGGCGCTATTAAGGCGGCAAACCCAGACTTTGTTTTACCGCGCAAGGCATGGGTAATTTAAGCGGTATGCTCCCCGCGTTTTCCCGTCCGTCGGAAAACCGAGGCTAAGATAACGGCGGAATAAGTATGTAGAAAGCTGTTTCGAACCTTGTAAGACTCGGGTGCAAGTCCCGACTCGTCCACCAAACGCAACCCGTGCGCAAAAAAATGCGCACGGGTTGCGTTTTTGTTAAAGCGCAGGCGGGACGCGCGAAGCGCCCCGTCGTATCGGAGGCGTAAGCCTCACTCGTCCACCAAAGTTTCGGCGCATAGCATAAAAAGCTATGCGCCGAAACTTTTTTAATAAGAAGGGCTTGCACCCGAAGGGGGCAACGTCCCGTCGAACCGAAGCCCGAAGGGCTTACTCGTCCACCAAACGCAACCCGTGCGCAAAAAAATGCGCACGGGTTGCGTTTTTGTTAAAGCGCAGGCGGGACGCGCGAAAGTTATTGCGAAACAAGCACCTGTAACTGATAATTCCATTGCAGAATTCCCGAAAGCACTATAAGCTGCACCGTAAATTCGGGCGCGGCGTTATATTCGTTTTTTGCCGTTTCAAACAGTTCTTTTATGATTTGGTTGCGGTTATCTTCGGTGCAGTCGGCGCACAGATAGTTGCCTTGCGGTAGTATTTTAATTCCGTTTATATTTGCAAACCTTGTGCAAACGGCAAACAAGCGGGCTTGCCCGTTTTGCTCGTAAATGCCCGCCAAATCCTCAAACGAAAACTTGTTTTTAAGTTTTTCGGGAATTTGTCCGTAAAAATGCCTGTGATAATTCCATAAGTTATCCAGCGTGGGCGTTTCCATTTTATCTGACAATAAAATAACTCTTTGCGGATTACGCTTGATAAAAGTCTTTTCGTTTGGATTTTTTCCGTTTAATTTGCCTTCGTAAAAGCTGCGCGCGCGCTGGATTTTGGTTTTGGCGTAATTGAGCTCGGCAATCTTTTCATCCGCGCTTTTTTCGGCTTGCTTCAATGTTTCGATTATTTTATTAAAATCGTCGTAAGCCAGAATTTCTTTAATTTCGGACAGCGTTAAATCCATGCAGCGCAACGCTTTTATTGTATTGAGCCGCACTATTTCCTTTTGTGAATAATAGCGGTAATTCGTCCATTCGTCCGTTTTGCAGGGCTTTACCAAACCGATGCGGTCGTAATGCCTTAAAGTTTCAGTTGTTACGCCTGCAATTTCCGCCGTTTGGCTTATGGAAAAATAATTTTTCATACCTTAATAAAATTCCTTGACTTTTGTGTTACACAAAAGTTTATGCTTATTAAAGTTACGGTGCAGGTTGAGGACAGGGAGCTGGAAATAAGCGCTTCGGACGACAACCGAATTTATATCGATTATTTTGATGGCGAAAAGGAATATCTTGATATTGCCCTTTCGGAAAGCGGGGAATTGACGGTTAAGCTGTTATACAATAAAAGCTGGACGGATTATATAGGGATAAAGGCGGCAAGGGAATTCTGTAAAATAAAAATTAAATTGCCCGATAATTTAATTGCTGCATTTTCTGCAAGTACGACGAACGAAAATATAAAAGTAAGCTCTTTGTCGTTTGGCGGGCGGGTTGATATAAACATTAACGGCGGCAGCATTTTTTTAGAGCGCGTAAACGTGGGCAGCGCTTTAAGCTTAACCGCGAAAAACGGGGATATTACGGGGGCAATTGTCGGCGGATGGGGCGATTTTGCCATGCATTGCACAATAAAAAGCGGCGCTTGCAATCTGCCGTTGTCAAAGGAAAACGGCGTTAAAAAGGTTTTAAAGCTGACATTGGAAATAGGCGAAGTTTATTCGATTGTGCCAAAGTATTTTACCGACTGCTTTGAATGGGCAAAGAAAAAGACGGAGTTTGAACTAATAATATTAGAGGGCAAGTCTTTTTGCCGCAACTGTAAAAAAACCTACAAAACCACGGCTTACGCCAAGGAGTGCCCCCATTGCAAGAGCACGGACACCTATCTTGTAACGGGCAACGAAATGACCATTAAGGACATGGTTGTTATATAAGGCACGGGTTATAAACTTCGCAATACTTTGTAAGGCTTTCAGTCTTCGGTACGACAAGCTGCGGCAACCCTCAGTCGTTTACTTCTGTGTAAACTCATTCAGGTTTTCCTCGCTTTCCTTGTCTTGTTCGTTTCTAACTCGTGGGAAACATCTTAGTAATTTTGTAATGTGAATTAAAATCGCGGCTCCTCTTGGTTAAGGCGGAGCCGTTAATTTGACATATCTTCGGCAATTTGCTACTATAAATTTATGTTAAACGAAAAAGTTGACCTTTATAAATATTTTAATCTTTCGCGCGGCTCTCTTTCGGGCGGGTATTTGCAGCTTTATTGCCCCGCCGCTTGCGAAACTCTTAAAAAAAAGGAAAGGGGTTGCCTTCTTGTTATCCCCGGCGGCGGTTACAGCCATATTTCCCCGCGCGAGGGCGAACCCGTTGCTTTGCGTTTTGTTGCAAACGGATTTTGCGCGGCGGTTTTGACTTACAGCGTAAACGCGCCCTATCCCGCGCCTTTAAACGAGGCGTGTCTGGCGGTTAAATATTTAAGGCAAAACGCCGAAGCTTTGGGAATTAACCCGCAAAAAATCTGCGCCGTCGGCTTTTCGGCGGGCGGGCACCTTGCGGGGCTGTTGGCAACGCTTAAAGAGGGGGAAGCGGCTTTTGGTTCCGCAAAAGAATTAAAACCCAACGCGGTAATTTTATCTTACCCCGTCGTGACCATGGAAAATTCGTTTGCGCATTTGGGCACGCGTGAAATTATTACGGACGGAGGAAGGGTGCGCGCGGAGCTTTCGGTTGACAGGCGCGTAACTTTAGACAGCGCGCCCGCGTTTATATGGCACACCTTCGAGGACGAAGCCGTTCCGTTTGAAAACTCGGTTTTGCTTGCGTGCGGTTACAACGCTTGCGGCGCGCCATGCGAGCTGCATTTGTTTGAAAAGGGCAGGCACGGCTTAAGCCTTTGCGATGCGGAAACAAACGATTTTACCGCGGCGGACGCGGCGGCAACTTGTGCGGGCGAATGGGTTAAGCTTTCTTTGAATTGGCTTCGCACGCGCGGCATAATGTAACGATTTTTTGAAAATTGTATATAATATTAAGGTGCAATTAATTAAGAGGCTTAAAAAATGAAAATTTGCGTATTCGGCGCGGCAAGCGCGCACATTGACGATATTTATATAAAAACGGTTGAAAAACTTGGCGAGGAAATGGCAAAACGCGGGCACTCGCTGGTGTTCGGCGCGGGCGCAACCGGGCTTATGGGCGCGGCGGCGCGCGGAGTTAAAAAGGGCGGCGGGTTTATTCACGGCGTAATTCCGCACTTTTTCCGCGAAGAGGGCGTTGAACTCATTTATGAGGATTGCGACAAAATCACCTACACCGACAATATGGCGGAGCGCAAAAAGACCATGGAGGACGACGCCGACGCCTTTATTATCACCCCCGGCGGAGTGGGCACGTTTGAAGAGTTTTTCGAGGTTTTAACTTTAAAGCAGCTTGGCAGACACGACAAGCCCATAGCGATACTCAACATCGAAAATTATTACGACGATTTGGAAAAGTTTATGAACACGGTTACCGAGCGCAAGTTCATCACCTTTAAGTGCTGGGAAATGTACAGTTACTTTAACACCGTTGAAGAAACTTTAAACTATCTCGAAAGTTATAAGCCGCAGGGCACCCCTTGGCAAAAGCTGAAAATCGGCGACTGAGCGGTTAATTAAAAATTTACGAAGGGTAAAAAATGATAAGCGTAATTTTCGTTTGCCTCGGCAATATATGCCGTTCACCGATGGCGGAACTCATTTTTAAAAATATGGTTAAAGAGCGGGGGCTTGAGGGGAGCTTTTTAATTTCCTCGTTCGGCACTTCGGACTGCGAGGAGGGCAACCGCATCTATCCGCCCGCAAAGCGCATGCTTGAAAGCCGTAACGTAAAAGGCGACCATGTTGCAAAACAGCTTTCGTTAAAGGACGTAATCAACGCCGATTACGTGCTTGTTATGGACAGCGGAAATTTGTTCGACGTGCTGCGTTTGACGGGCGGAAAATTCGGCGAAAAGGTGTTAAAGCTGTGTTCGTTCACTGCAAACCCGCGCGACGTTGCCGACCCGTGGTACACCCGCGATTTTAACCGCGCTTACGAAGATATTTTCGACGGCTGCAACTGCTTTTTAAATTATTTAACCGAAACCCGCCGCGTTTAATCTGAAAAACAAAAAGCGGAATTAAATATAAAGCGCACGTTTAAGCAATCAAAAAGCCCTCCCGTAGCGGGAGGGCTTAATTTTTCAGTAAGTTAAATTGAAATTTTAAACATCACAGCTTTGTAAATTTTTCAACCTTCATTAACAGTTGATACTTTTTACGAAGCTCTGCTATTTCTTTCATCATTTCCGTTTTATGGTGGAAGTCAAGCGCCTCTTGGCTTTTCCAGCAGTCAATAAGCAGCACTGTTTCGCAATCGTCTATCGGGAAAAAGTATTCATACCTTTCATTCCCTTCTTCTGCCTTAATCTTATCTACAATTCCTTTTGAAATCATTTCTTCTACAAACTTCCTCGCACTACCGTTATGTCCCTTGTAGTAAATATTGACGACAACACTCATTTTTAACTCCGCTAAATTACTGTTTATCGTAATTATATTATAACAAAACATAGAAAAAAGCAAGAACGGTTTTATGTCGTGCTTGCTTTTTTCATGTAAAGTTTCCCGAAAATCGGGGTTTAATTGATTTTTAAAGCGCTTTTATTTTTTGATTTAACCGCGTCTGTCTTTGCCGAGGAAGAAGAGGGCTATCGTGCCGGGGCCGACGTGCGCACCCGTGCATAAATCGTAATATTCGATAATTACGTCCTTTGCGCCGAGGGCTTTAACCTGTTCGGCAAGCCAAAGCGCGTCTTCCCTGCAGTCCGCGTGCGTTATGGCAATCGTCTGTTCGGCGGGGTTTTCAACGCGCTGTTTAAACGCTTCCAAAATATACATAAGCGATTTTTTTCTGCCGCGTTCCTTTGCGCACACGGTCAGCTTTGCGGGCGCGGTGCCGTTAGCCCACATTATGGGCTTGATGTTGAGTAGCGTTCCCGCCAGCGCGATAATGGTGGAAACCCTGCCGCTCCTTTTAAGGTATTTAAGGTCGGCAACGGTTACAAAGCTGTTTACTTTATAAACGGTTTCCTCCCAATATTTAAGGCAATTTTCAAGGCTTTCGCCCGCCGCCTTCATTTCGGCGAATTTAATAACCTGCAAGCCCTCGCCCATGCTGGCGTTGGCGCTGTCTAAAACGTGCAGCTTGCAGCCCTTGTATTTTTCTTCCAAAACGGCTTTCGCCTTGGTTGCCTGATTAAAGGTGCCGCTCATGTCCGCGGTGATTGTAAAAATAACCGCGTCTTTTCCGTCCTTCATGGCGGGCTCAACCGCTTCAATTATGCGCGCTTCGTTTACGAGAGTGGTTTTTATGTCCGCGCCTTCGTTAAGCTTGTTGTAAAAAGCTTTTGCGGTTTCTTCAAAATTTTCGTCGTTTGTAAAGCAGGGATAATCCACGCCTTCAAGATTATAAAGAAAGGGTATAATCTTTATATCGTACTTTTTAACGAATTCAAAGGGAACGTTTGCGGCGGAATCCGCAAAAATAACAAAGTCCTTCATTCAAAACTCCATTGATATAAAAATAACTATTTACACTTTATTATATATATTACCAAAATTGCAAACAATTTAACAATAAATTTCTCTACACCTCAAAAAAAGGACTATACTGTTTAATTTTTCAATTCTACCGCTCAAATTTCACACTCTACTCACAGTAGAGTGGCGTATTTTAGTTGTTTTTTCGGGCAAAACGTGCTATAATTCGGGCTATGAAAGACATAAAAGACACAATTGCAAAAAATCTGACGGAGCTTAGAACGCGCGCGGGCTTTACGCAGTTGCAGCTTGCCGAAAAGCTGAATTATTCCGACAAAGCCGTTTCGAAGTGGGAGAGGGGCGAAGCCGTTCCCGATTTACGCGTTTTGATAAAGCTTTCCGAAATTTACGGCGTAACCGTTGACGATATCGTAAAGGGCGAAGCTCTTCCGCGCAAAAAGCCGAGCATGAGCTTAAAGGTAAGAAGGCTTTTAATCGTCGCGCTTTCGGTTGTGTTCGTCTGGTTTGTGGCAACGGGGCTGTTTATAACCTTTTATTTCATACCCAAAACAGCCGATTACGCCTACCTTGTGTTTATTGTTGCGGTGTTGCCCACGGCGATAGTCTTAACCGTTTTTTCCGCGCTGTGGGGCAACCGTATAACCACGGCGGTAGCATGTTCGGCAATAGGGTGGAGCTGCGCGTTGATTATTTATATTTCGGTAATCGTGTTCGCACCCTATTTTACGCAGATTTATCTTGTGTGGGTTGCCGCCGCCGTGTTCGAAATTTTGGTTATTTTGTGGTTTTTATACCGCAGTTTTTTAAAGAAAAAGAATAAAGAAAAAGAAAGATAAGTAAGAGGATATGAAAATGGATTTGAAAAAACTTGCCAAAGCTTTAATTCCCGACGACGACTTGTTAAAGCCCGAGGAATATGAAGATATATTCCCTTTGCGCGGGGTTGAAAAGGGCGCTGAAGTAACCCGCCTTGCACCCTCGCCCACGGGCTTTATACACCTCGGCAATCTTTATTCGGCGCTTGCCGACGAAAGATGCGCGCACACCACGGGCGGCGTGTTTTATTTGAGAATAGAGGACACCGACGAAAAGCGCAAGGTTGAGGGCGCGGTGGAAAGCGTTATCCGTTCGTTAAACTATTTCGGGATAAAGTTTGACGAGGGCGCGGAAATTGAAAGCCCCTTAAACAAATACGGTCCCTATTACCAGCGGCAGCGCGCAAAAATTTACCGCGCGTTTGTAAAAAAGCTTTTGGAAGAAGGGCTTGCGTACCCTTGCTTTTGCACAGCGGAAGAGCTTGACGAAGTCCGTGCAAAGCAGACCGAAAACAAGCAAACCACGGGATATTACGGGGCTTACGCCAAGTGCCGCAACCTCTCCGAAGAGGAAATTTATAAAAAACTGAACGCGGGTTTGCCTTTTGTAATCCGTTTAAAGTCGCAGGGCAGCATAGAAAACAAGTTCACCTTCCGCGACGCGATAAAGGGCGACATAACCGTAACCGAAAACGACCAGGACGTGGTTATTTTAAAGTCGGACGGCATACCCACCTATCACTTTGCGCACGCGATTGACGACCACTTTATGCGCACCACGCTTGTAATACGCGGCGAAGAGTGGCTTTCGAGCCTTCCCGTGCATTTGGAGCTTCATAAGGTGCTCGGCTTTAAGCCGCCCAGATACGCGCACACCTCGTCGTTAATGAAGATGGACGGCGGCACTAAGCGCAAGCTTTCAAAGCGCAAAGACCCCGAACTATCCCTCGATTATTACCGAAAAGCGGGCTACGAGCCTACCGCGGTGGTTAAGTATCTGATGACCGTTTTGAATTCCAACTTCGAGGAATGGAGCCTTAAAAATCCCGACGCGGATTACAGGGAATTTAAGTTTAAAATAGACAAAATGGGCAAGAGCGGCGCGCTGTTCGATTTGGAAAAGCTTTGCGACGTTTCAAAAACGGAAATTTCCAAACTTTCCGCCGAAGAGTGCTACGAATTTTTAAACGGCTGGGTGCGGGAGTTCGGCACGGAAAGCGACAGGGCGCATTTTAAAGACAAAGATTATATAATAAAAATACTCAATCTCATCATGGGTATAGGCGGCAAAAAGCGCAGAAAGGACATTGAGCGCGCCGAGCAGGGCGTAAGGCTTATCGATTATTTCTTTGACGATACTTTTGCGCCCGAATACGAATACCGCTTCGATAAAGCGACGGTAAACACCGTTTTAGAGGCGTTTGCAAAGGTTTACGACCCCGCCGACGACAATCAGGCGTGGTTTGCAAAGTTGAAGGGAGTGGCGCCGCTCGTCGGCTTTGCCGCCGAAACGAGCGAATATAAAGCTAATCCCGAAAAGTTTAAGGGCAACGTTTCGGACGCGGCGGAAATTTTGCGCATTGCCGTAACGGGCAGCCCCAACTCGCCCGATTTGTGCACCATTATGGGTATACTCGGCAAAGAGCGCTCGCTTAAGCGCTTGCTTTCCGCAAAACTATGAACTTTATAGAATTTTTTCTTGTTGCCGCATTTCTGTTTTTCGTCGGCAGCATGCTCGGCTGGTGCACGGAGGTTATATTCCGACGCCTGTTCACGGCTAAAAAATGGATAAACCCCGGCTTTTTGACGGGCCCATATCTGCCCCTTTACGGCTTTGGGCTTGTAGGGCTTTTCGGAATTTCACAAATTCCCGTAAACACCGGCAGCGCGGCGTGGGACAAGGTTATTTTAATTTTAATCATGGGCGTTGCAATGACGCTCATAGAATACATAGCGGGGCTGATTTTCATAAAGGGCATGAAGATTAAGCTGTGGGATTATTCCAACCGCCGGGGCAACGTTCAGGGTATAATATGCCCGCTTTTCTCCTTTTTCTGGCTGGTTGTTTCGGTGGTTTTCGAGCTGGTTATCACCCCTTACGTAATGGAATGGGTAATCTGGTTCGTCAACCACATAGCTTTCGCCTTTGTAGTGGGGATTTTCTTCGGCGTGTTCTTCGTGGATTTGGGGCATGCGATTAATTTAACCGCAAAAATCCGCGCGTTTGCAAAAAAACACAACGTGGTTGTGCCCATTGAAAAATTAAAGCTGAGCATAAAGGAAAAGCTTGAAAAGATAGAAAAGAAAAAATCGAGCTTCGTCTTTCCGTTTAAAAGCGGCGGCACGATAACCGAAGCTTTGGAGCACTTTACAAAAACAAATAAACCGTTTGCGGCAACCGAGGTTGACAAAACAACCGAAATAACCGAGGAAGCGGCGGTTTCGAATTCCGAAGAGGAAGCAAATAAGGACTGAATTTTATTTTTAAAAGGCAACAAAAATGTTACAGTTAAAGGATATAACAAAATCCTACCCCGTGGCGGGCGGCGAGGTTTCGGCGCTTAAAGGAATAAGCATAAACTTCCGCAAAAACGAGTTCGTTTCAATCCTCGGCGCGTCGGGCTGCGGCAAAACCACGCTTTTGAACATAATTGGCGGGTTGGATAAATATACCTCGGGCGATTTGGTAATCGCGGGTAAGTCCACAAAAGAATATAATGACAGGGACTGGGACACCTACCGCAACCATTCGATAGGCTTCATCTTTCAAAGCTATCACTTAATTCCGCACCAAACCATTTTGCAGAACGTTGAGCTTGCGCTGACAATTTCGGGCGTAAGCAAGGCGGAGCGCCGACAAAGGGCGGTTGAAGCCTTAAAAAAAGTGGGGCTTGACGAAAAGCTTAACGTGCGCCCCAACCAGCTTTCGGGCGGGCAGGCGCAGCGCGTGGCAATTGCAAGAGCTTTGATAAACGACCCCGAAATCGTCCTTGCGGACGAACCGACGGGCGCGCTCGACAGCAAAACGAGCGTGCAGATAATGGAGCTGTTAAAAGAAATTTCGCGCGACCGCCTTGTAATAATGGTAACGCATAACCCCGAGCTTGCCGAAAAATATTCAACGCGCATAATAAGGCTTTTGGACGGTTTGGTAACCGACGACACCATGCCTTACGACGGCGAAGAGCCGACAAACGAAAAGGCGGACGAACAGCCCGCCGAACGTGCTGATTTCGAGGATATATCGGGGGATACGCCCGCGCAGCAAGAGGACGAAAGCCCGCAAAACGGCAAAAAGAACAAATCGGCAATGTCGGTGGGAATGGCTTTTTCTCTTTCGCTTAAAAACCTTTTGTCAAAGGGCAAGCGCACGGCAATGGTTTCGGTTGCGGGCAGCATAGGCATAATAGGCGTTTCAATGGTGCTTGCAATTTCTTCGGGCGTGCGCGGCTTTATCGCAAGCATGGAAAACGACCTTTTGTCGGGCTATCCGCTCTCCGTCGAGGAAACGGCAATCGATTACGACGCCTTAACAAGCTTTGCCACAACCTCTAACCAAAAGGCAGACCCGTTCCGCCTTAAAGACAAGGTTTACGTAAACTCGCTTTTGGATACGTTAATAGGTTTTAAGGGTTTAACCGTTACCAACACGATAACCGAAGATTACGTAAGCTACGTTAATTCCATGCCGAAGGAATATTACAACGCTTTGACGTACGGTTACGACTTTGACATGTCAAACTATATTTACACCGACTTTAAGGTGACCGACGGCGAAATAGACCCCGCCCTCGACACAAGCGGAAATTATTCCGTTGCGGGAATACGCGCAATTTACAGCTCGGTGTTAAAGCAGCAGCCCCAATACGGACAGTATGCGGGCATGATTTCAACAATAAGCTCCTTTGACGAACTGCCCGACAATTCAAGCTATATTCTATCCCAATACGATATCCTTGCAACCGCTTCGGGCAAAACGCAAAAACAGCTTTCAAAGGAAGAAATTGCCGAAATTTTCGAAAGCGAAGACAGCATAATAATGGTCGTCAGCAAAAACGCCTTTTCGGATTTGAACTTCGGGCAGTACGGCTATATGACGGAGGACGAGTTTTTAAACTTTGCCTATAAGTCCGCGGGCGACGAATACGACCAAAGCATAATTGATAAATACAACGGCAAAATAAACCCCGACGGCACCTACGACGAAAATTTTCAGGGCACCGATTTTTCGCTGTTTGTCGGCGAAAACGCAAAAACCTTTAGCTGGTACCCCAACGATACGGTATTTACAAAAAATCCCTTGTACGGCACGGTTGACGGCATGCCGCCCTTCATTTACAACCCCTCATCGGCGGACTTTAATAAGGAAGAGGGCACAACCTTAAAAGTAAAAGCCATTTTGCAAAAGAAGGAGGGCATTTCCTACGGCTGTATGTCGTCGGGGCTTTATTACACAAAGGCGCTCTCGCAAAAAACCGTAAAACACGGCGTAACCAGCAAAATCGCGCAGTTTATAAACGGGCTGCCCACCGAGGACGAAGATGGCAACAAAATAGAGCAGGCGCTCGAAGCGTTGCCTTATACTTATTCGTATACGTACGTTAAGGACGGCGAGTGGAAAAAAGCAAACGCGGCAATGGCAATTGTTTCGCCCGTAAACATGCAGCAGCTTATGACGGGCGGCGTAAACAAGGCGGACACGTCGGTAAACGTAAAGCTTATTGCGGGCAGCGCAATCCCCACCGCGTTCTATCTTTACCCGCTCGATTTCGACAGCAAGGATTTGGTAACCGATTACCTTGACAAATGGAACGCCGCATGCGACAGCGGCGAACCGCTTATATGGACGGACAGCGAGGGAGTGGAGCACAGCGTCGTTCTCGAAGAGGTCAACAAAATTAAGTATTCCGACAACGTCGGGTTGATTATCACTATGGTCAACACCATGATTGAAATGATTACGATAGCCCTCGTTGCGTTCACCGCGCTGTCGCTCATTGTTTCCACGGTAATGGTTGGCATAATAACTTACGTTTCCGTTGTGGAGCGAATAAAGGAAATAGGCATTTTGCGCGCGGTCGGCGCAAGAAAAAAGGACATAAAGCGGCTGTTCAACGCCGAAACGTTTATAATAGGGCTTGCCGCAGGGCTTGTCGGCGTGGTGACAACTTATTTGCTGTCGTTTATCATAAATATGATAGTCGGCTCGCTTTACGGCGTTTGGACTATTTGCGCGCTGCCCATATTAACCGCGCTGATTATGGTGCTTATTTCGGTGGGCTTAACCTTGATTTCGGGCTTAATCCCCGCGGCTTCCGCCGCAAAGAAAGACCCCGTTGTCGCTTTACGAACGGAGTAAATTCAAACAAAATAAATGCGCGGCGGCGGAACAAAGTTCCGCCGCCGCTTTTTGCGTGTTTATTAATATTGCGTAATCCCCAAAACGTAATCCGCGCTCACGTCTAAAAATTTGCACAGTTTGGCAAGCGTGTCAAGCGCCGGAAAAACGTCCGCGCGCATATATTTCGAAACGGTTTGCGCCGAAACGCCTATGTGTTTTGCTATTTCCTTTTGCGGAATTCCGCAGTTTTTAATTGCGTCGCGCAGCCTTGCCTGAATGTCGGTTAGTTCCATTTCCGTCCACCTTTACAAAAATAATCGCATATAATACGATTATTCGCTTGACAATCGTATATTATACGATTTATAATACTTGTATACCAAGGAGGAACGATTTATGGATTTTAAACCCGATTTCAGCTTAAACGGCGTGGATTTAAACGACGCGTTTATTATTAAGGACGGCAAAAAAATTATTGACGGCGTTTTAAAGGCATATGAAAACGGCAGTTTTGAAACTGTTCCGTTTGAGGTGACCGACAGTAACGGAAGCGAATATTTTTTTGAATGTATCGGGATTGTTTTTTTGGAGCGGCAGGATAGGCTAAGGTTGTATTTTGCCGTGAGTGACAGCGAAGAAGAGGAAAATTTGTGGCGGGGCGCATATATTGCGATAGGCGACGACGGCGAATATTTGCTTGTTCCCGAACGCGACGGCGAAGTAATAGACATGATGTCAAAAGCGTTTGCCGACGACGGAACGGACGAGCAACCCGAAAAGAAAAGCGGCAAGGGCTGGTCAATAGCTTTAAAAATTATTCTGTTCCCGTTTTGGCTCGTCTGGCAATTTATTAAAGCGCTGTTATCGCTGTTTGACATAGCCGTGGGTGACAGCTCGGCAGTGAGGGCGTTTAAAAACGGTTACAACGGCGGTTCTTCGCAAAAGGAATACACATTTATTAACGATATGGGTTGCGAGCAAACCGTTTACAGCAGCAACGGCAGAGATTTTTACGATTGCAACGGCGCTTACGTCGGCTCGAGCGACGACGGCGGAAAAACCATTAAATAAAATAATTATCAATAATACAAATCAATCCCCCGCGGCGAACGCCGCGGGGGACTTCTATTATTTTAAATTTTGCTTAAAAGCTTTTTGCACGTTATGGCAGTTTGATTATTCCTTGCCCGCAAGCTTTTTATAGCTTTCAAACCTTTCCTTAGCCGAAGCTTCGGTCTGCTTAAAGAGCTCGCCCGCAACTTCCGCGCCCTGCGTTTTAACGAGGGAAGCGTAGCGCGTTTCGCCCGCGAGGAACGCCTGATAATCGCCCGTAGGCTCTTTTGAATCGAGCGTGAATACTTCGCCGTCGGGGTTGTATCTGTAAAGCTGCCAGTATCCGCAGTCAACAGCCGCCTTTTCTTCAAGCTGGCTCTTGGTCATGTTTATACCGTGGTTGATGCAGGGAGCGTAGCAGATGATGAGCGAAGGGCCGTGATAAGCTTCCGCCTCGGTCAAAGCCTTTAAAAGCTGCGCGGGGTTGCTGCCCATTGCGCACTGCGCAACGTAAACGTAGCCGTAGGATTTTGCAATCATGCCCAAATCCTTTTTCTTAACTCTCTTGCCCGCGGAAGCGAATTTTGCAACCGCGCCGATGTTGGTGGACTTAGAAGCCTGACCGCCCGTGTTGGAATAAACCTCGGTGTCGAGCACGAGCACGTTTACGTCCTCGCCGCTTGCCAAAACGTGGTCTAAGCCGCCGTAACCGATGTCGTAAGCCCAGCCGTCGCCGCCGAATATCCAAATGGATTTCTTTGCAAGGCAGTCTTTGTCGGCAAGAATTTCTTTAACGAGCGCGTCGCACTCGCAACCGCAATGGTTGCAGCCTTCAAGTACTTTTACAAGTTCTTCGCTTGCCTTTTTCGAAGGTTCTCTTTCGTCAAACGCCGCAAGGTAAGCCTCGCAAGCCGCCTTGTCCTCGCCGCTCCAAAGCTCGGCAAGCTTTTCAACCTTTGATTTAATTGCGTTTCTTCTTGCGGTGTAAGCAAGGTTCATGCCGTAACCGAATTCCGCGTTGTCCTCAAACAGCGAGTTTGCCCAAGCGGGGCCGTGACCTTTTTTGTTGGTGGTGTAAGGGCATGTGGGCGAAGAGCCGCCGTAAATGGACGAGCAGCCTGTTGCGTTTGCAATTACCATGTCCTCGCCGAAGAGCTGTGTGATAACCTTAACGTAAGGCGTTTCGCCGCAGCCCGCGCACGCGCCCGAGAACTCGAAGAGGGGGGTAGCGAACTGGCAGCCCTTAACGGTTTCCTTCTTGAACTTAGAGGTGTCTACTTCGGGAAGTTCAACCATGTATTCCCAGTTTTTGTCCTCGCCCTTTGCAAGCGATTCGGCAAGGGGAATCATCTTAATCGCGCCGCCGTCTTTAACGGGGCAAACCGTTGCGCACACGCCGCAGCCCATGCAGTCGAGGGGCGAAACCTGCATCTTGTATTCGTAACCGGGCAAGCCGATTGCCGCCTTTGCGGTAAGCGTTTCGGGCTTAGCCGAACCGTTTGCAATTAAAGCGGGTCTTAAGCATGCGTGGGGGCATACGAACGAGCAGGTGCCGCATTGTATACATTTTTCGTTGATGATTTCGGGAACCATAACCGCAACGCCGCGCTTTTCGAATTTGGTCGTGCCCGTGGGAACGTGTCCGTCGGCGTTGAACTGCGAGGATTTAAGCTTGTCGCCTTCGAGGTAAAGAATGGGTTTAATGATTTCCTGATAATATTTGTCTTCGTGACCTTTAACCATTTCCGCGCCCGTGGTTGCGTTTTTCCACGAAGCGGGTACTCTAATCTTTTTAAGGTTGTCGCCAGCAGCCGCATCGATTGCGTTGTAGTTCATCTGAACGATTGCGTCGCCCTTTCTCGCAAACGACTTTTTAGCCATGTACTTCATGTATTCTATTGCCTTGTCATAGGGCATAATCTGGGGATTAACGCGGAAGAACGCCGACTGTAAAATGGTGTTCGTTCTGCCTTTAAGTCCGAGCTTGCCGGCAATTTTGATTGCGTCGATAACGTAAAGGTTGATGTGCTTTTTGGCGATGTCCTGCTTAACCTTTGCGGGGAGGAAATCTTCCAAAGCCTTAACCGTCGTCGCGCTTGTATTAATAAGGAAAGTGCCGTTCTTTTTAATGTCGCCCGTCATGTCGTAACGAGTTACGTAAGAGGGGTTGGAGCATTGAACGAAGTCAGCGCTGTCAATTAAGTATTCCGACTGAATGGGCGTGTCGCCGAAACGGAGGTGGGATACGGTTATGCCGCCCGACTTTTTCGAGTCGTAGAAGAAGTACGCCTGCGCGTGCTTGTCCGTATGGTCGCCTATAATTTTAATGGAGTTCTTGTTCGCGCCTACGGTGCCGTCGGAGCCGAGCCCGTAGAATTTGCAGCTCGTCGAGCCTGCGGGAGCCGCGTCAAGCTTTTTCGAGAAATCGAGCGAGGAATTGGTTACGTCCTCGTAAATACCTATGGTGAAGTGGTTTTTGGGTTCCTTTGATTCTAAGTTCTTGTAAACCGCCAAAACCATGGAGGGGGTGAACTCCTTCGAGCCTAAGCCGTATCTGCCGCCGTAAACCTTAACCTTGGTTACGCCCTTTTCAAGGAGCGCCGAGCAAACGTCGAGGTACAAGGGTTCGCCGAGCGAGCCGGGTTCTTTGGTTCTGTCCAAAACCGCAATCTTTTTAACGGTGGAGGGAAGAGCTTTGATGAACGCGTCCGCGTAGAAGGGACGGTAAAGGCGGACTTTTATAAGACCGTATTTTTTGCCCGTGGAGTTGAGCTTGTTAATGCTCTCTTCAATCGTTTCGCAGCCCGAGCCCATGCACACGATAACCTTGTCCGCGTCGGGAGCACCTACGTAGTCGAACAAGTGATAGCTTCTGCCGCACTTAGCCGAAACCACGTCCATCATCTGTTGAACGATAGCGGGGGTAGCCGCGTAATAGCCGTTTGCCGTTTCTCTGTTCTGGAAGTAGGTGTCGCCGTTCTGCGCGGTGCCCTTCTGGATAGGGTGCTCGGGGTTAAGCGAGCGCGACTTAAAGTCGGCAACGTCGGCTGCAATTCCAACCTCGTCGCAGATAGCGCGGATTTCCGCGTAGTCGTCGGCGTCGTCCCAAACGTCTATTTTTGCAACTTCGTGGCTCGTTCTGAAACCGTCGAAGAAATTGATGAAAGGAACTCTTGCCCTAAGCGTGGAAAGGTGGGCAACGAGAGCCAGGTCCATAACTTCCTGAACGGAGCCGTCGCAAAGCATTGCAAAGCCCGTCTGGCGGCAAGCCATAACGTCGGCGTGGTCGCCGAATATATTTAAAGAGTGAGCGGCAAGCGCGCGCGCCGAAACGTGCATAACCATGGGCATAAGCTCGCCCGAAATTTTGTACATGTTGGGAATCATTAAAAGAAGTCCCTGCGAAGCGGTGTAAGTGCTTGTCAGCGCGCCCGCGCAAAGCGAACCGTGTACCGCGCCCGCTGCGCCGCCTTCCGACTGCATTTCCGCAATCTTAACTTTCTGACCCCACATGTTGGTTCTGCCCGCGGTAGCCCATTCGTCCGCAACTTCCGCCATGGGGGAAGAGGGGGTGATGGGATAAATAGCCGCTACTTCCGAAAAGGCATAAGCAACATGGCTTGCGGCGGTATTACCGTCGATAGTCAATTTTTTCATCAAAAAACCTCCGATTTTAAATTACGTTTTAACATTTTGTGCAAGCAATTTGCACCTTGTTATTATACTTCACACTATTAAAAAAGTCAATAACACTTTTAAATTTTATCACATTTTAAAAATTTTTACCGCACTTTCACCTAAAAAACGCGTTAATTTGTTGTTAAAAACAATTCCTTTTGCTATAATTAAAAAGCTTATGTCAACCGAAAACGCTATTGTTTGCGAAAATTTAAAATTTACTTATCCCGACGCTCCCGCGCCCGCAATTAACGGAATTAATTTCACCGTTAAAAAGGGCGAGTTTTTGTCGGTTATAGGTCATAACGGAAGCGGCAAATCCACGCTTGCACGGCTTTTGAACGGGCTTTTGGAAGCGGACGAGGGCAGCATAAACGTCCTCGGGCTGGATTTGAAGGAGGGCAAAAACGCCGTTGAAGTAAGAAAGCACGTCGGCATTGTCTTTCAGAACCCTGATAACCAGATGGTTGCCTCGATTGTTGAGGACGACGTTGCTTTCGGCCCCGAAAACGTGGGCGTCGAGCGCGAAGAGATAGGCAGGCGCATCAACTGGGCGCTTTCCGCCGTGGGCATGGAAAGCTACCGCACGGCCTCGCCCGCCCGCCTTTCGGGCGGACAGAAACAGCGTATAGCCGTTGCGGGCGTTTTGGCGGTTAAGCCCGAAATTTTGATTTTGGACGAATCCACGGCGATGCTCGACCCCAGGGGGCGGCGCGAGGTTGTGGAAGTCGTCCGCCGTTTGAACAAGGAAGAGGGCATAACCGTGATTTTAATAACGCACTTTATGGAAGAGGCGCTTTTAGCCGACCGCGCGCTTGTGTTCAACAGAGGCGAAATAGTTATGAACGGCACGCCCGAAGAAATTTTCGAAAGCGGCGAAAAGCTTGAAACCTTCAATTTATCCTTGCCGAGAATAAGCGTAATCGCAAATAATTTGCGCGCCGCGGGAATGGAAATAAAGGACGTTCTGCGCCCCGAAGAGCTTGCTGCTGAAATTGCTTTAAACAAGCAAAACTTAACAATATCCGCGGGGCAAACAACCCGAAACCAACCCGAAACGGAAGCGGAAACCGCGGAAATGCAACAGGAAAGCGAAATTGACGCAGCCCCCGAAAACCACGATATAATTATCGAAAATTTAAACTTTACTTATTCCAAAAAATCCCCCTTTGCGACAAAGGCGTTAAACGGTGTTAATCTAAAAATAGAAGAGGGTGAGTTTTTCGGGATAATAGGTCATACGGGCAGCGGAAAATCAACCTTAATCCAGCACTTAAACGCGCTTATAAAGCTGCCGCAGGCGGAAAAAAAGTACAAAAAAAAGCGCGTCAAAAAAGGGCAGCCGCAACCCGTTCTCCCCGCTATATCCGTGGGGCAATTCGATTTAACGAGCAAAAAGTGCGACTTTAAGGCCCTCCGCGCAAGCGTGGGAATGGTGTTTCAATACCCCGAATACCAGCTGTTTGCCGACACCGTTTTCAACGACGTGGCTTTCGGGCTTAAAAACTTTAAAAAGAACTTAAAGCCCGAAGAGATTGAACAAGCCGTAAAAGACAGCATCGAAATCGTCGGGCTGAATTACAACGAAGTAAAGGAAAAGTCCCCCTTCGACTTGTCGGGCGGGCAAAAGCGCAGGGTTGCAATAGCGGGGGTAATAGTCACCCGCCCGCAGATATTGATTTTGGACGAGCCCGCCGCGGGGCTTGACCCCAAGGGCAAAAACGAAATTATGGAGCTGTTGCACAAGCTCCACCGCGAGTGGTGCAAAACGGTTATTATCGTTTCGCACGATATGGACGAGGTTGCCGAAAACTGCTCTAAGGTTGCGGTTATTTCAAACGGTTCGGTGTTTGCGTGCGACGCGCCCGCAAAGCTTTTTTGCCGCGCCGACGAGCTTACCGCGCTCGGGCTGGATATTCCCCTCACCGCAAAAATTTCAAAAGAGCTTGAAAATTACGGAATACAAATTAAAAGCGACTGCACGGTTTTGGATTTTTCGCAAAAGGTAATACAATTTTTCGGGGGTGGCGGCAATGCTTAACGACGTAACCTTCGGGCAATATTACCCCGCAAAATCCTTAATTCACAGGCTCGACCCGCGCACAAAGCTGCTTGCGTTAATCGCGTTTATCGTGCTTATATTCGTTTCGGATAATTTCTATTCGCTGTTTGCGTGCGGGCTTTTGATATTAATTGCAATCGCGGCGGCGCGCGTGCCCTTCGGCAGAGTGTTGCGCTCGGTTAAAGGGATTATTTTCATTCTCATTTTCACGGCAATTTTGAATTTGTTTTTTTACAGAGGCAAAACGCTTTTGTGGGAGTGGGGCATAATCACTATTTACCTCGAGGGAATAATCTTTACCGTGTTTTTGATGTTCAGACTGTTTTTCCTCGTCATGGCTTCGTCGGTTTTAACCTTAACCACAACCCCCGTCGAGCTTACCGACGGCATAGAAAGCCTTTTAAAACCCTTAAAATACGTCAAATTCCCCGTGCACGAGCTTGCGCTTATCATGTCGATAGCGCTTAGGTTTATACCAACGCTCATTGACGAAACCAACCGCATAATTTCCGCGCAGAAGGCAAGGGGGGCGGACTTCGAAAGCGGCAATCTTTTCAAGCGCATAAAAGCCATTGTGCCCATTTTAATACCGCTGTTAATTTCCGCGTTCCGCCGCGCCGACGAGCTTGGCGACGCAATGGACGCAAGGTGTTACTCAGGCTCGAAGAACCGCACCAAATACAAAAAGCTGAAATTCGCGTGGAGGGATTTGGGCGCGGTAACCGCAATCGCCGTGCTGATAGCCGCGGTGGTGCTGTTCAATATCTACGCCGCGCAAATTTTCCCCGAAATTTATCAATATATAAAACTGTCATGAAATACGCGCTTTTAATCGCTTACGACGGCACGCACTACGGCGGCTGGCAAATTCAGAAAAATAAAATAACCGTCCAGCAAAAGCTCGAAGAGGCGGCAAAAGAGGTTTTCGGCAAAAAGACTTCGGTTACGGCAAGCGGCAGAACGGACAGCGGCGTGCACGCGGCGGGGCAGGTTTGCACCTTTTTTGCCGAAACTTCAATCCCCGCCGAAAAGCTTGCCGAAGCTTTTAATATGCGTTTGCCGCGGGATATATCCGTGTTAAAGTCCGCCGCCGCGCCGCAAGACTTCGACGTTATCAAAAGCGCGAAACGCAAAACGTATTGCTACCGTTTTTATCTTTCTTCCCGCCGCAACCCTTTAAAGGACAGGTTTTCGGCGTGGGTAAAGCTTGGCGCGGATATTGAAAAACTTAAACATATAGCGGGGGCTTTCGTGGGCGTTCATGATTTTAAAGCCTATCAAAAGAGCGGCTCCGACGTAAAAACCACCGTGCGCGAAATTTACTCGGTAGATGTAAAAACGCGCTTTTACCGCGGCTCGCATGACGTGGAGATTTACGTTTGCGGCAACGGCTTTTTATACAACATGGTTCGCACAATCGCGGGCACTATGCTTTATTTTGCAAGCGGCACGCTTTCAAAAGAGGACGTTATGCGCTCGCTCAACGGGGGCGACAGAAATTCCGTCGGCAAAACCATGCCGCCGCAAGGGCTTACGCTCGAGGAAGTGGATTACGGCTTTAAGCTCTTTTAAAATTTCGCCGTATTTTCACAAAGCGTTTTTATTTTTTACATCTTGCACATATATATTAGTGTGAACCAAGGAGAGGAAATATGGATTTTTTCGAGTACGCGTCGCTCGTTTCGGCGTTCGTCGTTGAGGAACAGCGCTGGATAAGCTACGTGGTCGGCGGGCTGTGCTTTTTAATAATTTTCGGATTTCAGGCGGTCGCGTTATACACGATAGCGGGGCGCGAGGGCTATAAAAACCGCTGGTTTGCCTTTATTCCGTTTTTAAACACCTATTACATCGGCGTGTGCGCGCAGAAAAACAGATGCTTTAAAACGGTGGATACAAAGTTAATTGCAATGATAACCGCCATCGTCGAGGCGCTGCTCGTTATCGGCTTTATTTTAAACGAAGTCGGTTGCAGCCTTGCAATGCCCTTTGCCGAAGTAATCGAAACCAACGAAATTTACGGTGTCACGATAGAAATAAAGGAAGTAAGGTCAATTCCCGAAAATTTGGCTTGGGCGGGCTGGTGCTATAACTACCTTTACGAATACATTTTGCGCTGGGTCGAACTCGTTTATCTGTTTTTGGAAATTATGGTGCTTGTTGCGTTCTTCCAAACTTACGCTTCGCGCAGATACCTTTTATTCACAATCACAAGCGTGCTTTTCCCTATTCAGGGCATACTCTTTTTCGTCGTCCGCAACAACGCGGGCATGAACTACCGCGACTTTTTAAGGGCGGAGCAGGAAAGGCAGTATAAAATGTACAGCCAATACCGCCAGCAGTACAACCAAAATCCCTACGAAAGGAATTACGGGCAACCCCCTTACGACCAAAACCCTTACGGACAAAATCCCTATTCCAACAAAAACGAAAACGCCGGCGCCGCGTCTGCGGACGACCCTTTTTCGGAATACGGAAACGACAAAAATCCCGACGACCCGTTCGGCGACTTAAATTAATAAATTAAAACTTAAAACGCGCCCTAGAAGGGCGCGTTTTTCTTGCAATCGCGGTATTTTAGTGCTATACTTTTTAAAAAATGATATAAGTTTAAATTATATTTCAGAGGGCTTATGTACGACGATATAGCCGCAATTTCCACGGCGAGCGGCACGGGCGGGGTTGCCATAATAAGAATAAGCGGAAAAAACGCTTTAAAAATAGCTTTAAATATGTTTTCGTCCTCGGCAAATTTAACCGAGGTTAAACCCAATTACATGTATTCGGGCAACATCGCGGGCGACGGATTTACCGACTACGGTTTTATGGTTTACTTTAAAGCTCCCAAATCGTTTACGGGCGAGGATATCGTTGAGTTTCACTGTCACGGCGGCGCGGTAATTGCCCGCGGAATTTTAAAAAAAGCTCTCTCTTTTGGTGCGCGCGCAGCCGAGCGCGGCGAGTTCACAAGGCGCGCGTTTTTAAACGGAAAGCTTTCGCTTGCCTCCGCCGAGGGCATGGCGGACATGATTAACGCCGAAAGTCTTGCCCTCGTTCGCGCGGGCAGCATGATGTACAACGAAAAATTAACCGCCGAAGTCCGCGTTTTGCAGGATATTTTAAAGGATTTGCTCGCGCGTTCGGCGGTGGAAATCGATTACCCCGAAGAGGACGAGGACGGCGTGGATTTTAACGCCATTTCTAACGAAATAAAAAAATTGAGCAAAAGCGTAACTTCGCTAATCACAACATATTCGGGGGGCAAAAAGCTTAAAAGCGGCGTTTCGGTGGCAATCTGCGGCAAACCGAACACGGGCAAAAGCTCGCTGCTCAACGCGCTTTTGGGATACGATAAGGCAATCGTTTCCTCGCAGGCGGGCACCACGCGCGATATTGTCGAGGGCGAAATAGAGCTTTTCGGCGTAAAATACATTTTAACCGACACCGCGGGCATACGCGAGCGTGCGGGCGAGGTTGAAAGCATCGGCATAGAGCGTGCAAAAAGCGCGGTTTTATCCGCTGATATCGTGCTTTCGGTAACGGACGGCTCGGGCGAAGCCGAAATTCCCCGAAATTTCAGCGGCAACAAAATAACCGTTTTCAACAAGTGCGACAAGGTTAAACCCTTTGGCGGTTACGATATCGCCGTTTCGGCAAAGACGGGCGAAGGTCTTGAAGAATTAAAGAAAAAAATAGCCGACGCGGGCGTAGGCGAACCCGCGCTCGACAAGGTTTTTATTGTGGAAGAAAGGCACTACGACGCGTTAAAGCGCGCCGAAAAATTTCTTTCTTCCGCCGCCGAAAACGTGGGCGCGTGCACGCTCGATTTAATCACGGTCGATTTAAAAGAAGCGTGGGACGCCCTGGGTGAAATTACGGGCGAAACGGCGAACGAGGAAATAATTTCTTGTGTGTTTGAGAAGTTTTGCGTGGGGAAGTGACATCGTATATAAGGTGAACTATTTATGGTCAATTTGGAATTATACCGCGTGTTTTACACGGTTGCAAAGTGCGGCTCTTTAACCAAAGCCGCGCAGGAGCTTTACATATCCCAGCCCGCCGTGTCGCAGGCTATTAAACAGCTCGAAACGCAAACGGGCGTTTCGCTTTTTAACCGCACCCACAAGGGCATGGTGCTTTCCGCCGCGGGCGGCAAAATAATTTTCAAACAGGTTGAAGAGGCGCTTTCGCTTTTGGACGAAGCCGAGCGCAAGCTGCTCGAAACGAACACTACCGCAACGGGCACGATAAGAATTGCCGCAACCGATTCTATCTTCGCGCACGTGCTTGCCGACAAAATTGCCGAATTCAGCCAAAGAGAGCCCGCGGTAAAGCTCGAACTCGTTTCGTCCACCTCGCCTAACACAATCGACTGGCTTAAAGACGGCAAGTGCGACGTGGCTTTTATAAACCTTCCGTTAGAGGACGACGACGTGCGTTTTTGCGGCGCGATAACGCATTTATCCGACGTTTTTATTGCGGGGGAAAGGTTTAAACAGCTTAAAAACAAAGAAATTCAGCTCAATTCTTTGCAGGAATATCCGCTTTTAATGATTGAAAGCGGCACGGTGTTTATGCGCGAGTTTGCAAAAACGACAAGCGCGCTCGGCGTTTCGTTAAACCCCGATTTCGAAGTGGCTAACTGGGATTTAATGAAAAAACTGATAATAAAGGGCATGGGCGTTGGCTGCATACCCCGCGAATACTGCCTTAACGAGCTTGCAAACGGCGAGCTGTTCGAGCTGAACGTAACGCCGCCGCTGCCCGTGCGCGGGGTGGGCATTGCGCTTGCAAAAAACGTTACGCCCTCGTTTGCGATAAAGGAATTTTTGTCGTTATTCGGCAAAATTTAAAAAGGTGCGCCATGAAATTTACCGAACTTAAAAACAGCATAGCCGAGGGGGCGAAATCCGTTTACCTTTTAGAGGGCGACGACGCGTATTTCCGCCGCAAGGGCGAAGAAATGTTAAAAGCCGCCTTTTTGCAGTTCCCCGAACTCAACTTTTCGTCGTTCGAAGGCGAAACGCTTAAAGGGGGCGGCGTAAACGCGCTTGTTTCCGCGGTTAAAAACTATCCGTTCATGTCCGAAAAGCGGCTTGTTAAGGTAACCGAATTTTACCCTTCGGAAAGCGAGTTTGAAAATTATTTAAAGCCGTTATTCGAAGATTTTCCGCAATCGGCCATACTGATAATAATCAACGCCGGCGCGAAAAAGGGCGTGGATTTAAAAAGAAAGCACGCGGTAACTTACGTAGACTGCAACCGCTCTGACAACGAAACGGTTGCGCGCTGGGCTTATATAACCTTAAAGCGCGCGGGAGTTACGGCTTCAACCGCCGTGTGCGAAAGCATAGCCGCCTATTGTCTTGCCGATATGTCGCGCGTTTCGGTGGAGGTTGAAAAGCTAATCGCCTTTAAAAGCGGCGGCACGCTGACCCAAGCCGACGTGGACGATTTGGTTTTTAAGGACGCCGACTACAAGCTTTACGAGCTGACAAACACCGTCGCGCGCAGGGATTTTAATAAGTTTTGCCTTATTTTAAGCGAGCTTACGGGCAAAAACGGCGACGAAATTTATATTTTAAACGGGCTTTTCAATTACTTTAAAAATTTATTAACCGTTTTAACCTCGCGCGACAGCGACGCGTCTTTGGCGGCGACCTTGAAAATGAAGGAATACGGCGTTAAAAAGAGCCGCGAACAAGCTGAAATTATAGGCGAAAAAAAGCTTTCTTTATACGTTCGCGGCATATACTCGGTTATATCCGAAGTTAAGAGCGGGCAAACCACCCCGCAAAACGCCCTGCAAACGGCGCAAAATCTTATATTTTTCGGCAGCGTTTAAAATTATTTGCCTTTAAACGCTTTATTTTTTAAAGTTTTAATTATATAATAGAAAAAAGAATTTTTGTTTGGAACGCGTTATGGACGTTATTTATAAAGCATGGGAAAACTTAAACGACAACTTTTTCGGTAAATTCGGCGGCAACTGGCTGTTGTACGTTTTTGAATTTATCATGTTTTTCGTGCTGTTTTACCTTATGTTTAAGGTGCTTAAAAGCAACAGGGCAAACAGGTTTATTGCCGTAAACGTAATTGTTATCATTTTCACGACAATCGTTTTTGCCGTTGCGGGTTTTGCGCCGCACATGAGCGTAATAATAATTTTCATGTACGCGTTAATCGTGTTCATTATGTACAACACGGAAATAAAAAGGCTGTTTTTCGATTCGCGCGTTAAAAAGCGCAAAAGCGACCACATAGACGTTACGGGCATAGAAAGGGTAATAGACGAAACGGTGCGCGCCGTGCAAAACATGTCTAAAAACGACATAGGCGCGTTAATCGTTCTTTCCAACGACAACCTGCCCGAGGGAATAATAGAGAGCGGAACTGTTATAAACGCGGATATAACCTCGCAGATGATAGAGGCGGTTTTCTACCCCAAAGCTCCTTTGCACGACGGCGCGCTGATAGTAGAAGGCAACAAAATTTACGCCGCGGGCTGCTTTTTACCGATAGCCCAAAACGAAAACCTGCCCAAGGACATGGGCAGCCGCCACCGCGCCGCGCTGGGCGTTACAACGGTTGCAAGCGTTACGGCTATCGTCGTTTCCGAAGAAACGGGCATAATTTCGATAGTTAAAAACGGCGAAATCAAAAAGAAGTATGCGGATGCGGCGGACCTTAAAAACGCGCTTTCCGAATACTACTGGTCAGACTTAACCGCGGAGGGCAAATTATGAAAAAGTTAAAAGAGTTTTTTATAAATCTTCTCACAAAAAACTGGGGAATCAAATTGCTTGCGCTCGCGCTTGCCGCAGTAGTCGTTATATTAGTAAACGTAAACCCCATGGCTTAAACCGAGGTTAAAATGAATACAGTTCGCATACCCGAAATTCTTTTGCCCGCCGACGGCGCGGACATGCAAAAGTGGGCGGTAAACGCCTGCGACCAATATACTTCGGACGGGGATTATTGGAAGGAGGTTGCCAAAATAACGGACGGCAGCCCTTCGGCGTTTAATCTCATCTTTCCCGAAATTTATTTAAACGATAAGCCCGAACAGCGTATTGCGCGGATTAACAAAACCATGCGCGAATACCTTTCGGGCAAAGTTTTTAAAAGCGTGTCGGGCGGTTTTATTCTTGTCGAACGCGCCACGCAGTCGGGCACGCGCACGGGGATAGTTCTCGCAATCGATTTGGAGGATTATTCCTTTGCCGCGGGCACTAAGGCTTTAATCCGCTCTACCGAGGCAACCATTTTAGAAAGAATTCCCCCGCGCGTGGAAATCCGCAAAAACGCGCCCGTGGAGCTGCCGCACGTTATGCTTTTATACGACGACGAAACAAATTCCGTTTTAAATTCAGTCAAGCGCGGCAAGGTTTTATACGATTTTAATTTAATGCTCGGCGGCGGCAGAGTTAAGGGCACTTACATAGATAACGCCGAAGAAGTGACAGCCGCCTTTTACGCGCTTTTGTCAAGCGAACGCGCAATAAAAAAATACGGCAGGGACGAAAAGCTTTTGTTTGCCGTTGGCGACGGAAACCATTCGCTTGCCACCGCAAAAACGTGCTGGGAAAATTTAAAGGCGACCCTTTCAAAAGAGGAGCTGGCAAACCACCCCGCGCGCTACGCTTTGGTGGAGGCGGTAAACATTTACGACCCCGCTTTAAACTTCGAACCCATTCACAGGCTTATAAAGTGCGGCAATCCGCAAAAATTCGCCGCGGGACTGAAAACTTCGGGGCGGTCGAAAGCGTATATTGTAATAGACGGCAAAAAGAAAGAAATTCCCTTTAACGAAGATATTCCATGCGGCATACGCGGACTTGACGGCTATATTTCGGAATTTTTAAAGGAAAACGGCGGCGAAGCGGATTATATACACGGCGAAAGCGAGCTTGCCGAATTCACAAAAAACGGCGGCGCGGGAGTAATTTTGCCGCCTATTAAAAAGGACGATTTTTTCCGTTTGATAATAAACGGCGGCAATCTGCCCAAAAAGACCTTTTCAATGGGCGAGGGCAACGAAAAGAGATATTATATCGAGGCGAAAAAAATTTAAAGACGGGGCAATATGGCTATAAAGGTTTGCAAATTCGGCGGAACGTCCATGGCGGACGGCAACGTAATAAATAACGTAAAAAAAATAATCGACGGCGATAAGGAGAGGAAGTTTATCATAGTTTCCGCCCCCGGCAAGCGCTATTCGGCGGATATAAAGGTAACCGACCTTTTATACAATTCCTACAACGCGTTAATTTCGGGCGGCGACTTTAAAGGCGCGTTCGCCGCGGTTAAAGCGCGCTTTGTTTCGGTAGTTAAAGAGCTTAACCTCGTTTTTGATATAAATTCCGTGCTAAACGAAACGGAGCAACGCATAATTGACGAAAAAAGCGAGGATTTTACCGCTTCGCGCGGGGAATATCTTTGCGCGCGCATAGTTGCCGAGGTTTTAAACGCTAAGTTTATCGACGCGGAAAACGTGATTTTCTTTGATGAAAACGGCGCTTTAAACGGCGAAAAGTCTTATAAAGCCATTGCGGAGGCGGTAAAGGACGCGCCCCGCGCGGTTTTCCCCGGCTTTTACGGCAGGGGCGCGGACGGAAAGGTTAAAACCTTTTCCCGCGGGGGTTCGGATATTTCGGGCGCGATAGTCGCCCGCGCAGTGCACGCCTCGCTTTACGAAAACTGGACGGACGTTTCGGGCTTTCTCGCGTGCGACCCGAGAATAGTAAACAGCCCCAAAAAAATAAAGAGCATTTCTTATAAAGAGCTGCGCGAGCTCAGCTACATGGGCGCAAACGTGCTCCATTCCGAGTCGATTTTCCCCGTGCGCCGCGCAAATATCCCCATAAACATCAAAAACACCTTCCGACCCGAGGACGAGGGCACGCTTATTTTGCCCACCGCGCGCTACACCCCGTGCGGCAACACGGTTACGGGCGTTGCGGGCAAAAAGAATTTCACGGTTATATTCATTGAAAAATCCTTAATGAATTCCGAAGTCGGATTTATTGCCGACGTTTTAAACGTACTCAAAAAGGAGGGCGTGCCCGTCGAGCATATCCCTTCGGGCATAGACACCATGTCGCTCGTCGTCGAAAGCGAGCGGTTGCAGGGCGAAAAGCTTAACCGCGTTTTGGAAGAAATTAAGGAGGCGGTGCAGCCCGACGTTGTTAGGGTAATCGAAAACATCGCGCTCATCGCAACGGTGGGGCACGGCATGTCGTCGTCCGTCGGCACTTCGTCGCGTCTGTTTTCGGCAATCGCCGCGGCGAACATAAACGTTAAGATGATTGACCAGGGCTCGAGCGAAATAAACATTATAGTAGGCGTAAATAACGACGATTACGAAAAGTGCATAAAGGCGATTTACGGCGAGTTTTTCGCTTAATCCGTACTGCGTAAAGTAAATGATACAAAGGAAAAAACTTTCTAAAAAGCTTTTAATTTTAATAATAACCGCGTGCTTTATTGCGGTTTTCGCTGCGGCAATTTTAATTACCAACGCGTTTATTCCCGTAAAATATCTTTCGGCGTACTGCGTTGCGGCTGATAAAAACAAGCAGGGCGACCTTAGAGTAACCTTTTTAAACGTGGGGCACGGCGACTGCACTTTGGTTGAATTCCCCGACGGCAAAACTCTTTTAATCGACGGCGGCAACGGCAGATACACCACAAACCTTTCGGTTTTAAGGCTGTTGAATTGCCGCGGGGTGGATAAAATAGATTATCTCGTGTGCACTTCGGTGCGCGGCGAAAACTGCGGCGGGCTTGCCGAGGTTTTAAAGTATAAAAGCGTGGGCACGGTTTATATGCCCTATTGCACAAATACGAATATAACCGGCGATTACCGCAGCTTTTGCGAGGCGGTTAAAGCCTCTTTGCAAAACGGAACCGAGGTTAAGTATTGCGAATACGGCGAGGGCGTTTTCGAAAGCGGTTACAGCTTTTGCTTTCTTGCGCCGTCGGTGCGCTCCAACCCCGAGGGCGAGTACGCCGCGCTTAACAAAAGCCCCTCAAACGCCAACATTTCAAACGCTTCGGCGGTAATGTGGATTGAATGCGGGAAAACGCGGCTTTTGTTTTTGGGTAATCTGCTTACGGACAAGCTAAATTCGCTTTTAAACGCGGGCAAAAACGGAATGCTTGAAATAAACGGCAAAACGGTTGATTTGCGCCTGTGCAATATAGTAAAGGTAGCCAACCACGGCGACAAAGCTTCGGCTTGCGCGGAATTATATGATTTTATTCTGGCGGAAGCGGCAATAATTTCCGTGGGCGAAAACGCGCGCGGCTGCCCCGCGAACAGCGTTATTTCCGACGTTACAAGCGCAAACGCGGAGCTTTACCGAACGGATTTTAACGGAACGGTAACCGTAAAATCGGGCGGCGGCGAAAAGGCGGAAATTTTTAAGGAGAAGGAATGAAACTTACAACGGCGGGGGAATCCCACGGCAAGGCTTTAACGGGCATAATCGAGGGCTTGCCTTCTAATCTTTTGCTGGATATAGAAGAAATTAATGCGCTTTTGGCGCTACGGCAAAGCGGTTACGGCAGAGGCGCGCGCCAAAAAATCGAGCGCGACAAAATTGAAATTTTAAGCGGCGTAAGAAACCGTTTAACCTTGGGCAGCCCGCTCGCCTTTTTGGTCGTCAATAAAGATTACGAAAACTGGCGCGAATATATGGCGCCCGAGGGGTGCGACGTTCAAAAGCGCGTTTTAACGCGCGTCCGCCCCGGACACGCCGATTTGACGGGGGTTATTAAATACGACCAGACGGACGCCCGCAACGTTTTGGAGCGCGCAAGCGCAAGGGAAACCGCGGTGCGCGTTGCGGCGGGCGGCGTTTTTATGCAATACCTTAAAAGCTTCGGCGTGGAAATTAGCGGCTACGTTAAAAGCGTTTGCGGAATAGAGGACGAAAAAGCTTACGCCTTTGAAGAGCTTAAAAGGGCGAAAAACGAACCGCTTTTTATGCTCGATAGCGAAAAACAGCAAAAAGCAATGCGCCTTTTGGACAAGCTGAAAGAGGACGGCGACACGGCGGGCGGCGTAATAGAAATCCGCGTAAAGGGCTTAAAGTCTGGCTTTGGCAGCTGCATGCAGTATTCAACCAAGTTAGACGCAATTTTATGCGCCGCGGCAATGAGCGTGCAGGCAATAAAGGGCGTTGAAACAGGGCTTGGCTTTAAGGCGGCAAGCCTTTGCGGCAGCGAAGTCCACGACGAAATTTTTTATAAAAATAACCGTTTTTACCGCACGACGAACAACGCGGGGGGAATAGAGGGCGGCATGTCCAACGGCGAAGAAATTGTGCTCCGCGCGGCAATGAAACCCATTCCCACACTTATGAAAGGCTTGCAAACTGTCGATTATTTAACTAAACAACCCGCGGCGGCGGCGGGCGAAAGAAGCGACGTGTGCGCAATCTGCGCCGCGGAAATAGTTTTGGAAAGCGCGGTAGCATGCGTCCTTGCCGAAGTCGTTTCAAACCGCCTCGGCGGCGACAACATGCGCGAGCAGCTTGAAAGATATAAAAATTTAAGGTAAATTATGACGGATATAATCACGCGCGCGGCTTCCGCCGAAAGCGTAATTCATTGTGGCAAGGGTGCGTTCGAAGCCCACGCCCCCAAGTGGAAGAATAAGCAAATTTATATCGTAACCGATTCCAACGTGTTCGCCATTTACCGCCACCTTTTGTGGGGCACGTTCGGCAACGGTTTTTCTTTAACCGTTCTTCCCGCGGGCGAACGCAGCAAAAACCCCAAAAATTTAATATCGATTTTAAAGGATATGCTCGCGTGCGGCATGAAACGCGGCGGGGTGGTAATCGCTTTCGGCGGCGGCGTGGTGGGCGATATTGCGGGTCTTGCCGCGTCGCTTTACATGCGCGGCTGTCGTTTGGTGCAAATTCCCACAACTCTACTCTCGCAGGTGGATAGCTCCGTCGGCGGCAAAACTGCCGTCGATTTAGAAGGAGTTAAAAACGTGATAGGCAGCTTTTATCAGCCAGAAGAGGTAATCGTTGACCCGCGTTTTTTGCAAACTCTGCCCGAAAGGGAAATAAGGTGCGGGCTTGGCGAAATAATTAAATACGGCGCGCTCGATAAAGATATTTATAACAAAATTATAAAAAACTGCGGCAACTTAAAGAACGAAAATTTTTTGGAAGAAATAACCGCGGACTGCATACGCCACAAGGCGCGCGTTGTTGGAGAGGACGAGCGCGACGAAAACGGCGTTAGAAAAACCTTGAATTTAGGGCACACCACGGGGCACGCGTTCGAGCTTTTCTACGGCAAAAAATCTCACGGCGAGTTTGTGTTAATCGGCATGTATTACGAGCTGTACATCGCGCGTAAATACGGCATATGCGGGGGGCAATACGCCGAAAATTTGGAAAAATTAATAAAATCCGTAATAAAAATCCCCGCTTACGACGACGTGGAAGAAAGCGCGAAGTTCGCCGCTTTTGATAAAAAGAACGACGACGCTAAAATAACTTTAATTGTTCCCGAAACCGAGGGCAAAAGCGCTGAAATAAAGCTGTTGCCCCGCGAATATGCTTCACTTTTGGCGGAATGCCGCAACAAAATCAAGGACGGTATATGAAACATTTCAATCTTGCGTTGATAGGAAAAGACGTAACTCAATCTCACAGCCCCGCAATCCATGCGTATCTTGCAAAAAAGCTGGGCTATACGGTTAATTTTAAAAATCTTTCCGTGCCCGAGGCGGAGTTCGAAAGCTCAATCGAAAACATAATAAATTCTTACGACGGCTTTAACGTAACCATTCCTTACAAGCTTGCAATTATTCCGCACCTTGAAAAAACCGAGGGCGACGCGGCGGTGTTCGGCGCGGTAAACACGGTTAAATCGTCGTCGCGCACGGGCTACAACACCGACGGTCACGGCTTTTGTTTAATGCTTAAAAACGGCGGCGTGGAAATTAGCGGTAAAACCTTTTTGGTAATCGGCGCGGGCGGCGCGGGCAGAAGCGTTGTAAAAACGCTTTTGGACGAAGGCGCAAAGGTTTATTTATATAACAGAACGTACGAAAAGGCGCTTGCCGTTGCAAACGAGTTTGGCGCAACCGCTTTAAAAACGCTTGAAGACGTGCCTTATTACGCGATAATAAACGCAAGCGGCGTGGGCATGCACAAAACGGTGGGCATGTCGCCCTGCGGCGAAAGCCTTTTAAAGCTTTGCGAGGTTGCAATCGACCTCATTTACGAGCCGCCCCACTCCGAATTTTTGCGCCTTGCCGAAGGGCTTGGCAAAAAAATATTAAACGGCATCGGCATGCTGTTTTATCAGGCGTATTATTCGGCGTGTATCTTTGCCGGAATCACGCCCGACGAAGCTATGGCAAAGGAATATTTCCACGAATTTTTAAAGGAGACAAAATGAAACTTCTGTTCATAAACGGTGTAAACCTCAACTTAACGGGCATGCGCGAAAAGGGCGTTTACGGCGAACAGCCGCTCGATTTAATCAACGCCGAAATAAAAACGCACTTCATGGGCGACACATGTGACTTTTATCAAAGCAATTCCGAGGGCGATATCTGCACCGCAATACAGCTTGCCGAAGGCAATTACGACGGAATAGTGCTAAACGCGGGCGCTTACACCCATTACAGCTATGCAATCCGCGACGCTATCGCTGCGGTAACCGTGCCTGTGGTGGAAGTGCATATGTCCAACGTTCACGCAAGGGAGGAGTTCCGTCACAAGTCGGTGATTTCCGAAGTGTGCAAGGGCGTAATCTGCGGCTTCGGCAAAAACAGCTATATTCTCGCGGGCGAGAGCTTTAAGCTGTCATGAACATAGTACTTATCGGCATGCCCGCAAGCGGCAAATCAACCGTCGCGCGGGAGCTTGCCAAAAGTTTAAGGCGCAAAGCGATAGACACCGACGGCGAAATTATTAAAGAATACGGCGACATAAACTGGATTTTTGCGGAGCTTGGCGAAGAGAGCTTCCGAAATATCGAAACGGAAATCATAAAAGCTTGCGCCGCTTTGGATAAGGTGGTAATTTCGACGGGCGGGGGCTGTATTCTGCGCCGCGAAAACGTAAACCTTTTAAAGCGAAACGGCAAAATAGTTTATCTTTCCGCGGGGGTGCAAACCCTTTTAAAGCGCGTTAAAGGCAATTCGTCACGACCGCTTTTGGCGGGCGACGCCGAAAAAAAGTTGCTGGCGCTTTACGAAAAACGCGCCCCGCTTTACGAAAGCGCGGCGGATTATACGGTGGAAACCGACGGTTTAACCCCCAAACAAATATGTAAAAAAATCAGGGAGCTTAAAATATGAAAACTGCGCTCATCACGGGCGGCACAAAGGGAATAGGCAAAGCGATAGCCCTCGCGTTTTTGCAGCGCGGCTACGAGGTGGTTTTAAATTACTGCTCCGACGAACGCGCGGCACTCGCCACGCAGGAAGAATTCAACATTCAGGGCTATTGCCCCGTGCTTTTACGCGGCGACGTTTCAAACGAGGTTCATGTTCGCGGCATGTTTAAGGAATTTTTTTCCATTTACGACAAGCTCGACGTGCTCGTAAACAACGCGGGCGTTTCAAAAATAAAAGTAATTCAGGACACCACGGTTTTCGACTGGAACAAAATTTTTGACGTAAACGTAAAGGGCACTTTTCTTTGCTGCCGCGAGGTAGCCGACAAAATGATTTTTGCGGGCGGCGGCACTATAATAAACGTTTCCTCAATCTGGGGCGAAGTGGGGGCAAGCTGCGAGGTGGCTTATTCCGCCTCTAAGGGCGCGGTAATCGCGTTTACAAAGGCGCTTGCAAAGGAGCTTGCGCCCTCTAACGTGCGCGTAAACTGCGTTTCGCCGGGGGTTATCGATACGGGCATGAACGCCCACTTAACCCGCGACGAAATGGAAGAGCTTATTTCCACCGTTCCCATGGGCAGAATCGGTTCGCCCGAAGAGGTTGCCGAAGCATGCCTTGCGCTTGCGGACTGCCGCTATGTAACGGGGGAAGTGTTATCTGTCGGCGGCGGTTTCGGGAAGTAAAAAAACGCATATAAACTTCGCATAACATTGTCGCGTTTGCGTTTTTGATTCGGTCATTTACTTCAAGTAAACTCCATTGCAAAATCCGCGCGCTCCTCGTTCTGCTCGCTTCTATGCGTTTTCGGCAACAAAATAACGGCAAAATAAAAAATATTTCGTAAAAAAAAGTAATTTTTAAAAAAATTTCGTATTTATATAGCGGAGGGGAAATGCAATCTTTAAAAGACAGAACTTATGCAATCGAAGAAGCTTTTTTATCTCCGTTTGCATGCAAATCCAGGGACGAGCACGTTAGGGAACGCAAGGAAAGCCCCTGCGAAATGCGCACCGAATTTCAGCGCGACAGGGACAGAATTATTTACTGCAAGGCTTTCCGCCGTTTAAAAAACAAGACGCAGGTGTTCTTTTCGCCGGAAGGCGACCACTATGTCACCCGCTTAACGCACACCTTGGATGTTGCGCAAATTGCCCGCTCCATTTCCCGCGCGCTCTCTTTAAACGAGGATTTAACCGAAGCAATCGCGCTCGGTCACGATTTGGGGCACACGCCCTTCGGGCACAGCGGCGAAAGAATTTTAAACAAGCTCAACCCGCAGGGCTTTATGCACAACGTGCAGTCGGTGCGCGTTGTCGAGGTTTTGGAAAAGGACGGCAACGGCTTAAATTTAACGCGCGAGGTGCGCGACGGAATTTTAAACCATAAAAAGAGCGGCAACCCCGCCACGTTAGAGGGCAAGTGCGTTTCGATTGCCGACAGAATTGCTTACATAAACCACGATTTGGACGACGCCGTCCGCGCGGGAATTTTAAAATATTCCGACGTTCCCAAAGAGATAAGAAACGTTCTCGGCAACAGCTCGCGCGAGAGGATTAACACGGCAATATCCTCCGTTTACCGTCATTCGGCGGGCAAAAACTGCGTTGAAATGGAAGAAGAGGTTGAAAGGGCAAGCGAGGCTCTCCGTTCGTTCATGTTCGAACGCGTTTATTTATCCGAAAATTCCAAAAAAGAGGAAGAAAAGGCTGAAAGAATGCTAACCGCAATGTACGGTTATTTTATAAACAGTCCCGAAAATCTCCCTTTAACCTTTAAAAACCTGATTGAAAAATACGGCAAGGAGCGCGCCGTTTCGGATTATTTATCTTCCATGACCGACCGCTACGCCGTTTACACCTTTAACAATATATTTATACCGAGCGGCTGGACGTTTATTGACGAAAAGTAAAAAGCGCGCTAACTCGTTTAAATACAATTTACAAAATGCGGTAAAAAAATGGCAACACCTTTACAGGAGTTTTTGATAACTCTGAAAGAAAAGACGAATATCGTGGATATTGCGGGCGGCTACATATCGCTCGAACGGCGCGGACAGAACTATTGGGCTTGCTGTCCGTTTCACCACGAAAAAACCCCGTCGTTTGCCATTAACGGCGCCGACCAGTTTTATCATTGCTTCGGCTGCGGCGAATCGGGCGACGTAATCAAATTCGTCTGCGCCATGGAAAATATCGAGTTCATCGACGGCGTAAAGCTGCTTGCCGAGCGCGCGAATTTAACCCTTCCCGAAACGGGCTTCGACAGCCAAAAAACGGTTGAGGCAAAGCGCAAGCGCGACGAAATTTTAAAAATTTTAAACGATACCGCGCACTTTTATTTAAACAACTTAAACTCCGGCAAAGCGGACGAGCACATAAATTACATCTTAAAGCGCGGAATTTCTTCCGCCATGGTTCGCAACTTCGGCATAGGTGCAAGCTTGAATTTTAACGATTTGCCGAAATATTTAACCTCGAAGGGTTACTCGCGGCAGGACATAATCGACAGCGGCGCGGTAAACGAGGTTGACGGCAGACTTACCGACGCGCAGGGCGGCAGACTGATTATTCCCATAATCAGCGCCATGGGCGAAGTAATAGGTTTCGGCGGCAGAGCGCTTAAAAAGGTGGACTTCGGCAAGTATAAAAACACCAAAGACACCGAAGTTTTTAACAAACGCAAAACTCTTTACAACTTAAACCTTTTAAAAAAGCTCAGAAAAACCCAAACTATAAGCAGCGTAATCGTCGTCGAAGGGTATATGGACACGATTTCCCTTTACCAAGCCGGCTTTAAAAACGTTGTGGCAAGTATGGGCACTTCGCTCACGCAGGAGCAGGCGCGATTAATAAAACGCTATTCCGACAACGTTTATATAAGCTACGACGGCGACGGCGCGGGGCAAAAGGCAAACCTGCGCGGGCTTGAAATTTTAAAGGACAACGGCTTAAACGTAAAGGTTGTGCCCTTGCCCGAGGGCTTAGACCCCGACGACGTAATAAAACAGTTCGGCGCGGAGGGCTATCAAAAATGTTTGGACGCGGCGCTTCCTCTAATCGAATACAAGCTCGCTTCAGCAAAGCGGCAATACGACTTGACCAAAACCGAGGACAAGCTTAAATACGTTTCCGACGCAATGGCGATAATAAGAACCGCGGACAGCGCGGCGGAGCAGGAGGAGCTTTTAAAAAGGCTCCGCGAGCAAACGGGCATAACCTACGAATCGTTAAAGCGCGACTTAAATTCTTCAGCAACGGAGGCGGAAAAACCCGCCGAAGCGCCGAGGCGCGAGCGCAGCGACAAATCGCCCGTAACCTTGCGGGCTTCGCGGTTCGTAATAGCAGCCTTTTTGTTCGGCGCAAAGTTTGCCGAGGACAAGGACGTTTCGCAAATCCCCGTTTTCAACGGCGTGCACTTGATAATAGCAAAATATATCCGCTCGAAAAAGCTGATGGAAGAGCGGGTGCGCCCTTCGGAGCTGTTTGAATTCTTCGACGAAAAAACGGAAGAGTATGAAGAGCTGGTTAAAATTTTAGATTATTCCGACGGCGTAAAACTGCAGGGCGAAGTTGCCGAAAAGTACTTTTACGACTGCGTAAAAACCTTAAAATTGAACGCCGTGGACTTAAAAATAAACGAAATCAACAAAGCGTTGCAGGCGGAGGCAAACCCCGAAAAGCGGCAAATGCTTGCTGGCGAGCTGCAAAACCTTTTAATCCAAAAGAAAAATATAAAAAGCGGAGAGCAAATATGAATTTATCCGACCAGAAATTAAACGAAATTTTAAAGCAGATGATAGAAAACTACGGCACTAAGGGTTCTATCACCACTAACGCGCTGTGCGACATAATGGAAAAGTACGAAACCACCCCCGCACAGATGGACTACGTTTATAAATCCATTGCCGAAGCGGGCATACAGATAATAGACGAGGCCGAGCGCGACAAGGAGCTTTACGAGCAAGCCCTTTCGGACATAGGCTTGGACGACCCCGTTAAAATGTATTTAAAGGACATAGGCAGAGTGCCCCTTCTTTCCGCCGACGACGAAATTGACCTTGCCCGCAGAATGCAGGAGGGCGACGAGGAGGCAAAAAAGAAGCTTTCGGAAGCGAATTTAAGGCTTGTCGTTTCAATCGCAAAAAGATATGTAGGACGAGGCATGCTTTTTTTGGATTTAATTCAGGAGGGCAATCTGGGCTTGATGAAAGCCGTTGAAAAGTTCGACTATCAAAAGGGCTTTAAATTTTCAACCTATGCAACCTGGTGGATAAGGCAGGCAATCACCCGCGCAATCGCAGACCAGGCGCGCACAATCCGTATTCCCGTGCACATGGTCGAAACCATTAACAAGCTCACCCGCGTTTCAAGAATTCTGCTCCAAAAATACGGCAGAGAACCGACGCCCGCCGAAATCGCAAAGGAAATGAACATTAGCGAGGAGCGCGTGCGCGAAATCCAGAAAATAGCGCAGGACCCCGTTTCGCTGGAAACGCCTATCGGTGAGGAAGAGGACAGTCACATAGGCGACTTTATTGAGGACGACAAAACGGTTGCACCTTCGGACAGCGTTTCGACAACCATGCTTAAAGAAACGCTTTTAAACGTTTTGAACAGCTTAACCCCGCGCGAAGAAAAGGTGTTAAGGCTCCGTTACGGCGTTGACGACGGCAGACCGAGAACTTTGGAAGAGGTAGGCAAAGAGTTTAACGTAACGCGCGAAAGAATAAGACAGATAGAGGCAAAGGCTTTAAGAAAGCTGCGCCACCCGTCGCGGTCGAAACACTTAAAAGATTTCCTCGATACTTAAAACGCGTATATGCGTCGGATAAATTTGCATTTTATAATTCGATTATAATAAAGTTTATATGGACAGAATAAACAAGCTGTGCGCTTACCTCGACAAATGCCAAAGCTTTGCCGACGTTGCGTGCGACCACGGTTATTGCGCGCAGTATATGCTTAAAAACAATCTTTGCCAAACCGCAGTCGTTTCGGACGTAAGCGCTAAGTGCCTGCAAAAGGCGGAAAAGCTGCTTGCCCCCTATATATCATGCGGCAAATGCTATTCGGTGTGCTGCGACGGGCTTGAAAAAATAAGCGAAGCAACCGACCAGATTTTAATTGCGGGGCTTGGCGGCGAGGAACTCGTAAAAATACTTTCGTCGGCATATATCCCGCGTTCTTTCACGTTTCAACCCATGAAAAACGCGCAAAAGGTGCGCGAATATTTAATTGCAAACGGCGCGGAAATAACCGCGGACGAGCCATTTGAAAGCGGCGGCAAATTTTACTTCGTTATCAAAGGCAAAAAAAGCGGCGGCAAAACGAGTTACACAAAAGCGCAGCTTTTATACGGCAAAAATCTTAAAAGCGAAGTCACGAAAAAATACATAAATTGCGAGCTTGCAAAAAAACAAAGCTATCTTTTGCGCAACTTAAACGACGGCGAAAGGCAAAAAATACAGACGGAAATAAATTTTATGAAAGGAGTGCTGGGCGGTGAAATTGAATGAAATAATGGCAAAGCTCGAAGAAGTTGCGCCCGTTGCGCTTTCGGACGGGTTCTGCAAAAAGTACGAAATGTACGACAACAGCGGAATAATAATAAACTGCGGCAAGGAAATAGTCGGCGCGCTTTTTTCGCTTGAAATTTCAATGCCCGTTGTGGAAGAGGCAAAAAGGCTTGGCTATAACCTTATAATAACTCACCACCCCGCAATTTACGGCGGAATTTCCCGCTTCGATTTAACCCGAAACCCGCAGGCAAAGGCGCTTGCCGAGTGCATGAAAAACGATATTTCGGTAATTTCGATGCACCTCAATTTCGACGCCGCGCCCGATGGGATTGACTATTATTTAATGCGCGGTCTGGGCGGCGAAAAGGCGGAAATTTCCGCGCCCGTTCAAGGCGGCGGTTACGGCAGAGTTTATTCCGTAAAAGAGCAGCCGTTTGCCGATTACGTTAGCTTCGTCGGCAAAACCTTCGGCTCGCAGCGGGTGCTCGCTTACGGCAATCCCTCGGCAACGGTTAAAAAGGTGGCTTCCTTTTGCGGTGCGGGTTGCGATAACCACAACATGGCTTTCGCCCAAACCCACGGCGCAAACGTGTTCGTATCATCGGACATGAAGCACCACGAAATTACCGCGCTTTTGGACAGCGGCTTAAACGTAATCGTTTTAACCCACTATTGCGCGGAAAATTACGGTTTTAACAAAATTTATTTAAAAATAAAAGACGGGTTATCCGTTCCCGCGGCGTACTATTGCCGCGCCGAGCTTTTATAACCCCAAGGAGATATATATGGCACAGGTAGACAACCTTTTAAAGTATCAGCAGGAAGATTCAAAGCTTTTGAAAATCGAGCAGGAAACCGCAGGCTCGGACGAAAGAAAAAACTTTGTCCAAACCAAAGCGTTTTTAAATAAAGCTTCCGAAAAGTTAGACGCTCTCGAAGCAAAAGCCTTGGAGCTTGGCGGAATTCTGGAAAAACTGAACGGACAATATAAAGAAATTTGCGAAACGTTAAACGATTTTGAAAATTTGGACGAGCTTGTAGACGGCGGCGCGGACATTTCCTTTTATAAAAAGAACGTTTTGCAACTGACCGAAAGGCTTAAAAGTATCCGTCAGGAAATTTCCTCGCTCACTAAATCGATAAAGGATTCCGACGAGGAATACCAAACGCTCAAAAAGAAGGTAATCAGCGCGCAAAAGCAATACCCCGAATACGCCGAAGCTTACAAAAAGTTTAAAGCGGGCAAGGAAGAGGAAATGCTCGCCGTTAAAGAGGAGCTTGAAAAGCTTTCGAAAAATATCGACGCGGACATTATGGCGCGCTATCAGGCAAAGCGCAGCGAGAGGATTTTTCCCATTCTCTGCGCGGTGAAGGGGGGCAGGTGCTCTAAGTGCGGAACCGAACTTTCGCTCGTCGGCAAGGAAAAAATCGAAACGGGCGCCGCATACGAATGCGATAACTGCCACAGATTTTTGTATAAAGAATAAAAAAAGATTAAAATTGTGCAATTTGCACAAAAATGAAAAATTTTCTTGACAAATTGCGACAATTATGGTAACTTAGAAACACTCACTACCGAGTGCTTTATTAAAGCGGCAGAAAAGCTGTAATAATAGGGATAGAAAAAAGTCGTCCGTACAAGCTTGTACGGACGTTACTTTTTGTTTGGCGGCGCACTTTTAAAATCCGTTGACAACCGCGGGCGTTTGGGGTAAAATTTAAACGTTATCAAGCGGAGGCGAATTAAAAATGAGCCACCTTAACGGCAAAACTCTTTTGGTTTTCGGCGACAGCATAATGTACGGTTCGGGCAACGACGGCTTCGGCGTTGGCGAATACCTTGAAAAAGAATACGGCTTTGTCTTAAAAAAATATTGCGTGGGCGGCGCGCGCACGGGCTATTGCAATGGCAAAAGCTGGATAATAGAACAGGTTCGCTTAGCGATAGAAAACGGCGAAAAGCCCGATTATATAATTTTCGACGGCTTCACCAACGATTGCTGCCAAGAGGAGCGCGGCGAATGCGACGTTCCGCTCGGCGAGGTTGAAGAGGGCTTTGAAAATTTCGATATCTTTTCCGTGGAAAAGGAAAACACAAATTTTTCGAACTGTTTCCAAAATATTTTGGCGGCGTTCAAAAAATATTTCCCCGCGGCAAAGGCGGTTTTCGTGCGCCCCCACAAAATGGGCAGGCGGGGCGAAGAGGTTCAGCGCATATACGGCGAGCGCGCGGTTATACTATGTAAAAAGTGGGGCGTAGCCGTTGCCGACGTTTATTCAAACAGCGGGCTTAACACCTTCAACCCCGACGAGCGCGATAAATACACCTTTGACAGCTACGGTTGGGGCAAAGGCGACTGCACACATCCAAACGGTTTGTGTTATAAAGAAAAATATTTGCCCGTAATAAAAAGGGCTTTTGAAACGGAATAATAATATGAAAGTTTTAATGATAAACGGCAGCCCGAACAAAAACGGCTGTACTGACGCGGCTTTGGGCATAATTGCGGACGAGCTGAAAAAACAGAAAATCGACAGCGAAATAGTGTGGCTGGGCAACGGCCCCGTGCGCGGGTGCATAGGTTGCGGCGGCTGCAAAACCGCGGGGAAGTGCGTCTTTTCCGACGACCCCGTAAACGCCATAGGCGAAAAGGTAAAGGAGGCTGACGGCTATATCTTCGGCGCGCCCGTTCACTACGCTTCGCCTTGCGGCGCAATGGTTTCGGCAATGGACAGACTGTTTTACGCTTTCGGCAGTCACATGAAGTTAAAACCCGCCGCAAGCATAGTTTCGGCAAGGCGCGCGGGCACAACGGCTTCTTACGACGTGTTAAATAAATACGCAGGCATAAACAACATGTTGCAGGTTCCCTCAACCTATTGGAACATGGTTCACGGCAACAGCGCCGAAGAGGTTTTAAAGGACGAAGAGGGCGTAACTATTATGCGCGCAATCGCAAGCAACATGGCGTGGCTTTTAAAGCTGCTTGCCTCCGCAAAGGGAACTTCGTTTGAAAAGCCCGTTGATATCCCCAAGGTAAAGACGAATTTTATCAGATAAAACCGGAGATTACATATGAAGTTAATTACTTTCGCCATTCCCAGCTACAACTCGCAGGACTATTTGGATAGGTGCGTCGAAAGCCTGCTTGAAGGCGGCGACGACGTTGAAATAATAATAGTAAACGACGGTTCGACCGACAGAACGGGCGAAATCGCCGACGAATACGCGGCTAAATATCCCGACATTATAAAGGTAATCCACAAGCAAAACGGCGGACACGGTTCGGGCGTAAACGCGGGCGTTCACGCCGCAACGGGGCTTTTTTATAAAGTGGTGGACAGCGACGACTGGCTCGATAAGTCCGCGCTTTTAAAGCTTTTGGAAAATATAAAATCGCAGGTTGCTTCGGGTAAAGTGCCCGACATGTATATAACCAACTACGTTTACGAGCACTCCGCCGACAACACGCAATATGCAATGGAATATTCCAAACAGATGAAGGAAGGCTTTTTCGGCTGGGATAAAATGAAAAACTTTTATTTTTCCCACGTCATGCTAATGCACTCGTTCACTTACAACACCCAAAAGCTGCGCGAGCATTACGTTGATTTGCCCGAACACACCTTTTACGTAGACAATGTGTTTGCGTATATACCTCTGCCTTACATGGAAAATCCTTACTACCTCGACGTGGATTTATACCGTTATTTCATTGGCAGAGACGGACAGTCGATAAATATTGATACTGCGATAAAGCGTTACGAACAGCAAATAAGAGTAATGCTGATGATGGCAACCGCCCACAGCTATGCCGACATAAAGAAGCTGCCCAAGGGCTTAAAAAAATATATGTTCCACGACCTTCACGCAATAATGATGACAACTTTAACGTTCTGTTGCGGAAAGGTAAGCAAGGAAAGAAAGCTTGCCGTAAAGGAAATGTGGCGCAAAATAAAACAATTCGATAAAAAGCTTTACAGAAAAATCCGCTACGGCGGCTACACTTTTTTTGCGGTTATCCTGCCTTGGCGGATTAGGGGCAAAGCGCTTTTGTGGGGTTATAGAATAATATGCCGCCGCATAAAGCTCGGTTAATTACGGCATATTACGGGGTTAATTAAAATTTAATGCAAAATAAAAGCGCCGCCGCGGAATTTTCCGCGGCGGCGCCTCTATTTACCCGCACAAACGGGGTTAAATCTAATATATAAGGGGTGCAATTACGGCGAAACTCTGTTTATATCCCTCGGGAACATGGTTGCGTAGCGCACGTTTTTAAAGCCCAAAAGATGCATGGTCAGCCTTTCAAGCCCCAATCCCAAACCGCCGTGAGGGGGCGCGCCGTATTTGTGCAGCATTAAATAGGTTTCGAATTCCTCGGGGTTCATGCCAAGCTTTTTCATCTTTTCAACCTGCATGTTATAATCGTGTATTCTCTGCCCGCCGCTCGTTATCTCTATGCCTCTGAATAAAAGGTCGAACGAGAGCGTAACTTCGGGGTCTTCGGGGTCGTCCATGGTGTAAAAGGGGCGCTTTTTCGAAAGATAGTGAGTAACGAAGAGGAAGTCTGAATTGTATTGCTGTTTAGCCCACTTGCCCAAAAAAGCTTCCTCGTCGGGCTCGAAGTCCTTCATGTCGGTTATGTTTTTCAGCTTTTTAACGCAAAGCGCCTTTGCGTCCTTAAAGCGTATGCAGGGGATAGAGGTTATTTCGGGGATTTCAACCTTCAAAAGCTCAACCTCGGGCGCGTACTCCGTTTTTAAAAGGTTCATAATATACTTCAAAACGCCCGTTTCCATGTTCATAATGTCGGTAAAGCTTTCAATAAAGCCCATTTCGAAGTCCATGGAAATATACTCGTTTAAGTGGCGCGAGGTGTCGTGATGCTCCGCGCGGAACACGGGCGCAACCTCGAAAACCCGCTCATATACGGGCACCAACGCCTGTTTGTAAAGCTGCGGGCTTTGCGCAAGATAAACGGTTTTGCCAAAGTAATCGAGCTTGAAAACGTTCGTGCCGCCTTCTGCTCCCGCAAAATTGATTTTAGGGGAGTGGATTTCGGTAAAGTTCTGCGATTGCAGATATTCGCGGAAACCGCGCTGAATTCCTTCCTGAATTTTAAAGATTGCGCGCTCCTTGGGGTTGCGCAAAGTAACGGGGCGGTTGTCCAAATTTACGGTCAAATCGCAGTTGATTTGCTTTTTCGAAATAACCACGGGGGGCACCGCCGCGGGGGTGGATAAAATTATCACGTCGTGAATTTGCAGCTCGTATCTTTCGCTGCCGTCGCGCGTTTCGCTTTTAACGACTTTTCCCTTAACCTTCGCCGCGCATTGTTCAACCACGCTTTCGTTCAAGCGGTAATCCGAAAATTCGGGCGAGTAAACGCATTGGATAAGCTCGCGCGCGGTTCTGATAAGAATAAACGCAAAGTCGGACATTTCCCTTATGTTGTGAATTGCGCCCTTAATCGTCACCACTTCGCCAACGTGGTTTTTAAATTCGCAGTAAGGCGTGGTGCCGTCCTGCAAAACGCCCGTAATTTCTTCCATAAAAAAGCCTCTTTAAAAATTAATTTTCTTAATTTTACGGCTTTTAAACGGAAAAATCAAGCAAAATAACCGCCCGCGGAACACGGCTTAAAATTTTTTCCCAAATTCAACAAAACTTGCCAAAGTAACTTTAAAAATTTTTTGTTGCTATTTTAAAAACGGCATAGTATAATAATATAAACGGTCTGCGGTGTTCGTGGTATGGAAAATTCGTAATCCACAAAGTAACCAAAGGGAGCTTTCAGTCGGCGGAAATAGGCAAGGTCTGGTTTGCGGAAAGTCCGAAGTTTCGCCGCTCGGCACCCACCTGCGAGAAGCGGGTTAATACTTTTTCATGCCACGGCACAGGCGGATTTAAATTTTATAACTCTTTCAACCCGAGCAAATCCGCTCGGGTTTTGTTTTTTAATCATAGATTTCTATTTTAATCGACAATGTTTGTAATTATAAAAAAAGTGAAAGGCGTTTACAAATTAAGTTAAAATTTATAATTTTACTCTTGACAGAATGTTGCTTTTTTGCTAAAATTCAAATGTTAAATTGCGGGAGTATGGGCTTTGGCTTATATTTTTGCGTATTTAAAAAAGAAAATGGAGGAAAAAATGAAAAAACACAAAATTCTGTTCGCCGTGATTTCCGCCCTGCTTGCAGTCGGTATGATTTTCGCGGCGGCGTGCGGCGGCGGATATTCCGAAACGCAGAACGACGACAAGCAAGCGCTGTTGGATTTGGTTGTGGACTTCGGTAATGCGAAAAGCAAATACAATCTCGGCGAAGAGCTCGATACGTCAAGGCTGTTTTGTTCGGCAAAATTCATCGACGTGGAAACGGGCGAAGAATCGGTGGACGAGGATATCGAGGACGATATAATAATCGACTCTTCCGAATTCGACTCGTCGGTTGTCGGTATTTATAGCATTTATGTAAGTTATACTCACGCCGGCGTTACGCGCGTTAAGTCTTATCCCGTACAGGTAATAGGCACCGACGCGGAGTTCGGCGGCATAGAGGTTGAGTATGCGGCGGGCACGAACAATAAAGTAACTTTACAGTCCGGAACTACCACGACTACCATTCCGCAGGACGGAATAATCGTAAAGCGCGTTGACAATAATGGCAACGTTATGGATACGCTGCCTTCTTCCGATTACGTTTTGGAGCTTTATAAGGGAACCGTTAAGCAGGACGGCTGGACGGTAGGCGGCGGCGCTTATACCATAAGGGCAACGCTTAAATCAAATCCCAAAGTAAGCAACTTCGTAAGCTACTACGTAGTGGACGATTTAAAGACATTTACGCTTAACGCGGGCGCGGTTACCGAGCAGAAAGTCGGCGACGACGTGATGTCGTCTACGTGGACGTTTACCGCAACCTACAATAGCGGCGCGGCAAGAATCGTAACCGCGGACGACGTAACTATTACCAACCTCATAACGACGCGCGTGACGACTAATACTGCCGTAGGCTACCGCGTGGCAACCGTAACCTACACCGAGTTTTCGGGCAGAGGCGGCACCGTTTCGAAAGAATTAAAAATACAGTACGTGGTAACGGAATAAGCGGGAGGACGGAAAAATGAAAAAGAATAAAAGAAAAGTTATATTTTCCGCATTTGCGGTGCTTGCCCTCTCGGTGGCAACCGCGTGCGCGGCAATTCCTTTTACCGCTTGCGGCGGAGGCGGCGCCGAAAAAATAATAGGTAAAACTTATTGGGTTTCCCCCGACGGCACAAGCGGCGGTGCGGGCACAAAAGAAGACCCTATGGACGTAACCACGGCTCTTTCCGTAAGCCGCGAACATCGTTTGGAAGCGGGCGACACGGTTTTGTTAAAACCCGGTGTTTATTCTGGGCTTACTCAATCCATACATATGGGTGCAAGCGGCGCGTTTAACGGATATATAACCGTAAGACCCGCAACCGTTTCCGACGGCTTGACCAAGGAAGAGGTCGGCGACGGCAGAGCCACTCTCGATTTCAGCGAAATGATTTTCCTCAATACCAACCGCGGAATTCAGATAGAGTGCGATTATGTGCATTGGTACGGCGTTGACGTGTGCGGCGCGGGCGACAACGGTTTATACATTGCCGGCAGCTACAACATAGTCGAAAACAGCGAATTTTATAACAACCGCGACACGGGCTTGCAGCTTGGCAGAGGAGCTTCGGTTCAGGCAACGATAGATTTGTGGCCGAGCTTCAACCTCGTCAAAAACTGCACCTCGCATAACAATTATGACAACGAAACCTACGGCGAAAACGCCGATGGCTTTGCGGCAAAGCTTACGGTAGGCTACGGCAACGTGTTCGACGGCTGCATCGCATACCGCAACTCCGACGACGGCTGGGATTTATACGCCAAGTCCGAATCGGGCAATATCGGTCAGGTTATTATTTATAACAGCGTTGCTTACGAAAACGGCTTCCTCGAATACGACCAGAGAACGTGCAATAAAATGTATCCTTCCTGGAACGGCTTGTATTCCGAAGGAAATATAACAAAGGACGGCAACGAGGTTGTCGAAAATATCGAAAAATACGGCAAAAATTCCTTTAACACCCGCGACGGCGACGGCAACGGCTTCAAGCTCGGCGGCTCCGTAATGGAAGGCGACGTATTCGTTTACAACTGTCTGTCGTTCGCAAACAAGATGCACGGCGTAACGGATAACTCCAACCCCGGCTTTATAAAGGTGGAAAACGTAACCAGCTTCGACAACGGCGCAAAGGTGGACGATAACCCCGACAGCCAAACGTTCGGACAGATTATAGATTCCAAAAATGAAGACGAGTGCAACAATATCGACCTCGCCCGTCAGCTTTACAGCTATAACTCGGTAAGAAATACGCTTTCTTTATCCGACAGCTTCGGTAAAGGCTCGGGCAACGACGAATACCGCGGCTCGGTAAGCGACAGTATGCTCTATAACAAGTCGAACGCCAACAAGGTGTTAGGCAGCATCGACGCAAACACAAAGCGTTTAAGCGAAGAGGACGGAACGCCCATTCTCGGCGCGGTCAACACCTCTTCCGAAGCTTCGTTAAACGCGGCGGACGTATTTAAAACTCTTCCCTACGTAAGGGGCGAAAACGGAATAGTTTATAATATAAGCGGACTTAAAGACATGGGCGCCGGATATACGGGCGGCGTTGCAGGCAACGAAAACAGGGCGCACTTAAAATACCGCAACGCGGACGGCTCCATAAATATGGGCGATATACTTGCCGTAAAGGATTATAATCTGCTTTTGGGCAACGGCAACAAAATAGGCTCCGAGCTTAACCGCGGCAGATGGGAAGATTACACCCATTTCGTTGACGAAAGCCTTTACAATCAGGTAAACAACGCTGCTTCCGCAGTACTCATTAAAGCGTGGGAAACCTTAACCATTAACGTAGACGAAAAGGCGGTTTATCAGGATTTCGACGCTCCAGCACTCCTCGGTAAGAGCACGGTTACCTGGTCGTCCTCCAACGAAAAGCTTTTAAAGATAAGAAAAGGAACGGTAGAATCCTTCTCGGAATCGCAGTATACCACTATGGAGGTTACAAGACCCGCGGACAAAGACGAGGAAGTAACCTTAACCGCCACGATAAGCTATCATAACAGAACGACAAAGAAGGATTTCAGACTGACCATTAAAAAGGACGTTCCTTCGGTCGGCAACCTTTCGGTTCACGTCGGCTCAACGGGCGAAGATTTGAAAAACGGCGCAAGCATTATAGTCGACGCCTACCGTCAAATCGAAGAGCCTACCCTCAGCGTCCAGAACGGCGCTTATTACAGCGGCAAGCTTTTAACCGAAAACCAGTACAACGTTAAAACGACTTACGAATACGCAACCTCAACGAACGCAACGTTCAGCGAAGTAGGTTCGTTCACTCCCAACAAAGCGGGCGTTTACAGAATAACCCACCGCGTAAACATTGCGGGTTCCAGAGTGAGCCGCTCTATGAGCTACCGCATTTTCGTGGCAAGCACTTCGGCGCAGGTTGACTTTGCAGCAGGACAGGATTTATTAACCGTTTACCGCGACGGCTATAAGATTTCCGGGCCTCTTTCCAACGTAACCGGTTCGCTCTATGCGGTAGCGGTTCCCAATGCGGAAGCGGCAAACGTAACAGCGGAAAATATCAAAACTTATCAGGGCGTTCAAAATTACGATTTCAGAGCTACGTCCGTAAGCTTCAACTTTAATAACCCCAACACCGATGGTTACACCGTATGCTACGCGCTTGCAAACGTAAACGGCGACGTTACTTCTCAAGTTTATCAGAAAGAAGTAAAAGTTGTTGAAATAGACACCAATGAAAAGTTTATGGCTCTTGCCGGCGGACAGAAGATAACGGGAGAGGACGAAAATATTTCGCAAACCATTTACTTGCTCACTAAAGACCTCGATTTTACGGGTGTAGAATTCAAACGCGAAAAGAATTCGTTCACGGGACTTTTCAACGGCAACGGACATAAAATTTCCAACGTCACTTATGTAAAGGACGAGGAAAACGTAAGCGTGTTCTATAAATTGAACGGCGGCACCGTAGAAAACGTGATTTTCGAAAATATCAAACTCGACGCGGGTGCAAAGAATAAGGTAGGACTTGTTTCCGAGTGCGACGGCGGTTACTTCCACAATATGGCGTTAAACAACGTTTCCGTAACTACCAAGGGCGCGCGCGCAGGCGGTTTAATCGGTCAGATTAACGTTGGCACGCCTACGTATATAACGCAGGTTTCGCTCAATAACCCCATTCCCGCAAGGTCAAACGTTGAGCCCGAATATCAGATTAAGGGCGCAACGGAACGTACGGGCGGACTTGTAGGCTTCTCGCAGGCAAGCTCCGGCGCGGCTTCGGGTGAAATCAAAATTTATATTTCGGATTGCTACGTAAGCTCGGTTGTAACTTCGGGCTACGAGCTGGGCGGCATTTACGGCACTTACGACTGCGGCAATAATCCCAACGTTGACTACATGCTTGAAATCGACCATTGCGTGTTCGGCGGCAGGTTAGAGGCAACGGGCACTAAAACCTTTATGGGCGGCATGCTCGGCTACCAAAAGGGCGCTTATTCGCAAATGCGTATAAGAGGCTGTCTGTTCGTTGGCGAAATGTGGTTCAGCGGCGCAATAATATCGCAAGGGCTTAAAAACGCTTCGGGTATGGTTGGCAGCTCGCTCACCCTCGACATAGAAAGCGGTATGGTTTGGCGCGTTTCCGGTTGCTATTCGCTTATCGAAGAATATAACAGTACCTTCTCCGTATCTAATCCGGTTGATTTACCTGTTAAGTCGTTAAGCGTGTACAAAGATATTTTGGAGTTTAATTGTGCGTTCCCCGACGCAACGTATCCTCCCGAAAAAACGTTCAAGTGGACGCTTGTGTATGAAGAAGAAGTATCAAGCAGCGGCAGAGTAAATTATGTAGTTAAAGCTCCTTATCTCAAGCTGAACAACGTGGGCAGCCAAGGCTGAAATAATTTGTCACAATGTAAATCCCCCGCAATAACGCGGGGGATTTATTTGCGCAAAAAAGTATAAAATAACTGTTTTTAAACGCATTTTCGCTTGCCAAGCAATGCGAATTATGCTATAATCACTAAGCAAAAATAAATAAGGCCCTGTGGTCAAGCGGTTAAGACGGAGCCCTCTCAAGGCTCAATCCCGGGTTCGATTCCCGGCAGGGTCACCAAACGAGGGGTATAAGAACACCCCGAAGAAGAAACCGAATTTTCGGTTTCTTTTTCTTTTGCAATTTTTTCCTCGTCGCTCTCGCTCCCGTCGGGATAATCGGGGAATATCAAGTTCAATAATAGTTCCTCTTTCTGTCCGCCTTTCAAGTGGAATAACACTTTCATTTTATCGTCGTATAGCACCACCCTATAAATGAACGTATCAACCAACGCTTTGCGGTTTTTGTTCTTGGAATAGTCCAGCGTTCTGAAATGCTCCAACCACTTGCGAATATCGTTGTAAGTGTAGTTGATTTGTAACACTTTTTCGCTCTCTATCGTGTCATTTAGTTCGGCGTTCTCATTCTCTAACTTTTCGATTTGCGCTAAAATAGTGTTTGCAATCTTGCCGTGCATAAGGGCTTGCATAAGATTATTGGTTGCCGTTTGATTGTCTGCAATAATGCCCTCAATGCGTTTTATCTCGCTGTCATTGCGTTCGGCTTGTATCAGTAAGTAGGTTTCTGCGGCAAGCATATCTATAAATTCGTCCGTCAAAACGCCGTACTTGTTCCGCTCCGTGCCGTCGCCCGTTATGGCGGTTATGATTTCGTCCTCGATAAACTGCTTGCGCACTGTCCGCTTGTCGCAAGTATGCTTTGTAACGCCTACACACTTGTAATAATTGTGTAGCGTTTTGTTTTTGCTCATTGCGCTAACGCCCGTCATTTTATTGCCGCATTTTCCGCATATCAATTTTTCCGATAATATGTATTCGACTTTTGCCTTGCCTCTTGCGGGAGCGGTGGCATATAAAGCAAGTTTTTGTTGCGCTTGCTCGAATAGGTCGTCGTCGATAATGCGCGGCATTCCGCCGTCAATTTCGTTGCCTTGATAAATATACTTGCCCAAATATCTGCGATTGCTCAAAATGCGTTGAAAGCTGTTTTTATTGAACTCGCCGCCTTTGGTCGTTTTTACGCCTCGCCCGTTCAGATAGCGGATAAGTTCGGCATAGTTGCTCCCCGCGACAAACATTTCAAAAACGGTCTTGACAATGGGCGCAAGCTCCTCGTCAAGTACAAAACTCTTTTCGCTGTTTACTTTGTAGCCCAACGGAATAACGCCGCCGAAATACTTGCATTTTGCGGCTGACATAGCAATACCGCGCTTAACCTTTTGCGACAGCTCCGCCGAATAGTACTCCGCCATACTTTCAAGTACGCCCTCGATTAAAATACCGCTCGCGTCGTCCGTGATATTCTCTTTTGCCGACAGTACGCGCACGCCGTTCTTTTTCAGCTTTGCCTTATAGGTTGCGCTGTCATAACGATTGCGGGCGAAACGGTCTAACTGATAGACAAGCACATATTGAAAACCTTTGCGCTTGCTGTCCTCAACCATTTGCAGAAATTCGGGGCGTTTGTCCGTCGTACCCGTTAAAGCTCGGTCAATGTATTCGTGCGTTATGCGTAAATCGTTACGCTGTGCGAAATTATAGCATTCGGCAAGTTGCCCCTCAATGGACTGCTCGTTCTGTGCGTGTGAACTGAAACGGGCGTAAATTACTGCGTTTTTCATTGTGTGTTGCTCCTTTGCGCCGTCCGTGCGGACTGCGGCTTAAAAATTTTGTTGTTCGCTTTGGTGCTTACCGTCTTAACCAGCAAAAAATGCCGCCGCAGACAAATTGTCAAGGGTTTGCGCCGTAGGCGACGACGATTTTATGCCTAACGGGAGATAAATCGTCGCCCTTTACAATTTGGCAAGGCGGCGTATTCCGTCCCCAGACGGTAAGCACAAGCGAATAACAAAACCACTTAATTCTTATACAAAAGAATATAAAACCTCACGTTGATTTTATCAGAAATAGAATAAGAGATTTTATCGCAATGTCGAGATTTAAGTCATAAATTGTAATGAAAAAAGCCGAACATATAGTTCGACTTATATGATGCGGTTAAAGATGCTTTGAATTTGTTAATAATATCGTAAGTACTACGATTTACTTTTCTTATATTCTGTTAAAATGTTTGATACTGTTGCGGGCGATATATTGAGTTCTTCCGCAATTTTATAACCGCGTTTGCCATCATTATGCATTGATATTACCATATTTCGCGTATTATTATCTATCGTGCGAGGTCTACCAAGAATGATACCTTGTCTACGTTTGGCTTCTAATGCATTAACAGTATTATACCTTATTATTCTTCGTTGCAACTCGTCAGACAAAAGTGTTTGTGAAATTGTGTACCAAGTATAAGGATTTATTTGCTCATTAGCTATAAGGTCAATTCCATTTGACACGAACCGCACATTAACTTTTTTTGCAAGCAATAAATTATCAAGCATATCCATACCGCTTATATAAGATTGGGAAAGACGGCTTGTTTCACTGAATATCACCCAATCATTCTCGTTTAAAAGAGTAAGCATTTTTTCAAACAGCAAGTTTTCATCAGTCTTTGATGTTTCAATAAAAGTATTGTCATCCGTTAAGATATAGCCACTCCGTTCTAAAACAGTTTTTTGTCGTGCAATAGACTGTTCTTGTTGTTTTTCATTGATATGATATGAAGCTCTCAAATAAAACCATTCTTTCCCCATAATTACACCGCCCTTTAATGTGTTAAGCAGTTGATGATTTCTTCGTCCGTAATAAACGGAGCTTGTACCCTAATCAAATCGGGCGATGAAGGCAACTTTACAAGTCCGTCGCCTTTATCAAGCAGTTCAGCACCTTTTCCGCAGTCGATAATATTCATACTGTGTTGGGCATTAGCAGTTTTAAGGCAAATTTTAGTTGGCAAACTATATATTATTGATTCAGTCAGAATATTTTTGCGGAAAACTTGCGTTGCAACGATAAGGTGTACACCCGCCGCACGTCCTTTTTGTGCTATGCGGATAATGTATTCTTCGACTTCCGATTTGCTCATCATCATAAGGTCGGCAAGCTCGTCAATAACAACGATTATACGGTTTCCGTCGTACTTTTTAAGCCCTTTACGACTCATTTCGGAATATCTGTATTCCATAATGTCAACAGCTCTTTTAAGCCATTGTATAGCGTCCTGCGCCGTTTTAGCAACGTGTTCAATGCGTCCGTGTATGTCTTGCTCATAAAGTCCAAATTCTGCACCGTTTTTAGGGTCAATAAGTATCAGTTGCGCATTAGAAAAGCAAAGGGAATGCATTATAAGAGAATTAAGCAGACACGATTTACCGCTACCAACAGTACCCGCAACAAGAATACTTTTGCATTCTTCAAAGTTCGTAGTTATATAACCGTCTGCGCCTTTACCAAAGCACAGAAAGCATTTTTGCTTGCCGTTCTCGGTTTTCGCAACGGATTCTTTTATGCTGTCGGCAGTATTGCCGCAAGTTATAAATTGACGATTTTGTTTTTGTCGAATTGCGGTGAATCCGCCGTTTGTGTTGATTTCATACTTATAACCGTAGCGACAATTCAAGAAGTCCATAGCACGTTTTACGGCTGTTTTTGTATACCAACCGCCCGAAAAGTTAAAACGAAATTCTTGCGGTGCTTCCACGCCGTCAATATAAGTTGTATTCACTCCAAGTTGTCCAAGTACTCGCTCAATGTCTTTGCCTTCCATTTCCAAAGTTACAGTTGCCATAATTAAATCTCCTTCGCCCAAATGAGCATATCAATAGGGAATGTATTTTTATTGTCGTTTATATTGACTACAATAAATTCAAGCTGTTCATAGCCCTTGACTTGCGTAAATATACCGCCCTGATAAGTTCGTTTACCTTTACTGTCGGGGTATTCGTCGGTTTCAATGTCGTTGCCCTTAAACAAGTCTACAAGGCTAATATGCTTGTATTGTTTGTGCTTCTTGCAGTCAATGTAGCCGAGTTCACGCAGTTGCTTTGTGATTGTCTTTTGGTCGGCAGTTCCGATTATTTCGGTGAGTTGTTCAATGCGCATATTTTTTACGTCATTATTTCAAAATTTTACAAAAATATTATACCAAAACCAAACGATTTTTTCAAGCGTATAGCATAGACAATACTGAACTTTAAAACATTCCGACACAAGTAATGTAAATGGACTTATACTATTACCTTTTACGCCACTATGTCACACTGTAACACTTTTGACGAAAAACCGCGACGCAGTGCCGATAAGTTACTATTACCTTATTGGCACTGCGTCGCACGGAACATAAACGGCAATATGTGCGGGCGGCTTCGCCGCCCGCACTGTGGCGTATAGTATTACCACGCCACCCCGTAACGTGTAACACATTTTGGGTCGTATATTGTAAAATCTGCTATTATTTAATAAAAAATGACAAAATACTCTTTACGCCTTGCTGTACTATTTAGGGTGGGTATGGGTG
>JAIDVM010000029.1 GCA_029059705.1 Clostridia bacterium
TTTATTATAGTGTAACATGGCGCGCGGGCGGAAATTTTTTCCGCCCGCGCGCTTTACTTTTTTTACAACATATGGTATAATTTAACGGTTAATAAACACAAGAAAGGGTATTTATGGCAGAAAAAAGCTACAACGCGGACGATTTAAAAATTTTGGAAGGGCTTGAAGCCGTGCGCGTCCGCCCCGGTATGTATATCGGGTCGACGGGCGCAAAGGGGCTGCACCACATTTTGTGGGAAATAGTTGACAATGCCGTGGACGAGGCGGCAAACGGTTATGCAAACGAAATAACCGTAAAGCTGCACGCCGACGGCTCCGTTTCGGTGCGCGACAACGGCAGGGGCATGCCCACGGACGTAAACTCCAAGGTGAAGATGAGCGGCGTTGAAATTATTTTTACCAAGCTGCACGCGGGCGGCAAGTTCGACAACGAAAACTACGCCTTTTCGGGCGGGCTGCACGGCGTGGGAGCTTCGGTTACAAACGCGCTTTCGGAATGGCTTAACGTGGAGGTTTACCGCGGCAATATCTTTAAAATGGGCTTTAAAAGCACGTTTGACAAGGAGCGCAAAAAGTGGCTTTGCGGCGTGCCTACCGCACCCTTGCAAAACACGGGTGTAAAAACGAATGAAAAGGGCACGCTGGTGCGCTTTATGCCCGACAAGGAAGTTTTCGAAACGGTTGAGTGGAATTACGACACCATTTCAAAGCGGCTTAAAGAGCTTGCGTTTTTAAACAAGGGCGTAAAAATCAACCTTTTGGACGAGCGCGAGCTGTTCACCATAGAGGAAGGCGAAGAGGACGAAAACGGCGCGGCGGAAAGCGTTAAGGTTGCTCTCCCCGCAAGAGAACCCGTAAGCTATAAATACGACGGCGGCGTTATCGATTTCGTCAAATATTTAAACGGCGAAAAGTCGTCTTTATACGCGCAGCCCCTTTACTATGACGCAGTTAAGGACATTTCGTTAAAGGGCTTCCCCGTCGGGAAAATCAAAATCGAGTTCGCGCTTGCGCACACAAAGGACGACACCGAAAGTCTGTTTTCGTTTGTGAACAACATTTCCACCATAGAGGGCGGCTACCACGAAACGGGCTTTCATACGGGGCTACTTAAAATTATAAACGATTATGCGAAGAGTAACGGCATTTTGAGGGCGAAGGACGCACCCTTTATTGCGGACGACATTAAAGAGGGCTTAACCGCCGTGTTGACCGTAAAAATGGCTAACGTGCAGTTCGAGGGGCAAACCAAAACGAAGCTGGGCAACCCCGAGGTTAAGCCCGTTGTCGAGCAGACGGTTATAGAAGGGCTTTCGGCGCTTGTAAAGGACAAGCAGTTAAAGCCCGTGTTCGATAAAATAGCGCAAAAGGCAAAGTTTGCCGCCGACGACAGAATTAAACACCGCGCCGAGCGCGACGTTGCAAAGGCGGCTTCGGACAGCGACGGCTTAAATCTGGTGGGCAAGCTTGCGGCGTGCTCGGGCAGAAACCCCGAAATGAACGAGCTTTTCATAGTCGAGGGCGATTCGGCGGGCGGCACGGCAAAGCAGGCGAGAATGAGGCAGTATCAGTCCATTTTGCCCCTCCGCGGCAAGCCCCTCAACGTGCAGAAAAAAACGGCGTTGCAGGCCCTTCAAAACGAGGAACTGAAAACGCTTACTTCCGCCATAGGCGCGGGCTTTAACCGCTCGTTCGACGTGGAAAAGTCGAAGTATAAAAAGGTTATTATCCTTTCGGATGCAGACCAGGACGGTATGCACATACGCTGTATTCTTTTGACATTCTTTTTTAAATACATGCGCGAGCTTGTAAACGCGGGCTGCGTTTATATCGGCATGCCGCCACTTTACAAGGTATATAAAAAGGACGTTGTGGAATACGCTTACGACGACAAGGAGCTTGACGAAAAAATTAAAAAGGTGGGCAAGGGTTATTCGCTGCAGCGCTATAAGGGGCTTGGCGAAATGTCCGCCGACCAGCTTTGGGAAACGACAATGGACCCCGCAACCCGAAATCTTATTCAGGTTACTATCGACGACGCGGCGGAGGCTGCCGACGTAATCGACATGCTCATGGGCGACAAGGTTGACGGCAGAAAGGAATTTTTGGCGAAGAACGCAAACTTTAACAAGGTGGACGGCTTTATCGAAAAGGTGCACTTTAAAGCGGACGCGAGGGAGGAAGACTGATGGCTAAAAAGAATTCAAACGGTTTTCAAACCTCCATACCCCAGGGGCAAATCCACGTTCAGCCCATAGAAGAGGTAATGCCCGGCTCCATGCTTCCCTATGCGGAATTCGTAATTCTGGACAGAGCGCTGCCCCGCGTCGAGGACGGCTTAAAGCCCGTTCAGCGCAGAATACTTTACACCATGTACGAAATGGGCTTAACCCCCGACAAGCCGCACAAAAAGTCGGCGCGTATCGTGGGCGACTGCATGGGTAAATACCACCCGCACGGCGACAGCTCGGTTTACGACGCGATGGTGCGAATGGCTCAGCCCTTCAACATGCGCATGACGCTCGTAAACGGGCACGGCAACTTCGGCTCGGTCGATGGCGACCCCGCGGCGGCAATGCGTTACACCGAGGCAAGGTTAGAGCCGCTCGCCTTAGAGCTTTTAAAGGATTTGGAAAAGGAAACCGTTCCCTTTTCGTTTAACTTCGACGACAGCCTTTTGGAGCCCGACCTTTTGCCGGGGCACTACCCCAACTTACTTGTAAACGGCGCAAACGGAATTGCCGTCGGGCTTGCAACTAATATCCCCACGCACAACCTCGGCGAAGTTATCGACGGTTGCTGCGCATATATCGATAACCCCCGCATATCCTTGGGGGAAATGATGAAAATAATCCCCGGCCCCGACTTTTCGACGGGCGGTTATATAATCGCCAACGAGCTTAAACAAGCTTACGAAACGGGCAAGGGAAAAATAACGCTGCGCGCCAAATATTCGGTTGAACAGGGCGAAAACGGCAAAAAGCAAATTATTATAACCGAGCTGCCCTACCAAACCAACAAAGCCGAGCTTTTGCGCAAAATCATGCTCCAAAGGGAAGAAAAAAAGGAGCTTTTGGCGGGCATTTCCGAAATAGTGGACGAAAGCGACCGTCAGGGCATGCGCGCGGTTATCACCGTTAAAAAGGACGCGGACTGCGACGTAATTTTAAACACGCTTTTAAAGTGCACCGATTTGGAGTGCACCTTTGGCATAAACATGGTCGCTATCGCCGGCGGCAAGCCCCGCCAGCTCGGGCTTTTGGACATAATTAAATACTACACGCAATACCAGCAAAAGGTTGTCGTGCGCCGCTGCCGCCACGAGCTGAAAGAAGCCGAGGCGCGCTGCCATATTCTGGAAGGGCTTATAATCGGCGTGCACAACGTGGACGAGGTTGTTAAAATAATCAAAACCTCCGAATCCACCCCCGACGCGCGCAGACGGCTTATGGAAAGGTTTGCCCTCTCCGAAAAGCAGGCGCAGGCGATTTTGGATTTAAGGCTCGCCCGCCTTGCAAAGCTTGAAGTTACAAAGCTTGAAAACGAACTTGCCGAACTCAAAAAACGCATTGCCGAATTAAAGAAAATTCTTGCCGATAAAGACTTACAAATGGACATCGTCAAGCGCGAAATGCTTGAAATAAAGCGCAAGTATAAGTGCGAAAGAAAGACGCAGATAGTTGAAAGCGTTGAAAAAATTTACGTTAAACGTCAGGACATCAAACGCGAGGTTTCCGCATGGACGGTTGCTTTAACCGCGGCGGACGGCGTAAAATTTATGGAGCGTGAGGACTTCGACGGCAACTCCAAAAAGAAAATTGCCAAAACCGCTCCCCTTTCCATGCTGCATAAGCAGGTTATAAACTGCACGGGCGGCATCGTTTATGTGTTTACAAACCTCGGCAACTGCATAAAGGTTGACCTTGCCAATACCGACCCGTGCGATTATAAGTCTGCGGGCTTAAAGGCGGAAGCGCTTTCCGAAAACGCGCAAAAGGGCGAATACGCCGTTAAAATTTTCGCCGAACAGCAAATCAACCAAAATTCAACCCTATTAATGTTCACCAAGGGCGGCGCGGTTAAACGCACCGCGTGGAGCGAATATATAAGCTTCGGCAAAAAATTCTTCCCCGCGCTCAAGCTCAAAGAGGGCGACGAGCTTTTAACCGTGGAAACGTTTGACGAAGACGAATTTTCAACCATGCTCTTCGTCACCAAAAAGGCGCTGTGCCTTAACGCAACCAAAGACGACGTGCCCGTGCAGGGCAGACTTGCGGGCGGCGTTAAGGGCGTGGGCTTGAACGACGGCGACGAGGTGCTGTTCGCCACGCAGCAAAACGGCGAGGGCGAAATAATCGTCGTAACCACGCTCGGCGGGTTCAAGCGCGTTATTTCCTCGCTAATCGACCCCCACGGCAGAGGCGGCAAGGGCGTTATGCTTGCCGACATAAAGGGCAAGGGCGAAATTCTGTTTGCCGATTACGTAACGATACCTTACAACCTTGCAATAGTTTCCGAAGAAAAGCAGGTAACCGAAATCAGCACCGAAAGCATATCTATAGAAAGCCGCGTGTTCAAGGGCAGACCGGTTAAGGACGCGGGCACGGTAAAAAGAGTTGTCGCGTTAAAGTATAAGTCCGACTATTCGGGCGGCGTCCAAATGAAGCTGTAAACCGCATATATACGTCGCATAACTTTGTTGCGCTGCGCGCCGTCTCGGTTACATACTTCCGTGTATGCTCCCTCGGTGGTGCTCGCGCGCCTCGTTCTGCTCGTATCTCTGTGGTTTGTAATTGGTTTTTCCTTTGTCATTCTGAGCGAAGCGAAGAATCCCGCGCGCAGCGGTTATATAAAAGATACAAATTAACAATAATTGTGCAATTCGCTCTTTTTTTGTTGATATTGTTGACATTTTCAAAAGTTATGATATAATATTGTTTGTCTATTATGGCGAATTAATTATATTATTGCGGAGGGAATTATGGCTACCGAGGTTTTGGTTATTATTTGTGTTGCCGTCGGTCTTGTCGTGGCGTGTGTGATGTTCGGACTGATGTATCTTTATTCGGTTTTACCCGAATTAAAGGCGAAAAAGGACGCCAAAAACGCCGAAAATGCGGCTGCGCCCAATAACGAAGAGCAAATTAACGACGAGCAAACAGAGGAAGAGGCGGTTTTGGAAAACCCCGAAGAAGAGGTTTTGGAAGAGACCGCAGCGGAAAACGCCGTTTTGGCGGAGGAAGAGCCCGAAGAGGAACAGGTTGACGAAGACCCCGCGCCTGCGTCCGTTGAAGAAGAACCCGAAGAAGAACCGGTCGTTGAACCGGCCGAGGAGGAAGTCCCCGTTGAGGAAGTCCCCGTTGAGGAACCCGAACCTGCTCCCGAACCCGAACCCGAACCCGTAAAAGAAGAGCCTGTTAAGGAAGAAGAACCCGACGACGAGCCCGAAGACGAAGAAGACGACGTTGAGGACAACGAGAGCGAAACGGAAAAGGAAGTAAGGCTTGCGGCAATAGAAGACGCGCCCGAGCTTGAACAGGGGCAGAAATATAACCGCAGCTACAAGGCGCGCCTTATACAGTCAAGCGACGCAATAAAAGGCTGGTATTCTCAAATTAAAAACGCCGCGCTTTCGTATAAAGGCGTAAAGAGCACGGTTTCGTGGCGACAGGAAAAGGTGACCAAGGGCAGAGTTCAGGTTATAAAGCTTGCATTAAGGGGCAAAACGCTTTCCGTTTATTTCCCTTTGTGGGTTTCCGAAGTTAAAAATTACGACGTTGAGGACGTTTCGGATAAAGCCGTGCACGCGGCAACGCCTTGCCTTTTGCGCGTAAAGAAAGAGGTGCACGTAAATCAGGCGTTAGAACTCATTGCGCAGTCTGCGGCAAAGCTTTCGCTTGAAGCTACGGCGGCAAAGAAAACCGATTACGTAAAGGAATATAAGCTTGAAACTACCGAACAGCTTATAGAAGAAGGGCTTATCAAAGTTGTAGGCGTAAAGAAATAAAAATTTATAAGTTAAATTGCCGCGGGCGCAAATGCGCCCGCGGCTTATTTTGTGCTAAAAACCCGAAATTTGAAGTTCAGGTCCAATATTTTTAATGAACAACGT
>JAIDVM010000003.1:0-14090 GCA_029059705.1 Clostridia bacterium
TTACGGCGTAACCGTAGATTATCTGCTTGGGATTACCGATTATTGATTTAAAATTAAAAAATTATAAGCCGCCCGCGGAAAAGTCAGCGGGCGGCTGTTTATTATGTAATTTTTTGTTACATTAATTTACAAATTCAGATGTTATTGTCATTAAAATGCGCGTTGCAATCGTTTATAATTTCCGTTGCCTGAGCGGGCGAAAGCTCCTGCGCCCAGCTAACGGGTGAAAGCTTGCGTTCGCTTTTTAAGCCGAAATAACAAAACCTTGCCGTTTTGTCGCGCTCGGTGTCGTTCCATTTGTCAAAAAGTTCGCTGTTTACGTGGCTGCCCAAAGCGCAGTTTATAAAGGCGCACTTGCCAAAGTCGCGCCACGGGCGGGCAAGATAAACCTCGTTCTCGTTCGCGCCGCCGTTTATTATTTCACAGTTTACAAAGTTAAAGCCCCTTTCCTGCACAAGGTGGTGGCAGGGCGCGGCAACAAAGCCTATTTTACGGCTTTCTGGGCGGGAAATTATGCGGCAGTTCTTAAAATAAGCCTCCGCGCCGCCGAAAATGAAATCCACCGTGCCGCTTATTTCGCAGTCTTCAAAAAGGTGCAAAGAGGTTCCCTGCATATAAAGCTGGTTTTGCGGAATAAAGCCGCGGTAGCGCAAAACAAGGTCGTCGGGGAAGGGCGCCATAAAAAGTGTGTCCTGCATGGACTTCAACTTTAAATTTTTGCCGTAAAAGCGCTTTGCGTTGACCGAAAGCGCCACGCATTGCCCCTCTTTTTCGGGGTTTTCGTTGGAATTTTCTATCGTAAGATTTTCCATGCGCACGTTTTCGCCCGAAACGCATACGGTGTAAGTACGGAAGGTGTTGAATTCCCTGCCGTCCTTGTGAATTTTTTTCGCGTAGTCGTCGTGCGTTATCACGGTTGTTTCACGGTCTTCGCCTATTAAAACAACGTTGCTTTTTTTAATTTCGACTTTTGTATAATAAGTGCCCTTTTTCAAATATATTGCGGCGGGTTCGGTTAAATTATCCAATATATTCCGCAAATCGTCGCGCGGCGTAACGTGTAGCTCCAACATTTCAAACTCCTTGTTTTTACGCGTCTATTATAGCACATATTTTTTCGTGAAACAATAAAAAAAAGTATTGATTTTTAAAAAAGCGCATGTTATAATGTTTAAGATAAGTGTAAAATACTAACATTCTGCGGGCAAAAAAATGTCCGATTTGTAGATATATGCGTAAAAACGGTTCAAGATTAATGTCAATAAGGCAATACCGCCTGACTGATTCGCTTATTTTTGCGGTCATTTTGGCGGTGTTCGAGCTGATTTTGCATTATGCGTTAATCGGGTATTCGGGCGCCTTCACCTTTTCGCCGCTCGTGCCAATCGTGCTTCTCGTAATTATGCGTTGGGGCTGGCAGGGCGTTTTTTACGCGGTCGGCGACGGAATTTTATTCTGTCTTTTAAAGGGACTTGGCTGGCAGTATTACGTCAGCTTCGGCGCAGGTAACGCGTTTATCATGGTTTTGCTGCTTGCCACAAAATTTTTGGGCAAGGAAAAAATAGCCGGAAAGTGGTACTTTTCGGCGCTGTTCGTGGTTGCGGGGTGGTTTTTGGTCGCCTTCGGCAGAACGGTAGTCGCCGCGTGCTGCGGAATGGATTTTGTCGGAACGCTCGTCGTCCAGCTCGGAGAGCCTTCAAGTTTGCTGTCGCTGGCAATGGCTATTATATTAATATTGGTAATGAGGCGGTTCGACGGAATGTTCGAGGACCAAAAGCATTACTTAAAGCGTTTGGACGCCGAGAGGAAACAAAAGCAGATGCGTGACAGCTTCGGCGACGAGCCGATAGAGATAGACGAAGAAACGATGTCTATTTTAAAAAGACGCAACGATTTGGAATAAAAGCGCGGCGCGCCGCGTTGCAAATAATTACTTAATAACGTTTAAGTGATATGGAGGAAAAATTTCAATGTTCAAACTCAAATATGACGACTTCCTTATCAAAAACGAAGACGGCACCTATTCGATGCCGCCCGAGCAAGCGGTAAGGGACGAGACGGAGAAGAACAGATGGAAGAACACAGGCTTTACCATTTTAAAGGACTGGAGGCTTTACCTTATGCTCGTACCCATGATTTTGGTGTACGTGCTTTGGAAGTACATGCCCATGTACGAGCTTTTAGGCGCGTTTAAAGACGCAAACACGCCAAGCGTAAACACCGTAAGCGAGCAGGAGTGGTTCGGACTTAACAACTTTAAAAACCTGTTCTTCGGTTCTGACGCAAACGCCTTTTGGCCCGCGTTCAGAAACACGTTTACGATTGCGTTTTACAACCTGCTGTTCGGGTTCCCCGCGCCCATAATTCTGGCGCTGTTCTTCAACGAAATCCGTTCCAACGCCGTAAGGTCGGTTATGCAGGTTTGCGTATATCTTCCCAAGTTCCTTTCCACCGTCGTGGTTACGTCCATTGCGCTCCTTTTGTTCCGCAAAGGTTCTACGACGGCCGAGCCGGGCATACTGTCGCAGTTCCTTGCGCTGCTTGCCCCCAACAATAAAGTTTTCCAGGATGCGTTGCAGGGCGGTCTGTTCTATTCGGCAAGATATTTCCGTTCGCTGTTCGTAATAACGGAGCTATGGGAGCACGCGGGCTACGACTCGATTGTGTTCTTCGCCGCGGTAATCGCGGTTTCGCCCACCTCTTACGAGGCGGCGCAGATAGACGGCGCGGGTAAGATGGCGCAGATGCGCTACGTGGTTATTCCCAGCATACTTTCCACCGTCGTTATAATGTTAATAATGAAAATAGGCGGACTTCTCTCCGTAGGCTACGAAAAAGTGTTCCTTTTATTGGAATCGGGCAACACGGCTACTGCGCAGATAGTTTCCACTCTTGCAAACGGCTGGGGCGACTCGCGCGGCGTTGCAGCCGAAATGACCAACAACCTCATCGGTATGATTTTGGTGCTCGGCGCAAACACCGTTGCAAGAAAAGCCGCAAACGTTTCGCTGTATTAAGGAGGGGAGAAGTAGTATGAAAAGAAAGATGGAAGTCAGCGAACTGATTTTTAAAATCGTCGCTTACGTTATCTTAATAATATTTGCATTGCTTTGCATTTACCCCATGCTTTATGCGCTCGGCTCAACGTTCAGCTCCGCCGCCGCCATAAACGACCGCGTGGTTATTTTGTGGCCTATGGTTGGCGAAAACGGGAATTATACGTTAGGCTTCTCGGGCGAGGCGTTTGTCAAAGCCTTTACGGACAGTATGTTCTGGGTAAGCTATGCAAACACGCTGTTCATAACCTTTATAGGCACAATCTGGTGCATGGTTTATTCCATACTCGGCGCCTATGCGCTTTCCAAAAAAAGACTTTTGGGCAGACACGGCTTCAACTTCTTCCTCGTTTTCACAATGTGGTTCTCGGCGGGCATAGTTCCCCAGTACCTCAATTATGAAAAAACGGGTAACGCAATGGCTGCCATAGTCGGCGCGGGAAGCATGTACGATATCGACCTCAAATGGTTAATCGTTCTCGCCATGGGTATGAACGCAACCAACATAATCCTTCTTCGTAACGCGTTCGAGGGCGTTCCCACCGAAATAGAGGAGGCGGCGCGCATAGACGGCGCAACCGAGCTGCAGGTTTTGTGGCAGGTTTACATACCAATGAGCAAGGCAACCATTGCAACGGTCGCGCTCTTCTTCGGAATTTCGCGCTGGAACGGTTACTTCTGGGCGTCCAAAGTACTGGGCGAAGGCGCAAAGGGGCAGTCGTACAGCTGGCCCGTACAGGTTAAAATCAGGGACGTTATAAACAGAGAAACCGACCTTGTAAACGTGTTTAATACCGACGACACGCACCTTTACGGGAAAACGCCTGCGGAAGGCACCTCGGTACTCTACGCAATGGTCGTGCTGGCAATTATACCCATTCTCATAATTTACCCCTTCATTCAAAAGTACTTTGCAAAGGGCGTAAATATGGGCGGCGTAAAGGAATAATCAAGTTAATTTGCCCGTAAAAAGGCTTTAAATTAAAAATTGTAAGGAGAAAAAAATGAACAAGAAAAAGAAAATCGCCATGGCGGTCGTTTCAACCGTAATGGCAGGCGCAATGTTGGTTCCCCTCGCAGCTTGCGGCGGCGGCGATGACCCCGGCCCCGGCCCCGGCGGCGACGGCGTTCAATCCTACGGCGTAAGAAAGTCCGAATTGACCGCTCAACCGGATTATAACGGCACGGGCGTCATTGAAAACGGCGTAATGGTAAAGGAAGCGGGCAGCAAAACCCCGGTTTATCCCGTCGGAACAACGCTCAACATGAACGTATGCGACCAGGATAAGGCGGACAGACAGATTTCTTACACCTCCGGACAGATTTCCGGTACTGCGATAATGCCCGACAACTACACTTATACGGGCGGCGATTTAAAGCCCGCATGGTGGCAGATGGGTCAAACGCTCGGCGTTAATTTCGTAAACGTTGCAACGGGCTTATCCTCTGAAAATCAGATTACGACCATGGTAACAAACAAGAAAGACGCCGAATATCAGATTATAACCGGTTCTGGCGCTGCCATTACGCAAAACTATACCCATTTCCTTAACTTAAACGATTACCTCGACTATATGCCCAACTACAAGGCGTTCCTCGAAGAAAACGAAATCGTTAAATGGTCGCTCACCAGCGATACGACTACGGGCGCTATGTACTACGCTCCCTACTTCGACGGCAACAACGATATTGAAAAATACGTTTTAACCCACAGAGAATGGACGCGCGCAATGCTCGACGCAACCGACGTTTCGGCGGCAACCACCACGTGGGCGCAGTCCAAAACCGACAAGTCTGACGTGGGCGCAAACCAAACCTATGTAACGCCTTTCATGGGCACTACTGGCAGCTATTCGGTTGATACGACCGACCCCGCCAACCCCACCTCCAAAACTCTCGTAAAAGTAAAAGTAAATTACGACGCGGCGCTTACTGCGGCCAAGAACGAAAATACTGCGCTCGGCGGAGCAATCAAAGCTGCCGCAGGCAAGGTTTACGACGGCGAGAGCGGCAACATTGTAGATTTGCAAAACTTTGCAATCAACGAAAAGGCAGGCGCGGTTACGGGCGCTCAGCTCATCAATATACTTCGCGCTTATATCGACGCGGCTTATCAGAATGCCGCGGGCGAAAAATTCTACGCAAAACGTTCCGACGTGTTCAACAGCACTTACGCCGCTTGGGACGTCGACCTTCTCGTGGGCCTTTCCCGCTGCGTAGTAACCTCCTATAAGCTCTTCGGCGGCAAGGTTGCAAGCGAAGCTTCCAACAAGCAGATTTACGCTATTTCGGGCAGACAGGGCTTCTCGCAAAGACGTCAGGACCTTGTTTCCTTCGTAGGCGAGCTTTACGGCGTCCGCGGACTTGAATCCAGAAACGAATATCTTTACATTGATAAAGACGGCAATTTGCAGGACGCTCGTAAAAAGACCGATATGTGGGACGCGCTTGAAAAATTCAATGCGCTCACCAAAGAGGGCTTAATTTATACGGGCGAATCAAATGCGGATAAGGTTTATTCTTCCGCAAAGACGATTCTTGCGTTCATGTTGCACGATTATGCGCAAACGCAGTCGACCGACGGCTTCGACGCTCAGGGTATTCCCGGATTGACCAATTCCAATATAATCGCTGAAGGCGACCTTAAATTCGACTTCGCGCCCATTCTTACTCCCGTTTCCAAGTGGGACGAGGACGAAAGCGGTGTAATCGAAGAGGACGAATACTTCCGCTTCACCGAAAGCTGGCGCGCTGTTAAAAACACGGGCTTTGCCGTGCCTAAGGCAGCCGTAACCGACGCAAAAGTGCTTTCGGCAACTCTTACTTTCATCGACTATCTCTTCTCTAACGACGGACAGATTGTCGCAACCTACGGGCCTATGTCCACCAACGGCAACGCAACGGGCGATGAACCCGCAAACGGCTTCTGGTATGCAACCGAAGATACCAACAAAACCGTTCAGGAAGTGGGCGATAACTACAACGGCAAGTCCAAACAGTATCACGTAAAAGACGAATATAAAGGTCAGTATTTCATCTTCAACAACAAGGTATATACGGGCACCCTCTTCGGCGACAGACAAATCCCCACGCTTACGACCAATAACCTTAATTATTTCTATGGACTTCAAGTTAACGGAAACTATCTCGGCGAAGGCAACGTCGGCGTAAAAATCGGCTATAAGCTTGACCATGCAAGAAAATACACCGACTACGACCGCGGCATTGTCGGCGGTGCGCTGCCCATCGGCAACAAGGACCAGGGCTTCGAATTCCAGGCAACCGCAGCTTGCGCGCTTGACGGTACGCAGGTGGTTTCCACGGCAAGAGATAACGGCGCAATTAAGCACCTCGTTCAGGAAGTAAAAGATAAAACCAACGCTCCCGAGTATGCAAAGAACACCTACTGGTATACCTGCGTTCCTACCACGTTGCCGTTTACCGACGATAACGACGCGTCTACGTTGAAGGGACATAAAAAGCTTACCGGCGACGACACAACCGCGGGCTTATTCAGAAACTCCAGCAAAACCAACTTCAGAACCAACCTTTGCATCGATATTCTGTTCTACGGCTACGGCGCTAAAAAGAACGTTGCCGGTTTCGAAGATTACGGCACCAGCCTTCCCGCTAATGCGGCGGCGTGCATACAGCTAGCTGTTGATTACAGCCTGAACACGCGCGTTAAGATTTTCGTTGACGGCTGGAACGCTCTTAAAACCTTATACAACGTTTAAGCACTCGGCTGTCTCTTAAATATTAATTAAGTTTAGCTTATGCGCCCGCTTCAGGGCGGGCGCATAATGCAAACATTTGGGGAAAAATATGAAAACTCAAATGAGATTTCAAAAAATCTTATCGTTTGTAACACTCGTCATTGCGGCGCTTTGCTTCGTTTACGCACTTGCGTTTCTGACGGGCGGGCTTGGAAACGTACATTACTATAAATGGCTGAATAGTGAAACGGATAAAATAAACGCTACAAACTTTACCGTGGCGGCGCAGTCTTTCGTATCCACGCTCGTAATTTTTTCAATCGTCTTTATTTTGGTGGTCGTAACGCTCTTTATTACGGCGTCCAACAAAAGGCGCAATTACTATGTAACCAATTACGTTTCCATTGCGTTGGTGGCGGTTTGCGCGCTTGCAATCGCGCTTTACATAATAATATCCGTCAGCAACATAATGAATCTTTTCTACAACGACATCGCGTGGGAGGCGGGCACCAACGGCGGCTTGAATTATGCCGACCAGTTTAACCCTGCTTATCCTATAGACAAATCACCCGCAAACTTTATTTTGGGATACATTCTCGGCGTAGTAGTAATTTTAACCGCCGTAGTCCACGTTTTAAATCTCGTTTGGAAGGTTAAACTCATGAAGGGTGAAAAAGCTCTTTTGCAGGGCGGACTTGTAAAGGAGGTGGCGTAATGAAAAGAACACCTAATCAGGAAATAATACATAGCGACATTCTTCGCTATAAAACCAATAAATTACCCGCAACTCTGGCGCTGCTCGCAATAGTTTTCAACTGCCTGTATTTCTGCCTTCTGTACGGGTTCCGTTCAAATTTTTTCAGCAACTGGCAAATAGGCGTTTCGGTTATAATAACGCTTTTCAGCCTGCTCATTACCTTCCTTGCTTCCGAGGGAATAAAGGGCTATAACAAAAAGTTCTGCATAGCGCTTTTAGTGCTTGCGGCTTTGCAGATAATAAGAATTTTCGGCATACCTTTTCAGGCGCTCCGTTACGACACGGCAAACGGCATAACCGGAGTAAGCGAAAACGCGGCTCTCTACACCCGTTACTTCGGCGTGGATTTGTCGCCGTGGGCGTGCTTCCTGTTCCTCACAATCTGGCTTTGTGCTTCGGCTGCGTGCCTTATTTCTTCCGCGGTTATAGGTTATATTAACTGCACAAGGCTCGAAAGCTTCAACAAGAAAATCGAGAGCGGCGAAGTTTCGGTTGAAAAAACCGTCAAGGAAATGGACGAAGAAGACGAAAAGGCTAAGGCGCTTGAAGTGCAGCCCGATAAGGCCGCAGAGGAGGTGCAATAATGCCCGAAGTTAAAATTCAACATCTCGATAAAGTTTACGACGGCGGCGTGCAGGCCGTATACGATTTCAATCTCGACGTAAAAGACGGCGAATTTATAGTGCTCGTAGGCCCTTCGGGCTGCGGCAAATCCACAACCCTGCGCATGGTTGCGGGGCTTGAAGACATCACAAACGGCGCCCTTATCATCGACGGCAAGGATTGCACCCGTCTTCCCCCCAAGGACAGAGACATCGCCATGGTTTTCCAAAACTACGCTCTTTACGGGCACATGACCATTTACGAAAACATGGCTTTCTCGCTTACGTTAAGAAAGGAAAAGAAAGAACTCATTCACCGCAAGGTTATGACGGCTGCGGAAATCTTAGATTTAAAATCGCAGCTCAACAAAAAACCCCGCCAGCTTTCGGGCGGTCAGCGGCAGCGCGTTGCAATAGGCCGCGCAATCGTCCGCAACCCCAAGGTGTTCCTCTTTGACGAACCGCTTTCAAACCTCGACGCAAAGCTCAGGGGCTCGATGAGAAGAGAGCTTATCCTCCTTCACAAAAAGCTCAACGCAACTATGATGTACGTAACGCACGACCAAACCGAGGCTTTGACGCTTGCGGACAGAATAGTTTGTATGTCGATGGGGCACGTGCAGCAGATAGGCACACCCATAGAGCTTTACGAACAGCCCGCAAACACCTTCGTCGCAACGTTTATAGGGCTTCCCCCCATGAACATGTTCGAAGGAAAAATCGAAGGCGGCTCGTTCAAATGCGACTATTTCGATTATCCCCTCACGGACAAACAAAAGCAGCTTTTATCCGCTTACGACGGCAAGCAGGTTATTTTGGGCGTGCGCCCCGAAAACGTTACAAGAACGGGCTCGGTTAAATTGCATATTACCAACAATGAAAACCTTGGCATGAACACCCTCGTGCACGGCAAAGTCGGCGGAGCGAAAAACGTCGTTTGCAAGTTTGCCGAGTGGTGCAATTACAATGCCGGCGACGAAATCGGCATTGGTTTCAATCCCGACATGATGCACTTTTTCGAGCTTCCCGTAAGGGACGAAAACGGAAAGGAAACCGAGCCGGGCAAGGCGATTAGATAAGGAGGAGAGATATGGCAGAATTAGAAACCGTGCAGACGGTGCCCGAAAACCAGCCGCTTCCCGAAACGGAACCCACAAAAACGGAAAAGTTCAAAGCGGGCGTTAAAGAATGGTTCAGAAAATTCATCGTTAAATTAAAGCATAAAACCCACATGATTCCTCTCGTGGTGCTTTTAATCAGTTCGCTTACATATCTTTGCATTCTCAATTCGCTGTCTATCGTAATCGATAAAAACAGCGGTATCGAATCGGTAGGCATATGCGTTTTCGTCAACACGCTTGCCTCGGTCTTAATATTACTTATGTTTTTAAACGCTTTCCCCAAGAGGAAAAAACCCAACATAGTAATGATTGTTGGAGTATTCCTCGTAATGGCGGTATTGATTGCGCTTGACGTGTTGGTATATGTAAACACCATTAAATTCATAAAGATAGCTTACAAATCCACCAATATCGCCTACCTTGAAGCAACGTTTAAAGCGTGTAAAGGTTTGGGCGCGGCGCTCAATAATTTAATTATACACGCGGTTTTTGTGGGCATAGCGTTTTTAGCGCTTGCGTTCCTGCCGCTGTATAAGATGGGGATAAAAAAGATAAACACCAAAAAAGTTATTGCGGAAAACGTAATAAAAGAAGAAATAGATACCAGCGCAGAAGTTTAATAAAAAATAACCGGCAAATAACCTTTGTCGGTTATTTTTAAAAAGGTAAATATGGCTAAAAAAAATAAAAAGATACGCGAAACAACGATAGAGAATTATTACGACCTAAAGGTTGACAAGGTGGACGAGCTTGTCGCGGCGCTTAAAGACGACGGCGGCGCGTCCGACGAAGAAATTTCGTTCGACATCTTCGACTGCACGGGCGTAGACGACCCCAAAAACGTTACTCGCGGCGGCAAGCAAAAAAAATTCGACCCCTACAAAACGGATTTTTTGGGCAAAGTCCCCGCTTGCATAAAGGCGCTCTTCGTCAAATGGTGGTTTGCGGGCATGGTCTGCTTTTTCTTCATGTGGGGAATAGGGCTTGACGGGCTCGACGCAATGGTGCTTTTGGGCGCGGTGCTCGGCATCGTCGTCGACGCGCTCGTAAACCCGCTTTTAAGATATATGGAAACGGACAAGCGCGAATACAACGCTTACATGATGTTCCCGTTCCCCTTTAAAGCCTTCTGGACGTTTTTCACCAACATTATTTACTATGTTTTAATAATGGTCTGCGTAAATTATTGCTACCTCGGCTTAAACGAATTAATAAATTTCATTTCGGGCAACACCGACGCCTTCCACATCGCCGTGGGCGTAGAACCGCTCCTTTTCGGCACCTTCTGCGTGCTGGCGGACATGGTTTTCATAGGAATAAAGGACTTAATCGTGTGGCTCGTAAAGAGAGGCAAAAAGGAGAAATCCAATGTTTAAAAAACTTTTCGTTTCGTCAACCTCGGCATGCTTCGAGTTCGAAAACAAAAACCCCTATTATTGCCCGCAAAGCTACAAAATTATTTTAAACGGAAAGGAGCTTGAAGGCGAACACAACACCAACGTGTTTTCGCTGTTCGGTTTGCAGCCCTCAACCCGCTACACCGTGCAAACCACCAACGGCAACTGCAAGCTCACCTTCGTAACCTCTTACGAAACGGGCGTAATAAACGTAAAGGAGCTGGGCGCCGCGGGCGACGGCGAAACCGACGACACATACTTTATACAGCTCGCCATAGATATCTGCCCCAAAGGCGGCAGGGTGCTCTTGCCCGAGGGAACTTACCTCGTCCGCCCCGTAGTTTTAAAGAGCGATATAACGCTCGAACTCAAAAAGGGCGCAACCCTTTTGGGCGACGTAAAGGAAGAAAACTATCCCAAAATCCCCGCGCGCGTCTTTATCGACGGCAGCGAAAGGGTTATGGCAACGTGGGAGGGCGAACCCTTCGACTGCCACCAATCCTTTATTTCGGCTTACAACCAAAGCAATATAAAGGTGGTGGGCGAGGGCACAATCAACGGCAACGCGGACAATTCCACCTGGTGGGCAACCCCCAAGGGCAGAAAGGTCGCGCGCCCGCGGCTCGTGTTCTTAAACAGGTGCAAAAACGTCGTTTTCCACGGCGTAACCTGCAAAAATTCGGCAAGCTGGAATTTGCACCCCTTCTTTTCGCAAAACCTCGGCTTTTACGGTCTTAAAATAGAAAACCCCTACACGGGGCCCAACACCGACGGGCTCGACCCCGAAAGCTGCGACGGCGTAAAAATAATCGGCTGCGATTTCAGCGTCGGCGACGACTGCTGCGCCATCAAATCGGGCAAGCTCTACATGGGCAAAACCTACAAAACGCCCGCCTCGAACCACACCCTGCGCAACAACCTCTTCCAAAACGGGCACGGCGCAATAGTTTTGGGCAGCGAAATGTCGGGCGGCGTCAAAAACCTTTCGGTCAGCCAATGCGTGTTCAGGCACACCGACAGGGGCTTGCGCATAAAAACGCGCCGCGGGCGCGGAACCGACGGAATAATCGACGGCGTCGCTTTCGAAAATATAAAAATGGAAAACGTAATCACGCCCTTCGTCATAAATATGTACTATTTTTGCGACCCCGACGGTCACACCGAATACGTCTGGTCGCGCGATAAAAACACTCCCGTTGACGAGGGTACGCCCTATTTGGGCGAATTCCTCTTCCGCGACATCGATTGCACCGATTGCGAGTGCATGGCGGGCTACTTCGACGGGCTCGTCGAGCAACCCATTAAAAAAATCGTGCTCGAAAACGTAAGCTTTTCGTTTAAAGCGGACGCAAAGCCCTTCACCCCCGCAATGCTCGAAAACGTGCGCGAATATTGCAAAGAGGGGTTATATCTCGACAACGTCGAAAACCTCGTTCTAAAAAACGTAACCTTTAACGGCGTCGAGGGCGAAGAAATAATCAACAAAAACTGCGGCTCGATTACCAAAGAATAAACGTCAGATTCTTCGGCTACACTTCGTTCCGCTCAGAATGACAAATTATCCCTTGTCGTTCCGAACGAAGTGCCAAGCCGTCCTTTTGCGCAATCGCCCCAAACGCAGTCCGTCGCCCCCTTGTCGTTCCGAACGCTCCTTGTCGTTCCGAACGCCCCCTTGTCATTCTGAACGAAGTGAAGAATCTTTTTTCGCATTGCAAAGCAATTTCCTGCGAAAAAATCAAACAAAATATTTTGGAGAAAAATATGGATTACACGATTATCGAAAAATATATAAACAGATTAATAACCGACACCACGCCCGAAGCCCCCGTGTGGAATATCGAAAACCTGCAACACGGCAAAAAGGTCGGCTGGAACTACATCGACGGCTGCATGATGACCTCCCTTTACGCCATCTACAAGCAGACGGGCGACAAAAAATATCTCGACTTCATTGATAACTTCGTCGATTACTACGTTTTCGACGACGGCTCAATCCGCGGCTACGACCTTTCAACCTACAACGTCGACAACTTAAACGAAGGCCGCGTGCTCTTCGATTTATACCGCGAAACGGGCAAGGAAAAGTATAAAAAGGCAATCGAATTGCTGCACAAACAAATAATCGCCCAGCCCCGCACGGGTACGGGCAACTTCTGGCACAAAAAAATTTATCCCAATCAGGTCTGGCTCGACGGGCTTTATATGGCGCAGGTTTTCTACACCCGCTACGAAACCGAATTTAATAAAAGCGTAAACTACGCCGACATAGTTTCGCAGTTTAAAAACGTTTACCAAAACATGTACGATAAGGAAAAAAAGCTCTATTACCACGGCTGGGATTATTCCAAAAAAGCGTTCTGGGCGGATAAGCAAACGGGACTTTCAAAAAGCTTTTGGCTGCGCGCAATAGGCTGGTACACCGTGGGGCTTGTCGATGCAATCGCATATTTCGATAACGCCGCCCCCGACTTAAAGGCGCAGCTCATAACAATTTTCCGCAAAACCGTTGCGGGGCTCGAATGTTATATCGACCCCGAAACGCACATGTTCTGGCAGGTCGTCGACCAAATCGGCAGGGAGGGGAACTATCCCGAAACTTCGGGCAGCGCCATGATTGCCTACGCAATGATGAAGGGCGCGCGCCTCGGCTACGTCGAAAAGCGCTTTGCAAAGGTAGGCGAAGAGGTCTTCGAGGGAATCTGTAAAAAATATTTAACCGAAACCGACGGCAAATTAAATTTGGGCGGCATCTGCCTTATGGCAGGGCTGGGGCCCGAGGATAATCCCCGCCGCAACGGCACGTACGAATATTATATTTCCGAACCGGTCGTCGAAAACGACGCCAAGGGCACCGGTCCCTTCGTAATGGCTTACACCGAAATCAAAAGGTTGAAAAAATAAGAATAGACTTTGTAATCTTTTTCAAAATGTTGCGCTCCCCATTGTCATTCTGCCGCCCCCTTGTCATTCTCGCTCCCCCTTGTCATTCTGAACGAAGTGAAGAATCTCATACTAAAGCCGCCCGCGGAATTAATTCCGCGGGCGGCTTTAAACTTATTGCAATCAATACAATTGCATAAATTCTTGCAAAACTCTTGAAATATTAACCTGTTTATGCTAAAATGAATATGCGCTATAATTCAAAGATGTTGCTACGGCTACAACCCGGCATGGTTGTATCCTAATTTTTCCGTATGCAACGAAAAATTATAGCGCAACTAAAGGGTACTTCGTGCAGGCGCCCTTTAAGGGCGCTTTTTTGTAAAAGGCGCAAAAGGAGGTTCATGTGAAAAAGAAAATTTTTGCAATAATAACTGCGGCAGCCGCCCTTATTGCGGTGCCGTGCATTGTTGCGGCTTGCGGCGAAACAAAGCCCGAACACGAGCACAGCTACACGCAAACGCAAGTTCCGCCCACGTGCACCGAAAAAGGTTACACCCT
>JAIDVM010000003.1:14190-19458 GCA_029059705.1 Clostridia bacterium
CACGAATGCAAGTGCGGGGATAGTTATAAGGATAACTATGTCAACGCAAAAGAACACGATTATATAAACTTCGTCTGCACAAAGTGCGGCGACGAGGGAAGCGATATCCCCGACACCGAAGGGCTTGAATTCTCGTTAGCAACAAACGGCTTAAGTTACGATATTTCTGGTTTTGGTACCGCGCAAGGCGAAATTTTAAAAATCCCCGCAACCTATAACGGTCTTCCCGTAACCCGCGTAAACACTTGGTCAAGTTATAATAATAGTTTTACAAGCGTATTTATTCCCGAAAACGTAACTTTTTCATGGTTTACGTTTGACAATTTAGTTAGCCTTGAAAGAATAACCGTTTCTGCAAAACATAAATACTATTGCGATGTGGACGGCATTTTATACAGCAAGGACAAAACGCAAATACTTCGCGTTCCCAGAAATCGTAGCGGTAATTTTGAAATCCCCGACGGCGTAACCGAAATAGGCTACGAGGCGTTTAGTAGGTGTAATAGCCTTACAAGCGTAACTATTCCAACCACCGTAACGACAATAGGCGAGCAAGCATTTTACTATTGCCTCGGACTTACAAGTATAACTATTCCCGACAGCGTTCAAACAATGGACCGGTGGGCTTTTAGAGGTTGCAGCGAACTTGAAAGCGTAACTATAGGCAAGGGATTGACGGAGATAAGCATCTGTGCTTTTTCCGATTGTATTAATCTTACAAACGTAACTATTCCAAACGGCATAATTACCATCGGCAGCTACGCGTTCGACGGGTGTGAAAAGTTGGCGGAAATCATTATTCCCGAAAGCGTAACGGAAATAGGAGAACGCGCGTTAAACGATTGCCCCGCCCTTGAAAGAATAACCGTTTCCGATAAAAACAAAAACTATTGCGACGTGAACGGTGTTTTATATAACAAAGATAAAACCGAAATAATCCGCGTTCCGCAAACGCTAAGCGGAAATTTCGTTGTCCCCAACGGCGTAACGGTTATCGGAACGGCTGCGTTTTATGGGTGCGGCTTGTTTACGGAAATTACTTTACCCGAAGGCTTAATCGAAATAGGCGCGCGCGCTTTTGAGGAGTGTAACGGTATTACGGAAATTACTCTGCCCGAAAGCTTAACCGAAATAGGTGATTATGCGTTTGACAGTTGCTTCAGACTTACAAGTATAAATATCCCCGACAGCGTTAAAACAATAGGGCAGTACGCCTTTACACGATGTTCAAGCTTGACCGAAGTAACTCTTCCCGAAGGCTTAACCGAAATAAGCGAAAATATGTTCTCCGTGTGCCGCAGCCTTAAAGATATAAATATCCCCGACAACGTAAAAGTTATAGGCAGCTATGCGTTTGGCTTGTGCAGTAGCTTTACAAGCCTGATAATTCCCAAAGGCGTAACCGTTATTTCGGAATATGCTTTTATGAGTTGCAGAGAATTGACAAGTATAACGCTGCCCAAAAGTTTAACCGTGATAAACAAGGGCGCGTTCAGCGGTTGCAGCAACCTGAAAGATATTTATTTTAACGGCACGGTGGAAGAGTGGGAAGCGGTTGAAAAAGAGGGCGGTTGGCTTGCCGTTTCGTATAAGTATACAATACATTGCACAAACGGCGATTTGGTAAACGAGTAAAAACGTTTAAATCATAATTAAGCCGCCCGCGGATTAATTCCGCGGGCGGCTTATAAAATGTGCCTATTTTTCAGTTATTTTTTGCCGTAGTCCGAAGGGGCTACGCCGAAATAGCTTTTAAAAGCCTTCGAAAAATACATCGGGTCGGCAAAGCCGCACAAATCGGCAACCTGCGCCACGGTGTAAAAGGAATAGCGGTTGGTCTGCCCGCTTGCAAAAAGCTGCGCGGCGCGTTCCATGCGCGCGTTTTTCAAATAATCGCGCGGTGTCAGCCCCGTATCCTTTTTAAACAGCTTGCGCACGTAGTCGGGGCTTATCGGCAGCGTTTGAAGATAGTCCTCAACGGTAAAAGACGAATCGGAAAGGTGCGCCTTAATGTCGCCCGTAATTTTCACCGTCACGGGCGAAATCTTAACCTGTTCTCCCGCGTTCAGCGTGGCAAGGCTTACTATCAGCGAGCCGAGTGCGGCAAGCACCGCGCCGCGCCGTTTGTATTCGCTGTTATAAAAATAAAGGGCTTGCTCGGCGGCTTGTCTTATGTTGTAATCGGGCAGCTCGCAAATTGCGGTAACCTCGGCAAAGGGCAGCAGCGCGCCGTCCATTAAAATCCTAATCGATTTTTTGTCCTTAAAGCAAATCGTGCGCGCGGTGCGCGGCGGAATAATCACAATTTCCCCGCGCGTAAATTCGGTTTGTTTTTCGTCGTGCTTAACAAAACCCGCAGGGTCGTCAAAGGTTAAGTCGTCCGCCAGCGGCACAATAATTTCGTAAAAGCGGTTTACCTCGTTTTTATATAAAATCGGGGTGTTTTCAACCAAAATTATGTTGTTCATATATCCGTATTATACATGAAAAGTACGGATTTGTCCATATAAAAACGCATAAATTTAGGGTTGTCATTCTGCCCGAGCGCGAAGCCCGCAGTATGCCTTGTCATTCTGAGCGCAGTCGAAGAATCTTTTTGCGCCCGCGCTCCTCGTTTTGCTCGTATCTATGCGTTTTTAAGCAACTTAAATTACAAAAAACCCTCCCCGCAAGGGAGGGAATTTAGTGGCTTAAAGAAAGGTTTTAAGCTTTTTTTCAAAGTCCTCTTCAAGGGCAATTAAATCGCATAAAAGCTTTTTAATGTCCGCGTCCATAATTTTTTCACCGTCGGTAAGCGAGGTTTTAAGCGACGTAAGCCCCGTAACCGTGCCCTTTATCATCATTTGCGCAACGTTTTGCGCCGAATTGTCGCTTGCGGTGCCCATTTTTATGGCGCTCCACATCATCGCCTTTTTAACGGCGTTCGGCTCTTTAAGCTCCAAATCGTATTTTTGCGCAAGCGACGCCGCCTCGCTGCAAACCCTTTCGTATTCCTCGTGCTCGCGCAAAAGCTCTTCTTTAATGCGTTCGTCGTCAACCTCGGGCAAAATGTCGGCAATGCTGACAAGCCCAAGCTGTGCGTTGCGGTAAATTTCCGCTAAAATTTCGCTGTCTGATTTTAATTCTCCCATATCGGCTCCTTTTTTGTCGTTATAATCAGTTTGCCCCGCCGTTTAAAAATTATACGCGTGAGATTTTTCGGCTACGCTCAAAATGACAAAGGATGGCAATCTATAAATAAAGAAAAAGTTTTTACGGGCGGTAAAAATGGTTGACACAAAGCAAGCAATGTGTTAAATTTATGCATGAGCCGCTCGGAACGGGCTTTTTTAAGTGCGCTTTGCGCCGCCTAATCCTTTGGATTTTGCGTCCGGCGAGACTGGTTTGAGGAGGTAAAAAACATTGTACGCAATTTTTGCAAACGGAAACAAGCAGTATAAGGCTGCCGTAGGCGAAACGGTTAAACTTGAAAAACTTAACGCCGAAGCAGGAAGCACCGTTGAATTCCCCGTTATCCTTACGGCTGACGAAAAGGGCATTCAGGCGGGCGCAGAGGTGGAGAACGTTAAGGTAACCTGCGAGGTTCTTTCACACGGCAAGGACAAAAAGATTATCGTCTTTAAGTACAAAGCCAAGAAAAACGAGAGGAAGAAGCAAGGTCACAGACAGCCCTATTCGCTCGTTAAAGTAACCGCAATCGGCGCGGCAGAAGCTAAAAAGACGGCAACCAAAGCGGCGCCCAAAAAGCCCGCGGCTAAGGCGGAGTAAGGAGGAGGAATAATATGTTATTTATTCGTTTATTCGCTCATAAAAAAGGTACCGGTTCTTCGCATAACGGCAGAGACAGCAACCCCAAAATGCTGGGTGTTAAGCGCGCGGACGGGCAGTTCGTGCTTGCGGGAAACATTCTCGTAAGACAGCGCGGCTCTAAGTTCAAGGCGGGAAACAACGTCGGCATGGGCAAGGACGACACGCTTTTTGCGCTTGTTGACGGCACCGTAAGGTTTGAAAGAGTGGGCAGAGACGGCAAGCAGGTTTCGATAGTACCCGCAGCCGAATAAAAAAGTAATTAAACGAGGGCGCAAAACCCTCGTTTTTTTCGTAAGTTATTAAATTTTTGGGGGTAAACGGTTATGTTGCAGGTTTCGCCTTTAAGGGACGATTTAAAGGATAAGTTTACGGAGCTTTTCGAAGCTTATTATAAAGAACTCGGTTGCGACGAGGACGCGCGCCACCTTGTGGACGAATATATAATTCCCGACCTTTTGGCGGGGCTTTTGAAAATCGATATTCTGCGCGGGGACGGCGAGGCGGCGGGCTTTGTAATTTATCAAAAGGACGAAAGCGCGAACGACTGGAACTTTAAAGAGGGCTGGGGGGACGTGCGTGAAATTTATATCGCGCGCGCTTACCGCGGCAAAGGCGCGGGCAAGTTTTTGCTGTATACCGCCGAAATGAAGCTTAAAGAAAGCGGCGTTTCGCGCGCGTATTGTCTGCCGAATTTGGCGGGCGAAAGCTTTTTTAAGGCTTGCGGCTATAAAAAGACCGAACAGTATTGCGCCGATTTAGACAGCTTTGTTTACGAAAAAACGGACTTAAACAATTGCGAGTGCCATAAATAATAAAATTATGCCAACACTTCGACTGCAATACGGAAGCCGAGTTTAAAACCTTCGATAAAATGCTGTTCGCTCATTTCACCAGCGCACAGCCCGCCGTAATCGAATAATTCGTTTAATAACTCGTTTTGTTCTTTCGTGGTGCCGTTTAGCAGTTTGTTGAAAACCTCGTCGTATTGCTTGCAAATTTCCCAATATTTTTCGGTCGGTTTAAGTTTTTCCGAAAAGCCGCAGTTATCATTGTAAAGTTCTTCTATAATCGATTTCATATAAATACCTCAAAATCTTTTTTGTGATTTTTTAATTATAAATTCCATTTGAGATTTTGTCAATCACTTTTGAGATATTTCCATATAATAATATTAATTATGGAAATTTTCAAAGAAAGATTAAAAGAATTAAGGGTAGACAAGGGGCTTACGCAAAAGCAACTTGCTGCGGAAATCGGGTGTGTCCAATCTGCCGTGAACAATTGGGAAAACGGCAACCGTGTTCCAAACGCAATGGCGATTATTACTCTTGCTAAATATTTTAAAGTTTCTGCCGATTATTTACTTGGATTGGAAGATTAATAAGGTATAATAATATTAGCCGCCCGCGGATAAATCCGCGGGCGGCTTGTGTTTGCCGGTTTATATCATTGTCATGT
>JAIDVM010000030.1:0-59147 GCA_029059705.1 Clostridia bacterium
GAATGACAAGGGGGGGGGCAGAATGATATGGGCTATTTTAAAGCCGAGGGGTTATTTTTGCTTTTTTGCGGGAATTTCATTGAAAAAATCTATAAAAATGTTGCAAATTAACAAATTTACGCCAAATTAACAATTTAAAAAAGTTTTAAAATTTTTTTGTTTTCCGTTGACTTTCTTGAAAATAATTTTTATAATGATAAGGTACGTTAATGCGTGGTATTGGGTTGAAGTGTAAAGTTACTGCAAAATCGCGGCAAAAAGCTCACGCGGACAGATAATTTACACCGACAATTGTAGGGGCGCGACCCCTGCGACTAACCGTAGCTTTTTATTTATGCCCAAAGCTGCGATACACACGGTTAAGTTGACGTAAATTTACAACACAGTTAGTATAAAGGAGTAAATTATGGCAGGACAGAAAATCAGAATTAAACTTGCGGCTTACGACCACGAACTCGTTGACCTTGCGGCGGCGCGTATCGTTGAAACGATGAAGAAGGGCGGCGCGAAAATTTCGGGGCCCATTCCCCTTCCCACCGAAAAGGAAATTATCACTATCCTTCGTTCCCCTCACAAGTACAAGGACAGCCGCGAACAGTTCGAGCAGAGAACTTATAAGAGAATTATCGACATCTACACCCCCAACGCTAAGCTTTTGGACACGGTTCACTTGCCCGCGGGCGTAGACATTAAAATCAAACTTTAAATATACTGCGCAATACGTTGTCAAGCTCCGCCCGCCTTGCTCATTTACGAAAAAGTAAACTCGCTTCGGTCGGTACTCGCTTTCCTCGTCTTGCTTGCATCTTTAAAGTTTGGGAATTCGGTTCTATACCATATATATAATAAGCCAATATAGATAACCAACGGATTTATGCCGACGCGCAAGCGGCGCTACTTAAAACGAGTTATCTGAAAAATAAAATTTTATAAGGAGAACTTTATCAATGAATAAAGCAATCATCGGCCGTAAAGAGGGTATGACCCAAATCTTCACGGCGGAGGGCAAGGTTATACCCGTAACCGTAATTTCGGCGGGTCCGTGCCCCGTAGTGCAAATCAAAACTGTTGAAAAAGACGGCTATTCCGCGTTGAAGCTCGGTTTTGACGAAGCAAAGGAAAAGGCTTTAACCAAGCCCGAATTAGGTCAGTTTAAAAAGGCGGGCGTAAAACCCTGCAAAGTTTTAAAGGAATTCCGTTTGGACGACGCGGCTTCGTATCAGGTAGGACAGGAACTTAAAGCGGACGTGTTCGCGGCAGGCGACAAGGTTGACGTTCACGGCGTTTCGAAAGGTCACGGTTATTCGGGCGTTATCAAGCGCTGGAACCAGCAGCGCCTTAAAGAAACCCACGGCGTAGGTCCCGTGCACAGGGAGCCCGGTTCCATGGGTGCGAACAGCTCGCCCTCGCGCGTATTCAAAAACAAGCGCCTCGCAGGTCAGTACGGTGTGGATAACGTAACCGTGCAAAACCTCGAAATAGTAAGAGTTGACGTTGAGAGAAACTGCTTACTTATTAAGGGTTCGGTTCCCGGACCCAACGGTTCGGTCGTAACCATAAACGACACCGTTAAATAAGGAGGTACCGATAAATGCCTAGTATTAAGGTTTATAAAATGGACGGCAGCGAAGCCGGAACTATGAAATTAAGCGACAAGGTGTTCGGCGCCGAATATAACGAAGCGCTCATTCATCAGGCGGTTGTAACCCGTCTTGCAAACGAAAGACAGGGCACCAAATCCACGCTTACCCGCACCGAAGTAAGGGGCGGCGGCAGAAAGCCTTGGAGACAGAAGGGCACGGGTAACGCCCGTCAGGGTTCGATAAGAGCGCCCCAATGGATAAAGGGCGGCGTTGTGTTCGCACCCAAGAGCCGCGACTTTTCCAAAGACATGAACAAAAAGGCTAAAACGGCGGCTTTACTTTCGGCGCTTTCGAAAAAGGTTGCCGACGGCGAATTCGTCGTAGTGGACAGCCTTTCCGTAAAGGAAGGCAAGACGAAGGAAATGGCGGCTTTCAAAAAGGCGCTTAACCTTGACAAGTCGGCGGTTATCGTAATGGACAACGACGATATAAACGTAATCCGCGCGGCTAAAAACATTCAAAAGTTATCCACTCTTCCCGTAGCCCAGATTTCCACTTACGAAGTAGTTGCAAACGCAAAAGTGGTTATCACCAAGGCGGCGGTTAAAAAAATCGAGGAGGCGTACGGAGAATAATGTTTGCTGAAGATATCATTTTAAAGCCTCTCCTCACCGAGAAAGGTTACGACGGCATCGCCGATAAAAAGTATTCTTTCATCGTAAAGAAGTCGGCGAACAAGACGCAGATTAAAAACGCTGTCGAAAAGCTCTTCGGCGTGCAGGTTGAAAGCGTAAACACTTTAAACTGCAAGGGCAAGAAGAAGCGCATGGGCAGAAACGAGGGCTACACCCCCGATTACAAGAAGGCAGTCGTCCAGCTTAAAGCTGACTCCAAGGCGATTGAGTTCTTCAACTCGTTATCGTAAGGAGAAGGAGGCACAACATGGCAGTTAAAAGGTATAAACCCACCTCCCCCGCACGCCGTTTTATGACGGTAAGCGCTTACACCGAGCTTACGGGCGACAAGCCCGAAAAGAGCTTGATGCACGACAAGCGCAAATCGGGCGGCAGAAACAATCAGGGTAAAATAACCGTTCGTCACATCGGCGGCGGCAACAGAAACAAATACAGAATTATCGACTTCAAGCGCAACAAGGACGGAATTCCCGCAACGGTTAAGTCCATTCAGTACGACCCCAACCGTTCGGCGAACATTGCATTGCTTGCGTACGCGGACGGCGAAAAGAGATATATCCTCGCTCCCGTAGGTCTTACGGTAGGCGACAAGGTTATTTCGGGCGCGGGCGCGGACATCAAGAGCGGCAACGCTTTAAAGCTTGCGGATATCCCCGTAGGTACCGTTGTGCACGCAATCGAGCTTAAACCCGGCAGAGGCGCGCAGATAGCGAGAGCGGCGGGCATTTCGGCGCAGGTTATGGCAAAAGAGGGCGCTTACGCAACCTTGAAGATGCCTTCCGGCGAAATGAGGCTCGTTTCGATAAACTGCAAGGCGACTATCGGTCAGGTGGGTAACCTCGAACACGAGATTATCCGCATCGGTAAAGCGGGCAAGACGAGACACTTCGGTATCCGTCCCACCGTCCGCGGTTCGGTTATGAACCCCAACGACCACCCTCACGGCGGCGGCGAAGGCAAATCGCCCGTCGGCCACGCAGGCCCTATGACCCCTTGGGGCAAGCCTGCTTTGGGTTATAAGACGAGAAAGAAGAAAAATCCCACTTCAAAGTTCATTTTGAAGAGAATTAATTAAGGAGGAGTAGACAATGTCAAGAAGCGTTAAAAAAGGGCCTTACGCCGAAGAAAGACTTATGGCAAGAATAGAGGCGATGAACGCTGCCGGCGAGAAGAAAGTCGTTAAGACTTGGTCGCGCGCGACAACGATATTCCCCCAATTCGTAGGACACACTATTGCGGTATACGACGGAAGAAAGCACGTTCCCGTTTATGTAACCGAAGATATGGTAGGCTGCAAGCTCGGCGAGTTTGCTCCCACGAGAACCTTCAAAGGGCACGCGGCTAAGACCGCCAAGAAGTAAGGAGGTAACAAATGTCAAGCATTAAAAACGATAGCCGTCCTTACGCAACGGCGAAATACCTCAGAATTTCCCCCTATAAGATAAGAACGGTGCTTGCGCTTATCCGCGGCAAATCCGTAGACGAGGCGGAAGCGATTCTCACTTATTGCAACAAGGGCGGCAGCGAAGAAGTTAAAAAAGTACTTTTGTCCGCGGCGGCTAACGCCGAGCACAATCAGGGCATGGACAGGGGCGACCTTTTGGTTGCCGAAGCGTTTGCAAACGGCGGCCCTCACTTAAAGAGAATGCAGCCCGTTTCGAAGGGGCGCGGACATGCGATTTTGAAGAGAACCAGCCACGTAACGGTTATTCTGGACGCAAAGAAGGTATAAGGAGAAAGATTTATGGGACAAAAAGTTAATCCTCACGGTTTAAGAGTCGGCGTAATTTCCGCTTGGGACACTCAATGGTACGCAGACGACAAAAATTTTGCCGCTTATATCAAAGAGGACAATGAAATCCGTACCTTCCTTAAAAAGAAGTATTACGAGGCGGCAATAAGCAAAATCACGATTATAAGAGCTGCCAACAAGATTGAGATAGGCATTTACACGGGCAGACCGGGCGTGCTTATCGGCAAAGCGGGCTCTGAAATCGAAGTTATCAAAAAGGATTTATCCAAGCTCACTAAGGGCAAGCAGATAATAATCAATGTTAAAAAGGTTGAAAAAATCGACCAGGACGCACAGCTCGTTGCAGAGGCGGTTGCCGCACAGCTCGAAAAGCGCGTTTCTTACAGAAGAGCCGTTAAGCAGCAGATTGCAAAGGTTGCTAAAACGGGCGTAAAGGGCGTTAAAATAACCGTCGGCGGCAGGCTCGACGGCAGAGAAATCGCCGGCAGCGAAAGCTATCACGAAGGCTCGATTCCCCTTCAGACAATCCGCGCGGACATCGATTACGGTTTCGCGGAAGCGCACACCACCTTCGGCGTGCTGGGCATCAAGTGCTGGATTTATAAGGGCGAAGTGCTTTCGACGGCTAAGCGTCTTATAATTTCGGAGGGAGGCGAAGAGTAATGTTAATCCCCAAGAGAGTAAAAAGAAGAATGCAGCACCGCGGCAAAATCCGCGGCACCGCGCAGAAAGGCAATAAAATCGCTTACGGCGAATACGGTTTGGTGGCTTTGGAAGGCGGCAGAATTACCTCCAACCAGATAGAGGCAGCCCGTATCGCAATGACGAGATTTATTAAGCGTGGCGGCAAGGTGTGGATAGACATCTTCCCCCACAAGCCCATCACCAAGCACCCCGCCGAATCCCGTATGGGTTCCGGTAAAGGCTCGGTTGAGTGCTGGGTTGCAATAGTAAAGCCCGGCAGAGTAATGTTTGAAATGGCGGGCGTTTCCGAGGATATCGCACGCGAGGCAATGCGCCTTGCAAGCCATAAACTCCCCGTAAAATGCAAGTTCCTCGTAAAGGAACACGAAGTAGTTGAAGAAGGCGGTGAGGCTAATGAAGGCTAAGGAAATAGTAAATTTGAGCGACGAAGAGCTTTTGAAAAAGCTTCAGGAGTTGAAGAGCGAGCTTTTCAATCTTCGCTTTCGTCACGCAAGCGGTCAGCTTGAAAACCCTCTTGCAATCAACCTCGTTAAAAAGGACATCGCAAGAGTGAACACCGTAATCCGCGCAAGGCAATTAAAGGCGTAAGGAGTAAGACATGGAAGAGAGAAACCTCAGAAAGGAAAGAGTTGGGCTTGTAGTTTCCGACAAAATGGATAAGACGGTAGTCGTTGCCGTAGTCGAAAAATCCAAGCACCCCCTCTATAAAAAGACGATAACCAAAACCACCCGCTTTAAGGCGCACGACGAAAACAACGAGTGCGGCGAAGGCGACAAGGTAAGGATAGTCGAAACGCGCAAGCTTTCCAAGGATAAGAATTGGCGCGTGGCTGAAATTATCGAAAAAGCTAAGTAATTGCAAAACTTCGTATATACGTCGCATCTCGGCGTTGCGTTGCGGCAACTTTCAGTCACTTACGTTTAGTAAGCTCCTTCAAGTTTTCCTCGCGCGCCTTGACCTGCTCGTATCTGCAAAGTTTTGAAGAGAGAGGGTTAGATTTTTAACTCGCTTCTCTGAATTTAAGTAAACGTAACAGTTACAAATAACTAAAAAATACAAGATTTCGTTATATCCGCAAAGTAGAGCGGGGCACTCAACTTCGCTTATGTGCGGGTAGCGCAATCCTCTGTGTAGTTGTAAGTTAATCATAATAGGAGAGATATTATATGATACAACCTCAAACAAGGCTCAAAGCTGCGGACAACAGCGGCGCTAAAGAGCTTATGTGCATAAAGGTGCTCGGCGGTTCGTTCAGAAAGTTTGCCAACATCGGCGACGTTATAGTCTGCTCGGTTAAAACCGCAACCCCCGGCGGCGCTGTTAAAAAGGGCGAAGTCGTTAAGGCGGTAATCGTTCGCACCAGCACGGGAATAAGACGCGAAGACGGAACTTATATCCGCTTTGACGACAACGCGGCGGTTATTATAAACACCAACAAGGAACCCCGCGGCACGCGTATCTTCGGACCAATCGCAAGGGAACTGCGCGAAAAGAACTACATGAAAATAATTTCGCTCGCGCCCGAAGTGCTTTAATTAAAGGAGAAAGGCTATGAACGTAAAATTAAATGATACCGTACTCGTAATAACCGGTAAGTATGCGGGCAAGCAGGGCAAGGTTGTTGCCACTTCTCCCAAAAACGGCACGGTAACCGTAGAAGGCGTAAACATTCACAAAAAGGCTAAAAAGGCAAGAAAGGCAAACGAAGTTTCGCAGATAGTCGAAATCGAAGCTCCCTTAAACGTTTCCAACGTAATGGTAGTGTGCGACGCTTGCCAGAAGGCGATAAGGGTTAAACATTCCGAAATCGACGGCAAAAACGTTCGCGTTTGCCCCAAGTGCGGCGCAACGCTCGATAAAGCTTACGCAGGCAAGGGCGGCAAGGCGGCCAAGAAGGAAGAACCCAAAAAGCGCGTAAGAAAACGTGCAAAGAAAGAAGAAACCGCGGAAACTTCCGCGGAGGATAAGGCTGAATAAGGAGGTAAGAGATGGCTACGAAGAAAGAAGTTACCGAAGAAAAGGCAGCGCCCGCGGCAAAGAAGCCTGCGGCTAAGAAAACCGCCGCGAAAGCCGAAAAAGTTTACTCTTCGAGAGTGCTTGAAAGCTACGATAAAGAAGTCGTTCCCGCGCTTACCGCTAAGTTCGGTTATAAAAATCCCATGCAGGTGCCCAAGCTTGTAAAAATCGTTTTAAGCTCGGGCCTCGGCGACATAAAGGACAACGCAAAATCCATACAAATCGCGCAGAACGAAATGAAGCTCATTTGCGGACAGCAGCCCGTTTTATGCAAAGCTAAAAAGTCGGTTGCAAACTTTAAGGTGCGCGAGGGCATGCCTATCGGCTTGAAGGTTACCCTCCGCGGCAAGATGATGTACGACTTTTACGACAAGTTCGTTTCAATCGCGCTTCCCCGCGTGCGCGACTTCCGCGGCGTTCCGTCGGAAAGCTTCGACGGCAAGGGAAACTATTGTATGGGTATTAAGGAACAGCTCATTTTCCCCGAAATCCAGTATGACCAAGTGGAAAAAATCAGGGGTATGGACATTTGTTTCGTAACTACCGCGCAAACCGACGAAGAAGCGAGAGAGCTTTTAAGGGCGATGGGTATGCCCTTCAAAAAGTAAGGAGTAAATTATGGCAAAGAAATCAATGATAAACAAGCAGCAAAAGCCTGCTAAATTCTCAACGAGAGCTTACACGAGATGCTCCATTTGCGGCAGACCCCACGCGGTTTTGCGCAAGTACGGAGTTTGCCGTATTTGCTTTAGAAACCTTGCTTACAAGGGATTGATTCCCGGCGTAAAGAAATCGAGTTGGTAAGGAGGAGAGAGAAATGACAGACCCTATAGCAGATATGCTCACACGCGTAAGAAACGCGCTCGCAGCTAACAAGGAAACGGTTGAGGTTCCCTCATCCAATATGAAAAAAGCAATAGCTAACATTTTGCTCAGCGAAGGCTACGTAAACGACGTTAAACTCGTCGAAGACGGCTACAACGGCAAAATAGTTTTAACCCTTAAATACGCAGGCAAGAAAAAGCCCGTTATCAACGGCTTGAAGAGAGTGTCCCGCCCCGGTCTCCGCGTTTATTCCGACGTGGAAACCATGCCCAAGGTAATGGACGGGCTCGGTGTTGCCATCGTATCCACCAACAAGGGAATAATGACGGACAGGCAGGCAAAGGCGGCAAACGTAGGCGGCGAAGTGCTTTGCTACGTCTGGTAAGGAGGTAATTATATGTCAAGAATAGGTAAATTACCCGTTGCCTTGCCCGCAGGCGTTTCCGTCAGCTTTGAAAACGGTTTATTAACCGTTAAAGGCAGCAAGGGTACGCTCACCCAAAAGGTTGTGGGCGACATCGATATTAAAGTAGAAGGCGCCGAGGCTCACGTTTTAAAGACGAGCGAAGCCGCAGGCACCGACGCAAAACACGGTTTGTACCGCGCGCTCCTTCATAACATGGTCGTAGGCGTAACCGAAGGTTACAAAAAAACCTTAAAGGTAAACGGCGTAGGCTGGAAGGTTGCAAAGCAGGGCAACAAGCTTGTTATGAACGTGGGATTTTCGCACCCCGTGGACTTTGTTGAACCCGCGGGCGTAAAGCTGGAATGCCCCACCCCCAACGAAATCGTTGTTTCCGGCATCGACAAAACCGAAGTCGGACAGGTTGCGGCAAATATCCGCAAAATAAGACTTCCCGAACCTTACCACGGCTACGGCATAGCTTATTCCGACGAAGTAATCGAGCGTAAGGAAGGCAAGACGGGAGGCAAAGGCAAGAAGTAATTCCGTGCGCGCGGCTTAAAAGCCCCGCAATGAGAAGAAACGCCTTTTAAGGCGGCTTGCTAAGGAGACATTATGATTAATAAAATCGATAAAAACGAAGAACGTTTAAGAAGGCACGCTCGCGTCCGCAAAAAGATAAGCGGCACGGCGGAAGCCCCCAGAATGAGCGTTTTCCGCTCTCTTAAACACATTTACGTTCAGCTTATCGACGACGTTAAAGGGGTAACCCTTTGCTCGGCGTCGACCGAACAGAAGGAAATTGCGGCAAAGGTCGCAAAACTCAACAAGACGGACGCCGCTAAGGTAGTGGGCAAAGCCGTTGCGGAAAAAGCTAAAAAGCTTGGCATTGAGAACGTAGTTTTCGACAGAGGCGGATACCTTTACACGGGACGTGTTCAGGCATTGGCAGACGGCGCAAGGGAAGCCGGACTCAATTTCTAAGGAGCGTATTATGGAAGAAAGAAAAGAAAGACCCGCAAGAAGACAGGGCGACAGACGCAGACAGGAAGACGACGGCTTAATTAAAAAGCTTATTCAGGTCAACAGAGTTTCGAAAACCGTTAAAGGCGGCAGAAACATGCGCTTTGCGGCGCTTGTTGTAGTCGGCGACGGCAAGGGCTCGGTCGGTTACGGCATGGGTAAATCCAAGGAAGTTCCCGAAGCAATCGAAAAGGCAAACGACCAGGCTAAAAAGAACATGAGAAAGGTTGCTCTTCAGGGCACCTCAATCCCCCACACCGTACTCGGCGTATTCGGCAGAGGCTCCGTCCTCATGATGCCCGCCTCGGAAGGTACCGGCGTTATCGCTGGCGGCCCCGTCCGTGCGGTTATGGAAGCAGCGGGAGTTAAGGACGTAAGAACGAAGTCTCACGGCACTTCTAACCCCATCAACTGCGTAAAAGCTGCCGTTCAAGGGTTGTTCGATTTGAAATCGCCCGAAGAAATCGCTGCCGCACGCGGTAAGAGCGTGGAAGAGCTTAAGGCGTAAGGGAGGCAACAAATGGTCAAAGTAACGTTAGTAAAAAGCCTTAACGGGCAGATTAAAACGGTTAAAGACACCGTAGCGGCGCTCGGACTTAAAAAAATCCGTCAGTCCAGAACTTTGGAAGAAACCCCCGCGAACATGGGTCAGCTTAAAAAAGTAGCTCACCTTGTAAAGGTGGAACAGGTTTAAGGAGCAGACAATGAGAGTAGATACTTTATCGCCCGCAGAGGGCGCAAGAAAGTCCGTTAAAAGACTTGGCAGAGGCATAGGCTCGGGCACGGGCAAAACCTCGGGCAAAGGTCATAAAGGACAATGGGCACGTTCGGGCGGCGGCGTGCGCCCCGGCTTCGAGGGCGGTCAGATGCCTCTTGCAAGACGTATCCCCAAGCGCGGTTTCCACAATAAATGGGCAACCGAATACACGATTATCAATTTAAGCCAGCTTTCGGGCGTTCCCGCAGGCACGGTAGTAGATTTCGATTACGTTGCAAAAGAAAGCCTTACCAAGGAAGTTAAAAATTCCGCGGGCTTAAAGGTTTTGGGCACGGGCGAAATTAAAGTTGCGCTTACGGTTAAGGCGGCAAAATTTTCGGCTTCGGCAAAGGAAGCAATCGAAAAAGCCGGCGGTACTTGCGAAGTAGTCGAGTAATTAGTGCACGGTTTTGCTTGTTTCTAAACTGTGGGAAGCATTGCTCCCGCAATTCGAGGACGAGTAGCCCTAAAAATCACGGCAAATCGCGGCCGCAGAATAGGCAAGATTTGCGTGAGCAGAGGTTTTTATGTTTGAAACAATAAAAAATTGCTTTAAAGTCAAAGAAATAAGAAAGAAGATTTGGATAACCCTTGCGCTTCTTCTTGTTTTCAGGCTCGGTTGCTATATCCCCGTTCCGGGCATCAACCCCGAAACTTTCAAAGGCGTTATAGGCAGCAACGACTTTTTAGGTATTTTGTCGTCCATTACGGGCGGCTCGTTGCAAAACGCAACGCTTTTTGCGCTGGGTATAAGCCCGTACATCAACGCGTCGATTATCATTCAGCTTTTAACCGTAGGTATTCCCGCTTTGGAAAGACTTTCGAAGCAGGGTGAAGACGGCAGAAAGAAAATCGCGCAGATTACGAGATACGTAACCATCGCGCTCGCGGTAGCGCAGGCAATAGGTATAATCCTCAACTTCGGTTTCCAGACCGGCAGCGACGGTGAAATGCCCATAAGGCTTGTGTACTTCGGCAGCGGCGCAATAGGCGAAGCAGGCGCAAAATGGCTTGCGGGCATATTCTTAACCGTAGTTTACACGGCGGGCTCGATGCTCGTTATGTGGATAGGCGAAAGAATAACCGAATACGGCGTTTCCAACGGCATTTCGCTGATAATCTTCATCGGTATCATTTCCACCGCGGGACTTACTGTATTAAATAAAATATTGGGAATTTTCGGAGTGGGCGATTTTGCCACAGCCGGTTTAACCAATCTTTGGGAAATTCTTGGATTTATAATTCTGACGATTGTGGAATTTGCCGCGATAGTAGCGGTAGATTTATCGGAAAGACGAATTCCCGTGCAGTACGCAAAGCAGGTTAAGGGCAGAAAGATGTACGGCGGTCAGTCGTCCGTTATCCCCATCAAAATTTCGGGTTCGGGCGTTATGCCTCTCATCTTCGCGTTTGCAATTATTTCCGCGCCCCAGATGATTATAAGCGTATTCTTCGCATACGACCAAAACGCGGTTACGGGCGTAACCAACTGGTTCTCCGGTTCGTCGCCCTTCTGGTACGGCCAGCTCATTTATATGATTGTGCTGTGCGTGCTTATATTCGCGTTCTCGTTCTTCTATCAGTCGATGCAGTTCAACCCCGAGGACGTTTCCAAAACAATCCAGCAAAACGGCGGCTTTATTCAGGGCATCCGCCCCGGCAAGCCCACCGCGGATTATTTAAAAAAGATTTCCAACCGCATAACGCTGTTCGGAGCAATCTATTTAACCTTGGTTGCGTTTATTCCTTCGATTCTTTCAATGATTTTAACGGGGCTCGGACAGGGCGATTTAGCTCTTCTTTCCGTGTTCTCTACGACGGGTATCCTAATCGTTGTATCCGTTGCGATGGAACTCGACAAGCAGCTCGAATCTCAGCTGATGATGAAGAATTATAAGGGCTTCCTTAAATAATAATGAACGTCATTCTTTTGGGCGCGCCCGGCGCAGGCAAGGGCACGCAGGCAAGCAAGATTGCCGAAAAATATAATCTTTTGCACATTTCCACGGGCGACATTTTCCGTGCCAACATAAAGGGCGGCACGGAAATAGGCAAACTTGCCAAATCTTTTATAGACGCGGGCAAGCTCGTCCCTGACGAGGTGACGTGCGCAATCGTCAAAGACAGGCTTACTTGGGAGGACGCCCAAAACGGCTATATGCTGGACGGTTTCCCCCGCAACCTCTTTCAGGCTGAAGAGCTTGAAAAGTTTGCAAAAATAGATATTTGCTTAAATATAGACGTGGACGAAGCGCTTTTGATGGACAGAATTTGCGGCAGACGCGTTTGCAAGTGCGGCGAAAGCTATCACGTTTCCACCTTAAACGGCGAAACGAAGTGCCGCAAGTGCGGCGGCGAGCTTTATCAGCGCGAGGACGACAATCCCCAAACGGTAAAAGCGCGCCTTATAACCTACAACACGCAAACCGCGCCGCTTATCGATTATTATAAAAAGCAGGGCAAGCTTGCCACGGTTACGAGCGGCGAGGGCAGTCCCGACGAAGTATTTGAGCAGATTGTAGAAATATTAGACAAATAATAAACGTTGCGGGTAAAAACCACGCTTTTTGCCCGCAGACCCAATTTGTGCATACCTGCACCTGAGCGGGGTGAATTTGTGCAATTATATAATGGTTTGCCCTTAAAATTGCACAAAGAGGGACGAGGGCGAAATTCTCAAAACAGTAGGGTATGCTGTTTTGTCGCCCGAGATGAGTGAGCGCATTAGTGCGCGCGAACGATGCCCGAACGCGCCGCCGTTTCTTTACGGCGCGTGAGAAGGTAGCCCTCAAAATCACGAAAAATCGCAGGCGCAGAATAGCCGAGATTTTTGTGAACATGGTAACCATAAAAAGCGACAAAGAAATAGAATACATGCGCGAGAGCTGCCGCATAGTTAAGGAAACGCTTGATTTCGTCGGCAAAAACATTCGCGCGGGTATGACCACGAAGGAAGTGGACGAACTTGTTTACAAGTACATTACTTCCTGCGGGGCGTATCCTTCGGAGCTTGGCTACGAGGGCTATCCCGCAAGCTCGTGCGTGTCGGTAAACGAAGTTGTCGTGCACGGCATACCGAACGACAGAATTATCCTCGACGGCGATATCGTCAGCGTGGACATAACCGCCGAAAAGAACGGCTTCCACGGCGACGCGGCAAGAACTTATCTTATCGGCAACGTTTCGGAAGAAAAGCGCAGGCTTGTCAAAGTTACCGAAGAGTGCTTTTTTAAGGCAATCGAGGGCTTGCAGGCAGGCTCGCCGCTTTACGACATAGGCTACGCGGTTCAAAAGCACGCCGAAAGCAACGGCTACGGCGTGGTGAGAGCGCTTACGGGGCACGGCATAGGCAAAGAAATGCACGAAGACCCCTCGGTGCCCAATGTTGGCAAACGCGGCACGGGCATGCGCCTTAAAGCGGGCATGACCATTTGCATCGAACCTATGATAAACATGGGCACGTATAAAGTCGTGTTCAACACGTTAGACGGCTGGACGGTGAGCACCGCGGACGGAAAGCCCGCCGCGCACTATGAGAATACGGTTTTGATAACCGAAACAGGCGTAGAAATATTAACACTTTAATCATAAACGTCGCAATACATTGTTGCGGTTTGCGTTTTACTCGGTTACATACTTCTGTGTATGCGCCCTCGCAAAGCCGCCCCGCGCCTCGTCTTGCTCGTTTCTGAATTAAAGCAAATTATTTTGTAAGTATGAAAGTAAAAACCGCTGTTATAGGGGGCATTTGCAAAAGCACCCAAGGCAGAGATAAGGGCAGGCACTATATAATAAGCGAAATTATTTCCGAAACCGCGGTTTTGGCGGTTGACGGAAACTTTAAAAAGCTTGCTTCGCCCAAAAAGAAAAATTTAAAACATATCGAACTTCTTCCCGAATCGGCGGAATCGATTGGCGCAAAGCTTTTGCGCGGCGACAAGGTTTTCGACACGGAGATATATTCCGCGCTCAAAGCTTATAACTGCCCCGTCACGGACGAAGAAGACAAATCCTAAAAACCATATTGAGGAGAAAATTATGAAAGTAAGACCTTCCGTAAAACCCATGTGCGACAAATGCAAGGTAATTAAAAGAAACGGCAAAGTTATGGTAATCTGTTCCAAAAACAAGAGCCATAAGCAGCGTCAGGGCTAAGGAGTTGTAATGTCAAAGGACGACGTTATAGAAACCGAAGGCAAGGTAATAGAGTGCCTTCCCAACGCAAACTTTAAGGTTAAGCTCACCAACGGACACGTAATAACCGCATATATTTCGGGCAAACTCCGCCTAAATTATATCCGTATAATCGAGGGCGACAACGTTAAGCTTGAAATAAGCCCTTACGACCTTACCAAAGGCCGCATTACGTGGCGTTCCAAGAATTAAAACGCATATAAGCTGCGCATAACTTTGTTGCGTTCCGCGCCGCCTCAGTTACTTACCAATCAGTAAGCTCCTTCGGTGGTGCTCGCGCGCCTCGTTCTGCTTGCTTCTCCGCGTTTTAGGATAAGCGTATCCGTGGGAAGTATTGCTCCCGCAATCTGCTCGCCTCTCTGCGTTTTAGGATAAGCGTAACAGGCTCCCGCAAGAGATTTTTCGCTTTCGCTCAAAATGACGCAAGGGCGTTCCCGTTTGTCATGTTGAGCAAGCGTAGCGCGCCGAAACATCTTTTCGCGCAAAAATCACGAAATATTTGTAAAAAGCTTTAAAAACACTCCGCCAAAATGCCGCCTACATTCCAATATCTAACGGCGCGCGTTTAAAGCGGCTTATATACATCAAAAACACACATTTAAAATTTTAACGGAGGAATTAAATCAATATGGCACGTATTGCCGGTGTAGATTTACCCAGAGAAAAAAGAGTTGAAATAGGACTCACTTATATCTACGGCATCGGTCTTAAAACCTCGCAGAAAATCCTCGCCGCAACCGGCGTGGACCCCAACACGCGCGTTAAAGACCTCGATGAACAAACCGTATCCAAATTAAGAGAATATATCGACCACAATTTAAGAGTGGAAGGCGAACTGAGAAGCGAAGTTTCGCTCAACATTAAAAGGCTTATGGAAATAGGCTGCTACCGCGGTATCCGCCACAGAAAGGGCTTACCCGTACGCGGTCAGTCCACCAAGACCAACGCGAGAACCCGCAAGGGCCCCCGCCGCACGGTAGCCAAGAAAAAGGGCGCTAAGTAAGGAGGACAGATAAATGGCACAGCAACAGAAAAAGCAAACCGTTACAAGAAAACGCAGAGAGCTTAAAAAGGTTGACAGGGGTCAGGTACACATTCAGTCCTCTTTCAACAACACTTTAGTAACCGTTACCGATACGCAGGGCAACGCGATAAGCTGGTCTTCGGCGGGCAGCCTCGGCTTTAAAGGTTCCCGTAAGGGCACCCCGTTCGCAGCGCAGCAGGCAACCGAAACCGCGGTTAAGGCGGCAAAGGAGCACGGTCTCCGTTCGGTTGAAGTTTACGTAAAAGGCCCCGGCGCGGGCAGAGAATCGGCAATAAGGGCAATAGGCGCGTGCGACGTTGAAATCACGTTGATTTCGGACGTTTCGCCCATTCCCCACAACGGCTGCAGACCCCCCAAGCGTCGCAGAGTATAATCGGAGGTAAAAGAATAATATGGCAACATACAGAGAAGCAAAATGCCGTCTTTGCAGAAGAGAGGGCGGAAAGCTGTTTTTGAAAGGCGATAAATGTTACAACGGCAAGTGCCCGTTCGAAAAGAGGCCCACTCCTCCCGGACAGCACGGTTTAGCCCGCAAGAAAGTCTCCGAATACGGCAGACAGCTCCGCGAAAAGCAGAAGGTTAAAAGAATTTACGGCGTTCAGGAAGGTCAGTTCCGCGAATATTACGAAAAGGCCGACAGAATGAAGGGCATCACCGGTGAAAACATGCTCTCGCTTTTGGAACGCAGATTAGATAACGTTGTTTTCCGCATGGGTATAGGCGGCAGCCGCGCTCAGGCAAGACAGCTTGTAAACCACGGACATTTCCTTGTAAACGGCAAAAAAGTAAACGTTCCTTCCTTTATCGTAAGGGTTGGCGACGTGGTTACCGTAAAGGAAAGCAAAACTTCCAACAAGTATTTCGAAGCGGTTAAAGCAACCAAGGTGAACACCCCCAAGTGGCTTGAATTCGACCCCGAAAAATTGCAGGGAAAAATATTGGCGTTGCCCGTAAGAGAAGATATTGACAGTCAGATTTCCGAACATATGATTGTCGAGTTGTACTCCAAGTAATTTAAAATTTAGGAGGAACCAGAATGATAGAAATGGATATGCCCAAAATTCTTGCGGAGGAAAGCGAGGACCGCGCTTACGCAAAAGTCGTCGTAGAACCTTTGGAAAAGGGCTTTGGACTTACGATAGGCAACTGCCTTAGAAGAATACTCCTGTCGGCGCTCCCCGGAGCCGCTGCGCAGGGTATAAGGTTCCTTGACGGCAGCGTCAAGCACGAATTTTCCGCAGTGGCGGGCGTTAAAGAGGACGTAACCGAAATAATCCTCAATTTAAAGACGCTTGCAATAAAAACCGCCGTTACTTCGCCCGATTACGTAAAGGTCGTTCACCTTTACAAGGTCGGCCCTTGCGAAGTTAAAGCTTCGGACATTGCCGAGGACGCCGAAATTGAAATAATAAACGGCGACCAGCACATTTGCACGGTTGACGAAGGCGGCAAAATCGACATGGAAATAACCATTGGCAGAGGCCGCGGTTACAAGGGCGCCGACCACACCAAGACGGAGCTTTTGGATTATATTCCCATCGACAGCATCTACACGCCCGTTAAAAAGGTGAACTACTCGGTTGAAAACACCCGCGTGGGACAAAACACCGACTATGACAAGCTTACGCTTGAGGTTTGGACTAACGGCGCGTTCAGCGCAAAGGAAATCGTGTCGCTTGCAGCGAAAATCATGCAGGACCACATTTCGCTCTTCGTTGATTTATCCGATTCGATTAAGGATATGGACATACTCGTTAAAAACGAAGACGACAAGCAGGCAAAAATACTCGCTATGGCAATCGAGGATATGGACCTTTCCGTCCGTTCCTACAACTGCTTAAAGCGCGCAAACATTCATACCGTGGAAGATTTGACCCGTAAAACAGAGGACGAAATGCTTAAAGTAAGAAACCTTGGCAGAAAGTCCCTTGACGAAGTAATCTTAAAGCTTCAATCTTACGGACTTTCACTTTCAAACAAGGAGGACTAAATTATGCCCGGTAAATTGGGAAGAACAGCGGAACACAGAGAAGCGCTTTTAAGAAATCAGGCTTCCGAACTCCTCTGGTACGGAAAAATAACCACGACCAAGGCAAAGGCTAAAGAGCTTCAGCCCTACGTTGAAAAGATAATAACCAAGGCAATTTCCGTTTATGACGACAACGAAGAAGTAACCGTCGTAAAAACGGACAAAAAGGGTAAGGAAGTTACCGAAAAGAGCGTAAAGGACAGCCCTAAAAAGCTTGCGGTTCGCCGCGCTTTAATGGCAAAGCTTCGCGATTTGCAGGAAGTTAAGCCCTTTGCCGAAAAGAAATCCGACTTTAAAAAGAGAACGGCGGATATCAAACACCCCTTGATGGAAAAACTCTTCAACGAGATTGCGCCTAAATACGCGCAGCGTGCCGAAGAACTCGGTCAGGGCGGCGGTTACACCCGCATTTACACCCTCGGCAAGCGTCTTGGCGACGGCGCCGAAGAAGCCATTATCGAATTGGTTTAATTTAATTTTAAAAACAAAAGCGGCGCGTTTATTTAATAAACGCGCCGCAGTTTTGAAAAACGGAAAACTAATTGACATAATTTCGGCGTATGCTATAATATAATACGTATTAACCGAAAGGAGTGTATAATGGAAGAATTATTAAAACAGGTTGACGAACTGCCCCTTATTATCAAAGTAATATTGTGCATACCCGCCATAGAAATTTTTTACGGTATTTGCCGCATAGCAAACGGAATTGTGAAAAACGATTTGTTGTGGATAGTGCTCGCCGTTTTAACGGTTTTCCCCGGCGCGTTTTTCATGTGGATTTTAGACCTTGTTTGGGTGCTTGCAAAGGGGCATGCCTTTTTGCTCGGCGACCAGCTTTTGTCTTAAAACCACGCGTTTCCGCCGTAAAATTTTAAATAATTTTATTGACAATAAACGTAGATATGATATAATACTGTCATAGAATAAAAAGTTGCGCCTAACCCGCGCACAACAAAAAAGGAGATATTATAATGAACGTTTGGTTCCACAAACAAAACAAACTCATTCAAGTACTTCTTCTGCTTATCCCCGTTGTAAACTGGATAGTGGAAATTTTGGTAAGATGGTCCTCTTTTGCAAAGAAGGGCGGCCTTTTAAGACTTATCGTCTGCATCATCGTCACCATTCCTTCCGGTGTAGTAATCGGCTGGCTCGACGCTATCTGGACGTTAATCTTCAACAAACTTATTCTTGAATAATTAAAGAAATTGAAAACGGCTTCTCCTAACGGGGAAGCCGTTTTATTGCTTTTTGAAGGATAAGCTGTTTTGTTGTCATTCTGAACGGAGTGAAGAATCTTTTTAGTGTGAGATTCTTCGTTACACTCAGAATGACAAGTTTTTATCGGCTTTCCATTTAAAAAGTGGAGCTGTCGCATAGCAACTGAAAGGTGCTTAAACCTTAACTTCTTTAAAGGTTTTGCCGTCGAGGGTTTTAAAGTAAAAGGTTCCGTTATCGAAAAGAATGTAGCCGCGCCCGCTGTTTTCCTTTGGCAGCGAAACCGAGCCGGGGTTTAAGTGCAGATACGTTCCGTTCCCCGCGGTAACGCTTTCGCAGAGCGGTACGTGCGTGTGTCCCGTTATATAAACGTCGTTTTCGCAAAGGGGAGGGACTTCCCTGTGCCCGTGCGAAAGGTAAATGTTTACTCCGTCGGCAAAAACCGCCGCGTAGTCTGCGGTTACGGGGAAGGGCAAAACCATTTGGTCGACTTCGCTGTCGCAGTTGCCGCGCACGCACAAAATTCTTTCTTTAACCGCGCCCAAAGCTTCGGCAACCTTTGCGGGGGCGTAATCCTCGGGCAGCGGGTTTCTCGGCCCGTGATATAAAATATCGCCGAGCAAAAGCAGCTTGTCCGCGTTTTCGCGCTTGAAAGCCGCCAAAAGCCCGTTGCAATATTTGTTTGAACCGTGAATATCGCTCGCAATCACAAATTTCATAAAAGCTCCTCCAGTTTTTTCATTACTCCCAAATCGGCGTTCGAGGGTACTTCGTCTTTGAATTTTTCTTTAAGTCCCGCAAATGCGTTCGCCACGACAAAGGGGTGACCGCAAGCTTGCAGCATTTCCAAATCGTTCATGTGGTCGCCGAAGGCAAGGCAGTCGTCCTTTTCAAAGCCCAGCTCTTTCATCAGTTCTTTAAGGGCGTTGCCCTTGTTGGCTTTAAGAGTGGAAACGTCGAGCCAGTCGAAGCCCGAAGCCATAACCCGCAAGCCGGATAACTTGGGTGCAAGCAGCGGCGCGCCGTGGTTTGCGCTGGGCGGAGCTTCGTCCCAAACGGAAATTTTAATAACTTCAACGTCGTTTGCAAGCTTTTTAAGGCTTTTAACCTGCCTGCACGAAGAATAAGACCTTTTAACCACTTCGATAAAAGCGGGGTTGCCGCTTTGGTAATATGCGCAGTCCGCGCACGATAACAGGGGATAAAGCCCGCTTATTTTTTCAACGGCTTCAAGCGTTTTTAAAACGTCCTCTTTCGGGGTGGGGTTGGAATAAATTATTTTGCCGCCGAACCAAACTATGCCGCCGTTTTCGGCGATAATCGCAATTTCGTTTAAAACGGGCGAAAACAGTTTTTTAAGGTTTGGCAGCTGCCGTCCGCTCGCGGGAGTGAAAATTATTCCCTTTTTGCGCAGTTCCTTAATAAGCGGAAACAGCCTTTCGGGCAAAATCTTGCTCGGCGGCAGCAGCGTTCCGTCTAAGTCGCTTGCTATAAGCTTAATCATATAAAAATTATATAATTTCGTTGTGATTTTGTCAATCTTTACATAAGAGGGGCGAAGAGCTTTAATATAAAGCGGTAAAACCGCGCGTGCGGCAAAAGCCGTTCTTCCTTTAAGGGGTGCGACAGGGTTAAGCTTTTGTTAAAGTCGCGCAAAGCCGCCGCGCACATTTCGCCCGAAAAAGCCGCGCCGCACTCGAAGTTGAAGCGGGTGGAGCGGTAGTCAAGATTATAGCTCCCCAAAAACGCCACGTCGTCGCAAATCACGCACTTTGCGTGCATAAAGCCGGGGGTAAATTCAAAAACCTTAACGCCGCTCTTTGCAACTTCGTGCGCAAACGCCTTCGACAGCCCGAAGGCGTATTTTTTGTCGGGGATATGCGGCAGAATAATCTTTACGTCCACGCCGCGCTTCGCCGCAAATTCAAGCGCGGAAATAACCTTTGCGCTGCCGCAAAAGTAGGGGGTGGTTATATAAACGCGCTCCTTTGCGTTGTTTACGGCGTAAACAAACGCGTCCTCGAAAAAGCCTTTGTGCGGCGGGCTGTCGTAATAGGGCAGGCAAAAAAACCTGCCGTCCGCGGGCAAATTAACCGTGCAACCGTCGCCCCAGACGGATAAAAACATTCCCTCGAAAACCTTTGCCGCCCCGCCGTAAACTGCCAGTCCCGTGTCCTTCCAATAGCCGTAAGGGCTTGTAATATTCGCGTATTCGTCGGCAAGGTTAAATCCGCCCGTAAAGGCGACTTTGCCGTCTACGGTAATTATTTTACGGTGGTCGCGCAGGTTTAAGCTTGCGCGGGGCAAGGGGGTTAAGCGGTGAAAAATTTTCACCTTTACGCCGTTTGATTTAAGCCTTTTTAAATCCTTGCGGCTTATTTTAAACGCCGAGCCCACGCCGTCGATTAAAAGCCGCACCTCGGCGCCGTTTTCGCGCGCTTTTTGCACGGCGGTAATGAACGAATTGAAAATTTTCCCCCGCCCGATTATAAAAAATTCCACAAAAACGCTGCGCTTTGCCCTTTCTATTTCGCGGCAAACGGAGCTGAAAAATTCCGCGCCGTCGGCAAAATATGTTGCCTTTTCATAGCCCGCAAGCCCCGTGCCGCAGGTTTTTTGCGCCGCGGGGGCAAGGCTTTTTAAAAGGTCGGTTTGCGGCAAATTTGCGCTTTCGCCTGCTTGCGCGGTTACTTTAAGCGCGCCGCTGCAAGGCTGTATTTTAAACGTGGCGAAAAAGTATATCAGCGCCCCCGCCACGGGCAATGCGGTTATTAAAACGAACCAGGCGCACTTAACCTCGGGCGCGCCCTTGCGCGAAAACAGCACGCACGCGGCAATTGCGTTTAAAAGCCACACTACGGCAAAGGCGAGCGCAAGCGGAAGGACGGAGGGGAGGGTTAGGCATAAAAAAATAATTGCGGCAACCTGCGCCGCAATTAAAACCAAATATAAAAAATTAATCGAAAAAATCGTTTTTACAAGTTTGCGCATAAAATTATGCGGCTGTCAGAGCACCATTTTCAAAACGGTCATTTTGCACGTTCTGGGGGAGTTAATCAAGGGGCTTTTTTCGTCTAAAAGCTGCGCGGGGTTGTATTCCGTGAGAATTTCTTTTTCGAAGAAGTCTATGTTCACGGCGTTGTGCGTAAGCATATTAATGACGGTGTCGGTATAGCCGTAGGCGTTGGAAACACCCGTAACCGTTAAATCCTTTTCCAAAACGGCGCGCGCGTCTATGCTGGAATTGCGCGCGGACGCAACGCTTATTACCACGGTTTTGCCGTCGGCGACAATTCTTGTGGTAATGGGAAGGGGAAGGTTGGTAGCTGCGCAGTATACCGCCGCGTCGCACAAGCTTCCGCTGGTTGCGTTTTTTACGTTTTCGGTTAAATCGTCGTCAGCCGCAAACGCGTAATAAATTCCGCATTTTTTTGCGGTTGCAAGGTTTGCGGGGTTGTTGTCAATCAATATGGGCACAACCTTGTGGTATTGCAAAACCTGAGCTATCAGGTTGCCCGAAAAACTGCCGCCTACAACGGCAACTCTCTGACCTGCCGAAAGATTAAGTTTGTCGTAAATATTTTCGGCAATACCAATCGTTTCTATGCAGAGGGCGTGAAAATCGCTTACCGAATCGGGAAGGGGGGCAACCTGAGTGTAATCGCACACCACAAAGTCGCGCATAAATCCGTCGAAATCCCTGCCCGCGGTAAAAACGTGCGCGCAGTTTTTGGGCTTGCCCGTTTTGCAGGGCAGGCATTGCCCGCACTCGCGGGTGGGGTTAAAATAAACGCGCGTGCCCTTTTCCACGCCGTAGCAGTTTTCGCCCGCTTCGGTAACTATGCCCACGGCGGCGCGCCCCAAAACCTTGGGATATTCCGCCTCCATTAGGCCGTTGTACAAAAGAGCGTCCATGTCGGTAAGCATAAGGTGCGAAACCTTAACCTTAACCTGTGTGGGGGAAGTGACGTTTATGCTGCGCGGCTCGTTGACGAGCGTTTTTGCGCCTTTTAAAATCCAATTCTCCATAGCTTATTGCCCATTATACGCTTTTAGGCGGATATTTGCAACTAAAAAGAGGCAGAAATTTTTTTGCGGGATTTTAAAAGACGGCGGAAAAACAATTGACTATTCAAATTGAATTGTTATATAATAGTCGGGTAATAGAAGAAATTAAGCGAGGTGATAGCCATGAAGCCCGAAATACATCCCGAATACCACGAGGTAACGGTTGTGTGCGCTTGCGGTGCTACTTTCACAACGGGCACTACTAAAAACGTAGAGACGTTGAAGGTTGATATCTGCAACAAGTGCCATCCTTTCTTCACAGGCAAACAAAAGCTTGTCGATACCGGCGGCCGTGTAGATAAGTTCAAGAAAAGATACAATATTTAAAGGTTACGGCTCCAAAATAATTTTGGAGCCTTCTTTTAAATTCGCCCTTTGAATAAAATATAGACCGAGTGAGTAAATGTCCGAAAAGAAAGTAAAAACCGAAAAAGAGCCTAAGAAGAAAAAAGGCGCCAAAAACTGCACGTATATAGGCGGTCAGGCGGTTTTGGAAGGCGTTATGATGATGGGTAAAACGTGCATGGCAACCGCCGTGCGCGACCCCGACGGCGCCGTACAGATTGAGGCGCGGCGCATTAAGCGCGGCAACGCCGCAAAAACCGCGGCTAAAATACCGTTTGTGCGCGGGGTGGTAAACCTTGTTTCGTCTTTGGTGCGCGGGATTAAAACTTTGTCGCGTTCGGCTGCCGTTTACGGCGACGAAGCCGACGAGGAAGAGCCCGGCAAGGTTCAAAAATGGTTTGTCGAAAAATTTAAAGTCAGCCTTATGGACGTGGTTACGGGGCTGGGCATGGTCATAGGCATTCTGCTTGCCGTGGGCATATTTTTCGTGTTGCCCAACTATCTGGTGGGGCTTTTAACCGAAGCCTATCCCGAAGTCTTTCAAACCCGCATAGGCGGGCTATGGTCGGGGCTGTTGCTCGGCGGCATAAAGCTTGTTATCTTTCTCGCTTATCTGGGGCTAATCCTTTTGTTAAAGGATATCCGCAGGTTATACAGATATCACGGCGCGGAGCATAAAACCATTAACGCTTACGAACAAGGCGTGGAGCTCGTGCCCGAAAAGGTTGCCGAATGTTCGCGCATACACGACAGATGCGGGACTTCGTTCCTCTTTATCGTGCTGTTCATAAACATAGTAATTTATTCGGTATTGAGATGGGCTTGCTACGTAAACGAAATAGAAAACCCCGCTTTGCGATACTTTACGGGTTTGGAGCTTGAAATTTTGCTGCTTCCCGTAATTGCGGGCGTGGCTTACGAGGTGTTAAAGCTGCTTGCAAAGTACGACAACCGTTTCGTGCGGGCGTTAAAAGCGCCGGGCATGCTGCTGCAAAAATATTTAACCACGCGCGAGCCCGACGAAAAAATGATTGAAGTGGCAATTGCCGCATTTAAAAAGGTGCTTGAAATGGACGCGGACGAAAAGGTGCCCGAAACGGTTTTCGTTACGAGCGGGATACTTTCGAAAATGCTCGAAGAAACCAAAAAGAAATTCGCCGAAAAGGAAATAGACGAAAGCGACGCGGAATGGATTTACGCCATAGTCCTCGGCTTGCACCGCAGCGACTTAAAGCACGAAAGAACGGTTAAGCCTTCGGAAAGCAAGCGCATATCCGAAATCGTCGAACAACGGCTTGCGGGCAGACCGCTTTGGTATATAATCGGCGACACCGAGTTTTGCAACTGCAAAATAAAGGTTGACGAGCGCGCTTTAATTCCCCGTCCCGAAACGGAAATTCTTGCGGATACTGTTATCCGCAGCGTTGAGGATAACGACAAGGTGCTGGATATGTGCACGGGCTCGGGCTGCATTGCCGTTGCGGTGGCAAAGGCGTGCAAGGGCAGGGGCGTAAGCGTAACCGCAGCCGACGTTTCGGACGCGGCGATAATGCTTGCCAAGGAAAACGCAAATTTAAACAGCGTGGACGTAAGCTTTGTTGTGAGCGATTTGTTTAAAAACGTTCACGGCAGATATAACATAATCGTCTGCAACCCGCCCTATATAAAGAGCACGGAAATCCCCTATTTGCAGCGCGAGGTGCGCGAGCACGAACCGCGCGTGGCTTTGGACGGCGGCGAGGACGGGCTTGAATTTTACCGCAGACTTGCAAGCGAGGTTAAAAGCTATTTAACCAAGGACGGCATGCTCATTATGGAGTGCGGCGAAGGGCAGACTACCGAAATTTTGCAAATTTTCCCTAAACGCGATTACGCCATAGTTTTAAAGGATTTGGCGGGCGTTGAAAGGTTTTTAAAAATAGTATTTTAGTTAAAAAAACGCATATAAGCAGCGCAATACTGTGTTGAACTGCGGCAACTTTCAGTCATTTACATCTGTGTAAACTCCTTCAAGTTATCCTCGTTCGCCTTGTCTTGCTTGCTTCTCTGCGTTTTTTTGTTTTAAATAAGGTGGCTTTATTTATGAAAAAAGAAATGTTCGGCAAATTAAAAGCCGTTTATGAAAGATATATCGAATTGTCCGAAAAAATGAGTGACCCCGCGGTTATTTCGGACACCGCCGAGTGGACGAAAATAGCCAAAGCTCAGGCGGAAATAGCCGAAACCGCCCAAAAATACGCCGAATACGTAGAGGTTGAAAGGCAAATGAACGCCGCGCAGGAAGAGGTTAAGCGCGAAAGCGACCCCGACATGAAAGCCATGTTCGAGGAAGAGGCCGAAAGCTGCAAAAAGCGCGCGGAGGAGCTTACCGAAGAGCTTAAAATTCTGCTTTTGCCCAAGGACAAAAACGACGACCGAAACTGCATAATGGAAATCCGCGGCGGCGCGGGCGGCGAGGAGGCGGCGCTGTTTGCTTACGAGCTGTACAGAATGTACATCATTTACTGCGAGCACCACCGCCTTAAAATAGAGGAAGTGGACAAAAACGAAACCGAGCTCGGCGGCATAAAGGAAGTGGTTTTAAACATAACGGGCAAGGACGCTTATAAACAGCTTAAATTCGAAAGCGGCGTGCACCGTGTTCAGCGCGTGCCCGAAACGGAGTCGCAGGGCAGAGTTCACACTTCCACCGCAACCGTTGCCGTTTTGCCCGAAGCCGAGGACGTGGAAGTTGAAATCAAGGACGAGGATATCCGCGTGGACGTTTACCGTTCTTCGGGCGCGGGCGGGCAAAAGGTAAACAAAACCGAAACCGCAATACGCATAACGCACTTCCCCACGGGCTTGGTGGTAACCTGTCAGGACGAACGCAGCCAGCTTAAAAACAAGGACAAAGCCTTTAAGGTGCTGCGCTCGCGGCTTTACGATTTTTATAATTCGCAAAACCGTTCGGCTTACGACGAGCACAGAAAATCGCTCGTTGGCACGGGCGACAGGAGCGAGCGCATACGCACTTACAACTTCCCGCAAGGGCGCGTAACCGACCACCGCATAGGGCTTTCGCAGTATAATCTGACCGAATTCATTATGGGTGATATAGACAGCATGATAGAAGCTTTGACCATTGCCGACCGCGAGCGGCAACTCGCGGGAGAATAAATGCGTATCTGCTTCGCAATACTTTGTCAAGCTCCGCGCCGCCTCAATCGTGTACGGTTTAGTACACTCATTCGGTGGTGCTCGCTTTCCTCGTCTTGCTGGCATCTCCGCATTTTAGGTTATCGGTTGCCGCTTCCGCAAGGGCTTGTTGACAGCGGAAAAAATTTGTAATATAATAAAAACATGAAAAGAAATCAGTCGGTAGAAGACTATCTTGAATGTATTCTGCTGTTGTCGCGCGAAAGCGAGTTCGTGCACAGGGTGGACGTGGCGCGCAAAATAGGCGTTTCGCAGCCCGCGGTGCAAAAGGCGGTTAAAATTTTGCAGGGCGCGGGCTTTGTGGAATGCGACGGCTTGCACATTTACTTAACGCAAAAGGGTGAAAAATACGCCGAAGAAATTTACGGCAGACATACGACCTTGCGCGAGTTCCTTTTATTGCACGGCGTAAACGCGGCGGACGCGGACGCGGACGCGTGCGAAATGGAGCACGTTATTTCGGAAGCCACCTTTAAAATGATGAAAAAATACGTTTCGGAAAACAAATAAAAATTTTTTTATCCCCCGTAATATTTGCGGGGGCTTAGTTTGAGGATATGAAAGCTTTAAAATCATTTAAAAACTGTTTCGTAATCTTAATTTCGGCGCTGGCGCTCGTTGCGGCGGTCTGCGGCGTTGTTTTCGGTCGCGGAAACTCCGTTTCCGCTTCCGCGCTGAGCGCGGAAACGAGCGTTGACAACAATTATAACTTTGCCCTCGTGGACGTAAACGTTGACGTAAACGAAGATAAGACAATGCGCATAACCGAAAACCTTTATACTACGTTTGCAAGCAGCAACGTAAACACGGGGTTTATACGCGATATTCAGCGCATAACGCGGATTAAACGTACAGTAAACGGCAAAATAATAAGCGGCAACGATATTTTTGCGCCGCTTGACGACATAGAATTTAAGCTTTATAAATGCGACACGTCTTACAGATATAAGACTGCCGTTGACGGCGTGCCCACCGCGGCGGACATTGCCGAGTTTGAAGAAATGCCGTCGAAGTATACATACGAGCTTTACCAAAACGGACAGTTCCACTCCATAAAAATGCAAAAGCAATCGGGCTATTTGCAGTCGGGAATGTATCTTTTTCAGCTTTCCTATACATATGATTTAAGCGACGACAAGGCGGGCGGCTTTGACGACTTAACGCTTGACGTGCTCGGTTACGACATGCGCCCCGCCACTGCCGTGCATGCAAAGGTGAATTTCCCCAAGAGCATAGACCGCGCGAACGCGGGAGTTTATTTAAACAATACAAGCAGCTTTGAAGGCCGCGCGCTGTGGGAACCCGACGCGGACATGGGCGACGCGCTTTCGATAAAGGATACGAGCGTGGAGTTTTACGCCTGCTTTAATAAGGGCGCAAAGCGCAGCTTTACCATTCAGGCGATTTTGCCCGACGGCTATTTCACGGGCACGGGGTTGACCTTCTTTTGGTATTACATACCCTTTGCCGTAATCGCGGCTGCGGCGGTTGTCGCGCTGATAATCCTCGCGCTTAAAATGATAAACAAAAAACCGCTCGAAACGGTTGAATTTTACCCTCCCGAGGGCATGCCGGTTATGCGCTTTTCGGCAATCTGGCACCGCGGGGTGAGGGATAAGGACACCGCCGCGCTCATATTAAAGTGGGCGGGGCTGGGGCTTATTACAATTCAGCAGGACGGTTACAGAGATATAATTCTGCGCCCCACGGGCAAGCTGTCCGCCAAAAAATCGACGCGCAAACGGCGAAAGTCGACTGCGGCTAACGTGTTTGACGAATTCCCCGACAGGGTTTCGGCGGAACCGAGTTCGGGAGGCAACGCAACGAGCGACCCGTTCGGCTTCGAAGAGGGGGGAGATAACGCAATTTCGCCCGCGGACATGAAAAAGTATTTTGCCAACGCCGCCGAGCGCAACTATTACGACACGCTTTTCAGCGGAATAGGCGGAACTAATATGTTCTCTTCGCGCGTGTTCGCAACGCAAAGCGTGTTCTCAACGCAGACAAATTCCGCACAGCGCAAGCTTTACACCGTTACCGAAGCGTTAAAGAAAAACGGCGAAACTCCCAAGCCGCTTGAAGGCAGGATAAGCTCCAAGGCAAGGTATTTGTTCCCTTATATCTCTCTCGTGCCAATGGTTTGCGCAATTGCATATCAATGTCTTTTAACCCAAACCTTTGTGCCGCTGCTTTTCCTGATATTCATGGCGGCGGGCTCGTTCGTAATCCCCTCTATGGGCGGACCGCGAAAGGCAATTTTTATCGCTTATATTTTCCCCGTTGCGTTTTTTGCAATGCCGTATTTTGCTTTTATAATGATTGGCACCATGCCTGCTTACGACTACGCAAAGCTGATGTTTATTGCGCCCGTTATATGGGCGATAGGCAACTTTGTTTTGCCCTGGCTTAAGGGCAGAAGAACGGAGGAGGCAAACAAATATTACGGGCAGATGCTCGGCTTTAAAAACTTTTTGCTCAAAGCCGAACTTCCCCGCATACAAAAGCTCTTCGACGAAAACCCCGAATATTTTGCGGATATACTGCCGTGGTGCTTTATCATGGGCATAAGCGACAAGGTGGAAAAGCGCTTTAAGTCGCTTGACATTAAGATTAGAGTGCCCCAGTACGTTACCGACCGTGTGAACGTATACGTTATGGCTTCGTGCATGCACCGCGCCTATTACAGCGGCGCGCCCCGTTCTTCATCGGGCCGCGGCGGTTTCGGCGGCGGAGGAGGCGGCTTTGGCGGTTCTTCCGGCGGCGGAGGAGGCGGCGGCGGTTCGCGCGGGTGCTAAAACCGAAAAACAAAACGAATTTTAAACGCCCTCCCGGCTTAAATTCAGACGGGAGGGCGTTTTTTATTGCCGCGGTGGTGCCCGAATACAAAAAATTCAGGCGTTTTGTGAAATAATTTTGCATTTTTTGCAATGACTTTACATAAACGCTTGCAATTTTAAAAATTTGTTATATAATAATTGTGTGGACGCTTCCGCGTTTTTGCGGAAACAAAATTAATATGTTTTAAAGCGGTAAATTTGTTTGAGAATTTGCAAACAATACTATTAAAACATTTGCATTTAAAATTAAAAATCAGGCGCATTTTTATATGCGCCCGCTGTATAGAGGGGACCTCTATACAAAAAAGCATTATAAGGAGTAAAAATGAGAAAGTTTGTAAAGATTTCTATGACCGGACTTATGCTGCTGGGCATTGCCGGTGTAGGCGCGGGCTGTCTTGGCACGCCGCCGAAAGTGGAAGTGCCCGAAGGCGGCGACAAACAGCAAACGGTTATATCCGACGCTTACGACTACAACGATGGCAAAACGGCTTCTACCCGCCCCACTATTCCGGGCGGATATTACGAACCGCAGCTTCCCATTACGGAAGTTAAGGTAACCATTGCCGAAAGCTCGAATATCACGTTTGCGGACGGCAGCAGGGAAAAGTTGATTACGCTGGGCGTTCCTCTCACCACGGCTGACTTTGACCAGTCCACTCTAGGCGGACACGAGGTGGGCGGCTTTGCCGTGCTTAACGAAAACGGCGGAATTTCAACCTTTAATTCTCTTACGGAATTTGCGCCGCAGAGCGAAGTTACCGTTATGCCTTATTATGCGGCGGAAAACGGCGAATATTTGCAGTTCAGCTCAAACGGAATCGACTACACTATACCTGGCGGCAACGGGGGCGACGGCGGTCTGAAGGCAAGCGCGTTCAGCACAAGCAACGCTATCGTAGCCGGCTACAGAGGAACTCTTATAAGCTATAACGGCGATGTTTCGGCAAACAACTGGGCGCGTTTCAAGTCTGCCTTCGCCCGCGAAAAAAACGCAGAATATACCTATTATTATACGTTTGTAAACGAGGGCGATACGGCGGTTTCATTCACGGCGTACCAGATGAATGCCGGATGCACCATTACGTCAACGGACGCGGAAATGTCCGACCACGTTTATCTTGCTCCCGGTCAGTCGCAAAAGGTAATTATCGGGCAGAATATAAACAAACAAGACGGCAACGCCATGATGATTATTAAATTCGACCAGTCGATAAGCGGCGGATTTAGTCTTGGCGTCGTTCATGAGATAGTTCATGAAATAGAAAGAAAGGACGCCCAAATTCATATCGTTTTGCCCAACGGCGTCAGCGAAGAAGAATTCTCGGTTAAAGACACTTATAACCGCAATGTAACCACGTTTGACAGCAAGCTTATCCTTCCCACCGCAGACCAAGTCGAAAACCACACGGGTGAAAATCTTATGGGCTGGAGATATGAAAACGGCGGAATTATCAACGAAGGCGTGCGCATTTACGGCGACGTATACATTACGCCCGTATTCCCCGCGGACGTAACCGTTTCGGTTCGTCTTCCCCAAGGGTTGACCCTTAACGGCTACAATGCCGTAACAAAGACGGGCGAAGAGCTTGTGTTGCCCACCGATGAGCAGATTGGCGTAACCGAATCGAATTACGGTTCGCCTTACGGCTGGTACAACTACGACACGGGCGCGATTATCCAACAAGGCGCTACCGTTGAAGGCGACATTACCATTGCGCCTTACTGGCAGACCGCAAACGGTTACGAATACGTTGCAGTAGGCGGCGCACAGGACTACGGTTATAATACGGACGAAGTTCCCAGCGACTTTTATGATTATTCCACCAAAAAATTACGCGGCTCGGCAACCTATCAGGGCAAAACCGCAAACGGCGCCGCGGCAAAACTTATCGATTTCGGTAACTACGGTTCGTATCTCGGCTCTGTTATTTCGGATACGGCTGCGGTAAGGGCGGGCAGCGCCATGAGGCTTGACTCGGTGAACCCTACAAAGTTTAATACCGAAAAAGTTGTTGAGTACAGCTATTTTATTAGGAATATGAGCGCAACCGAAAATCTGGCTATCAGCATTTATCAGATAAGAATGAGTAGCGAATATAAATCGTCGACATTCTATCAGTATGAATCGAGATACTGTGTTTCGGTGAACCTTGCGCCTAACACAAGCACCAAAGAACTTGGGCAGTATCTGTTAACGGGAGGTAACGATAACGCGCTCACGTATATTGTGTTCGAGCAAGACGTTTCTTCCTTCAGCTTCGGCATTTCCATAGGCGCCAAGATTCTCGGACAATCGGCTGTCGACGAAGCTTACGACACTGTTCGTCACCCTAACGACTATTCCGATTATATGGTAACGATGAGTTACGACAAGAACGAATACGGCGGGCTTGAGGTAAACGATAACTATCTTACCCAGCACGCAGGCAGGCTGCTTTTAGCTCCTTCGGAAGGGCAGTATACGCACATGCCTTTTGGCGAAATACTTGAAAAATGGGTAATATCGATAAACGACGAAATATACGACCTGCCCACCACAAGGACTTATACGGGTATAAGACTTCCTTCTTCGGGTGAAATAAAGCTTATTCCTGTATTTAAGACTTACTTTACGGTTACAATATCGATGCCGTCGGACGGTACGGTTAGATTAAAAGACTTCGATTCGCCTATGCGCGTTTACGAGGGCGGACATTTAACGCTGCCCACAAACAGTAATTTGATTATAGAAGAAGGGTATACCGTTGCCGGCTGGAGAATTGCGGGCACTGAAACAAGAGTTACAAACGATACGTATCCTACGGATAATATGATAATCGAGCCGATAGTTCAGGAAATAACCAACGAGCCTGTTACAATGACGCTTGACGCGGCTACGCCCGAAGGCTTTACAGTTGCGGACTCTTACCTTAACAAGTGGCGCGTAGGTGCAACTTTGTCCGTGCCTGCCGCAGACGAGTATACCAACACCTTAAATAAAAGGCTTACGGGCTGGACTGTTACCAATGCCGCAGGGACCGTTCTTATAGAAAACAGATTAACCGACACTTTCTACATTCTTACCGACGCGGATAAGGTTCTTACCATACTGCCCACACTGGTTGACAGAATAACGATAAACACGGAGCTGCCTTCGGGCTTTACCCTTAACGGTTACAATCCCGACGTTGTCAGGGGCGAAACGATTACGCTTCCCACTTCGGAGCAGATTACTAACAACACCGGCAGAACCTTAGCCGGCTGGTTTAATAAGGCTACGGGGCGTGAGCTTACCAACAGCTCTGTACTAACGGGTATAGACGAAATAACGATAGCGCCTTACTTTAATGCGCCTGCGGGAAAAACCTCCGTAGTGCCCGGCTCGAGAAGCGGCGGCGCAACAGACTATGCGCAAAATATATCAGTTACGAGAACAGCCAATACCTCGATTGTTGGCGGCGACGCAATGGGCGTAGAGTTTACAAGTACCTCCGCGTTATCGGGGAACAACGGCTTCCGTTTGGTCAGCGCACATAGGGTAACTAAGGACATCCGTTATAAGTACACCGTTAACATAACCAACTACGGTACGAATGCGGTTTCGTTTAATATCAAGGCGTTAAACAACGGTACCCCCGGCGGTGCTGGCGGCGCCGCTTCTGACACCGGCAACAGCAATACCGAACAAGTATCTCTTGTCCCCGGTGCAAGCGCTTCGGTAGAGTTGACTATTACGATTACGACAACTAACGAAAACGTGATGCTCTGGTTAAGCAATTTCAGCGGAGGCACCGGCTTCAAGCTTGGTATGTCAATGTGGCTTGAAACGGTATAAAGGGGGGCTAAGTTAAATGAAGAATAAGATTTTGAATTTTATTGTGAACTTTATAAAATCGAGGAACGTAACGTTTTATATAGCGTTCGGTGTTGCGGTTTTATCGTTTATTTTAGGTATAGTGGCTTCCACGGGGTTAAGCGTTGCGGGAGCTTCGGCGGCGGCGGCGCTAATTACGCTGTTCGGGTTTCTGCTGTTTATCGTGTTCTCGCTGCTCGGTTACGAGCGCGCGGGCGCGGCAACGGTGGGAGTAACCGCGTTTGCCGCGATAGTAGTGGCGGTGTGCGAATGTTATTCCGTATTGCTCACTAAGATTATGGATATGTCGATGACGGGCTTTAGCATAAGCGGCATACTTGCCATTGACGGCGTTGTTGCGGCAATAGTCTGCGTAGTAGGACTGTTAATTTGCGCGGTTGCCTCAAACGTGTTTGCATATCTCAGATTAAGAAAAAAAGACGAAAACGTATCTGAAGAAAACGCTGCCCAGCAGGATATTATTGAATTGACGGAGGAAGCATAATGAGAAAGGCATTGCATTTAACTGCCAAAATTCTGTTTAATATAGCAGTAGTTCTGCTCGGCGTTTACTTTATCGTAAGCACGCTTGTGCTCGATTCGGCTGTGGAAGGGTTGCTTACCGACTATTTGTTTAAAGACAAACCCGCCGACGTTATCATAAACACGGGCAAAGAGCCTGTCCGTTACAAAACCTGGTATTCTTCGGTAGAAGACAACCTTAACGGCAGCGGCGAAATGGCTTGGTTCGCCCAGGCTGAGGGCACCGTGTTGCTTCAAAACGACGGCAACGTTTTGCCCCTTTCCGAAGAAAATGCCAAAAAAGTAAGCCTTTTCGGCGTGGAAGCATACGACCCCATGTATTGCGTCGACGGCGCGGGCAACAACAAAATTAACGACCCCGCCGCTTACTCCAACAAATCGCCTAACACCCAGATTTACCGCAGACAGTATTTTTACGACGAGTTCAAAAACGCGGGGCTTGACGTTAACGAAACCCTTAAAAACTGGTATACCGGCCCCGAAGGCTTGCGTTACAGAAGATACGACGAGGTTGGCTTTAACGGCCCCGAAGGCGGCAACACTAAGATTCCTAAACTTGTAAACGCCCCTTGGAGCGAATTGAACGCAACGAGAAGAAATTACGCCTCATACGGCAGAGAAACTACCGCAATCTTTATTACGGGCAGAATGACGAACGAGGGCGTTGATTCGCCGAATGTATATAATAATCAGGATGGTAACTTAGTGGGTAATATTAACGATGCGACGAATGCAAACGATTATATGGCGCTCACTGATAACGAGCTTGATTTAATAGCAAAGCTCAAGGAAAATTATTCCAAGCTTATAGTAATTTTCAATCAGGCTGCCGCACCTCAAAGCGATTTGCCCGAAGTTTTAAAGAGCACCGACAGCTGCAACGTTGCGGCAATGTGGATTGGCTTCCCCGGCTCTGACGGCATTAAGGCTGTTGCCGACATACTCGTGGGCACAATCAACCCTTCGGGCGGATTGACGGCTGGCTGGTATGCGGGGCAGCAATATAACCCTTCGATGCGCAACTACGGAAATACTTTTAACGGCAACGTAGTATATATGGAAGGCATGTATCTCGGTTACCGCTATGCCGAAACGAGGTATGAGGACGCGCTTGAAGGCGGAGCCGAATACGATTACGACCATTCCGTATCTTATCCGTTCGGCTACGGGCTTTCGTATACTACTTTCGATTACAGCGATATTACCGTAGAAGCCGACCCCGACCCTGAAAAGAATTATTATACGGGCGGACTGATGGCTCATAACAACGGCTTGTTTACCCAGGCCAACGGCGGCAGTATCGCCGACGGTTACCACGGCAATTACGGCACTTTGCGCCCCAACGCACGCGCAACCGGCTCGGAACTTGGCGACTGCGACGATTTGATAGTTAACGTTACGGTAACCAACACCGGAAGCTATGCGGGCAAAGAGATAGTGCAGATTTATCTTCAGCAGCCCATTACCGAACAGGACAGACAGCACAAGGTTGAAAAACCCGCCGTTCAGCTTGTAGGTTATGCAAAAACGGACGTTCTCGCCCCCGGCGACAGCGAAACCGTTAAAGTAAAAATCGACGCAAACAAGTGGTTTGCCGCATACGACGCGTTTATTAACGGCGGCGCGCAATACACGGGCGGCGGCTACGTGCTTGCAGCGGGCGACTATTATTTGGTTGCCGCAAGAAACGCGCACGAGGCAGTAAACAGCATTTACAGAAAAAAACACGACGGACAGCCGATGGATAAGTTAGACCTTACTTACGGCGCGGGCAGCAAAGACAACGTTGCAGTAGTAAACGTAAGCTCCGCACGCAGCGAAAGCTACGAATACTGGACGCAAGGCGCGGGTTATTCTTATTACGAAGGCGACACCGAAAACAAGGTTACCACGGTTAAAAACCTGTTTGCCGACCTCGACCCCAATACGGATAATAATACGCAGAACGACGTTAATTATTTCAGCCGCTACGACTGGAATGGCACTGCGTCAACCAGCAATGTTAACGGCTTGAATTTAATAGGCGCAGAAGGTTCCAATGCGGGCAACGTTAACAACACCACAGGCGCTTTCAACAGCCACACAGCAATGAACGCTGCGGTTATAGACGTTTATGAAGCTTATTACAAAATAAAGTTCGATTCAACACCTTATACCTACGGTGATAGCACGACCGAGTGGCAGCTTGTGGATATGATAGGCATCGAATTCGACCCCGCAAAGGGCGCTACGGAAGAGGATATTCAAAAGTGGAACGAAATTGTAGGTCAGCTGCATATTAACGACGACAAGAGCGGCGACAACTTATTCTCGACGGGCAGAAGGCAAACCGTTGGCGTTACAAGCATAGGCAAGCCCACTACGGCAGACATAAACGCTTCTAACGGCTTCGAGTGGCTTTACGGCAGAATAGACGGCGCCGAATCCAACGTGGGCTTCTATAAAAAGTTTGACGCCACCGCTCCGCGTGCTTATCCCACGGGTTACCCCTGCGAGGGCATAATTGCGGCTTCGTTCAATAACGAAGTGGCTTATCTCGTTGGTCAGTCCATAGGCGAGGACGCGCTTTGGAGCGGCGTATCGGGCATTTACGGCTTCGGTTTAGGCTTGCAGCGCAACCCTTACCACGGCAGAACGGGCGAGTATTACAGCGACGACCCTTTCCTTACCGGCATGATGGCGGGCTATGAAACGCTCGGCGCACAGCAAAAGGGCTTATACGTTTATAACAAGCACTTCGTATTGAATGACCAGGAATTTAACAGAACATCGTTTAAGGCTTGGCTCAGCGAGCAGACGTTGCGCCAGATACACCTTCGTCCCTTTGAAATGGCTATTGAAATCGGCGATGCGATGAACGTAATGATTGCGTTTAACTTAAACGGCAACAGCTGGGGCGGCAGCAACTATAACCTTATGACGCGCTATCTGCGCGGCGAGGCGGGCATGAGCGGCTTTGCCGTTTCCGACTGGTACAACAATGGAGTGAATCCCGAAACTTTGGGTTACGGTATACTTGGCGGCTGCGATTTGATGGACGGACCTGTAACGCTTGGTTCGTCGTTCACTCCCGATTTGGACGACAGATACAAGCACTGCGTAGTGCAGTCGGCAAAGCGCATTTTGTACACGGTTGCAAACAGCAACGCAATGAACTTTATCGGCGAAGGCACCACAATTTACACGTTCGACGCGCAATGGATTTATTACCGCGACGTGCTTGTTTCAAGGCTCGAACCGGCGCTTATCACAACGTTTGCAATATGCTATGCGTTCGTTATCGGCACCACTGTATGGAGCATTATCGATAACCGCAAAAGCAAGCTTGCGCAGGGAAACAGCAACCCCGTAGGCGACGACGAAAACGTTGCCGACAACGACGGAAACGATGTTGAAAATTAAACTTAAATAAATAAGATTGCGGTTTTTAACCGCAATCTTATTTTTTACAAAAATTAAACTCCCCGCGGCTTCCTCCGCGGGGAGTTTGTTTTAATGTTGTGCAAACCGAAAAAATATTGCAATATATTATTGTTGAAAAACGGTTGGATTTGGGTTATAATATTGCCGATTGGGAGACGTTTTTAACAATGACAGGCAAAAGTTTTGTAAAAAAGTTTAGTTGGATATTTATTTTTACGTGCGTAATGCTATACCTTGTCGGGTTTTATGCTGTTGGCTTTTATGTGGACAGCGGGCAGTATCTTGATAAGTATGATTTTGAAAATCCCGTTACCGCCGTTTATACGGGCATGCGTGAAACGCTTTCTTATTCGCGGCGCGGCAGATATGATTTAATTTATGAATATACCGCGCCCGACGGCACTTTTTATACGGGATATTCCCGCGTCGATTATTCCAAAAGCGAAGCGGAAGCCTTAATAGGTGAAGAAGTAGACTTGTATATAGACGGCAAAGGCGACGGCACGCTGCATGATTACAGCAAGGACAACAGAGATTTATATTTGATTTTCGGGATTGTTTTTTTGGTTTTGGGTGTTGCAACGGCTTTAACGGCGGTGGTTTTGTACAAAAGGAAGCCCCGTTAGCTTTAAGCGCGCAAAAGATTATTCAACGGGGAAAACGTTGGCTATTTTGTCGCCTTCGAGCTCCACGGCAAAATACTTTACCTCGAAAAGGTTTTCGCTTTTGGGGTAAACAAGCCCCGCCGCGCGCATGGCGGGGTGTTCGGCAAAGAATTTTTCGGTGGGCACGGTAACGCCCGCAAATTCGCCCAGATATTCGAAAATTTCGCCCGCTTTGTCTTTTAAATCGTCGCTTAAATAGTTTGCAAAGTTCCCGCGGGTTAAAACGCTTTCAAAAAACGCAAAGTGCAAAATGGCCTTTTCGGGCGGGCGCGCTTCCACCGTGCGCCCGGCAACAAGGGTAAGCTTTTCGCCGTCGTAGGCGTACTCGCATTCCGCCCTTGCCGCGGTGCACGTTTCAAACGCGGCGCAAATTTTAAGCCTGTCCGCAAACTCAAAGCTTTCCGCCTCGCCAAGGAAAATCTTTTTACCGCGGTCGGAAAGTATAAACAGCCCGCCAGCGCCGCTTATTGCCAGAACGAGAAAGCCGCCAAGCGATTTTTCGGACATTTCCGCACGCGCAAACTTTTGGGGCAGGGGAATAAGCGCGTAATCCGCGCCATCTACCGAAAGATAAATTCCGCCCTGCGAAAACAGCGTAACCAGATTGCCGCAAAACCTCGTTTGCGCGATTACGTTTAAATTAACGCTCTTGTTGCCGTATTCCTTAATAAAAATCAGCGTTTCGCCGTCCATTAAATAAACGTCCATAAACGCGGGCGGCTCAAACAAAAGCTTTTCGTTTATGAAAAAATTGACGGGCTGCAAATTTTCGCCGGGCACTATTTCGGCAAGCACGCTGTCGGCTAAATCTATTTCGATGTGCCGCTCGAACATGTCTATTCCGCCAACGTAAAGCCCGTTAAGTTTAAGTATAGCAGGTTTGTAAGATAAAAAGTAAACTCTCATAGCTCGTCCGCCCTTAAAGGCTGTGTTTTTTCCTTTTTTTATTATTTAATGTATTTAAAGTCAAAATTATGTCAATATCTTCCCCGACGGAGGAATTTATATGAACAAAATAAACGGCTACACCGAAGAAGAGGCAATCGAGCTTGTTAAATATATAAACGACGGTAAAAAGGCGGGCAAAACGCTTTCGGGACTGTTTGCCGGTTACGCGCAAAAATCGGGCAGGGCAAAGGGCAGCGTGCGCAATTATTATTATGCGCTGCTCCGCAGCACGGGCGACGAGCGCGTTAAAAACATGCTGCGCGGCACCGACTTAAAGGCGGAAAAAATAATGCCGTTCACCGAGGCGGAAACGGACAGAATTTTAAAGGAAATATTAACGCAAAAAAGCCGCGGCGTTTCGGTAAGGCGCGCCGTGTTAAATCTTTCGGGCGGGGACGACAAGCTTATGCTGCGCTATCAGAATAAGTACAGAAACGTCGTTTCGAAACAGCCCGAAAGGATTGAAAGGCTGCGCCGCGAGTGCGGCTTGCCGCGCATAGACGACGAGGTGCGCGTGCGGCTCGAGGACGAAATAAACGGGCTTTACGAGAGGTTGCAGGCAACCTTAAAGGAAGAAAACAAGCGCTTGACCACGGTAATCAAGCGTTTAACCGACGAAAACGCCCTTTTAAAATTACAGCTCAAAAATTCGTAACTTTTTTATTATAAAGTAAAATTTTTACAGTAATAAACTTTGTAATTGCGCGCAAACTGTTTTTAAGGGCAGATTTTTGCCCCAAGGAGACAAAGTGGAAAAATTTATTTTCGGGGTTGCCGTAGGTATGGCAGCCGGCGCGCTTGTCGTCGCAAATAACTGCAAGCTTTTAAATCTTGTTAAGAAAAATCAGGAAGATTTAATGCAAAAGGCTGAAAATTATATCGACGAAAAGTTACAGGCGCTTGAAAGTAAGGACAGTCAAGCTGAGTCCTAAAACAACTTAACGTTTGCCGCGTTCACCGTGCCCCGCGTACTCTGACCGCGGCAAATGTTTTTTGCCCGCAATTTGCGTATTGCTTGTTTTTTTATTTATAATGTGTTATTATAAAATTGACGGCGCAAGCAAAACCACGCTTTTGCGCGGCGCAACCCAATTTGCGCATGCTTGCGGCTGACCGCGGGTGAAAGCCCGCAATTAAATAATAAGAATGCCCTTAAGATTGCGGGCTGAGGGCGAGTAGCCCTAAAAATCGCAAATAATCGTAGCCCGCACTAAGGGCGAGATTTTTGCGAAAGGGAGTTATGGAGCGTTACGTTGCGTTCGATATCGGCGACAAAAGAATAGGCGTGGCAATTTCCGACCCGTTTAACACCTACGCGCTGCCCTCGCAAACCTATTTCAGAAAAGGTTTTAAAGAGGACGTTGAGGCGCTTTGCAAAATTGCAAAGGAAAAGGGCGCAACGGCGGTTATTTGCGGGCTGCCCGTCAACTTCGACGGCACCGAGGCGCTGCAAACGGTTAAAACGCAAAAATTTATAAACGCGTTAAAGGACGCGCTCGACCTTCCCGTCATATGCGAGGACGAACGGTTCACCACGCAGCTCGCCCACGAGGTGTTAATCTCCGAGGGCATGCGCCGCGAAAAGCGCAAAAACTACGTGGACGCGCTCGCCGCCGCCAACATTTTGGACGGCTATCTCGCAAAAATCAAAAAATAAGGAGTTTAAAATGAGCAGGGAAAACGAAGATATTTTGGAAGAGGAAGAAAACGACGGGCTTATAGAGCTTGTGGACGAGGACGGAAAGGTAATAAACTTTACCCTTGCGGGCATAACCGAATATAAGGGCGAAAAATACGCCATGCTTTTGCCCGCCGAGCCGAACGACGACGTTGCCGAGGACGAGGTGGCGATTTTCCGCTATATCGAAAAGGACGGCGTTTTGGAAGCTATCGAGGACGACGCTCTTTTGGAAGAGGTTTTCGAGTTTTGGCAGAACGAAGAGGAAAGCGAAGAAGCAAACTGAAAAAGTTTGCGGGCTGCGATAGAAGATGTTTAGGTGTCAGATGTTTCGCTCCCGCTCAACATGACAAAATGACAATTAAAAAGCCGCGCGGGTAAGAGCCCGCGCGGCTGAATTTTTTTGTAACCGTTACAAACACAATTTTCAGCAGTAAATCTTTCTTATTATAAAGTTTAAAAATTTTACGGATAAAAGCCGCGACAAAAATACTTCCAGCTTCGAAACTCCGCCCACCGAAACGCGAAGGGGCGGATTTTTGCGCTTTGCTATTTTATAAATAACTTTTGCCACGCTTTTCGGACTTTTGCCCTTTTGCTCGTCGCGCGCCATTTTTTCAACCGATTTTTTCGCCGCTACGTTTTCGCCCTCGCACACCCTCGCCGCGGTAAAGCCCGTTTTGGTGTCGCCGGGGAGCACGCAGCTCACTTTAATTTTAAAGGGCTTAACCTCGTTGGCAAGCGCGCGCGAAAAAACCTCAACGCCCGCCTTTGTCGCCGAATACATAGCCTGATAGGGCAGCGGCATAATCCCGCCCACGGAAGAAACGTTTATTATCTTTCCGCCGCCCGATTTCATTGCGTTTACGGCTTTGCCGCTCAAAACGCACAGCGCGGTTAAGTTCACGTCCGCGATTTTTTGCACGCTTTCGGGCGAGGTCTCGTTCATTGCCCCCGCAATGCCGAATCCCGCGTTGTTGATAAAAACGTCTATTTTGCCCTCTAAGGCTAAAATTCCGCTTAAAATTTCGTCTATTTTAGGGTAATCGCACACGTCGGCGCAAAAGCACTTAAAATTGCCTTCGAACGCCCGCCGCGCAATTCCGTAAACCTTGTAACCCTTTTCAATCAAATATTCCGCCGTCGCAAGCCCTATGCCGCTCGTCGCGCCGGTAATTACCACGATTTTCGCGTCGTTTACGTTTTTCATAACAGAATTAATTATATAATTTTTCACAATAATGTCAAATTCAAAAAAGAACCATTCGTTTGGCAAAGAATTTTACGGGCGAAAATATTTTTGTTAAAAATTAACAAAAAAATATTCCCATGGGTTTTCATGTAAAATTTTGCATAATTTTTGAATATTTTTTGTATATATAATCAAAATCCGCAACAATTCGGCATTTTGCCGAAAAATGATTTTCGACAAATCTATTATTAAAAATTAAATATGAAATAACTAAAACAAATAGTTTAACCATAATTTTCCTTATAATTCTATTGACATTATATATATTTCATGTGTATAATGAAATAACTAACCATTTGGATTTCATTTGAGAGGTGAAAAAACCATGAAAAAAAGCCTCAAATATTTATGCATAGCTATTTTAACATTTGCTTGCGTTGTATGTTTGGTAATCGCAGGGGCGTGCGCAAACCCCGAACCCGACCCCAAAGACCCTTCGGGAAGTCATACGCCCGAAGACCCGGGGACGGACCCGGGGAAAGACCCCGGGGGGAGCACTGACCCGGGGAAAGACCCCGAAACTCCGCCCGAGGAAAAGGAAACGTATACCGTTACTTTTAACATGAACGGTTACGGCGTGGCGGTTGCGCCCGCATCCGCGGAAGAGGGCAAAAGCGTAACCGAGCCTCAGGCTCCCAAAGCGCTTTACGCAACTTTCGGCGGCTGGTATACCGACGCGGATTGCAAAACCGCGTTCAATTTCAGCGCGCCCCTTACGGCAAACGTAACCGTTTACGCAAAGTGGACGCCCACGGGCGAGTATTCGGGCTACGCTCCCGACGACCCGAGGCACCTTGTGCTTGACGACGTCGATATGGTAGCGGACGATATTGCAAGCGGCACCACGCTTTATTATACATACACTGCTGCGGAGGACGGCAGATACGTGCTTTCCTTCGGCAACGCCGCGGCAAATAAAGTAGATTATACCTATAACGTGGTCCGCGGCGACGAAAGCGTGCTTAAAACCGTTGTAAGCGGCACTTCGGTTTATTTTTCGCTTGCAAAGGGACAAACGGTAAACGTTGAAGCAAAGCTTAAAGACGGCGAGGTAGTGCCCGTTGAAAAACCGACCTATCTGCTTGTTACAATTTCTACGGTAACGGACGAACCTGTTCCCGACGGCGAATTCCTTGAAGGAACTTATACGGGCGTATGCTCCGCGGGTGAAATATACTTTAAAATAACCGACAGAACGGCAAAAACCTTTACCATGAGCATAGGCTCCGCGGGCGTTACCGTGTGCACGTTCAGTTACGTTGACGGCGTGCTTAAAATTAACACGGCTTCGGACTGGGCCGAAGGCACGGGCACGATGGTTTGGACGGACGGGCAAATCGAATTTACTTCAAGCTCGTCCAAATACACCGCAACTCTTACAAAGTACGTCGCTATCTCGCTCGACCACGAAAAGTGGATTGGCGAATACGAGTGCGACGACGCGGAATACTCCGTTAAATCCATATTGATAGGGCGCGAATACGCCCAGCTTGTAAGGGAAAGCAGCGTTTCCACTTATTTCGTGGGTTCGTCTTCTTCCAACTACGCAACTTTCAATAACGACGTGGTTCAGCTTGCGGCTGACGGCAAAATCTTAATCGTAGAGCAGGAAAACGGACGCGCGGCAAAAATCAAGTATACCGCGGGCACCAAGGTAAAAACCTTTACGCTTAAAAACGAACAGGTTAAAGAGGTTCCCTTAAATATTCCCGTAGTGGAGGGCGTAACCTATAAAAGCACGAGCGGAAGCTCGAAAACCATTTCCGTTTCGGGCAATTACGTTATGCTTGATTCAAGCATAATAAACGTGCTTGACTTCGACGGCGCGAATACGTATTTGGTAAAGGTGGGTAATTCAACTTACAAAATCAAATATTATTACGACGGAAAGGCTATCGAAAAGCTCGAGCTTTACGACGACACTTCGCTGGTTTCCACGCTCGCTCCAACCGTTCCCGACATAGCGAATAACGTATACGACCTTGTTGCGGGCGCAAACAGCGGCGCCGTCAACGGAAAAACCAAATATGCGTATTTTAAAGTGGGCGAATCCAAGGCGTATACATTTACGGGCGAAGGCGGGCTTGCCGTTTACGCGGGCGTAAGCGTTTCATCCCCCGCAAGCTCGGGAAGCTGGAAGCTGCTTGAAAACGGCGTGCCCTTCAATATCGCCGCGGGCGCGTTAATCGCCGTAAAACAAGGCAACGAACAAACTGTTTCGTTTAACGTGGCGGTTAGCGAAAAGATAGGCTCTTCTCCTGAAAGCGCCATAAAAATTTACGCAACCTATAAGTTTGACGGCTCCGTCAGCAAAAACGACGAATATTACTTTAAATTTATTGCTTCGGCGGCGGGCGATTACACGTTCACAATGGATAAGGGCATAAGCAGCAAGGGCTATCCTTACACGTCCTATATCGGCTTCTGTATAAACGGCGTATGGTATAACGCCGACGAAAACGGCGACGCAACCACGGTTGCAAAAAGCTGCCGGATTAAGCTTGAAGCGGGCGGCGAGGTTGTTATCCGCATCTTGCACAAAGGCAGCTTCGGCGCGGAAAGCAACGTAAATCTGCGCGTTGAGGTTGTTTACGATTTCTCGGGAGCAAGCGAGCTTGCGTTCGACGAAAATTACGAAGGCAGCGCGGCGGCGGGCGCTTATAAGGCAACGGGCTTGCCCGACGACGCGGCTTCGCTCAAATTCACTTCAAATGAAACTATTAAGTTAATACGCAACGGCGCGTCGCAAACGGGCAAGACGGTTTCTATTACCAAGGCTCAGGCGGCGGAAGGCTTTATAATAATTTGCAACGGCACGGTTTCTTACTCGACCGAATGGATTGAAGGCACGCAGAAGAACCCCTACTCCGTAAGCAACCTCGGCTCAAAGGGCGGCATAGCCGCTATCGGCGGCGGCACGTACGTGCAGTTTAAAGCTCCCGAAGCGGCAACCTACTCGTTCGGTGTTTCTACCGGCTGGGTTGTTAAAGGGGGCGATGCGGAGGCGGCAAACAAAATTTCGCTTGCGCTTGGCAAAAACGAGGTAATTACGCTTGTGCTCACCCGCAATTCGGGCGTGGCTACGGCAACCCTTACGGTTGCTTACGACTTTGTAACCGGCGCAACCGAGCTTACTATTGCGGAAGACGGCGAACAGGCTGTTGCGGCGGACGCGACCTATGTTGTTAAGGCGATTGCCGCGGACGTGGATTCGGTAACGTTTACGTCTGCGTCTGACGCGGAATTCACAATGACTTTCTCCGACGGGACTTCGGTAACGAGTTCGGACAAATCTTATAAGTTCACGGTAAATGCAAACTCGGCAAAACTTAAAGCGGACGTTGCGTTCCGCCTTAGCGGCGCTGACGTAAACTGGACGGTTGAATATAAACAGGGTACCGAAAAGAACCCTTACGAGCTTGGCGCGGCGGACGCCGACAAGGTTTCGTCGTTCGGGTTTGTAAACTGCTCGGAAATATACGTTAAGATAACCGCTCCCGAATATTCCGACGTGCTTATCGGCGGCGCGTGGGCAAAAGCCACCACCTACGAAAGGTATCCCCGTTTCAAGGTTGCGGGAACGGAAAATTATTACGGTTATTCGAGCGCGACAAGCAATAATTCAACATATCCCGCGTTCTACACGCTTGCAAAGGGGCAAACCGTTACCGTGGTAATGGACTATGCAGGCAACGCGGTAAGCACCATTAATCTCGGCGTTTGGTACAGCGGCGCGGCTTCCAACGTGCAGCAGCTTGACTTTGCGGCGGAAAACAAAACTCTTTCAGCCGAAAGCAATCGCGTTTACGGCGTAATGCCCGACGTGGAATCAATCACGCTCACGGCAAACGGTGCGTTCACGGTAACTAAGGTTGCGGAAATGAGCGCCGTGCAATCGGCTTCCGAAAAGGTTGAGGCAACGGCAACCGACGGCGTTTATTCGGTAACAATCAATTATGCTTGCTTCCACGTAAACTTCGGCGGCGATACAACCGCAGTAAACTATGCGGTAGCTGCTTACGCCACGGGCACCGAGCAAAAACCTTTAAAATGCACCACCCTCGGCGGCGTGGACGTTCCTTACACAAGCAAATTTAGCGGCGGCAAGTATTTCTTAACCGTAACGGTGCAGGAGGCGGGTTCTTACGAATTGAGCGCAGAGGAAGGCTTCAGGCTGGTTGGCGAAGGACTTGAAAACGGCGTGGCAACCTTTGCCGCGGGCGAACTCAGCAAAACGTTCTTTGTAATAAGCAACGGTTATACGCCCGACGGCGAAGAAATAAACAAAACCGTTTCGATTTCCATAATTAAACACCTCGGCGCGGCAGAACTTACTTTCAGCAACGCAGAAGGTTTGTGGGGCGAAGGTACGCTCGCTCTCGAAAACGGCAAATCCTACACGGTAGGCAACGTGCTCGTAAGCGAAGATAACGACAAACACATAGCTTCGATTACCTTCACGGGCACGGCGGCGTTCTCGGTTACTTATTCCGATAACGTTACGGCTTCCGCAAAATCTTTGGGCGGCGTTTACAAGCTTACCGTAACGGTTGACGACGCGGCAAAGAAGTTCGTTCTTAACGCGCCCGACGCGGAAGTGGAGTACGCAATAGACTGGGCTTTGGGCTCGCATTTAAATCCCGTTGAAATAAATGAATTTTTAAGCGGTAAAACAGTTTCATATACGGCGGAAAATGTGGTATACTTAAAAGTGACCAACGATTCCAAATACGATTGGCTGCTTTCGGTTGGCGACGCGTCGCATACGCCCGCAATCGTAGAAACGTCAACGCCCTCGGGCAAGGCTGCGGGCGGCGTGGTTATTCCCGCCGGACAGCAGGCAACGGTTACCGTAACCAACGGCGCAAGCGGAGCTAAAACCGTTAATACCAAAATTTCCGTGGTTTATAACTTTATGGCAACGGCGGCGGTGCTCGGGTTTGACGTAAACGGAACGGGCACAACCGAAATTACTTCGGGCTTGGCATACGTTGCCCCCGCAACTATAATAAGCGCGGAGGCAGACGTTGACGTAAGCGCAATCTTAATTAAATCGTCGGGCGCCGTTAAGGTTCTCTTGACAAACGGCACCGCATTGGAAGGCAACAGAGAAGTAAGCCTTACGTTAGAGCAGGCTAAAAACGGATTTACCGTAGAGTGCCCCAACGCGATTAATTTCGAAGTGGCGTGGGCGGAAGCTTCAAGCCGCAATCCTCTTGTTATGAAAGTCGGCTCAAACGCAGTTGTTTACAGAAAAGGATTTACGTCCTATGCGGAATTTACCGCGTCAAAAGCAGGCTGGTATACATTTGCTCTCGGTACAAAGGGGTATTATTACACGATTGGCGGTGACGAGACGCGTATTAACGGAAGGAAGGAGCTTCAACTTGCGGCGGGCGAAAAGCTGACGTTTACGGTTAATGACGACACGGCAAATCCGAGCGGAACGACGACGGTTACCCTTACGGTTTCTTACAGCGAAACGCAGCAGCACGCGGGCTTCCCCGAATTTATGCAGGGAACGTGGTACTATGAAGGCAGCGTTAGCTTGGGCGGTTGGATGAACGCAAATAGACGTATCATGCTTACTCTTACCGACAGCGGCGAAGCTTTTTATAAGATATTCAGCTGGAATACCGCTGCGAGCGAGTATAAAACAACCGCGGATATCGATGTTTCGTTAGAGCTTGATTTGACCGACGGCAATTATGTCGGAACATACAAGCAGGGAGAGAATACCCGTACGGTAACCTTGAAATTAAACGGCGGAACGCTTTCTTTGAGCGATAGCTACAACACGGGTAATATTTTCATAATCTTGACGAAAGAAGGCTCAGGCGGCGACGAAGGTGACGAGGGCGGCTTTACCGCAGCGCAAAAGGGTACTTATAAGGCAACTCTTTACGGTCAGGATTACGCTATTATTACAATAGTTGTAGGCGATGATAACGAAGTAACCTATACGGTTCAGAAGTACGAAGACGACAATCTGGTAAACGTTGTCGACGGAGTGGTTATTAAAATGACGAGTACGGAAACCAACGTATATTCGGGCACCTATAACTATAACGGTAACGAGGTAACGCTTATACTTAACCTTGGCACTTCTAAGTTTACAGACGAACAGTTTAAAGCTACGGATTATTCGCTTAACAAAATTGCATAACGTTAACTTTGGTTAGCTTTCTCCCCTTGGGAAACCGAGGGGAGATAACCATATTTAAAAACCGCACAAAAAAAGCCAAAAAACGGTGAATAATATGAACGATAAATTTAAAAAACTGAAAACACGGGCACAGCTTTTTGCCGTGCTTAAAAGCCTTATTACGGGCGCTGCGGCGGCGCTTTTCGTTACGGGCGTAACGCTGCTTGTGTGCCGTCTTTCGGGCGTAAATCTTTTTGCGTATTGGTACGTGCTTATAAGTTTGGGCGTGCTTCTTGCCGGCGCGGGGATTGCTTTTGCGTTTTTCCGCGTAACCGATAAAAAGCTCGCGCGCGAGCTTGACAACACCGTCGGGCGCGAACGCGTGCAAACGGCGCTTGCCTATCAGACGAGCGAGGGCGATATTTATGAATTGCAGCGCGGCGACGCCGCTGAAAGGCTTGCCGGCGTAAAGCCCGCTTTTACGCGGCTTTGGCTTTTTATCCTTTTGCCCGTTCTCGCGTTTTCAATTCTTTTGGGCGGCGCGCTAGTTAAAACCGCAAACGCGGCGGACGCTCCCGACGACCCTTATCAAAATACCGACTGGCAAAAAAGCTCGCTTTCCGACCTTATACTTTACGTGCGCAAATCGGGCGCGGACGACGAAACCAAAGTGGGCATAACCACCGAGCTTTTAAAGCTTGTAAACCTTGAAAATCTGGGCATAACCGGCTCCTCGCTCGAACCGTTCGTGCTTGACGAAATTGCGGCAATCCGCTCGGTTTATACCACGGTAAACGGCTCGTATCCCACGGGCGAGGCTGAAACGGAAGAAATCAAGGCGCAAAAACGCACCAACAGCGAAGTCGGCGAATACGTAGTGCAGCAGCTTTACGTTATATATGATATTCAGGGTTCTTTAATTCCCGACGACAAGCCTACGGGCGGCGACGGCACCGGTGACACCGGCGACAACGGCGACGGAACGGGCGGCGAAGGCGGCGACCATACTGGCTCGCGCGAGCTGTTTTTCGACCCCGAGCTTGGCTACGTATTCTATGACGTGGTTTCAAAAGAATATCACGACGTGATTGACAAGGCAATGGACGACGGCGTGGTATCTTCGGACGAATGGTTCGACATAATAATGCTGTATTTCCAGATTCTGGACGGCGTGCGCTAAAAAATCAAAGAAAAATCTTTCCGCAGGAGAAACAAATAATGAAAAGAAACAAAAAAGAAAACACCGAACTCGAAACGCCCGAAACGGAAATTCCCGTAAACGAGGTTTACGCAGAGGAAGCGCCCGTGCAGGAAGCTCCCGCGCCGCAGGCGCCCGCATTTAAGGCGCCCTCAGCCGCAGAAAACGAAAAAATCAAACAGTTCAGCGAAGCGGTTGCAAAAATCAAGCAGGAGCTGCGCAAAGACCTTGTCGGTCAGGACGACGTAGTAAACAATATAATCACCGCAATCATCGCGGGCGGCAACGTTCTTTTGGAAGGCGTTCCCGGCGTAGGCAAAACGCGTTTGGTGCGCTCGCTCAGCCGCGTGCTCAAACTGCCCTTTTCGCGTATTCAGTTCACGCCCGACTTAATGCCTTCGGACGTAACGGGTACGAACATAATCGAAAAAGACGACTCGGGCAAGATGAAAACGGTGTTCCAGCGCGGACCTATTTTCGCAAATTTGGTGCTTGCGGACGAAATTAACCGCGCAACGCCCAAAACGCAGTCGGCGATGCTCGAGGTCATGCAGGAGCACAAGGTTACCGTTGCAAACCAGTCCTATAAAATCAACGAGCCTTTCTTCGTGCTCGCAACGCAAAACCCTATCGAGCAGGACGGTACTTATCCGCTTCCCGAAGCGCAGATGGACCGCTTTATGTTTAAGCTGTTAATGCAGTTCCCCACGGTTGCCGAGCTTAAAGGCATAGTCAACATGACGCAGATAACCATGGAAGAAACGGCGGAATCGGTTGTGGACGGCGAAACCATTTTGAGCATGCGCGAAACGGCAAAGAGCCTGCCCGTTTTGGACGAGGTTCTGGAATACGCCGCAAATCTCATTTCCAATACCCATCCCGAGCTTGAAGGTGCGTGCCCTACGGCTAAAAAGTACGTTAAATACGGCGCTTCGCCCCGCGCGGCTCAGGCTATCGTTACCTGCGCAAAGGTGCGCGCGCTCATCAACGGCAACTATAACGTTGCTTACGAGGACATAAACGCGCTCGCTTTCCCCGTTTTAAGGCACAGAATTAAAATCAATTACAACGCTGTCAACGACAAGCTTTCGGTTGACGACGTAATAGCAATGCTTATAGACGACACTAAAAAATAATAAAAATGAGTTTACCCATAATTAACGAAGCGTTTTTGCAGCGAGTGGAAAGGCTGCAAACGCTTCTTAAAAACAACATAGCCGGTTTGTTCGGCGGCAACCACCAAAGTAAATCGTTCGGTTCTTCGTGCGAGTTTGCCGACTATCGGAATTATATTCCGGGCGACGATATAACTAAAATCGACTGGAACGCTTACGCGCGCTTCGAAACGCTTTATTTAAAGCTCTATCTCGACGAACGCCAGCTTCACACGCGCATTTATATCGACGTCAGCCGCTCAATGGATTACGGCAAAGGGAAAAAGGGCGCGCGTGCAATCGAGCTTGCGGCAACGCTTGCCTATCTTTCGGTGTGCGAGCTTGACAGAGTATCCGTTTATACCATAAGGGAAAGCGAGGTAACCACGCTAATCGACGGCATGGTGGGCAAAGACCGCTTTTATAACGAAATAGGTAAATTAAACGATATCGTGTTCGACGGCGACTGCTTTATTTCCGAGGGCATGCTCCCCACCAAGGTGGGCTACGGCGACGGACTTTCGATAATCATTTCAGACTTTTTAACGGACAACGATTACGAGCGGGCAATAGATTACCTTGCCGAAAAAAAGCGCGACCTGCTGTGCATACAGTTGCTTTCCGAAGAGGAGGTAAACCCCTCGGCGCGCGGCAAAAACCACTTTTACGATTCCGAGCACCCCGAACGCTATTACCGCCGCAACATCAATCGCGACATTTTAAACGCATACCGCGAAGCGGTGCAATTCGTGCAGAACAGAATACGCAGTTACTGTAACGCGCGTGAGGCGAGCTTTTTGCTCGTTTCGGACGAAAAACCAATGGAACAGATTTTCTTCGAATACCTTACCCAAACGGGGGTGCTTAAATGAGTTTTGCATATCCTTTGGGGCTTTTGGGGCTTTTGGGCATTCCCGTGCTCATACTCATATACATCATAAAAAGCAAGTATACCGAGCAGATAATACCTTCGACCTATCTTTGGGAGCTTAGCGAAAAGTTTTTAAAACGCAAAAGACCTATTTCCAAAGTGGCGGGCATTATCAGTCTTATACTGCAAATTCTTATCGTGCTTGCAATTTCGCTGATAATCGCGCACCCCGTGTTCACTCTTCCCAACTCGGCAAGGGATTATTGCTTTATCCTCGACGGTACGGGCAGCATGAGGGCGGAAGCGGGCGGTTCAACGCGCTTCGACCGCGCCAAATCCGAAATAAAATCGCTAATCGGCAGCTCGCACGGCGGCAGCAATTACGCGCTCGTGTTTATCGGCGACACAACCTATTCCGTTTTCGAGGGCATAAACAACAAGGACGCGGCAAACGCGCTTATCGACGGTTTGGACTGCACGTGGAGCAGCACCGATTGCGTAGAGGCGGTTGAAATGGCTCAAAAATATTTCGACGATATGCCTTCGACCACGATATATTTGGTTACGGACAAGGCTTACGGCGAAACCGAAAACATAACCGTAATCGACGTTTCGGGCAGCGGCGAGAACTACGCCGTTACCGATTATTCCTACGTTAAAAAGTTCGACGCTCTTTCGGGCGCGGCGGTTTATTCGGTTACCGGCTCGCTTATATCTTATAACAGCGACGCCGTGCTTACGGCTGAATTTTACGTTGACGGCGGCGAGCAGCCGCACGATACGCGCACCGTTTCGGTGAAAAAGCTTGAAAAGACGGAAATAGAGTTCATTTATCAGGCTCAGGATTTCAGCTCGATGGAGCTGCGCATTAAAAACGCTGACGGCTTCATGCAGGATAATTCGGCAATCTTTTACGAAACGAAGGCGGGGGATACGCTTCCCACGCTGCTCGTAAGCGATTCGCCCTTCTATCTCCGTTCCATGCTCACAGCTGTGTGCAATACCGAGCTTAAAGTTATGACTACCGAATACTTCGAACAGGAGTATTTCGTTGCATACAAAAAGGGCGAAGCGGAGCTTTACGGGCTTTACGTTTTCGATTGCTACGCACCCGCGGAGCTTCCCAAAGGCGGCACCGTGTGGCTTTTCAATCCCACGCAGAGTATTCCCAAATCGGGTTTCAGCTTCCAGACCGTAGTGGACGCGGACGAGGATAAAAATCTGGATATGGGCGGCTCGGATACGGGCGGGCAGGACGTGAAATACTTTTACGAGGCGGAGTATGAAAAACCCGCGGCGGGGCTTTCGGAAATGCTTTTAAAGGACATCAACGTGCAAACCGCAAAAAAGGTAGCCGTTAAAAAATATTCCAAATACGCGGTAAGCAGCAATTTTACCACTTTGCTTTCTTACAACAAAAACCCGCTGATATTTGCGGGCACGAACGAAAACAACGACAAGCAGGTAGTGGTTTCGTTCGCCATTTCCGACAGTAACTATGCGCTTGACTTAAATTATTTAATACTCATGCGCAATCTGTTTAATTATTCTTCGCCTGCCGTGCTTGATAAAACCATGTACACGGCGGGGGACACGCTTTCGGTCAACGTTTTAAGCGGCTGCACGGCTATGGTGCTTCGCGCGCCTTCGGGCAAACCCGTTCCGCCGCTCAGCACGGCTTCGGCAGTCGCCCAAACGCAGCTTACCGAGGCGGGAACTTATACTTTAACCGTAACCATCAACGGCGAGGAACGCGTTTATTCGCTGTTTGCGGGCGTTGCCGAATCGGAAAGCTATTCCGTGGCAACGGGAAATATCGCCGTTTCGGGTACGCCGAGCAATGAATATTCGGACGGTTATTACGACGATATTCTTATTTATCTGATTATTCTTGCCGTCTTCTTTATGGCGGATTGGGGGGTGTATTGCTATGAGCAGTATCAGCTTCGATAATCCCTGGTTATTATTCCTTTTAATTCCGCTTTTCGCGCTCGTGCTTGCGCCGTTCTTTATAACCGTGCGCAAAACCAACTTAAACTGGCACAACGTAACCTCGTGCGCGCTGCACCTCGTTATGTGCCTGAGCATAGTGTTTGCGCTGTGCGGAATGTCGTTCGAAAGCGTAATCACCGAAACGAACGTGTTCGTCGTCGCCGACGTTTCTTACTCGGCAAACCGCAATCTCGAACAGGTTGACGAATATATAAGAAAAATCGAACAAAGCCTTCCGGGAAACGCGCGCATGGGCGTAATCGGCTTCGGCAGAAATTACGCCTTGCTTACCGACCTCGGCGAGGGACGCAGAAGCGTTTCCAACCTCGTTGAGGGGAACAACCCCGTTATAGACCAAAGCGCAACGGATATCGCCGCGGCAATGCGCTATGCGGGCAACCTCTTCGACGACGAAGTAATAAAACGCATAGTGGTGATAACCGACGGCGTTGAAACCGTTTCGACGAACGACACCATAAAAGTGGTAAACGCTTTGCGGAACGACGGCGTAATAATCGACGCGGTTTTCCTTAACGACAACATATCCGAAAACGTAAACGAAGTTCAGGTTGACGGCGTCGAGGCTACAAAATCGACCTACGTCGATAAAGCCGAACAGGCAAACGTGCTTATCCGCAGCAACAATGCCCAGCGCACCCGCAACAGCTGGGTTACCCTGCTTTGCAACGGGCAAATCGTTGCGCGCCGCGCCGAATCCTTCGACAAGGGGCTTAACGTAGTAACCTTTGACCTTGACACAAGCGAAGCGGGCGAGTTTAACTATACGGTAAGGCTCGAGTTCGAAAACGAAGCCGACGACACCGCCTCCGAAAACAACGAATATTATTTCACGCAGTCCGTTTCGGACGACGTAAAAGTGCTGTTTATCGGCGGTTCGGAATATGACCTTATGGCGGGCAGACTTATTTACGGCACGGAAAACGTTACGTTTATATCAAACCCCAACGCAATCCCCTTAACGGTAGAGGACTTGTGCGTTTACGACGAAATAGCCATTTCCAACTTCAACCTCAGCGAATGGGGCGCAAGCTTAACCTTCCTTAACTGCCTTAACACGGCTGTTATGAAGTTCGGAAAAACCCTTACCACTTACGGCAACACCTATATTCAGAATACGTTCAGCGAGGAAACGCCCAACGAGGCGCTTACGCAGCTTAGCGGCATGCTGCCCGTAAATATCGGCAACGACGACAAGGACGAACGCATAATAGTGCTTTTGCTCGATATTTCCACAAGCGGCGGTTTTTCGGGCAGGTTGTCCACCGCAAAGGAAGCGGCAATCGCGCTTTTAAACACGTTCGGGCAGAACGACACCGTAATGGTCGTCGGCTTTTCGGGCGACCGCATAACCTATTGCGAGCCCACCAAGCTTAAAAGCCGTAAGGTACTGATAGAGGCAATCAACAATATTACCGTTCGTAACGGCACGCTGCTCAATTCGGCAATGCAAACCGCTTTTAAGGCGATAAAGGAAAGCGGCGCGCCCAACCGCGAGCTGATAATTCTTTCCGACGGCATAATAAACAGCGCGGGCGAAAAATCGGCTTGCAACACGCTTGCGCAGGAAATGTCGGGCACGGGCGGCAACGTAATAATTTCCGCGCTGGGCATGTTCCCCGCCACCGCCGACGAAGAGTTTCTCGAAGGGCTGGTAAACAACCCCAAAGCTTCGGGCAAAGGCTTTTACCAAAGCATTAAAAACGAATCCGAAATAGAATACACCATTCGTTCGTTTACCGAAGAACAAGCCGCGGTAAAAATCGAGGGCGAAACGTATCCCGTAAAGATAAACCGCAAGGACGAAGAGCTTGTTAAAGGGCTGACCGAAGTGGAAAGGGTGAGCGGTTTTTGGGCAAGCAGCGAAAAATTCGGCTCAACCGTAGTGCTTTCGGCAACTTATATGCGCAACAAAACTACGCCCGTCGACGCGCCGCTTTACGCTTATTGGAATTACGGCAACGGAAAGGTTGTTTCCGTTCTCACGGATATTTCCCCAAGCTCGAACTGGATTTCAAGCTGGGGCTCGAATACCTCGGGCAGACAGGTTCTTTCAAACATAAAGGCGGCAACGCTTCCCGACGAGTGCACGGATACGCCGCTTATTATCCAAACGGAAATAAAAGGGCTTAACGCCGATATTTCGGTTACTACGGCGGCGGTTTATTCCGACGCGTCGTTAAGCGTAACTTTAATTGCGCCCGACGGCACCGAAACGACAAAACCTTTGAATTTCGCCACCGAAGATTACAGGGCGCGGTTCGAAACCCCAATGCTCGGCACTTATCACTTACGCATAAGCTACAGCTACGGGCGCAACCCCGCTTTTAACGACGAAATAGACGAAAGCGACGAAAATCCCCGCTATCTCAACCATTACGAAACAAACACAGCTTTTGCAATTTCGTACTATCCCGAATACGACGGCTTTGCGTCTTATCCCATAGGCAACCTTAACCGTCTTATTACTACCGACGCGGTTTCGGAGGACGGCACTGTCGATTTGAGTGTAGACAACCTCAAGCATACGACTTTCAGATACGAATTCACAATTCCGCTCATGATTTTTGCGGTTATACTGATAGTTGTGGATATCGCGCTCAGAAAACTGCGCTGGAAGGATATCGTTACCTTCTTCAGCCGCAAAAACAAAAGCGTAAACAGCGAAAAAACGAAACAAGGAGGCAATGCAAGTGAAACGTAATTTTAAAATTAAATTTCTTGCCGTGCTTCTTTGTTCCCTGTTCGCGTTTGCGTGCGCGGGCTGCGGCTACGGGTCCGTTATCGATAACAACGGCAAGCCTTCGGGCGGCAATCAGGGCTCTACGGAGCAACCCGAACAGCCCGATAATCCCAACGTGCCCGAAAAGCCCGAAGAGGGCGGCAAAGTAAAGGAAACGGATTATACCGTAACGTTATTCGTTGACAGCGCGCCCTATAACTTTGGCACCAGCTCGATACAAGCCGAATGGATTAATACTACCAACAAACGTAAACGCTTTACGGCTACGCTTGATGAAAAAGGCTTTGGCAACGCGGGTGAAATTGACGAGGGCGACTATTACGTGCATATTATAAATCTTCCCGCAGAGTTCACTTATAACCCCAACGAAAACATTGCAACCCCGGGCTCGCGCAAAATTTATATCAACCTTAAAAGGCCTTCAAGACCTTCAACGGGCAGCGGCACGGGCTGGAAAAACGGCGAATGTTACGTTTTACGCACGCTGGGCACCTTCCGCGCAACAATAAAATCGGCGTCAAAACCCGTCCATTATTGCTATTCCCCCACCCAATCGGGCTGGTATTCCATTACTTCGTGGGTGGATATCTTCGCCGACAATTTAAAGCCGGTGCTTAAAGCTTATAACGGCAACGCGGGCGGTTACGTTGTGCCTACGCCTCATACAATAATATCCGACGGCGGCAAAGAGGGAACTTACACAAAAAACTTCGTTTACAACGTTTTCGTCGAGCCTAAACTTGTTGGCAACCCCTATTACTTTACCGTGGAGGCGGAGCACAAGTTTAACACCTATCCCTCGACGGTTGACTTCGAAATCAAATACGAAGGTGAAGTAAGGGATACCACGCAATACAAGGTTATAAGGGCTAAGCAGGCTGCGCAGTCGGCAAATTCTTCGCTTTCATATCACTACGCCGACTCTCTTGCGGGCAACAAAACGTTCAGCATGGAAAAAATCCGCTATAACCCCAAAACGGGCTGCTATCACGTTTACGACCTTGCAAAATACCCTCAGGGCAATTCAAACTTCGGCAAAGGCTTCGGTCCGAGAATTTATTGCGACATCAGAAACACCACGCCTTGCTTTACAAGGGCTTCTCTTTATAACGCAAGGGCAATTCAAACGCCTGTGGGCAAGGACGAATGGCTTAAAATTACCGCGCAATACGTCGGCGTTGATTACGACGAGAAGAGGTACGACGAGGATTACGAGCCTAATTCCGGCAGCACAATCTTCCAGCAATATTTAAGGGACGAAGACGGCACCAAAACGCTAAACTGGGATTTCGGCGACTTTATCCAAACCGATTACGCCTCCAAGGCTAACAGCCACGACAGGGTTTACGTTACTAAGGAGCTTAAAATCTTCTTGCAGCTCTATGCCGAAGCGCATATGTTCTGGACGGACAACTATATGAGCTCGTCCGCGCTCGAATACAGCACGCCCGAAGGTAACGGCTATTTTGCAACGCAGGACGCATTCTGGCTGTTTGCCTGCGGTTATTACGAATAATCTGCGTTTAATTCCCCTATAGGAGAAAATTTATGAAGCATTTCAAAAAAATAATTATATCTTTGGCGCTTGCCTTAACCTTGTGCCTCGGCTGCGTTTTGCCCGCCTGCGGCGGCGGCAGCGAAAGGCTTGTTATCGAAGGTCAAAAAACCGTTTTTTACGTCGGCGACGAATTTACTACGGGAGACAGCGTTAAAGTTTATCTCGTTAAAGAAAACGGACAAAAAACCGACGTAACCGACGAGGCAACGTTCAAGCCCGAAAGTACGCTGGACATGAACGTTGCGGGCAGCTACGCCGTAACGGTGAGCTATCAAAACAAAAAAGAAGTTTACTTTATTATGGTAAACGGTTTCGATAACGTTTTAAAAAGACTTGCCGTTAATACCGCGGACGCAACCACAACCTATAAAGTGGGCGAAAGCATTTCGTATGAGGGGATAAAAGTTATCGGCACTTACGAAAACGCGCAAAGGCAGGAATTCGACGACGAAATTACCGCGTTAAGCACGCTTAAATTTAAGGTTACCGCTCCCGACGGCACGCCTTACGAGGACGTTTTCGCGCTCGAAGGAATTTATACCGTAACCGTTTCGCAAGGGGCGGTTGCCACAACCTACCCCGTTAAAGTAGCGGGCGTAAACCTTTCTTCGGTGCAAAACGCGCTGGCCCTCGGCACCTTCTTTAAGTCGCGCGTGGTGGGCGGAATTTCCACCGTAAAATCTTTAATCAAAGGGACTTGGCCTGAGGTAAATTATTCTTACCGCTTCGGCGACAATTACGCTTATGTCAGACAGGACGACATGGGCGAAATCAGCGAATACCATACGAGCATCGTAGACGACGAAGTGGACAGTACCTACGTTTATAACGGCGTGCAGCAAGCCAATTCCGACCGCAAGAGCGCCGAAATGATGGAGGGAGTTTATTACAGACCGTGGTATAACGACTCCAACAAAATGGCTTACGGCATAGAAGCTCTCATACGCGATATGTATGAAATAGGCGTAGCAAACCCCAACAAGGACTATGCCCACAGTGAAAACGAGGCGACTAAAACCTTCGGTTTTTCGTTCGGCTATCTTTACGACGGCGGCGCTACGCGAAACTATTACTTTGTTGTGGAAGTAAGCTTTACTCTCGGTGACAGCAACTATATTAAGTCTGCCGAAGTTTTGCAAAAAGCGTGGTTTTCGGGCAGCGTAAACGACAAGCCTTATGCCAATTTCGTTACCGATGCAAACGGCGTTACAAAACCCACCAAGCCCGAACCCGACTATCAATGGAAAGTAGAGTGCGAACAGCAAAGCGGTAAGCGCACCGAAAAGAACCCCTATCTGTCGGGCGACACAAAGGCGGGCATTATAGAAAGCTTTCAGGTTTTTTACGAAGGGCAAGAAATCAAAGACGGCGACACGATTAAGTTCGAGCGCGGTCCGGTGGACAGCAACGGGCATACAAAGCAAATTGTGCTTAATTTCACAAATTGTCAGCCCTCGGGCGCAAGCTTCGATACCGACGCCCTTTACGTTACCGACGGAACGAAACCTAAGGAAGACTCCAAAAACTGGTTTTACGGCGACGATGTAATTTTGATAGGAAGCTGGAGCAGCGGCAACCGCACCATAGAGGCGAAGCGCGGCGGGCTTATAACGCTGACGTTCACCACCGAAAAGCTTACCATGAAAATTTATCTCGACGTGGTAGGCTCCGCGCCCAAAACCTTAACGCCGCGCGTTTATAATCCCGCAAACAAATTAGAGGCTACCGTTGCCGAAAAGACGATAGGCGTAGGCGAAACGGTTTATTTCACGTGTATTCCCGACTTGCACGCAAACGGCGCGTTTACGGCGGCGCTGACTTCGGGCGCGGCGGCAAACGTTACGCTTGTCGCTCCCAAAGCGGACGCTACGGCAGATGAAATCGCCGCCGACCCCACGCTTAAATATTGGAGCTTTACGGCAGCAGCCGAGGGCACTTACGTTATAAAAATGACGTCTGCCGCCGCGGCGAACGTTTCGACCACTATTACTTTTAAGGTAAGCGAAATCGATTTCGCAAGCGCGCTTAACGGCGTTTACGGCGCAACGGATAACTCGAACGGCGTTTACACTGTTACTTTCGCACCCGCAGCCGAGGGCGCGGATAACGGGCAGGTTACCGTCGTATATCAGCCCGCGCAGGGCGACGCGCAGGAAACCGTTTACGGCTACGTTGTCGAAAACGGCTCGGTTAAGCTCGGCGAACCCGTTTCGGGTGACAGTATGGGCGTTTCGTTTACGGTAACGGTAGAAAACAAAATTATCCTTACCGACAAACATAACAACGATTTTTGGATGGAACGTTCACAAACAAATTCATAATATGCTCTTTTTGGGGGCGGGGGGGGGGGGGGAGGGGGGCGGGGGGGGGGGGTGAAAACAGAAACGAAAAAAAAAAAGAAGAATAAAAAAAAAAATAATATTTAA
>JAIDVM010000030.1:59157-79772 GCA_029059705.1 Clostridia bacterium
TCCCTCCACCCCACACAAAAAAAATTATAATTCGGTGTTTGGGGGGGGGGCCCCGTCTTCCGCCCCCCCCCCGCCTCTTTAAACCGCCGAAAACCTTAAAAAAACGCTTTACAAACGCAATTAATTTTGCTAAAATTACAAAGCTATAAAAATTCACACCCGAAGGGCGGGCGCTCCGTGGCGGCAAAATCTTTCAATGCCGCAATAAGCGCCTTAAAAAACCGCGCTTTCGGGGAGGTTTAACGGAGGAATTAAAATGGCGGTTATAACAATGAAACAGCTGCTCGAAGCGGGCGTACACTTCGGGCACCAAACGAGAAAATGGAACCCCAAGATGTCCAAATACATCTATGCGGCGCGCAACGATATCCACATTATCGACTTGCAGATTACCGTAGACCTTATTGAAGAAGCTTACAAATTCGTTTGCGAAAGCGTTAAGGCGGGCAAATCTATTTTGTTCGTGGGCACCAAAAAGCAGGCTCAGGACGCGGTTAAGGAAGAAGCGGAGCGCTGCGGCATGTACTATGTAAACTCGCGCTGGCTGGGCGGCACGCTCACCAACTTCAAAACCATTCGTTCGCGCATCGACAGAATGGTTAAAATCGAAAAGATGGAACAAAACGGCGAGTTTGACCTTCTTCCCAAAAAGGAAGTTGCAAAATTAAAGGAAGAGTTTGACAAATTGCAGACCAACCTCGGCGGCATAAGGGAAATGAACAGGCTTCCCGGCGTTATGTTTGTGGTTGACCCCCACAACGAGGACATTGCCGTTGCCGAAGCGCGCAAGCTCAACATTCCCATCGTTGCAATCACCGACACCAACTGCGACCCCGACCTTATCGACTACGTAATCCCCGGCAACGACGACGCTATCCGTGCGGTTAAGTTAATTGCTTCCGTAATCGCAAACGCGGTAATCGAAGCAAATCAGGGCGAAACCCCCGTTCTCCCCGCAGAGGAAGAGAGCGAACCTACTTCCATAGAAGAAGTAGTTGCGGCAAGCGAACCGGTTGAAGCGGAAGAAACCGCAGAAAAGGCAGAGTAAGTCAGTTTCAGGAGGAATAAAATTATGGCATTCACGGCAAAAGACGTAATGGAGCTGCGCGACAAGAGCGGCGCGGGCATGTTAGACTGCAAAAAGGCGCTTGTAGACGCAGACGGCAATATGGAAAAGGCGGCAGAGCTTTTAAGAGAGCGCGGCATTGCAAAGGCTGTTAAAAAGGAAGGCAGAATTGCTGCCGAAGGCGTTGTAGGCGCATACGTTTGCGAAAAGTGCGGCGTTGGCGTTTTGCTTGAAATCAACTGCGAAAGCGACTTCGTTTCCCGCGGCGAAAAATTCCACGGCATAGTTGACGAGGTTGCAAAGGTTGTTGCCGAAAACAAGCCCGCCGACGTAGAAGCTTTAAACGCTTGCAAGCTTGGCGACGGCACCGTAAAGGATTACATTGCCAACATGACGGCTGTCATCGGCGAAAAAATTTCTATCCGCCGCTTTGAAATTTACGAAACAAAGGGCAAAATCGAAACTTATATCCACATGGGCGGCAAAGTGGGCGTTATGGTCGAAGCTAACGACTTTGCAAACGGCGCCGAAGAAACGCTGCACGACGTAGCCCTTCAAATCGCGGCGGCAAAGCCCGCTTATCTGGTTGCTGCGGACGTTCCCCAGTCGGTTTTGGATAAAGAAAAGGAAATCATGCTCGTGCAAATGCAGGGCGACCCCAAAAACGCAAACAAACCCAAGGAAATTTTGGAAAAAATCGTTGCGGGCAAGCTCGGCAAATATTATTCCGAAAACTGCCTTTTAGAGCAGCCCTTCGTAAAGGACGACAGCCAAAAGATTTCGCAGGTAATCGGCAGCAAGTTCAAAATCGCGCGTTTCGTTCGCTTTGAAATGGGCGAAGGAATTGCGAAAAAGAGCGAAAATTTGCAGGACGAAGTTCAAAAGCAAATCGACGCAATGAAGAAGTAATTTAATTAAAAAATTAAGCCGCCCGCGGAATTATCCGCGGGCGGCATTTTTGTTGTAGTCATGCAAAGCGCAGCTAAATATTTGTTCCATTGTTATGTTACCCGCTCCCTTGTCATTCTGAACAAGCGCAAAGTGCATCTCCGTCTTGTCATTCTGAGCAAGCGTAGCGCGTATGTCTTGTCATTCTGAGCGCAGTCGAAGAATCTCGCGCGTAGCGCGGACAAGGCATCGGTACGCCGAAGAATCTTTGAGATGTTTCGGCAAGCCTCAACATGACAAAGGGGTTACGGTTATTTAAGCGGCGCGGATAAATTATCCGCGCCGCTTTTTGCACAAAATAATATTTTTGCGTTAAAGTTTAATTATTGTTGAAATTTATTTGCCGCTATGTTATAATAGCTTGGATAAGTATTTTACGGAGAAAAAACGTGAAACCTGAATACAAGAGAGTATTAATTAAGCTTTCGGGCGAGGCGCTTGCGGGAAAGACGGGTCACGGACTTGACGAAAGCGTTATTTCCGGCGTGGTGGAGCAAATTAAAACCATTCACGACATGGGCGTGCAAATCGCGCTCGTAATCGGCGGCGGCAACTTCTGGCGCGGGCGTCAGGGCAAGCAGATGGACAGAACCACTGCCGACCACATGGGCATGCTCGCAACGGTTATGAATTCGCTTGCAATGATGGACGCTTTGGAGCAAAAGGGCATTCCCACGCGCGTGCAAACGGCGCTTATTATGACCTCCGTTGCCGAACCTTACATTTTAAGAAAGGCTTTGCACCACTTCGAAAAGGGCAGAGTAGTTATAATGGCTTGCGGCACGGGCAACCCTTATTGCTCAACGGACACCGCGGCGGCGCAGCGCGCATGCGAAATTCAGGCGGATTTGCTGCTTATGGCAAAAAATATCGACGGAATTTACGACAGCGACCCCAAAATTAACCCCAAGGCGGTTAAATACGACCACATTAAGTTTATAGATATAATAAACCACGGCATAAAGGCAATGGACACAACCGCGGCAACCATGTGCATGGAAAACAACGTGCCCGTGCTTGCGTTCGGGCTGGACGAAAAGAATTCGATAATCCGCGCCGTCTGCGGCGAGCGCATGGGAACTTTAATAGACAATAAATGAGTTCACAAAAATCTCGGCTATTCTGCGCCTGCGATTTTTCGTGATTTTTAGGGCTGCTTGCCCTCTTTGTGCAATCTTATGGGCACACTTATTATATAATTGCACAAATTCACCCCGCTCAGGCGCAGGTATGCGCAAATTGGGGCTGCGGGCAAAAAGCGTGGTTTTTACCCGCAACATAATTAATAAAAAAGGGAGAACTTTAAAAAATGGTAGATAACGAACAGGTTGAAGAAATAATTTTAACTCTCGACGACAAGCTTTCGAAAACGGTCAACGTTTTAAAGGAAGAATATCAGGCTGTCCGCGCGGGGCGCGCAAATCCGCACATTCTCGATAAGGTTATGGTAGATTATTACGGCGCTCCCACGCCCGTAACCCAAACCTCCAACGTTTCGGTGCAGGAGGGCAGATGCCTTGTAATTTCGCCGTGGGATATTTCGCTTTTAAAGGCTATCGAAAAGGCGTTGCAAACCTCTAACATCGGCATAACGCCCACCAACGACGGCAAAGTTATCCGCCTTGCGTTCCCCCAGCTCACCGAAGAGCGCAGAAGGGAGCTTTCGAAGCAGGTTAAAAAGATGGGCGAGGACAGCAAAATCGCGCAAAGAAATATCCGCCGCGACGCGTTGGAGCAGCTTAAAAAGCTTAAAAACGACAAAACCCTTTCCGAGGACGAATATGCGTCTTGCGAAAAGGACGTTGAAAAATACGTTTCCGAGGCAATCGCGCAAATAGACGCTTTGGCTGCCGCAAAGGAAAAGGAGATAATGACCGTTTAATGGAAAAACTTCCTCTGCACGTCGGGCTTATCATGGACGGCAACGGCAGATGGGCTAAAAAACGGCTTATGCCGCGCTCGTTTGGACACAACGCGGGCATGAACCGCGTAATCGCCCTTGCCGAACACGCACAAAAGAGGGGAATAAAATATCTTACGGTTTACGCGCTCTCTTCCGAAAATCTTTCAAGACCGAAGGAAGAGCTTGAAGGGCTTTATAGTCTGTTCCGTAAATATTTTTCCGAAAACGTGAAAAAACTGTATATGCAGAACGCCGCCGTTAAAATAATCGGCGATATGCACGGCTTGCCGCAGGACGTTGCAAAGCTTTTAAAGGAAGGCGAAGAAAATTCCCCCCAAAACGCAACGTTTACTATGGTGTTTGCCATAAATTACGGTTCGCGCGGGGAAATTGCCCGCGCCGCGCGTCTTGCCGCCGAAAGCGGCGGGGAAATAACCGAAAAAACGCTTGAAAAATATCTTTATACGGGCGGACTTCCTTCACCCGATTTAATTATAAGAACGGGCGGGGAGCTTAGACTTTCAAACTTCCTTTTATATCAGGCGGCTTATGCCGAGCTTTATTTTACCGACGTGCTCTTTCCCGACTTTACGGAAAAAGAGTTTGACAAGGCGTTAAACGAATTTTCGCACCGCGAAAGGCGGTTTGGAAAGGTTTAAAATAATTACTACTTCTTTATAAGGAGAATTTTTTGTGGGACAAAAAAACAGCGGCTTAAAGCCGAGAGTTATTACAAGCGTATGTTACGTCGTTATCTGGATTGCGCTGTGCGCGCTTAAATGGTGCGTGCCTTACACCGCAGTTCAGGGAACCAACGTTTATTGGGGCTCGCTCGGGTTCGATATCCTCTTTACGGCAATTTCAATTATAGGTTGTTTCGAATTTCTGCGCGCGATAGACAACACGCAGGGCGAAAAGAAAATCTCGCCCATGCAGCGCGCGTTTGCGCTTGCGTTCTGCGCGATAAGCGTTCCTTTATACGTTTTAACCGAAATAACCATGCACATGGGCTTTTTGGGCGTTGCGTGCGCGTTTGCAATTTACGTAATGTTCCTTTCGGCGGCGTCTGTTTTCGACCATAACAGAAGCTCGGTCAAGGGCACAATATCCTGCGTGTTTGCAATGCTCTATTGCGGCGCGCTTCCCGTTATGATGGCGGCAATCAACCATTTAACGCGCAACTCCATGGTTGCTATTCTGGTGTTGTTCATGTCAACGGTGTTTACCGACGCCGGCGCTTTCCTTATCGGCAGCACATGCAAGCGTTGGCTCCCCGCAAAGCTCGCTCCCCAGCTTTCGCCCAACAAAACGATAATCGGCGCGGTCGGCGGGGTAATCGGCGGCATAGTCGGTTCGCTTGCGGCGCTCGGCGTAATTTATCTCTTCGGCGGCGTCGTCGGCGGCGATAACGGGTATCAGCTTTTGCGCTTTAACGAGGTTTACTTAACCTTTTCCAGCAATTTCCCTTACGTCGTTTCGTTCATCTTAATCGGTCTTTTCACTTCGGTTCTGGCGCAGGTGGGCGACCTTTTGGAAAGCGCGATAAAGCGCGAATGCGGCGTTAAGGACATGGGCAGCCTTCTCCCCGGACACGGCGGAATTTTAGACAGGTTCGACAGCATGCTCTATTGCAGCGTAATCGTCCTTTTCAGCTTCGGCACAATAATCATTTAAGCTAAATATAATAAATAAACGAAAACGCCGCTTTTAAGCGGCATTTTTGTCATTAAATAAAAATTTTCGGGTATAATAATTTATGAAAAAGATTGCGTTAATCGGTTCAACCGGCTCCATAGGCAGACAGGTTTTAGAGGTAGTCCGCGGCAGAAAGGATTTGTTTAAAATCGTCGCGCTCGCGGCGCAGAATCCTTCGGAAGAGTTTAACCGTCAGGTGCGCGAGTTCAAGCCTGAATATTCGGCTCTCGCTTCGCAAAACGCCGAAGCCGCCTTAAAAGCGGCGGAAATAGAAAGCGCGGACTTGGTTTTCAACGCCGCAACGGGCTTTGCGGGGCTTGAATACAGCGTGCGCGCGCTTAAAGCGGGCAAAAATTTGGCGCTTGCCAACAAGGAAACGCTTGTGTGCGGCGGCGAGCTTATAACAAGGCTTGCAAAAACCGCGGGCAAAGAAATTATTCCCGTCGACAGCGAGCACTCGGCAATTTGGCAATGCCTCAATTTCGACCGCAAGGCGGACTTTAAAAAGCTTGTCATAACGGCTTCGGGCGGGGCGTTCCGCGGCAAAAAGTGGGAGGACTTAAAAAGCGTCACCCCCGAGCAAGCCTTAAACCACCCCACGTGGCAAATGGGCAAAAAAATAACCGTAGACAGCGCAACTCTTTTAAACAAAGGCTACGAGGTAATCGAAGCCCACGTCCTTTTCAACGCGCCCTATTCCAAGATTGAAACGGTCATACAGCCGCAAAGCATAGTGCACTCTTTGGTGGAGTTTAAAGACGGCGCAGTCATCGCCCAAATGGGTACGCCCACTATGGAGGTCCCCATTCGCCTTGCGCTCACCTACCCGCAAAGGCTGGCGGGCGCGGTTAAGCCGTTAAGCTTTAAAAACGCGTTTTCGGTTGAGTTCCAACCCTTAAAGGCAAAGGACTACCCCTTGTACGCGCTTGCAATGCAGGCGGCAAAGGAGGGCGGCACGCTGCCCTGCGCCTTAAACGCGGCGGACGAGGTGGCTGTTAAAGCGTTTTTAGATAAAAAAATCGCCTTCACCGACATTTTAACGGTGGTGGAAAGCGTGCTTGCGGCAACCCCGCGCGACGAGGCGGTCAGCTTAAAACAGCTTGCCGAGGTAGACAGCGTTGCACGCTGGAAGGCGCAAAAACTTATTTTTAAATTGCGGTAAAACGCGTTTGCGGCAAAATTAAGCCCGAAACGCACTTTTTCCGCGCTTCGGGTTTTTATATTGATTAATTTACTTTCTTCCTCGGTATGGGTTACGATAGGCTCGGTTGTCCTTGCAATATTAATTTTGCTTGCAATGGTAACCGTGCACGAGTTCGGGCACTATATCGCGGGCAAGCTGTTAAAATTCAAAATCAACGAGTTTGCAATCGGCTTCGGCCCCAAGCTCTTTAAGCGCACGTCCAAAAAAAGCGGCGAGGCGTTTTCTTTGCGCCTTTTTCCGCTCGGCGGTTTTTGCGCGTTCGCGGGCGAGGATACCGAGGAAGAGGGCGAGCGCTCCTTCAACTCAAAAGCGCCGTGGAAGCGCATTTTAGTGCTTTTGGCGGGCCCGCTTTTCAATTATATTCTTGCGCTGCTGCTCATCTTAATTTCCATGGCGGCTTTCGGGCAGCCCGTGTTCAAAGCGGGCGCCGTCGCCCCTTACGAGGGCGCCGAAGCGGAAATTTACGCCGAATATTCGCTTAGCGATAACGACGTTATTTTAAGCGTAAACGGGCGCAATATTTATCTCGTAACCGACTTCGTTGCCGCGTTAAACGGCAAAAAGGCGGGTGAAGAGGTTCAAGCCCTCGTCGTGCGCGGCGAACAGACCGAAAATATAACCTTAAAGCTCCGCGCCGACTGCGATTTTGCAAGCTCTTCCGATACTTCAAAGGTTTGGCGCGCGCTCGGCATAGGCACTTACGTTGCTGAAAACGGCGCAAGCTATTACAACGTGGGCGCGGTAAATTACCGCTTCGGGTTTTTCCAAACCATAGGCCGCTCGTTCGCCTATTCGGGGCGTATTGCGGGAACTATTTTTAAAGTTTTGGGCGAGCTTTTAACGGGCAGATTGGGCATTTCGGCAATGGGCGGGCCGGTTACCACCATAAAGGTAACCTCCGAGCTTGCCTCGCAAAGCGTTCAAAGCTTTTTGGAAATCGCGGCGTATATAGGCGTCAACCTCGCCGTTTTCAATCTCTTGCCCATACCCGCGCTCGACGGCAGCAAGGTGATTTTCTGTTTAATCGAGTGGATTTTCAAAAAACCCGTGCCGCGCAAAATCGAGGCAATAATCCACACAGTCGGCTTTATTTTAATTCTCGCCTTCGCCGTTATTATCGACGTTCTGCAATTCGTCCGATGTTGAAACCGCCGCCGCGGGCTTTGCAAGTGCGCCGACCTGTATGCGTTTAACCTGACTTATAAAGGGCTTAACTGAAAGAATAATAACTCCCACGGCGATTGCGATTGCAATGTCGGGGAAAACGAACGCGTTGTAACCGAGGCTATAAGCCCAAACGTTGTCAAGCGTGGAGTATTCCGAAAAGGCGAACACGCCCGAAAGCACGTGCGCGGCAAAGCGAAGGACGGCGGCGACTATCGCGCCCAAAGCAAACTGGATTTGCGGAAGCTTATCCAGCTTTTTTATTTTAGAGAACATTCCCGCAAGCCCCATTGCCGCAAACGCCACGGGGTAGTCCAAAAGGAACTGCGCGGGGTGAATGAGCCAAGGGTTTTGCACGCATTGCAAAATGCCGTAAACCGCGCCCGCCATAACGCCCTTTCTCACGCCGAACATATATGCGTAAAGCATAAGGGGGAGCAGCGAGGCAAGCGTAAGCGAACCGCCCTGCGGCATAGACCACAGCTTTATGTAAGAGAGCGCAAAGCTCATCGCAATGCAAATCGCAGCGTATGCAATCGATTTCGAATCGAAGTCCTTTTTTTCGCCCTTGCCCAAAAATAAGGCGCACAAACCGATTATAATAATAAGCCCCGCCGCGCACGCATATAAAACCGCGTTTTCGGTTACGGTAATCACCGCGCCGTTGTTTTCTTCGGCAGAACCTCTTGCAAGATAAACGGCAAGGCAAACGAGCATAGCCGCAAGCGCCGCGCCGAACGCCGAAGCAACGGTTATTAAGGTTATTTTAAAAGTCTTTTTTGAAAAATAGCTTGCAACGTAAGCCGCGGCAATTCCCGCAACTGTCACACACCCCAAAATAATTGCGGGCACAAGCTCTAAATACAATAAATCGGTATACTCGCTATAACCCTTTTCGGCAATCTTTGCAAAATCGAGCGCAAGCATGCTTATTATTACCGTCATTACAAAGCCAATTACAAGCGCGCAGGCGGTTTTAAAAAAACTTTTTAAAGCTTCAGGCTTTTTAAGCTTAACAAAAATCCCTATGCCGATAAGCAAAACGGCAAGCGCAATCGCGGCGTACAAAAATACCTGCGTCAAAAAGTTTGTGGCGTATTCCGTCCAAACCTCTTCGTACAGATAATACTTGTTTCCGTCAATAGGAATGCGGTCGAAGTACGAGCTGCACAGTTGTGAAAAAAACATAAAATTTCTCCTTCTACCGCCGTAAAATAAAACGCCCCCCGTGCAAAAATTCAGGGAACGCCGAAAAAATCTCTTTGTCTTATCGCTCAACCATTACGTTGCCGATTCAAAGGGTATAATCTCAGCTTGCGTATTTGCTTCGCATCTCATTGTCACGCTTACGCTTTTGCTGCGGTCACATACTTTTTTGTATGCTCCCTTGCAAAATGCGCGCGTTCCGCGACCTGCTCGCAACTCCGCAAGCTGCCGCCGCTCAATAAGACGGTGTGCCACGCAAGCACCCCCGACGGTATTTAATTTTTATGCTTAAATTGTATTGCAAATTTAGTGCAATGTCAATTAAAATGCGCTATAATATAAAAAACGCAAAAAACGGAAGGAAAATCCCATGTCCTACAATTTTTACGCCTATATGGACAGAATGAAGTACATAAAAAGGTGGCAGCTTATGCGCTCCGTGCGCGAAGAAAACATAATGGAGCACACCCAGCAGGTCGCGCTGTTTTCGCACGCGCTCGCAATTATAAACAACAAAGTTTTAAAAGGAACCGCCAACCCCGAAAAAGCCGTTTTAATTGCCCTCTACCACGAGTGCAGCGAGGTTATGACGGGCGACTTGCCCACGCCCATAAAGTATTTCAACCGCTCAATACAAGGCGCTTATAAGGATTTGGAGGAAAAATCGACCGACAAGCTCTTAACCGCGCTGCCCGCCGAGATAAGGGAGGAGCTAACCCCCTTTGCAAAACCCCAGACGGACAGCATAGAATATAAATTAATGAAAGCGGCGGATAGGCTCGCCGCATACGTAAAGTGCCTCGAAGAGCTGCGTTCGGGTAACAAGGAATTCGCCAAGGCGGAAAAGAGCATAAAGGAAGACCTTTTGTCGCGCAACATGCCCGAGGTGGAATACTTCTTTAAAAACTTCATTCCCGCCTTCAACCTCACCTTAGACGAACTCGATTAAAGGGCGTGGAGAGGCTTTCTCAAATCGCAACCAATCGCGCAATCTCCCTCTTGTCATGCTGAGCGGAGCGAAGCGCAGTCGAAGCATCTCAAAAAACATAACCCCGCAGCAATACGTCGCTGCGGGGAACTTTTTAATATTAAATTTTAATTTCGGGATTACTTCCCCACGGTGCTTAAAAGCAAGTCGGTTATTGTAACCATGCAGTCGGCTGCTGCGAAATTAAAACCGTGTTTCGGAATCAAATCCCACTGATAAAGTGGTACATCGGAGTTTACCTTCCTCTCCTTTCTATTGCCTTGGCAAAGTAAATCATAAGACTTACCTCCTTAACAATTTTCCCTTAATGATTTGAAACTGTGCAACAAAATTTTTTAAAGACCTTGACCCGCTTTCGCGGCTACTTATCTTTCATAGCTTACCTCTTTATTTGTGTTGGTACCTAACACATTTTGTAAGTTATTTTCCTTCTGTACCTTTATTATAGCATGGAATTTTGCCTTGTCAACCCCCAATTTAAAAAAAGTTTAAAAATTTTTCGCGGGCAAAAGTTAAACGCTTAACATTTTTATATTAAAGTCTTATAATATGCGGGTGAATCGAAAAGGAAGTTAAGGTATGTATTCAGGTAATTCCGCGCTCGGTTTTGCGGCGGTTTTGGCAATAATTTTGTTTTCCACAAAGCTTTTGGGGCTTGGTTTCCGTCACTTCGGGCTGCCTCAGGTTTTGGGCTATATAATAGCGGGCTTGTTAATCGGCCCCGCCATATTCGGCGATTTGTGCGGCTTTTGCTTAATCGGTTTTAAAGGCGCGTTCGAAGAGGGCAGGTATTGGGCGCTTTTAACCGTTCCCGAAGCCGCAAGCCTTGCCGAATTTTCCGCCGATAACGCATTGGGCGTGTTCTCTAAAATAGGCGTGCTTTTGTTAATGTTTTCAACGGGGCTTGAAACAAACTTAAAGGAGCTTAAAAACACGGGGCTTGTAGCGGCTTTGGTTGCGTGCGCGGGCGTCGCGCTGCCGCTTATTCTGGGCTTTTTAATTGCGCTGCCCTTTACGGGAACTTCGCAAACCGGCATATATCACGCGGTTTTCCTCGGAACTATCCTCACCGCAACCAGCGTTGCAATAACCGTTTCCGTCTTAAAAGAGCTTGGCAAAATCAACTCGAAGCTCGGCACCACGATAGTTTCGGCGGCGATAATCGACGACGTAATCGGCATCATACTGCTTTCTGTCGTCAAGGGCGTAGTCCCCACCGAAGGCGGCGAAAATTTAAACGCCTTCGAAGCCTTTAAATCCACCATATACGGCACCCTGATTATGATTGTGTGCTTTTTCGTGTTCGCAATCGTGGCGGGCTTCGGGCTTTCGAAGTGCTTTAAATGGATAGATAAACGCTGGCCCGAGCACCACCGCATACCCGTGTTTTCGCTTGCGGTTTGCTTTGCTTACAGCTGGATTGCCGAAGAAATTTTCGGCGTTGCCGACATAACCGGCGCCTTCCTCGCGGGCGTCGTTCTCTCAACAGACCACCGCGCCAGCGTCTACACCGACAGCAAGGTAGAGGTAAATACTTACACGGTGTTCGCGCCCGTGTTCTTTGCAAACATAGGCATATCAAGCATAAAGTTTTTGGGCATGAACCCGCAGGTGCTCTTGTTTGCCGTTTTGGCGGTGCTCGTGGGCTTAATCGGCAAAGTCGCGGGCTGCGGCGCGGTGTGCAAAGCCTTTAAATACGGCTGGAAAGAGAGCGCGATAGGCGGCGTAGGCATGATGGCGCGCGGAGAGGTGGCGCTCATTATCACCGCCGCCGTAACAAGCTCAACTCTCGGCGCGTATGCGCTGCCCGCCGATTACATGATAATGACGGTGCTGCTAATTTTAATTTCTTCGGTTTTAACGCCCGTATTTTTAAAGCTTTTATACAAGGAAAAAAAGGGCGCTTTGCCGCTCGCGGCCGAAACGGTTCCGCCCGAAACGGCTTCTGCAAACTCCGAACAATCGGAGCAGCCCGCCCCTAACGAAGCCCCGCAAACCGACGAAAACCCGCCATATAACGGGGGCAATTAATATTTTTTGTCGTTTTGACGTTTTGCTTGTCATTCTGAACGAAGTGAAGAACCTTTTTAAAACAACAATAAAAGCCCCGCGCAAATTTTGCGCGGGGCTTTCTTTTTCGTTTAGTCAATGCGAAAGTATCCAGCTTTTCACTTCGTCGCGCGCGATGGGCGTAACGTTTTCGCAGGGATATTTCGATTTAATGCCGCCGTAGGTGTAAATAAAATATCTTCCGTCGCTCGTAATATACAAAGTCTCTTCATAGCCGCTGGGGTCGCCGGGTACACCGTAGGTGAATTTTTTGTCTACCGTAGAAGTGGCTGTGTCATACAACACACCGTCTATATCTTTACACATATAAATTCACTCTCCCTTACTGTTGCTTTTTGTGCAACGTGTTGTATTTTAACATAAGTCGCAATTTGTGTCAATATAAAAACATTTTATGAAGTTAAATGCGCCACAGTTGTTAATTTTTAAATAATTTTGTTAAACAGTTATTGTTTTTTTAATATCTATCAAGTAAAAACACTTGACAAGCCCAAACAAAACGGTTATATTATTGTCAAGTAACAAAGGTTTACGTCGGATATGGATAAATTTACTTTTATTGCGCTTTGGGATATTTACCGCGGGCTTTTAACGCCCACGCAAAGCGAAATCACCGATATGTATTTAAATATGGATTTAACCGTTTCCGAAATCGCCGAACAAAAGGGCGTTTCGCGGCAAGCCGTGTCCGAGTGCTTAAAGGGCTGCAAAAAACAGCTCGAAGAGTACGAAGAAAAGCTTGGCTTGCGCCAAAGAATAAACGAGCTTTCCGCCGAAATCGAACGGCTGAAACAAAAATCAAACGGATAAGGTAACGAATGGGAGCATTTTCTTCGCTCAGCGAAAGATTAAATCATATATTTTCCAAGCTTACAAAGCGCGGCAGGCTTACCGAGCTTGAAATTAAAACCGCCATGCGCGAGGTGCGCGTCGCGCTTTTAGAAGCCGACGTAAACATTCAGGTCGCAAAAAAATTCTGCGCCGACGTTTCCGAAAAAGCGGTGGGGCAGGAAATTTTAAAAAGCTTAAACCCCGCGCAGCAGGTAATTAAAATTGTCAACGACGAGCTAATCGCGCTCATGGGCGCAACCAACCAAAAGCTTTCAATCGCGCCCAAGCCCCCCACAGTAATCATGATGTGCGGCTTGCAGGGCGCGGGCAAAACCACGCTTTGCGGCAAGCTCGCCGTCAACTTAAAAAAGAGCGGTAAAAAGCCCCTCTTGGTCGCGTGCGATATTTACCGCCCCGCGGCGATAAACCAGCTTAAAGTCGTCGGCAAAAACGCGGGCGCGGAGGTCTTTGAAAAAGGCACGCAAAACCCCGTAAAAACTGCAAAGGAAGCGGTGGATTACGCGCGCTCGCACGGGTTCGATACGGTGATAATCGACACCGCCGGCCGCCTTGAAATAGACGAGCCTTTAATGCAGGAGCTTGAAAACATAAAAAACGCCGTCGAAGTCAGCGAAATTTTGCTAACCGTCGACAGTATGATGGGTCAGGTTGCGGTAAACGTTGCAAAAACGTTTAACGAACGGCTTGAAATCACGGGCGTAATTTTAACCAAGCTCGACGGCGACACCCGCGGCGGCGCATGCCTTTCAATAAAAGCGGTAACGGGCAAACCCATTAAGTTTATCGGCGTCGGCGAAAAATTAACCGATTTAGAGCCTTTCTACCCCGACAGAATGGCTTCGCGTATTCTGGGCATGGGCGACGTGCTGACTTTAATCGAAAAGGCGCAGGAAGCCGTATCTCAGGAGCAGGCAAAGGTGCTGCAAAAGAAAATGCTCGAAAACACCTTCACCCTCGAAGATTATCTAACGCAGTTCGAAAGCATGAAAAAAATGGGCGGGGCGCAGGCTCTGCTTGCAATGATGCCCGGCATGGGCAACAAGGTGCGCGCCGAGGACATCGACGAAAGCAAAATCGAGCGCACCCGCGCAATAATTCTTTCGATGACCAAAAAGGAACGCATCGACCCCGCAATTATCAACTCTTCCAGAAGAAAGCGAATAGCGGCGGGCAGCGGCACCAGCGTGCAGGAAGTAAACCAGCTTTTAAAGCAGTTCGACCAAACCAAGCTTTTAATGAAACAGCTTAAATCGGGCAAAAGAAGACTTCCTTTTTAAGGCACGGTTTATAAACTTCGCAATACTGTGTTGCGGTTTGCGTTTTGCTTGGTTACGTACTTCCGTGTACGCGCCCTCGCAAAGCCTCGCCGCGCCTCGTCTTGCTTGTTTCTAACCCGTGGGGGCATCGCTCCCGCAACGGTTTCCTTGCAATTCTACCCAAGCGCAAAGCGAAACGCTTCCTATGTCATTCTGAGCAAGGGCAAAGCGCAGTCCCCCTTGTCATTCTGAGGCTTGCCGAAGAATCTTTTTGCGCATTGCAACGCAATTTTTGCGCAAAAAACTTAACCAAATAAAAAATAAAAATTTTATATATAGCCGAAAGGCAACAAAGGAGTAAATCATGGCAGTTAAAATGAGACTTACGAGAATGGGCGACAAAAAAAGCCCCTTCTACCGTATCGTGGTAATCGATTCGCGCAAAGCGCAGTCGGGCGAGTATATCGATAAAGTCGGTTACGTAAACCCTTTAAAGACCCCCGCCGAAATCAACATTGACGTTGAAAAGGCAAAGGATTGGCTTGCAAAGGGCGTTCAGCCCACCGAAACGGTTAAAAGCTACCTCGTAAAGGTCGGCGCAATGGAACAAAGCAAAAAGCTTTCGGCGCCTAAGACCAACGACAAGAAGAAAAAGAAAGGCTAATTAAAAACGCATAAAAGCTGCGCATTTTAAAATAATCACGTTGCGGCAATTGCGCCGTTGTCATGTTGAGCGAAAGCGAAACATCTTTTAAAAGATTCTTCACTTCGTTCAGAATGAAAAAACATGTGTGCGCGTTCGCCTTGTCTTGCTTTTCACCCGTGGAGAGCATTGCTCCCGCGCTACCGCAATTATATAAGGAATAATATTTATGGAAAACAAAGTTCTCGATTTAATTAAATTCGTTGTAGAAAGCTTCGCCGAAAAGAAGGACGAAATAGAATACAACGTAGAAGAAAAGGAAACCGCAATCGAGGTTACCGTGCTCTTAAACGCAAGCGACATGGGCAAGGTAATCGGCAAGCAGGGCAAAATCGCAAAATCGCTCCGCACGCTCGTCGGTTCGGCAACCCCTCGCGACAGCAAGCGCTATCTCGTTGAAATCAAAGAAAAAGCTTAACGGTATTTCGCGCAGTTCTTAAATTTCGGAATTGCGCGAAATGTTTTTAAACGGCACATATATCGGGTTTAATTTTATGCAAAATCAAAAAATAACCGTGGCAACCGTGCTAAAACCGCAGGGCATACGCGGCGAAATAAAAGTAAAAGTCCTTTGCGACGACGCCGAAGTTTTAAAAAGCTTTAAAAACCTTTTAATCGACGGCGAAGAAGTTTCGGTTATGTCCGTCCGCGCTCAGGGCGACGTGGCATATTTAACGCTTCGCGGCGTTGCTGACAGAAACGCCGCCGAGCTTTTGCGCGGCAAAAATTTAGAAGCCCTGCGCGAAGACATGCCCGCGCTCCCCGAGGGCAGATATTACATTGCCGATTTAACGGGCTGCGAGGTCGTTACTTCCTCGGGCGAGGTCTTGGGCGAGGTAACTTCCGTCACCCCCGCCCGCACGGATATTTACACCTTAAAAACCCCCGCGGGCGAAATCTCGTTCGCGGCGGCGGAGGGAGTAATCGAAGAGGTAAACGTGCCCGCCCGCAAAATTACGGTAAACAAAAAAAGATTTAAGGAAGTCTCTGTTTGAAGCTGACCGTTTTAACGCTCTTCCCCGAAATGTTCGCGCCGCTCAAAGAAAGCATAGTCGGCCGCGCCGTTTCTTCGGGCAAGCTCGAAATTGATATAGTCAACATCCGCGACTTTGCCGAAAACAAGCACTTAAAGTGCGACGATTATCCCTTCGGCGGGGGCGCGGGCATGGTCATGCTTCCCCAGCCCATCGCCTCGGCGATAGAAGCGGTTGACCCGCAGCACACCGCAAGGCGAATTTACCTTTCACCCAAGGGCGAAACGTTTAAGCAAAGCAAGGTTTTTGAGCTAATAAATTACGAACACGTCGTTTTGTTGTGCGGGCACTACGAGGGCGTCGACCAAAGGGTAATCGATTTGTATATCGACGAGGAAATTTCCATAGGCGACTACGTTTTAACGGGCGGCGAACTGCCCGCAATGGTGGTTTGCGACTGCGTTGCAAGGTATATCGACGGGGTAATTTCTAACGGCTCGCTCGTGGACGAAAGCTTTGCGGGCGAGGGCTTGGAATACCCGCAATACACCCGCCCCGCCGAATTCAAAGGCGTTAAAGTGCCCAAAGTTCTGCTTTCGGGCAACCACAAGCTTATAGACGAGTGGCGCAGGGAGCAGAGCGAAAAGCTCACAAAAGAGCGCCGCCCCGACCTTTTAAAGGGTGATAAACAATGAAAAACATACAATGGTTTCCGGGGCATATGACCGCGGCAATGCGCATGATGGAGCAAAATTTAAAGCTCGTCGACGGGCTTGTTTTCGTGCTCGATTCGCGCTGCCCCGCGTCGTCGTTCAACCCCAAGCTCAAAAAGCTCGCGGGGCAAAAGCCCGTTTTATACGTCTTGGGCAAGGGCGACTTAGCCGACGAACGCAGCGATATCCTGCTTTCCAAAATTAAGGAAAAGGGCGCGGCGGCAATTAAAATAAACGCGATAAATTCAGGCTCGCGGCGCAATATTACGGGGGCAATCGAAAGCTTAGTCACCGAAAAGCGCGAAAGAGCGCAGGCACGCGGGCAAAACAAATGCTTCCGCTTTATGGTTGCGGGCGTTCCCAACACGGGCAAAAGCACGCTAATCAACCTTCTTGCGGGCAGCAAACGCGCGCAAACGGGTGATAAGGCAGGGGTAACGCGCGGCAAACAATGGATAGGCTGCGGCAATTTCGAGCTTTTGGACACCCCCGGCACCATGCCGCCCGCGTTCGAAAACCAAACGCTCGCCCGCCGCCTTGCCTACGTCGGCAGCATAAACGACGACATTCTGGATTTGGACGATATCGCCCTCGCGCTTTTAGAGGAACTGTTTGCAAAATACCCGCAGCGGCTTTCGGAACGGTTTGAAATAGAAGGCGGCACCCCGCTTGAAATGCTTGAAAAGGTCTGCAAAAAACGCGGCTTTTTGCTGCGCGGCGGCGAATACGATTACGAGCGCGGCGAAAGGGCGCTTATAGACGACTTCCGCAAGGGCAAGCTCGGCAGAATAACCTTAGACGGCGTTTCCGATATCGAGGGCTTGGGTTTTTAAAATGGACAAGCTTAGCTACGAAAGAGATTTATTAAAAAAAGGTTGCAAATATATCTGCGGAGTTGACGAGGTGGGCAGAGGTCCGCTCGCCGGCCCCGTCGTCTGCGCGGCGGTCATCATGCCTTTAAATGATATAATCAAGGGCGTCGACGATAGCAAAAAGCTATCCGAAAAAAAGCGCGAAAAACTTGCCGGATTAATAAAGGAAAAAGCCGTTGCCTATGCAATATGCCGCGTCGAACCGCAAATTATCGATGAAATTAACATCTTGCAGGCAACCCGCCTTTGCATGAAAAACGCGGTCGAAAGCCTTAAAGTAAAGCCCGACTTCGTCTTAACCGACGGTAACATGACGCTCGATATTTCCGTTCCGCAAAAAAGCATAATAAAGGGCGATTATTACAGCTATTCGATTGGCGCGGCTTCGATAGTCGCAAAGGTTTTCAGGGATAATTTAATGTGCGAATACGCCAAAGAATTCCCCGAATACGCATTTGCCAAAAACAAGGGCTACGGCACGGCGGAGCATATCGCCGCAATCGAACGCGCGGGATTATGTCCCGTCCACCGCAGGAGCTTCGTAAAAAAATGGGCGGAGTAAACGGCGAAAAGCAGCGCATGCACAACAAAAAGCTGGGCGCCGCGGGCGAAAAAAAGGCGCGCGCTTATCTTAGGCTGCACGGCTGGAAAATTTTGGAAAAGAACTACAAAAACCCCTTCGGCGAGGTGGATATAATCGCGCAAAAAGGCGACGTAATCGCCTTTATCGAGGTCAAAACCCGCCTTTCCGAAAATTACGGCGCGCCCTCGCAGGCGGTAAACGAACGCCGCAAAACCCGCTATATTATGGGGGCAAAGTACTATTTTATCAACAAAGAAATCGATTGCACCGTGCGTTTCGACATAATCGAAATTTTGAACGGAAAGATTAACCACATCGAAAACGCCTTCCACTTGTAAAAACGCCCACCCTGTCATTCTGAACGTAGTGAAGAATCTTTTTGCGCCCGCGCAGCGGTTCTGCGCAAAATTGAGCGCCCTTTAAAAGCCTTCCCTCTTTCAAGGGGGAAGGTGGCTTGACAAAGTCAAGACGGATGAGGGATATAATTACAAATCTTAACCCCAAATAATAAATAAAAAGAGGTAAAAAATGGAAAAGAGAGCTTACGAAATAACTTCACACGCCAACCGTATGGTAAAAATCAAGGTCATTCCGGGGCACTTCGCCACAAGGCACTCGCACGTAAATTATTGCGTGGACATGACCGACGTAAAATCCGTGCTCGGCGCGGCAAAGGCTGCGGCAAAACTGTTTTCCGACAGCTTCGTTTCAACCCCCGTCGACACGATAATCTCCCTCGACAGAATGAAAATGGTCGGCGCGTTCATGGCGGAATATCTTTCGCATTCGCACGTCAACCTCGACCAAAACATCGCCGTCATCACCCCCGAAATCACAAACGACAAGCTTTTGCTGCGCGACAACTTTTTGCAGTTCGTCAAAAACAAGCGCGTGCTTTTATTAACTGCCTCCGCAACAACGGGTAAGGACGTAAAGAGCGTTGTCGAAGGAATTCGTTACTACGGCGGCGAGGCGGTGGGTGTTGCAACCGTGTTCGGCGGCGAATTTTCGTGCGACGTGCCCGTCGTAAAGGTTTTCGGCATAACCGACTTGCCCGACTACGCCTCGCACGCCCCCACCGATTGCCCGCTTTGCAAAAATGGCGTAAAGGTAGACGCGGTCGTAAACTCCTACGGGTATAGCAAAATAATTTAACGCACGGGTTATAAACTGCGCATTGCTGTGTCGCGTTCCGCGCCGCTCGTCACCCCTGTCATTCTGCCCGAGGGCTTTGCCCGAAGGTTTGCGTGTCGTCAAACTTTGTTTAACTTTACCAAGTGTTCGCAAAGCGTGCCGCCCGCCCCTGTCATTCTGGGCAAGTGCAAAGTGCACCCCTTGTCATTCTGAGCAAGGGCGAAGCCCGCGCCGAAGAATCTTTTTGCGCATTGCAAGGCAATTTCCCGCGCAAAACCATGCAAAATTCCCAACCCGCAAAAAATCTGCGGGTTGATTTTTGTTTTTGCGTATGTTACACTATATATAATATGAAAAAAGCAATTTCAACGGCGGGGTTCAACTGCGAAACCGAAGCCGCCGCAAAACAAATAAAGGAGCTGGGCGCGCAAAACGCGGAAATTTCGTTTAAAACCTTTTACGAATACCGCCCCGAATTTTCAAAGCGCCTCGCGCCCGAAATCGCGGGCTTAAACGTTGTTTCCGTCCGCACCTTCGCGCCAAACTTCGAATACCAGCTTTTCAGCCCCTCGCGGCGCGTGCGCGGCGACGGCTTTTACTGGCTCGACCAGCTCATGCGCTCCATGCAGCTTTTGGGGGCAACGCGTTACGTTTTGCAGGGCGCGCCCTTCGGCGGCGAACTCACGCCCGAGCGGGTTTTGGAAACGCTGAGGGAAGTAATGTCCTTTTGCGCGCGCTACGGCGTTTCCGTCTGCCTCGAAAACGACGGCGTTTCCGCCCCGCGTTTTTACGGGCGGCTTAAAGAAATTTGTCCCGAAATTTCCTTTTCTTTGAACCTTTCAAAAGCCCGCCTTTCGGGTTATCCCGCCCAAATGTTCGCGGCGGAAATGGGGAGCGCAATTTCACAAATTTGCACAACCGAGGGGGCAACAACCGCAAATCTGCCCGAATGCGAATTTTTGATTTTTTGCGGAAATTACTAAAAATCTTTAAGTTTTTTAAAAGCGCGACGTCCGTACTTTACATGAAAAGTACGGATTTTTCCATATAAACCGCCCGCAAATTTCCTTAAATTTCTTAAAATTTTTATTAAAAATCGGTTGACATTGTGTAGTTATTTTGTTAAGATATAAAAGCTGTCGATTTAGACAGCAATGTTTTTCTAAGTAAAACTTAGCAAAAACCGCCGACTTTTTTCGGTAGATTTGAAGTCTGACAACTGCATAGAGAAGAGAAAGAAGAAAGATAGAGAAAAGCAAGTACAAAGAAAGGCAATTAAGATTA
>JAIDVM010000031.1 GCA_029059705.1 Clostridia bacterium
ATTTTGCGCCGCGGCTTTTATTTTTTCATTTTTTTATTAAATAACAAAAAATTAACATATTTGTACATGTATTAAAATAATACATGAACTTTTGACTTGATTTTATCACTTGTTTTTAGCTCTGTCAACAGATTTTAACACTTTTTTTATGGCAAAAATTGCCGCGGCAACCCGATTTTGTCCCTAAAACTGAAAAATAATTGCATATTTGTTCATCTATTATTTTAATAGATGAATTTTTTAATTAAGGTTCCAAGGCGAATTGTTACAAAATAACAATCCGCGCGGGCTTTCCGCCCCTTCAACCCTACCCAACCGGAGGGGCGGAAAAAATATTTTAACAGCGTTTGTCATGTTGAGCAAAGCGAAACATCTAAAAGATTCTTCGGCTGCGCTCAGAATGACAGAGAGCAGGGTAGGGCACACAACAAGCTAATTCACGCGCGCCGCAAAAACAAACGGCGCGACGAATTAAATAAACACAATGGCACGGCAAAAAACGGCGAATTTGGGTCGCCCGCCGTGCGGGGTTAGGGGTATGTTTAATAATTTTAATTGCACGGGCAACGGCTCGCGCAGTATTTTTGGTATACTGCGCAAAAATAAAAGAAATTTGTTGCTCGCTTTTTTATGCGCAGTACTTTCGGTCTGCGCAATTTTTGCATGTTCATTAATGGCGGTCAACAGCTTTGCCAACGCGGAAGAACCGTCCCCCCAAGCGGGTTCAGCCGACGTGGTTTCTTATAGAATAAGCGGCACCTGCGCCCAAATGGAAGCGGGGTGGGTTGCGGCGGTTAAACGCAGCGTTGAAACAAAATCGCAAGTGAAAATTATTCTTGGCAATGACTGGAATGCGGCAACCCATGCCGACTTCAAAACGGCTTTGGGTACTACAAACGGTTATTTTTCTTATGGCGCAATTTACATAGATACGGGAATGGATATTATAGTCGATTTAAACGGTTATAAGCTTAACCGCGGTTTATCTGCAAGTAATTATTATATTAATGGCAGAGTAATATATGCTCATAATGGTAAATTAACCATAGAGGACAGCTCCGAAGCAAAGTCGGGCGCAATTACGGGCGGCGCAACCGGAGATGGTGTGACAAATAATTCCTCGCACGGAAACGGCGGCGGAATTTATGTGGCATACGCCACGGTTATTTTTAATTCGGGCAATATTACCGGCAATTCTGCTAAGCTTGGGGGCGGTGTAGGCAATAGTGTTCAAAACGGCGGCTATTTCATTATGAACGGCGGCTACGTTTCGGGCAATAAGGCTGTGATTGGCGGCGGTTTACACGGTTATATGAACGTGGAATTGCACGGCGGCGTCGTTTCGGAAAATACTGGCAACGGCATATATGTAGATACTACTTGCCATTTTAAAATGACAGGCGGCTCGATAATTAATAACACAGGTTCTGGCATACAAGTGCACGTAGGCAATACGGATATGACCATGTCGGGCGGAACCATTTCGGGCAATAGCGGTTGGGGCATACATGTTACTAACGACAAGGTAGCCGGCAGCTCCACCAGCCCCACGTTCGGTATGACTATTTCGGGCGGTTCAATAACAAACAACAAAGCGGGTGGCATAACAACTTTGCGCTTGGCGCAATATAAATTTTCGGGTTCACCCAAAATTTATAACAACGGCGGTACGGGCAATCTTGTTATGGCAACTTCAACCGACACGGCTCCTGTTATATCGGGCAAGCTTACCACGGGTGCGTATATAGGTGTAACAGGCTTCGCAAGTAACCCCACGGCTCAGGTTTTCGCAACGGGATACACGGCGGCGGGCAACGCCGCGGCGGACGTTTCGCGTTACTTTTTTGCAGACAACAAATCTTACAAGATTAATCTTAATGCAAACGGCTCATTGCAACTTGCAACAGGCGGCACAACTTCAAGCCTTGCAAGCGCTTGGACAACCGCCGTAAACAACAGCGGCACCTTTAAAATGACTTCAAACTGGGTTGCAACCGCAAATTCAACCTTTACAACCTCGTTTAACGGCGCAAGCGACACGGTAACCACAACCAGCACGCCTTTTCGCTACGGGGCGCTCAACGTTCCAAGCGGTAAAACCGTAACTTTGGACTTAAACGGCTATACCTTAGACCGCGCTCTTACTAAAACACAATCGGAAGGGCGTATAATGACGGTATACGGTACTCTCATAATAAAAGATAGTTCGGGCAACAACGGCGGAACTATGACGGGCGCTTACAGCACTAATACTAACGGTTCAATATACGTTGCAAACGGTGCAAAATTAACGCTTCAAAGCGGCACAATTTCGGGCAATACAATTAGGAACGGCGGTGCAGTGGTGATTGCCGGTAACGGCACGTTTACTATGACGGGTGGCGTTATAAGAAATAATATTGCGACGACAAACGGCGGCGGTGTTTATTTGGAAAACGGCACGTTTACAATGACGGGCGGCGAAATTAAGCAAAACACCGCAACTTACGATTCTTCTACGAGTGCGGGCGGTCTTGGCGGCGGCGTTTATCTTTCAAGCGGTACATTATCGTTGTCGAACACAGCTAAAATACACGACAACTTTACAACGACTTCGGTTGCGACGAGCAACGTTTATTTGCCCTCGGGGAAAACCATAACAATCGGCGGCGCGCTCAATTCGGGCTTTAATGTCGGCGTAACAATGGCGGCGAAAACGGGCACGTTCACCACGGGCTACGGCACGGCGAACTCCGCAAAAAATCCTTGGGATTATTTCACCTCGGACAACGGCAGTTACGAAGTTTCTTCAACGGGCACGGGTACCTCTAAGCAGGCGACTTTGGGGCTTTTGATTGACGTGCCTTCCGCGCCTGCGGGCTTGACCTTTAACGGCTCCGTTCAAGAGATAATTTCTAACTACAACACGCAATATATTGCGTCTTACACCGTTTCGGCAACTTATGAAACGGGCACGACGAAAACGATTACGGTAACCACGCCCACGGTTGACGGCATGTTTATTAAGGCGCGCGACGCGGCGGATTACCGCATTACGTTTAAGTTGAAATCGGGCTATTCGTGGAAGACGACGAAAACGGCGGCGGACGTGACCGTTACGGCGACGATAAACAAAAAGACGATAACGGCGGCGAGCACGGCGGCGAACAAGGTTTATGACGGAACGACGGCTGCGACGGTGACGGTTGGGACGATTACGGGCAACAGCGACGGCGCGAATTTAACCGTTTCGGCAACGGGCACGTTTGCGGATAAGAACAAGGGCACGGACAAGAACGTGACCGTGGTTTACACGCTTGGCGGCAGCAAGGCGACGAACTACACCATGGCAAACAAGACCGTTAAGGCGAGCATCACCGCAAAGACGATAACGGGGCTTGCCTGGGCGAACGATGATTTGACTTATACGGGCACGGCGCAAAAGCCGACCGCGACGGTTGGCACGGCGCAAGGGCTTTGCGCGGGCGACACGGCGTTTGCGGCGACTGTGAGCGGCGAGCAGACTAACGCTTCGGCTTCGGATTACACCGCAACGGCAACCGCGCTTGCGAATTCCAACTATGCATTACCCGCGGCGGGCACGGCGTTTTTGAGCCATACTTTCACAATTAAAAAGGCGGAAATTTCGGTAACGTGGAGCACGGCGGCAATAACTTATTCGGGCGCGGCGCAAAAACCGACGGTGACGGGCGTTAATATCCCCGCAACGGTTACGGGCGGCACCAAACCCGCGGCGGCGAACTTTACTTATACCATAACTGCGGGCGGCACGAACGCGGGCACGGCAAACACCGTTAAGGCAACGCTTGCAAGCGCGTTTACGGGCAACTTTAAGCTTGTTGCTACGGGCTCGGACGGCGTTGACGCGGCGGGCGAGAGCGTGACGAAAAATTACGAAATTAAAAAGGCGCAGCTTACGGTAACCGTAACCCCCAACGCGTGGGTTTACGACATGGCTCCGCACAACATGATTGCGGACGGTTACGACGCAAAAACCGTTGACAACAAAACGCCCACATTCGGCGGCGGCGCGGCTGTTTGGCGCTATGCAACCAGCACGGACAACGGCGCGACCTGGAGCAGTTGGTCCACGACTATGCCGCAATTAACCAACGTTTCGCAGGGCAGCACGAAAATTAAAGTGCAGGTAGAGGCGGACAACCACGAAATTTACGAAAGCGCGGTTTTGTCGGTTGTTATCACGCCCGCGGACATAACTTCTTCTTCGATTACGCAGCTTGCGCCCGTAACTTACACGGGCGAACCGCAGCCTTTAACGGTAAGCGGCGACAGAAAGCTTGCTATTTCGATAACCTTTGCAAACGGCAGAACGGAAAACCTTGTTTTGGATAAGGATTACGAAGTAACTTATTCCAACACGAACGGCGGCTCGGGCGACAGAACCAACGCGGGCACGGTAACCGTTACTTTGCGCGGCAAGGGCAATTACGACGCGACCAAAACGACAACGACGACTTTTGTAATAAATAAAGCTAAGATTAATTTGCTTAGCTGGACTTCGCCCGCCGATTTGCATTACAGCGGCACGGCGAAGGATTGGACGGCAGCGGCGGTTTCCACCGCAAACAATATTGCAAGCACGTATTTACCCGTTGCGGGAACGGATTTCACCTATATCTACGCGCCCGTTGACGCGGGGCTTGCGCTTGTCGGCGGCAAGGCGGTAAACGCGGGCAATTACACCGTAACCGCAGAGTTGAAGGCGGGCTCGGCTTATGCCAACAACTTTGAGTGGGATACTTCGGTTTCCAACGTAAACACCCGCGCGTTTAAGGTTAATAAAGCCGTTATCAACGCTGGCGATATCACGTGGGATAACTTAAAGCAGAACTACACCGGCACGGCGTTGCACCCTACTATAAATATGGGCTCGGTCGGCTACGCCACGTCGGTGGACAGCGCGGCGCAGTTGACTGCTAACGACTTCGAGTACACAACGCAGACAAACGCGGGCGCGAACCAAAGCATAACCGCAACGCTTAAAGAGGGCGCGGCAAAGAACTTCACTTTCTCGGCGGCAGACGAAGGCTCGGCAAGCATAACCACGCGCGACTTCGAAATCGCGGCGGCTGCGATTACTTTAAGCATAACCGACTTGGCGGCGCTTGCGTACATCGGTATTTACGACGGCGAAAAGCACGGCGCGATGAAAAATTACCTCGACAAGGTGGTTTTAAAGCATACGCGCGACGAAAGCTCGGTTAAGTGGTACTTCACTTACGACAACCTTGGCACGGGCACGGAGGTTTGGTCTAATACCCTGCCCGAGGTTACCAACGTTTCCGACAGCAGAACAATCCATTTTAAGGTCGAAGCGGATAACCACACCGCCTACATAGGCAGCACGGACATTAAAATTACGCCCAAAGACGTAACCGTAACCGCCAACAGTATTGCCGTTACGGGCAAAACCTACGACGGCAACGCCAACGTTGCCCATGCGGACGTAGACGTTTCGGGCGTGCAGTTCAGCTGGTACCACAGCGGCGACGAGCTGGGCATTGAATTCACGGACGCAACCTACGCCGACAGAAACGCGGCAACAGGTAAAACCGTTACCGTAAGCGGCATTTCGCTTGTCGGCGCGGCGGCGGGCAACTATAACTTAACCGATACCGCCGCGATTTCCACGGCTACCATTACGCCTTTAAAGGTTGTAATAGAGTGGTACCACGACCAAATCGACGACGCACACAAGGGCTTGGACGCAAGCTACGAAAAGGGTGTTGAACACGTCGCACTGGCGGTTATCGCCAACAAGAAAAACGCGGCGGATACCGACAGGCTTGACGTAAGCTTCGTCACCGCCGGCACGGTTGCAATCGACAAAGCAGATTACCCCGTCAGAGTTAATTCCGAAATAACCAACGCAAGCGGCAACTACACCTTAGAGGGTGTGGATTTAAGCGCAGTGTTAAAGGTAAAAGGCTCGGGCTTCCTTATTTACAGAGAGGAGGACCCCGAAATTTCCAAGCTCGTCTACGACGGCACGGAAAAGCTTCCCGTGTTGTACTATACCGATAACGACGGCAAAAAAGTTTATTTAACGACCGCGGCTTACGAAAGCTACACGGTTGTCAGCACCGACGGCGCCGAGGTTGTCGGCGGCAAGTCGATAAACGCGGGAGCATACAGGGCGACTATCGAGCTTTCGCAAACCTACGACTGGTCGGGCAGCATAAGCGGCTCGGCGGATTCGCTGGTGCGCTCGTTCACTTACACCATAGAAAAAGCCACCGTAGCGGGGCTTGCGGTTAAGGGCGAAGACGGCGTAACCGCAAACGGCGGAAACGTGTTCACCGCAACATATACCAAGGGCAAAGTCCAGATTTTGGGCGCGGATTGGAGCAACATAACCGTAAACGGCACGGCTCTTGCCAACCTTTCCGAAGACGTTAAAAACGCTTTCTTCAACGCAGACGGCAGCGTTAAGGGTATTGAAGCGGTCGTTTATTACGACGGCACCACGGCCCAGCGCGAAAACGCAAACGAAAGCGGTTACGCGGTGGAAGTCCGCTTTAACGTAAACGGCAACTTTAACGCAATAAGCTCGCTTTCCGCAACCCTTATAATCCTTCGCAGAGAAGTAGACATAAGCGGCGCGGCGTTCCAGGGCGACGGCTTTACGGGGCTTACAACGGCGTACGACGGCAGCTTTAAAAAGGTAAAGGTTGTGGGACTTCCCGAAGGAGTAACCGCAAACATTACCTATTACTTAGGTACCGAAAGCAAGGGCACCGACGGCGTTCAGGCAATAGGCAACTACACCGTCAGGGCAACCTTCAATTACGACAGCGCAAACTACAAGCTCGTTAATACGGCGGGCGGCAGCGAAATAACCGTAATAGACGACGCTCTTAAAATTACCGCAAAGGGCATAGATTTAAGCGGCGTTCAGTTGGTCGGCGACACTACGGGCACGGGCGGCATAACCTATGACGGCAGCGTTCACAAGGTAATCGCGGCAAACGTTCCCGATGGCGTAACGGGCGTGGAATACGTTTATAAAAAGAACGGCGAAGAGCTGGCTGCCGAAGGCGTTAAGGACGCGGGCGAATATACGGTTGAAATTACGTTTAAGGTCGACCCCAACTACGGCGACGACGTAACCGCGCACGCGGAAATAAGAATTAATCCCGCGCCTTTGACCATAACGGCAAACGACGTAACGGTAAGCTACGGCGACGCGCCCACGGATAACGGCGCAACCTTTACGGGGCTTGTCAGCGGCGACGGCGCAAGCTTGTTCACGCTCGCTTACGAATACAAAAACAAGCAGGGCGGCAATTACGACTTCTATGCGGGCGTAGGCGAATACGTGGTGGAAGTAAGGGTTGCTTCAAGCTCCACCGACAACTACACGATAACTTCTGAGGCGGGCAAACTCAACGTTAAAAAGCGCGAAATAAAGGTAAGCTGGCAAAACTCTTCAACCGACGGCAACACCTCGTTCGAATACGTTTACAGCGGTTCCGAATTCAAGCCCTATGCAAGGGTAACCAACGCCGTCAACGGCGACGTTCTTACGCTTGTAATAAGCGGCGGTCAAACCAACGCGGCACTCAACTGCGTGGCAAAAGTCGTTGGTATTACGGGGTTAAAGGCTGATAACTACGCCCTTCCCGTGGTTGATTTAACGCAAACCTTCAACGTTTTACCCAAGCCCCGCACGGGCGTAATTGTCTGGGACGAAAGCGAATATTATTACAACGGTCAGGCGCAGGCTCCCAAGGCTTACTACTTTGAAAACGAAACGGACAGAGTTCCCAAGGAGCTTACCGTTACCACAAACGTAAGCGCGGTCGGCGTGGGTAAATACACCGCAACGGCTTCGCTTGGCACAAATTACGATTTGAAGGGCGAAACCACAAAAGAATTCGAAATCAAGGCGCGCAAAGTATTCATCGAAATCGACGACGCCTCGGTTAAATTCAGCAACGACATAGATTTAAGCGTGCTCACTTGGAGCTACGTTGCGGGCAGCGACGAATTCGTCAGCGGCGACGCATACACAATCAGCTTCGACTGCGGCAGCATTACCGCAAAGGGCAAATACGCAATCGTCGGCAAATTCACTTCCAACAACGCTAAAAATTACGAAGTAAGCTTCGTCGGCAGCTGGATTAGCCACGACGACAAAAACGGCAGGTGCGGCACCTTAACCGTAACCGAAGGCACCTACGACGTAAACGGCATAACCTTTACGGGCACGGAAGTAACCTACGACGGACAGCCGCACGGCATAACCGTAAAGGGCTTGCCCGAGGGCGTTGAAGTTGCAAGCATAACCTACGTCAAGGACGGCAAAATTTACGCCGCCGAGGACGTAATAAAGGTGGGCGAGTACACCGTTGAAATAACCTATAAGAGCACGAACCCCAACTTCACCGCGCTCACGGGCGCTACGGCAACGCTCACAATCAAAAAAGCGGCGCTCACGGTTAAGGCAAACGACAACACCATAACCTACGGCGACGAACCCGTTTCGGCGGGCGTAAGCTATTCAGGCTGGGTAAACGGCGAAAGCGAAGCGTTAAACGGAATTATTTCGGGCGCGCTGCAATATGTTTACACCTATGCAAAATACGGCAACGTCGGCAGTTATAGAATTGACGTAGTCGAAGGCTGCATACTCTCCGAAAACTACGAAATAACGTTCATTCCCGGAACCTTAACGGTTGTTGCAAGGGAGCTCAGCGTAGAATGGTTTAAGGACGGCAACCACAACGCCGACGAATTAAAGTATATCTACGACGACGGCAATCCCGCTAAGGAATACGCTCCCGTAGCGGTAATTATGGGCGGCGTCGTAAACGGCGACAGCGTAAGCGTAACCGTAAAGGGCGCGCAGAGCAAAATCGGCGTAAACTATACGGCAACCGCAGTAACCGACAACGCAAATTACGTTGTAAGGGCGGCGGACGCAACCGTTAAGTTCAGCGTAATCCCTTCGGCTAAGTATACCGTAATCTGGGACAACAGCGAAATTACTTACAACAAGTCCGAGCACAAACCCGCGGCAATTTACTTTGACGAGGCGGGCAACCAACACGCGGTCGACCCCGAAAACGTAATAATAACCTCGGGCGACGGCGTAAACGCGGGCAACCACGTTGTAAGCATAAAGGCGGGTACAACCGCACAGGACGGAAAACCCCTCACGTGGGAAGCGTTCGGTTACGAAATTCTTCCCGCAAAGGTTACGGTGCAAATCGCACCCGCAACTTCTACGGTAGAATACGGCAAAGTGCTTGCGTGGAAGGACGCGCTTGGCTCTGCCGACTGGACTGTAACAAGCGGAACCGTTTACGGCGGCGACAGCCTGCAACTCACCTTTAAGGTTGCGGCGGACAATTCGTCGGGTGTAGGCGTTTACGCGGTAACCGCCGAAAGCGGCAACAATAACTATTCGGTAACCTTTATCGACGGCACGGTAACAGTTGAAAAAGCGGAAGTCGTAATGAACGCCGCGGTAACGGGCGCGTTCGGCACAACTCCCGTAGTGCATACCGCAGGTTATAACGGCGCAACGCGCGAGGTTAAAATTTCGGGCGAACTTCCCGCGGGTATTACGGGCGTAAGCTACGAATATTACCTCGGCGGCAAGCTTATAAGCTCTTACGGCGTAAAGAACGCGGGCGAATATACCGTAAAGGCAATATTCACCACCGACGGCAACCACAAGGTAACGGGCGAATATACGGCAACGCTTAAAATAACCGCAAAGGCGGTCGGCAGCATAACCATGCCCGCAACCAAAACGGTTACCTACGACGGGCTCGCGCACGCATTGCTTTTAAGCGGCGACAGCGAAGCGGTTAAGGAAGTTAAATTCACTTACACGGGCGCAAAATACGGCGCGGTAACCGAAGCCGTAAACGCCGACGTTTACACCGTAACCGCCGTAATATCCTTCAACGAAAACTACGACGCAAGCGGACTTGCGGGCTATAACGCGGCAACGGGCGAAGTAACCTTAACGGGCACGCTCACCATAAACAAGGCAACGCTCACCGTCAAAGCAAACGACGGCTCGGCGGAATACGGCGAGGCGGCTAAGACCTACGGCTACGAAATTACGGGCTTTGTCGGCGGCGAAAGCGCGGCTGACGAAAGCGTGATTAAAGTAACTAACGTAACCTACGGCTTTAACACGGGCAAAAACGTTGCCGGCACCGACGCGGGCGAGTATAAAAACGAAATCACGGTTACGCTTTCGTATACTTCAAACAACTACGAAGTAGCTTACGCAACCGTCGGCGGCACGTATACCGTAACTCCCAAAACGATAAACTCGGCGGACGTAACGTGGTACGACAAAGAGGGCGGCACGGCAGGCGTAGAGTTTACTTATAACTACGACAACGGCAAAACGTTCTTGCCCGTGGCTGTTTACAAGGACAGCGGCATAACCTTGGTCGTAAGCGGCGCGCAGAGCGTTGCGGGCGACAACTACACCGCTAAAGTAGTGGATATTACGGGGGCAAACGCAAAAAATTACGCCCTTCCCGTAGTCGATATAAAGGTAAGCTTCAGCATAACCAACGAGCCCGTTGTGGAATACGAGGTTATCTGGGATAACGTAACCCATGTTTACGACAACACGGAATATAAGCCCACGGCTTACTATTACGACGGCAACGCCAAGGTTGAAATTCCGGCGGGCGACATAACCGTTTCGGGCGGCAGCGCAATAAACGCGGGCACTTATACCGCAAGCGTAAACGCAAACCTAAACGGCAAAACGCTTACAAACACGTCCATGGCGTTCACCATTTCCAAGCGTTCCGTTTATATAAGAATAAGCGACGCTTCCTCGCGCTACGGCGAAACCCCCAACATGGGCGCGGTAAGCTGGAAGTACGAATATGCAAACGACGCCGAAAGGCAGTTCCTTGCGGGCGAAAAGTACACGATAACGTTCACCTGCGGGGCAACCTCTTCAAGCTCGGTCGGCAAATACGCAATCAGCGGACACTTCGTTTCGGGCAACGCTAAAAATTACGACGTAATCTTCGTCGGCAGCTATGTTTCGGCAAACGCAGCCGAAAACGGCAAGTTCGGCACTCTTACGATAGACAAAGCCGTTTACGATATGACAAAGGTCACCTTCGTTGGCGTTGAAGTAACCTACGACGGACTTGCGCACGGCGTAACGCTCAGCGGACTTCCCGTAGGCTTGACCGCGGATAATTACGAATGCACCTATGCAAGCGCAAGCGGCTGGAGCGTTGCGGGCGCGGTAAACGCGGGCGTATACAACGTAACCGTAACCTTCAAGGGCTTGGATACCGAAAACTACGAACCCGTTGAACCGCTTACGACAACGCTTACCATAAAGAAAGCTTCGCTCGTAATCACCGCAAACGACCACACGGTAACCTACGGCGACGCGGCTTCGGCAAACGGCGTAAGCTACGTCGGCTTTGCAACGGCAAACGGCGTAACCGAAACCGAAAGCGTGTTAAAGGGACAGCTTACGTTCGCTTACAGCTATACCAAGGGCGACAGCGCGGGCAGCTACCGCATCACGCCTTCGGGACTTAGCTCCGACAACTACGAAATAACCTTCCGCGCGGGCACTTTAACCGTCGATAAAAAGACGGTAACCGTAAAATGGTATTACGACAGCACCCGCGGCGACCAGCCCCTCGAATACAGATACGACAACGGCAAACTTTTCGCGCCCGTGGCGGTGGCGGAAGGCTTGCTTGCGGGCGACAGCGCGGAAATAACCGTTAGCGGCGCGCAGGGCGCGGTAGGCGTAAACATCACGGCAACCGCAAGCGCAATCAGCAACCCCAACTACAAATTGCCCGCGGACGGCAGCGAAAAAACTACGTTCAGTATTCTGCCCACGCGCGACAACTACGTAATCTGGGATAACACGCGCTTCGTTTACGACGCAACCTCGCACAAGCCCACGGCGTTCTATATCGACGCAAACGGCGTTCAGCAGCCCATTCCCGCAGATAAAATCAGCGTGGACGGCGGCGATGCTATCGACGCCAAGGAAGGCTATTACCTTGCGGCTATCGACGAGGTTTACTACAACAGCCTCAATCTTGCGGGCGACAGACAGTTCAGGTTCTACGTCGACCCGCTCGAAATAGAAATAGAAATTCTCGGGCAAACCGCAACCTACGGCAACGTAAGCGGCGCGGCGCAAAACGCGTGGAAGTACGCGGGCGCAAACAAGTTCCTTGCGGGCGTAAATCAACCCATACCCGCAGGCTCCACGCTCGAATATCTCAATTTCTTCGCGGAAGTCGGCAACCAAACGCCCATAGGCGAATACGCAATTACCCTTGTCTGCGGCAGCGGCAATTACAGGGTAACTTACGTCCGCGGCACGCTCACGATAACCAAGGCGACGGTGCAGATGACCGAAGCGGTTACGGGCGTGTTCGATAACGGCACTACGGCAAGCGCGGCCAACACGCATAACTACAACGGCCAGACCTTTAAGGTTGAAATCACGGGCGAGCTTCCCAAGGGCATAACAGGCGTAAGGTACGAATATTACCAAAACGGCAAGCTCGTGTCCGCTAACGGCGTGCGCGAAGCGGGCGAATATACCGTAAGGGCAATCTTCACGGTAGACGGCAACTACAACGAGATAACCGAAGAATACACGGCTATCCTCAAAATAACGCAGGCGGAAATAGACATCAGCGGCGTAACGTTCGACGCAAACAAAACGCTCGTTTACAACGGCGGGCAGCAGCCCGTGTTCGTAATGGGCGACGCAATAGGCGTTGAACGCGTAGACTACGACTATTACGAATACAGCGAAAGCGCAACCGACCACCGCGGGGCAAAGCTTAACGGCTATCCCCAAAACGTCGGCAAATACGTTGTAATCGCAAAGTTCGTCGCGGCTGAAAACTACACCGCAAACGGCGCGCAAAAGGAAATGGTTCTGGAAATAACGAGGGCGGAGCTTACCGTTGTCATTACTAACAAAACCACGGTTTACGGCACGGCGGCACCCGCGCTCGGCGCAAACGATTACACCGTTTCGGGGCTTTTGGGCGCCGACGACAAGAGCGTAATCGGCTCGTTGTCGCTCTCGTATGAAAATTACGGCGGCGCTTCGGCGGACGCAAAGTCTTACGTAATTTCCGCAAGCGAAGGCGCGGCGTTCAACGTTGCCAACTATTCGGTAAAGGTAATTAACGGCACGCTCACGGTAACCGGATACTTCATTAACGCAAACGAAGTTAAGTGGTACGACGACAACAGCGGCGCAAATTTACAAACCTATATTTACAGCTACGACGGCTCGGCTCACACGCCTTACGCGGTTGCTATAATCAACGGCACAACCGTTGAGCTTACCGTTGCGGTAAGCGGCGGCGACGGCGTATCCGTTGGCAGCTATCTTGCAACGGTTACGGGCGCAAGCGGCAACGCAAATTATGAGGTCGCGGCGGATATCAACTGCGCGTTCGTAATAATGCAGCAGCCCCCCGTAAACTACGAAGTGGTTTGGACTAACACGCAGTTCGTTTACGACGGCCAGCCGCACGTTCCCACGGCAAGCTATTTCGACGGAACTTCGATAGTAACCGTAGACCCCGCCGACGTTACCATAAGCGACGGCAAGGGCGGCACGGCGGCAATCAACGCAGGCGAATACACCGCAACCGTAACGGTTGAAGGCAATACCGTAAGCACAACGTTTACCGTATCTCCCAAAAAGGTTTCGGTAATAATAGGCGAAGTTCAAACCGTTTACGGCACGGCTCCCGATTTAAGCAACGTAAGCTTTGATTGCGACGGCGCCGACAGAGCCAACATAGAAGCGGATATCCGCTTCGTCTGCACGGTTCCCGTAACCGCAAACGTAGGCACCTACGCAAACGCTATCGAGGGCTACTACCCCGCGGGCGGCAACTACGAAGTTATATTCACAAACGGCGCGCTGCGCATAAGCAAAGCCCGCCTCGATACCTCCGGCATAGAGTTCGAAGACGCAACGGTAACCTACGACGGCAAAAAACACGCGGTAACGCCCACAAGCTTACCCGCAGGTTTAAGCGCTCATGTTTCCTATTACACCAGCGAAAGCGGCTGGAGCTACGATATCGACGGCGTAAGTGCGGCAGGCGTTTACACGGTAACGGTTGTTCTCGTGCTTGACGAAAGCATAGCGGGCAACTACGAACCGGTAACGGGCATGACGGGCACGCTTAAAATCAATCCCGCAATCTTAACCGTTACGGCAAAATCCAACGCGATAACCTACGGCGAAGCTCCCGCACCGCATGCGGACGGCGTAACCATAACGGGCTTCGTAAACGGCGAGGACGTAAGCGTTCTCAAAGGCAAACTCGATTATGCCTTCAACTACAACGTTGGCGGCAGCGTCGGCGCCTACAGCATAACGCCTTCCGGCTTGCATGCCGACAACTACGAAATTAAATTCGTAAGCGGCGTTTTAACGGTAAACAAGCGCGTTGTAACCATCAGCTGGTACAAGGACAGCAGCCTGTCCGAAAGCGGCGAATTCCGCTATACCTACGACGGCGCAACCGAATTCAAACCCCACGCAGTGGCGGGCAACCTCTACGGCAACGACAGCGCGTCGCTCACGGTAAGCGGCGGACAAATCAACGCGGGGCTTAAATATCTTGCAACCGTAACCAAAATTTCCAACAATAACTACGCGTTGCCTTCCGACGGCAGTCAAAGCGTAAGCTTCGATATTTTGCCGAGGAGCAACGTAATAGTCTGGGAGAACACGGAGTTTATCTATAACGGGTTAAGGCAGGCCCCCGGCGCGTACTATTTCGACGCCGACGGCAAACAGCAGCCCTTAACCGTAACGGTAAACGGCTATCCCCAGCAGGCGGGCGAATACGTTGCAACCGCAACCGCTCCCGCGGGCGTAACTCTCACGGGCGACACTACGAGAAAGTTCGTAATCAAGCCCAGGGAAATCACAATCGAAATCCTTTCGGTAACCGAAACCTACAAGCGTTTGCCCCAGTTCGACCAAAGCGGTTGGAGGTACGTAGGCGACGCAACAATTACCGACGGCAATTACATCAGCCTTATTTGCCCCATCACCTCGATGATAGACCCCGACGCGGGCACTTACCCCATAACAGGCGTATGCACCAGCAGCAACTACAAGGTAACGTGGATTAACGGCACTTACACTATAGTCCGTCAGGAAATCCCCGTTCCCGCTCCCGCAAGCAAGGCGTACACGGGCGCAACGCTCGTTGCCGATTTGGAACACAGCGATATGTACAGCGTAATCCAAAACCTTGGCGGAGTTGCGGTGGGTAAATACGCGGTAACCTTCGCGCTCAACGCGGCGTATGCGCGCAACTACAAGTGGGCGGGCACCGAAGAATACTACATCACGGTAGACTTCGAAATCACCCGCGCAGTCAACGAGTTTACAAAGCCCTTCGAAATGAACTGGACGGTAGACACCGCCGACACTACTTTGGGCAAAAACGAACCCGAAGCTGCGTTCGGCACTCCCGTAATCGCATTCTATTACGACGAAGGCTGCACGCGCGTTGCCGAAGAAAGCTACATCTTAGGCTCGGCAACCCCCGGCATGACATTCTGGGTAAAGGTAACCGTAGACGGCACCGAAAACTACACGGGGCTCGAATTCAAGCACTCGATACTCATAGTAGGCGACAGGGCGCTCGCGCTCAATTGGGAAACCTTCTCGGCGGTTTACGACGGCCGCGAACACGCTCCCAAAGCTTACGTCAATATCGAAGGCAGAAAGGTTTACTTAAAGGTAGAGGTAGACCGCAAGGCTGTTCACGCGGGCGAATACACCGCAACGGCAATATTCGAAGCGGAAGACGGCACAAGCCTCGAAGGCTACAAGCTTCACGAAGGCGCGCCCTCGGCGGATAAGGAAATAAGGTTTACCATTTCCCCTTGCGAAGTGCGCGTGGAAATAGGCGACATTTTAGACAGAGTTTACGGCACGCCTTTCGTAAACGCGGATATGCTTCTCAGCAAAAACGTTTACGGCACGGTGGTTGCGGGCGACAATCTCGGCATTAAATTTACCACCGAGTTCACCGAAGTAAACGGTTACGTTCCCGTTGGCAAATACGCAATTACGGGCAGCTGGAACAACACCGACTACAACGTAATCTTCTTCGGCAATTGGGAAGGCGACGAATTCCACCAGGCGCAGACTGCGGGCGTATACAGCGTTATTCCCGCGGACATAACGGTTAAAAAGTCGGGCAGCGAATGGTTCGACCAGGACGACGTTTACGATAAAAACCAGCCCTCGCTCGTATCGCTTGCAAAGCGCAACGACGACGACACCGAATACGTAAACATTGCCTTAAAGGGCGACAAGAGCGCAAAAGCCACCATAACCTACAGCTTCCTTTACGAGTACGACGACGGCAAGGTTATGACCGACGAAATGATTAAAAGCTTCATCGTCGAAGGCAACACTGCAGTGCCCGAAATAAGGCAGGCGGGCGATTGGGTAATCTATTACCGCATAACCGAACAAAACCACAACGTAAAATACGGGCAATGGGTGGTAAGAATCCGTAAAAACACCGAATTCATAGTGGTAAGCTTTAAAAAGGCGTTCACCACGCAATACGGCGACACGGTATTCGGCACCGACTTAATGCCCCAGCTCATTGATACCGAAGGCAACAGCGAATATTTAGAGCTTGGCAACGGCTTAGAGGGCATTACGTTATTGCAACTTCGCAAAATCGCGCGCGCTTACGCTTACGAAGACGTAACAAGCAACATGGGCTTCGTCGGCAGCAGCACGGCGGCAGGCAAGTATTGCATAAGGTTTGTAATCCGCGACGAATACGCCGAAGAATACGACGGCGTTGAGTTCAAATACAGCGACAGCAACGACAAGGCGGACACCAACCTCGACAAATACGAAGTAACCCGCCGCGAATTAACCCTCGAATGGGGCGAAACGTCGTTCACCTACGACGGCGCGGGGCACGTTCCCACGGCAACGCTCAAAGGGCTTGTCGGCGGCGAGGCGGTCGAACTCAACAACATCGTTTTGGGCGAAGCCAACACCTTGCAGCTTAAAAACGGCGACGTAATGAACGTAACGGTAAGCCTTTATCAGGGCGCAAACACTTCAAGCGCGGGCGCGTTCATTTTAAGGGCCGAGATAGACAACGCCAACTACGAGTTAAAGCTCGGCTCAATCGTAACGGTAAACGTTGCAAAGCGCGCCTTGGAAATCGTTTGGGGCGAAACCTCGTTTAATTACGACGGCGCAAGCCACATTCCCACCGCAACCATAAAGGGCTTCGCGGGCGGCGAAGAAATTACCTTAAACGATATCGTCATCGGCGAAGTAAGGGAAATAACCCTTTCAAGCGGCGAAGTCGTTAAAATCCGCGTAACGCTCATCAGCGGCAGCGACACAACAAACGGCAACTATGGCTTAAGGGTAGAAGTGGTAGACAGCGGCGATTACGAGCTGCAAAACGGCTCGGTAATAACCGTCACCATCACCGATAACAGCAAAGTGGCGCTTCCCAACTGGGCAATCTACGCAATAGCAGGCGCGGCGGCGTTTGCAGTACTGCTGATAATAATCCTTATAGCGGTACTTAAAAAGCGCAAAAAGGCGCAGCATGCTGTTGAAGGCTTAATCGACGAAGACGGCTTCATGGACGATTACGAAGGCTAATATTTTACAGTAACTCAGGGCTTCCCCGAAAACAAAGGGGAAGCCTTTTTCTTGCAAAGTTAAAAGTTTTGCGGTATAATAAAATCATGAAAAAGCTTTATGCGGCAATTTTAAGCGTTTTAATAGCTTTCACCGTGTTAATCTGCGGGTGCGGGACAAGCATTCCCAACCCGTTCTTTTTCAACGCCATGCACGCGGACGTAACCGTAACCGCCCACGGCAAAACGGACGCGGATTTTAAAAATTTCTGCGTGGAAATAAAAGAAACGCTTTCCGCAATCGAGGCTTCGGTTTCGGCAACCGACCAAAACTCTTACGTTTCGAAATTCAACCGCGCGGCTGCGGGCGAAAAAGTTCAGCTCGACAAGTGCGCATATGATATTCTGTCGCTCGCAAAGCAGGCTTACGAAATAACGGAAGGCTTTTATAACCCCGCCGTTTATTACAGCGTGCAGGCGTTTACAAAAGATAAAAACGCGCCTTTCACGCCCCCCGCAACCGAGGTCACCGACAAATACAAACAGCTTGCCGACATGTTCGGCGAGCTTGAATTAATCGTCGAAAACGGCGCATATTACGCGGTTAAACCGAATTTCACGGTGGAAATCAACGGCGAAACTTATTCCATTAAGCTCGATTTGGGCGGGATAGCAAAGGGCTACGCCGCAAATGTAATAAACGCGCTGTTTGCAAAACACGGCTACGAAACCGGTTACGTAAATCTGGGCGGCAGCAGCATAGTATGCAAAAGCTCAAAGTCGGGCGGCGCTTATACCTTGGGCATGACAAATCCCCGCTCGCCGACGGGCGACAATTATTTAACTACCACACTTCAAAACGACAACCTTTCAACAAGCGGCGATTACCGCAATTACTTCATTCACGAGGGCGTAAGGTATTGCCACATAATCGACCCTACAACCGCCCGCCCCGTGCAAACGGGCGTTTACACCGCCACGGTAATCGGCGGCGACCCCGCCCTGAACGACGCTTACACCACGGCTATTATGACAATGGGCACGCAAAAGGCGGTGGAGTTCATAAACAAAAATCTTTCTTCAAGCCGAGTGTTTTTCGTTTGCGAAGAGGGGATAATAACAAACGTTCCGCCCACGGGTTACACCCTTAACAAAAACTGCGGCTACGCCGTAATAAACGAAATTTCGCAGGACGGCAAAATAATTTTGGGTGATAATTATGTCGCTTAAAAAAGTAACGCAGGTCAAGGCGGACAAGGGCTTTAAAATCTGGGATTTAATAATTTACGGCGCGGTTGCTTTAATAATAGCCGTAATCTTTATCGCCGTCTTTGTCACCCGCGACGCAAGCCCCTTAAAGGGCGTAAAAATTTACACCGACGAGGTTTTGGTTTTCGAGTATAACTTCACCGACGGCGAATATAAAAATTATTCGCCCCAAACCGTCGTTATAATCGAAAAGCCGCTTGCCGTTCAGTCCGTGGGTTCTCATGTCATTCTGCATGACCCCCCTGTCATTCTGAGGCTTGCCGAAGAATCCCCCGCCGAAAATACTTTAAAAATAAAAGTAACCGCAAACGGCGGCTACAACGTTATTGAAATAGATAAAGCGGAAAGGTCGGTTAAAATAACCGAAGCCGACTGCGGCAAGCGCGACTGCGTTTACACCGCCGCAATTACGGACAACAGCGGCATGATTTATTGCTCGCCCCATAAACTTCGTATTTTGCCCTACGACTTCGATGCCGGCGACAACATAATAATTTAAAAAGATTTAAAACGATAACCCCCCGAAAGGGCGTTTGTCATATACAAACAAATAGCACACCATACTTAAAAAACTAAGTGTAGCGTGCTATATTTTTAATTGCTGGAATGATAAATTTCAATTTTTCTGACTGCTCGTCGTTGCGAGGGAGCAATGCGACCGCGGCAATTCAGACTGTTCCGCTCTTTCCAAATATTTACGTCAAAACCCCGAAAAACGTTAATTTTTACGCTTTTCGGGGTTGTTTTTTAATTGTACTATATCCGTATTTTACATAAAAAGTACGGATTTTTCCATATCTTTAAGATGTATTTAAGTCTTCGTTAAGCCGTTTTTTCGGCGGGCTGTTCGGGCTTTGATTTTATTTCTTCAACCTTTTCAGCGGCAATTTTGCGGCTTAAAATAATCTTTTTGGGGCATTTCTGCGCGCACGTCATGCAACCGGTGCACTTTTCGTAATCTATGCGCGGCAGGTTGTCAACCATCGTAATCGCGCCGTTCGGGCAGCTTTTTGCGCAAATTCCGCAGCCAATGCAGCCCGTTTTGCACGCCGAAATCACTTCTTTGCCCTTTAAAAGGGAGGAGCACCCAACGTAAACGGGCGCGGAGGAAGGAATTCTGCCAATAAGCTTTTTGGGGCAAGCCGTTATGCACGCCCCGCACGAAACGCACTTGTCGGGGTCAATCTTAGCAACGCCGTTTTTAATGGCAATTGCGCCCTCGGGGCACGCCGCCGCGCAGTCCCCGCACCCAAGGCACGCGAACTTACACGATTTATTGCCGCCCAAAAGCGAATTGCACCCCGCGCACGTCGGATTGCCCATATATTGAAACTTAACGGCGCAGTTTTCCGCCGTTCCGCTGCAATGCACCGTTGCAACCGTGGGTTCTTCGTCTTTAAGCTCAATGCCCAAAAGCTTTGCTATTTCAGCCTTTTTTTCGGGCGAGGTTACGTGACAGTCGGCAAGGTTTCCGCTTCCGTCGGCGAGCTTAGCCGCAAAGCCGCCGCAGCCCGAACAGCCGCAGCCGCCGCAGTTCGCACCCGCAAGATTTTCTAAAATTTTTGTGACTTTTTCGTCCACGTTTACTTTAAAAACTTTGCCTACGATAAGTATGAGCGCGCCGATAAGTATTGCCGAGCCGGCGAAAATGCCGACTACTATTCCCAAAGTTATCCAGGTCTGCGAGGTTATTTCCAAAATATTCATTAAATTTTAAACCTCCTTAAATCGAGAATACCATAAACGCCATGCATATAAAGCAAGCCGTAACCATTGCGGTGGGGAAGCCCGTTAAAGCCTTTGGCGTTTTGTAATAGTTGAGTTTTTCTCTAAGTCCGCTCATTATAACCATTACGAGAGTAAAGCCTATGCCCGCGAATAATGCGTATAAAACCGCCCAGCCGATATTCATTGTTGCCGTGCCTATTATCGCTTCCATGTCGCCTATTACAAGCTCGGTTACGCCGAGCACCGCGCAGTTGGTGGTTATGAGCGGCAGATACACGCCCATTGCGTTGTAGAGCGAGGGGGAAAGCTTTCTTATAATCATTTCAAGCATCTGCACGAGCGAGGCTATGATGAATATAAAGAAGATTATTTCAAGAAAGCCAAACCCGAGCGGCTCCATAACGCAGGTGTAAATAGGGTAGGTGACAAGCGTTGCAAGCGCCATAACCACGGTAACCGCAACGCCCATGCCGAGCGCGGACGAGGTCTTTTTCGAAACCCCTAAAAAGGGGCAAATGCCGTAGGATTTGTTGGTTATGAAGTTATTCGTCAAAACCGCCGCCAAAACTATTGCAATAAACGTTCCCATTTTACGCGCCCTCCTTTAAAAGGTTTTCGCGCGCGAGCCTGTTGGACTTAACGCGCCTGGATTTTTCAAAGCAGTCCAAAACGTAAGTGAACACCGCAATCGCAAGCCCGTAAACGAGGAAGGAGCCCGCGGGCGTTGCAAGCATGGCAATTTTAAAGTCCATTATTTTCAGCCCGAAAAGCGAGCCGCTGCCGAAGAACTCGCAGATAATTCCCATCAACGTGAGCGCGCACGTAAAGCCCAAGCCGTTGGCAATTCCGTCCACGGCGGATTCCAAAACTGTATGCTTGTTTGCAAACGCTTCGGCTCTGCCGAGGATTATGCAGTTTACTACGATTAAAGCGAGGAACCCGCCCAAGCTGTCGTAAAGGGATGGCAAATACTTTTCCAGAACCATTCTAACGAATGTAACCAAAGTTGCGATAACAACTATGTAGCACGGTATGCGCACCGCGTTTGGAATAACCTTTCTCAAAGCCGAAATAATTATGTTGCTCAAAGTCAGAACGACCAAAACAGTTAAGCCCATGCCCGCCGCCGAGGTTGCCGACTTAATAAGCGCAAGGGTGGGGCAGGTGCCCAAAACCAGCATAAGCGTGGGGTTTTGAAAAATAAGTCCGTCAAGCGTAATTCTCTTATACTTGTTCATCAGCCGTTACCTCCCAAAAGTCCGCCGACAAAGCTTAACGCTCCGTTCACCGCGTTGCACACGGCGGTTGAGGACATCGTCGCGCCCGACACTATATATTCGTCGTTATCCTTGTCGGGAACGTATTGTATTCCCGCCTCGTAACCGTCCACTATGTCCTGTAAAAGTGATGAGCCGTTTATATCCGACATCAGCGTCTGCGACGCGCTTTGCGAAATTACAACCCTGTATATGCCCGAAATAACGCCGTTTTCAACGGTTATCGCAACCCAGCAGGTTATGTTGCCGCCCGCGTAGCCGCGCTTGCCCTTAGAGGATACGAGATAGTTGAAAACTTCGTTGCCGTCCTCGGTGAATTTAACCTTATAAGCCTGTTTAACTTCAGCCGCGCCGATTGCAACCGGTTTTTCCAAAAGCCCTTTGGGGTTCGAAACGGTGCTGTCGATAACGGCGTCGTTGCCGTTTTCGTCAAGTCCGTAAACGGTTACTTCCTTGCCCTCGTAAATGCTCGTAACGGCTCTTTGCAGCCTTTCGCCTTCGGTTACTTCCATAAACCCGAAGCAAACCGTTAAAAACGCGCCGCTAACCAAAAGCACGCACAAAAGGGCGGTTATGCACTTAAAAACGTTGCTTTTAAAAAACTCTTTAACGGTCATTTATTTGCCCTCCTTAACGCTCTTTTGCTTTTTTTCGCGCTTATATCCGAAGGGTTTGCGCCGTATATATCTGTCGATTAACGGCACTAAAAGGTTCATTAGCATTATTACGAACGAGGCGACTTCCTTTTTTGTAAAGACTTGCAAAAGCGCAACCAAAATTGCGCCCGCAACGTAATAAACCACTTGCCCCCAAACGCCCTTAGGCGAGGTTACGTAGTCGGGGAACATGAACACCGCCGCAAACAGCACGCCGCCCGAAAGGATATGCGGCAGGAACAGCGAAATATCGAAGGTGTATCCGTGCGCGTAGTAGCCCGTAAGCTTATCCGCGTCGCCCGCAAACCCGCCTATAAGCGTTGCGGTTAAACCGAACACGGCGATAAAGAGGAGGGGCTGCCACCACTTGATAACCTTTCTCACCGAAAGATATATGTACCCTAATATAATGGCGATACCGCACGTTTCGCCTATGCAGCCCGCAACGCCCGTGCCCAAAAGAAGGTCTACGGCGTTTAACGCGGTTCCTTCACCAACGGCTAAAAATCCCGAAAGATTTGTCGCGCCCGTAATTATGTCTGCCGAGCTTTCCATTATGGGGCCGAAGTTGGCCTTAACGTAAACGTTCATCGACATGGTAAAGCTTAAAAGCATAAACACGCGCGCCGCCGCCGCGGGGTTGACAAGGTTTTTGCCCGTGCCGCCGAACAGCATTTTAACGATTGCAATGGCGAACACGCTGCCTATGATTACCTCGTACCAATTCACGCGCGAGGGGAGTATCAAAGCCAGAATAAGCCCCGTTACGACTGATGTGAAATCGAACTGTTTCCACCAGTTGAGGCACACATATCCTGCGTTTTTGCACTTTTCGGCAAAGCCTTTTTTAAGAATAAAATAATATATAAACTCCGTTGCCACGCACGCTAAAACGGCGGTTAGCTCCACAACCAGCGCCTGCCAGCCGAAGAACACTATGCCCGCAACCGCGCACGGCAAAAGCGAAATGATAACGTCTATCATTATGCCTTTTGTGGTGCGGCGTGATTTTACGTGAGGGGGAGTGGAGATTACCACGGTGTTATCCATTGTCTTTCTCCTTTTTGTCGTCGTTGGTTTTTTCATTGGGCATCAGCGGCACTAAGGGTGCGCTTCTTCCCTTTTGGTCGGCGGGCTTAGGCGCGGCGGGTGCCGAAGTCATTTTAGCCCGCAAATATCCCTTGGTTTTGCGTATTGCCTGAATTAAAGGTCGCTTGGCGGGGCAGATATATTCGCACGCGCCGCACTCTATGCACGAAAGCACGTTGCCGTATTTGGCCGCCGCGTCAAAGTCGCCCGCAGCCGAATAAAACGCCGTGTTCACGGGCATTAAGTGCATGGGGCAAACGTCGGCGCACTTGCCGCAGTTAAGGCAGGGGGTGGGTTCTTCGGCGGAAGCTTCGGTTTTGTCCAAAAGCAGCACGCCCGAAGTCGTTTTGTGCGTATAAACGTCGTAGGTCGAAATCGCCATGCCCGTCATAGGCCCGCCCTGAATAACTTTTTTGGGGCTGACAAGTTCGCCGCCGCAAAAATCCACAATGTATTTAATAGGCGTGCCTACGCGCACCCTAAGGTTTTTGGGATTTTTAACGGCTTTGCCCGAAACGGTTAAAACCCTTTCGTAAAGCGGTTTGCCAAGCTCGACGGCCTCGCATACGGCAAAAGCGGTGGCTACGTTTTGAACGACTACGCCGCAGTCGGCGGGCAGCTTGCCCATGCCTACGCGCCGTCCCGTGGTTACGTAAATGAGTTGCTTTTCGCCGCCCATAGGATATTGCTTTTTTAAAATCACGGGCTTTATGTCGTCGAATTTTTCAAACGCCTTAATGCACTCGGGCTTGTTCGCCTCGATGCCGATTATTATGTTCTGCACGCCCAAAGCGCGCGCAACGTATCTTGCCCCGCGCGCGATTTCTTCGGTGTGTTCGAGCATAAGGCGGTGGTCGCAGGTTAAATAAGGCTCGCACTCCGCGCCGTTTAAAATAAGCGTGTCAACGGGTGTGCGCGGCGCAACTTTAACCGCCGCGGGAAAACCCGCGCCGCCCAAGCCCACTATGCCGCACTCCTTAATGCGCGCTTTAATCCGCTCGCCGTCCGCGTCCGCGGGGAGGGGGTCGAAATAAATTTTTTCTTCCGAACCCTCGTCGCGTTTGATAAATATGAACTTTTCGTTCGCGCCGTTTGCGCCCGTTTCCTCTTTAATTTCGGTAACCGTTCCCGCAACGCTTGCAAACACGTCCGAGGAAATCGGTCCGTCCGCCCGCGCAATCAGCTCGCCCTCTTTAACGCGCTGCCCAACCTCCGCAACAGGCACGGCGGGTTTGCCGAGCGACTGCGCCGTTGAAATCGCAACGACTTCGGGCGGCGGCAGCGTTTCGATGGGCGCGTTTTCCGAAAGCGCCTTTGCGCCTTTGGGGTGTACGCCGCCGAAGTAAAGTCTACCTTTAACAGCTTTCATTCTTCTCCTTTCATAAATGCGCTTCCGCTGCGCGTAACTATGTTGAACTCCGCTTTTTTTCAGTCACGTACTTCTGTGTACGCTCCTGTCAAAAATGCTCGTTCGCCTTGTTACGCTTGCGTTATCGCATTTAAAGTTTATCAGGTTTATTGGTTTTATTTAACAATTTTTCAAATACGCTCTGCGGCACGCACTTAAAAACGAACAGCGTAACCGCGCCGACAACCGCGCCCGAAAGCACTCCCAAAAGCGCAAGATAGGGCAGGTTGGCAAACATTAAAAAAGACCCCGACAAAAACACGAACACGACGTTTTGCGTTACGTTGTGTAAAACCGCCGCAGCAACCGAAATTGCCGCAAGCGAAACTTTGGGGTAAACTGAATACATGAGCGCGGAAGAGAGCGCCATCGAAACAACTCCGCCCGTAAAGCTGTAAAGCATAGAGGAGAGGTTGCCAGCGTACACCGCGCCCAAAAACGTTTTTACGGCGACCACGGCGAACGCCTCGGCGGGCGAATATAAAATAAGCGCAATCAGCGAAAATACGTTTGCCAATCCCGCCTTTGCGCCGGGGACGAAAAGCGGCGGCAAAAGACTTTCGATAATAAAAGCCACCAGACTAAGCCCCGTAAGTATTCCAAGAACGGCTATCTTTTTTGCCGCGTTTTTTGCCGTGCCCATGCTTGTATTATACAACAAATTCTGTAATTAGTAAATAGAAAAACAGAAAGAATATTACAAAATTTTTTATTTTATCTCATAATTTCGCCAAAAAATGTTATTAAGTATAAAAATAACGAAATCTCCCGCCCAAAACGCGGGCGGGAGATTGTTGTTTTTAAAAAATTGCTCAAACTAATAAAGCGGTTGGGTTTTAAGCTTTAAAGCTCGTCGTCGTTGTGGTTTTTATAGCCCTCGCCGTAAATTTCCCTTGCCGAGGAAACAATCATAAAAGCGTTGGGGTCGGTTTGCTTAACCGCGTCGTGCAGCTTGGGGTACAAAAAGCCCTTAATCGCGCACATGATTATTTTGCGGTCGTAAGGGTTTGCCGAGGTTAAATCCGCTTCGTCGGGCGCATTTTCTTTTTTGCGCAGCTGTGCGTAAGCTCCGTTGGCATCCAAAAGGGTTGCGCCTGCGTCAAGCTCGTTTAAAATCTTTTTACACATGGCTTCGGCGTGTTCGGCGGTGGTAATAACGTAAACGAGCTTCGCCGTGTTTCCGCCGTATAAAAACCAGTCGAACAAAACGACGTAAACGATTATCGTAAGCACGGTGTAGCACGCAAGCACTACGTTTTGGAAAACCGCAACCGAGCCGACGACGATTAACATATCAATCGCCATTGAAATGGTGCCCGTGCGAATGTAACGGAATTTTTTTCTTAAAATCTTTACGAGGATATCCGTTCCGCCCGTGGTTGCGCCCATTCTGAAAATAAGCCCCAGCCCCACGCCGAACATCGCGCCGCCTATAAGCGCCGACAATAAAAGCGTGTCGCTGCCCATGTCGGGCATGAATTGCAGCACCGTGTTGCTCCACAAAAACATCAAAAGGGAGGAAAGAACGGTTGCGTAAACGGACGGCAGGATAAATTGTTTGCCCAAAAAGATAATCCCGAGGACGAACATCGGCACGTTTATTGCGATTACGAGTATGCCCGTAAGCTGTAATTCCTTGCCTGCGGCAAGCCCGATAAGGTGGTTTATGATAATCGCAATTCCCGTAACTCCGCCGGGCGCAATGTCGTTCGCGTCTAAAAACAGCGAGGCGCCAAGCGAAAAAATAACGCAGCCGAGCGTTATTACCACATATTTTTTAAGGTATTCGAAGACTTTTTTTCTGTTTTTCATGCCGTAGCTCCTTATAAAATTATATCAAACGGTTGCAATAATGTCAATTCCGTTCGCAAAAAGTAAGTTATTTTCGGCACAAGTTGATAAAAAAAGTATTTTTATACCGTCAAAATAAAATTTTTCGGTTTTTTATGCGTAAAGCGGTTAAATCACTTGAATTTTACTTCTGTATATTATATAATAACTTATAAGCGGAATTTAGCTTTGTGCATAATTTATGAATATTTATTTATACAAAACGCCGCAAAACGCTGTTGACGGTTTGCGGAAAGGCAGGAGCAGTAATGAAAAATTTGTTTAAAAAGGATAAAAACACCGAAACGAGCGCAGTGGACGCGGAAAAGAGCGTTGTGCCCGAAGGCGTAAACGGCAACAACGCGTCGGCAAAATCGAAATTGAAACTCGACAAGAGAATGATTTTGATAATCTGCGCGGCTTGTCTTGCGTTTGTTTGCGTGGTGCTTGCAATTGTTTTGCCCATATGCCTTACGGGCGGCGAGGGTGAGTATTTTAAGCTTAAATACGACATTCCCGACGGCGTTATTATAGAAATCGAAAACGAGGACGGCGCCGGCATCAGCAGCGGCTGGGAAGTTAAGGGCGGCGTAAACGTAAGCTTTAAGCTTGCTTACGAGGCCGAACACGAAGGAATTCCCGAAGTTGAGATAAACGGCAAAACAGTAAAAGCCAACGGTGAAGGCGTTTATTCCTTTACCATGAATTCGGACACCACGATTAAGGTTACGGGCGTTTTCGTTAAAAGAGAATATCAGGTAACCTTCGACGGCGGCGCAGACGGCTGGGTTCGCTATTCTTCGGCTGATTACGACCTTTCCAAGCCTATCTCGGTAAGGGGCGGCGTGCAGGTAACCTTTGACGTTTCGGTAAGCGTTTATTACAAGCAAAGCGGGTATACCGTGCTTGCCAACACGGTTGTTGTGAAGCCCGATGAACAGGGGCACTATACCTTTACGGTTATAGGCAAAACCACCGTTTCGGTAATCAACCTCAAGCAGGAAGACCCCTTCTCGGCAAGAGAGCGCGAGAACGGCACGCTTTACACCGACGGCGACGGCACGAGGGCAAACCCTTACAGAATAAGAAAACCCATCGACCTTTACGCTATGGCCGATTTAATCGGCAACGAATTTTATGCCGGCGCGAATTATCAGATGGCTTATTACCGTCTTGAAGAAGATATCGATATGGAGGGAGAGCGCCTTTATATAATAGGTGACGGCTTTTCTACGAGCTCTTCCGTGTTTGCGGGCAACTTCGACGGCAACAACAAAACCATATCCAATTATTATATAGCGGACGAAATTATAGAGCAATCGGCGTTCACCAAAGTGTTTACGCCCTTCCTTGGCTTGTTCGGCGTTGCAACCGCAACAAATTACGGCGCGGCTGAAATTTACGATTTAAACCTTAAAGACTTTAAAATGGAAATTTCACACGCCGACAAAACGGCTTTCTTTGCAGGCGGTTTGGTTGGCATGGGCTCGGGCGCGGCTATTACGAACTGCTCGGTGCAGGGTGAAATTATAGCCTATGCGGGCGAGGACCCTTACAGGGTTACTCTCGGCGGCGTTGTCGGCTATCTCAATTCGGCGGTTACCAACAGCGGCTCGTCCATTCCCGCTTATATCCGCTCCTGCTCCGCGGACGTGAGGATAGACGGCAGGGCAGGCTTTATCGAAAGCATCGGCGGCGTTGTCGGCAACCTTTATTCTTACGACGCGCTCACACCCGCATACGTTTTAAACAGCTATTCCACGGGTGACGTAAACGGCGCAATAAGAACGGGCGGTATCGTCGGTTCGTTAAACGAGTACAGCTCGGTTAAAAACTGCTATGCAACGGGCATAGTGGAAGCTAAAAACGAAGCGCTCGGAATTATCGACGACAGCGTAAGCAACGCATATGCGGGCGGTATTGCGGGTTATGCCGAATACGGCGCGATAATTTCGGACAGCTTCTCTGTGTGCGAGATTTACGCTTCGGCAATAAAGGGTGCCGCATACGAGATAACGGACGGCATTGCCGCTTACGTAAAGACAAGCGGCGCAATCCCCGCGGGCGCATATCACGCGCTTGTGCTCAATTCCTATTCAAAGGCAAAAACTGTTTACGGAAAGCAGGAAAGCAATATTAACGACGGACTTATTCAAAACACGTTGCTTTGGGATAATGTGGACTGGACTTTTAGCGGTCAGCCCGGCGAATATCCTTCGGTAAACAAGCAAATCGTATCAAAAACGTTTACCATAACCGTAAACTTCGGCAACACTCACACGGTTGGCGGAAGCCGCGACTATTCGCGCAGATTAACCGACGTTTATTCCGATATGGCGGGGCTGTACGGCGGCGTATATGTTGGAAATAACATTGTCAGCATCGACCAGTATCTCGATTCCGACACGGCGGGTTACAGAACTTACGGATATTACTTCGACGCGGACCATACGCAGAGAATACCCAATTCCTACGTTCCCACGAGGGACATGACTATTTACGCCGAGTTTGTTAATTATAACGAGGTGGCGGGCAGATATTACGTTCAGAACGGCGTAAACGGCAGCGCAAGCTATATCGATTATCAATACAATAACCAAAACGGCACTGTCACTTACGGCGTTAAAACCCCCATGGGCAAGAGCGCGTACGTCGAGCTTGACCTTAAGGGCAACTTAATTTACCGCAACGGCGTAATCAGCAACAAAGCGACCTATTATTACAACGGCGAATCTTTGATACTCGAGGGCGTTTACGTGTTCTTCGAGGATACGCAAACGGGAGTGGACGCCGAAACGCAGCAGCCTGAGGTAATGTCGGAAACGTATTATCTTAATTTAATCGCGGTTAAAAACGGCGTAAACCTCGATATGTATAACGGTTCGGTTTATTCAAGCTCCAAACCGTTAAAGGCGATTAAGCAGCTTAACGGCTTTAACTACGGATATTATTACAGCGGAAATACAACCTATCTTTTCAACCCCGACATGACGGGTGTAAGAACGGAAGGTACGACGACCACAAACTTTAATTATTCCGTAAACGGCAACACGATTAACACCGACGGCGTGGGTAATCTCAGTCTTTCTTCGCTCACGGCGTTCGACCCTTATTTCGGCACGTGGGAAAAATCCGCGGGCAGCAACAAGCAATACACCTTTGACGGTAAGGGCGGCTACACCTACGAAGAATTCGGCTATAAGGCTAACGGCGAAAAGCAGGTTTATAATTCTGCCAAAGGCTCGTATACTTCGGGTTTGGTAGGCGGCAAGCCGATAAAAATCGAAAACGACCTGCTTGTAATCGACGGCGAAACCTATTATAAAAAAGGTAGCTTTGTGGGCTCGTGGCGCTATCCCGACGCCCGCCAGAACGCTGTGCCCATAGATATACACTTCGGCGGAATTTCCGCGCTCGGCTACGGCGGAGCGGTTATCGACTACGGCGATTATTACGGCAAGGTAAACGTTGAATATCACGCGATTAACGCAGCCGACGGCACCATAACAATAGAGCTTTACAACGGCGATTATCTCTTTGGCAGCCTTGTTTATTTCCCCGTGGAAAGAACCTTGTCGGGCAGCATAATTTCGGCTTCGGCAAACACTACGGGCTCGCCCACGATGATTGACAACGCAAAGTTCTTCCTCTTCGACGACTTTATGGGAAGCTGGGTAAGCAACGAAAACGGCTTGGAGCTTATTAACTTCAACGGTTTCGGCAACTATGACTTCGAAGGCACTTCGGCGCACCACGTGGTTAAGGGCGAAATCACCATAAACGGTGTAAGCGCGGGCGCGTACACGCTTGAAAACGGCAAGCTTGTCGGTTCGTTCAGCTATAACGGCACTAATTACGCGATTAGATTTGACGAGAGCTTAAAGCTTGTAATCGTAACCCCCGACGGCGGTTCGGCAATTAAGCTGTTCGGCTTGGACGGCTGGGAGAAAATAACTTTGGAAGCTGCCGACGGCACGCAGTATTCGTTTAACGGTCACGGCAACGTAACCGAAGGCACTAAGACGGGCGGCACGGTAACTATAACCCACGCAAGCGGCACTGCAACCGAAAGTAAATACACGCTTTCGAACGGCATGCCCGTAATAGGCGGCAACACGCTTACCGCGGGCGACGGCAAGTATACCTTGGGCGGCGCGAGCCTTTGGGTTAAAACCGATTTCGCAACGGTAGACAAATGGTATTATAAGGACGGCAGAGAGATTAAAGAGCTTACCGTGGGACGTATCGGTCCCAAGGACGGCGGCTTTGTCGTTGACGCGATAACCTACGACGGCAAAACCGTAAACGGCGCGGTTTACGATTTGGAACACAACGAAATTTACGTTGTGGACGCGGACGGCAACATAACGCTTACGCTGAGCGTAATGAAGATAACGTCCGCAGATATTAACGAAACCAGCCTTGCGTTCGAGGTTTTGGAGAATAATCAGGCTCGCAACTTCGTGTGCATTACCGAATTCGACGAATATAAAGGCGAATATAAGTCGGCAAGCAACAAAAAAGTAGTGTTCGACGGCTTCGGCGCTTCGGTTTACGCAACGGGTGAAGTTGTGGAATACAACGCACTCAATGAGGAGGTTTTTGCTTATACCTACGAGATTGAGGGCGACGAACTGAAGTTGACGCACACGGAAGTAACGGCAACCGGATTTATAATCGACGATTACGTCTTTAAAGCGGGTGCGCAAACGGAAGACGCTTATGTAATGAACGGCAAATATTACACTATCGTAAAGGTAGACGCGCTTTACAACCTCGAAGCGTTTAAGCGCGGCTCGTTCAATACCGTAGACCAAAGCGTGAAATACGTATTCGACGGCATCGGTACTTTAACCGAAACCGTTGTTTCGACCGGCGCGGAAAAAACCTATAATTACAGGATTATGGGCAGTTACGATACCTTGTTGATGACTTATACTCTTTACGTAACGGATGAAAGCGGTCAGATTTATGCCGGCGAACTCAATTTAAGCTCTACAAACTCGCTCCGCCTTTCGGAAAGAGACAGGTTCTACGGGCTTACGGTTTACGGCGTGGATAAGGAAGGCAACGTAGACAAAACCGCAAAATATTCCTTTAACGGCAACGTTTCGGGCCCGCTCAATTATGTAAAGGGCGAGGACGTAACCACTTATAACTACAAGCTTATAGAGGATAACGGCAACGTTTGCAAGTTTGAAATAACCTTGCCCAACGACCAGAGCAAAAAGTATGAGGGTACTCTCAAATTCGTAATTAACGAATACACCCAAGACGAAAAGGACAGAGAGTATTGGACGCTTGCGCTTAAGGAAATAAAAGGCTGAAAATTTTAATAAACGATTTACGGAACAAAAGTATACACACACGGAATGTACGGAGGTTTTATGAGAAACAAATTTAAAAGGTTTGCCTGTCTCGGGCTTACGGCGGTGTTCATGGCGTCGTTCTCGGCGGGAAATATTCTTGCTTTCGCCGACAGCGGCGAAAGCCCCGCTCAGGTGGAAAGATATCAAAATACCGAAATTGAAAACGTAACGGGCAAGGTAGACCTTTCCGACATTACGCTTAAAAACTTAAATTCTTCGGTTCTCAAAAATACGGACAATTACGAGGTTAAGGACGAAACCCGTACTTTAATCGTAACCCTCGACAAAAGAACGGTGCTCGACTATATGCCCGACGGCGAAAACGTTGCGGACTATCTTTCTTCGTACAGCGGAAAGAAAGCCGCGCGTGCCGTAAACGAAACGCAGAACGAGCTTTTAAACGCAATCCACGCAAAAAATATAGGTTACAGCCTTGTTTATCAGTACACGGCGGTAACCAACGCGGTTGCTATAAAGGTAAACACCAAATACATTTCCGCAATAAAGAGTATCCCCGGCGTGGAATCGGTTGTCGTATCCGAAACCTATTACGCTCCCGAAGAGGTAACCGCCGAGGATGGCGCAACCAACGCAACGCTTGCAAACGTTTATAAAACGGGTATTTACAACTCGGACAAATACGTGCAGGAGGGGCTTGACGGCAGCGGCATGACGGTTGCCGTTTTGGATACGGGCTTGGATTATACCCACTCCGCATTCAGCACCGAAAGATTTACTTCAAAAGACCTTGGCATGACAAAGGACGACGTGGCTGAAAAAACCGTTGGCGCAAACGTGCTGAACGCGGTAACGCTTTCGGCTAACAAAGGGCAGACGGTAACCGCGGACGATTTGTACGTAAATGAAAAAATTCCGTTTGCATACGACTATGCGGACAAGGACGCGGACGTTTATCCTTCTTATTCGCAGCACGGCACGCACGTTGCGGGCATAGTTGCGGGCAACGACACGCAATATAAGGACAAAAACGGCAACACCGTTTCCGAGCCTTTTTACGGCGTTGCACCCAACGCGCAGCTTGTAATTTGCAAGGTGTTCACCGACGACTTCGACAGCGACGAGCTTGGCGGAGCGGTAGCGGAAGACATAGTTGCCGCGCTTGAAGATTGCGTTAAACTTGGCGTTGACGTAATCAACATGTCGCTCGGCACCACCGCGGGCTTCTCTACAATGTATATCGAAGGCGACGACGAAGGTCAGATGTTTGCAAAGGTTTACGAAAACATCAAGAAACAGGGCATAAGCATGATGTGCGCGGCGAGCAACGACTTCAGCTCGGGCTACGGCAGCGCTTTCGGTACTAATAAGGCTGACGCGCCCGACTCGGGCACGGTAGGTTCGCCTTCCACCTTCGTGGGCGCAATGTCCGTTGCAAGTATAAACGGCCAGCTTTCGCCCTATATGACCTTTAACGGCAACCGCGTTTACTTTCAGGACGCCAGCGACGCAAACGGCGTAAAACAGAACTTTATCGACGATATGCTCGGAAAGAAGGGCGAGGCGGGTTCTAAAGACAGCGCCAAATTTAAATTCGTCGTAATAAGCGGCCCGGGCAAAGCGGGCGACTACACAGCCGCGGTTTTAAACGAAATAGAAAAAGCACATGCGCAGGGCGAAAAGATAATCGCACTCGTTTCGCGCGGTTCCACAACCTTTAAAGATAAGGTTTTAAAGGCAATAGAAAAGAAAGTCGACGCGATTATAATCCACAATAACGTTGCCGGCACCGTAGGCATGACTTACGGCGACATCAAAAACCCCATTCCCGCGGTTACTATAACCATGGACGCGGGCAACATGATGAGGTACGAAACCACGGCAAGCGGCAAGCTGCAAGAGCGTTTGACGGGTGAAATAATCCTTGACAGAAGCTACGAAGCTGGCCCCTTCATGAACGATTATTCGTCGTGGGGCGCAACTCCCGACTTAAAGTTAAAGCCCGAAATAACAGCGCACGGCGGCGAAATTACTTCAACCGTTGCGGGCGGCTATGCCGAAATGAGCGGAACTTCGATGGCTACGCCCAACCTTGCGGGCTTTACCGCGCTGTTGCGCAGCTATCTAATTAAAGAGCACGCAGACCTTGTTTCCGACGAGAACGGCGTGAACAGCGTGCTTTTGAACAGACTTATCAACCAGATTTTGATGAGTACGGCAAAAACCGTTTACGACCAGAACGAGCTTCCCTATTCGCCCCGTAAGCAGGGCGCGGGGCTTGCAACGCTCGACAACGTAATGAGCACCAACGCTTATTGCTGGACGGACGAGGCAAACGGCGGAGCGGAGGACAACCGCCCCAAAATCGAGCTTGGTTACGACAAAAACTGCAAAGGTGTTGAGGACGCGAAGAGCACGTTTGAAAACTTAACCTTCTACGTAACCAACTTTGGCAGTACGCCGCTTAAATTCAGAACGAATTCGATATTCATGACCGAAACGCTTTCTTCGGACGGGCTTGCCGTTGCCGAAAAGGCGTATATACTCGACGACAACAAGGCAGTTTGGACTTTAAACGACGCTCCTATAAACGAGGGCGAGGAATTCGAAGTACCCGCGGGAGCTTCGGCAAAGCTTACCGTTACTTTATCCCTTTCAGATGCGGAAAAGAAATATATTCAAACAAGCTTTAAAAACGGCATGTACGTTGAGGGCTTTTTAAGGCTTATTTCCTCTACGGACGGTCAATGCGACTTAACGGTTCCCTTTATGGGCTTTTACGGCAACTGGAAAAAAGCGCCCCTTTTGGACTACGACTGCTATGAAATTTCAGACTTCCAGAAGGACAGCCAGTATACCGACGAAACGCGTCCCCAGCCCCGCGTTTGGGCAACGCAGATGTACTTAAAGTACTACAACAACGATTATTCCATTCCCATGGGCGGTTTTGCTTATCTTCAGGACGATTCCGACGGGGTTCAGCAGATTTATACCGAAAGGGAACACGCCGCTATTTCGTGTTACAACGTTTATAACGGCGAGGGCAATACGGATAACTACATGACCACCACGGAAATAAGGGGATTGTATACCGGTCTGCTGCGAAACTGCGAAATTGTAACCTACGACTTGTATAACGATGAAACGGGCGAGCTGATTAGCGGCAACAACTGCGTTTACAGGGTTGAAAAGGCTTATGCAAGCGGCGGCAGCGCGCATCCCGCAAACGTGGAAATGAAGCTGAATCCTTATGATTTGGGGCTTAAATCCAACGGAAAATACAGGGTGGATTACAAATTCTACTTCGAGTACGAGGATTATAAAAACGGCGTGCCCGTAGACCCCGAAAACACAGTTTCGATGTCGTTCTACGTGGACTACGAAGCTCCCATTTTGCAGCAGTCGCGCATAAGGTATTTCGATTATAAGGAAAACAATAAAAACAAACAGAGAATTTATCTCGATTTGGACGTTTACGACAACCATTATCCGCAGGCGGTGGTGTTGTGCTATGCAAAGAGGGAAAACGACGTAACCTCGCTCGAAATGGTTACGCGCTATGCAACCCCCGTATACAACGCGGTTAAAAACGGCACTACAACCGTTTCGATAGACATAACCGACGTTTACGAAAAATACGGCGACAGGTTTTTCGTCCAGATAGACGACTACGCGCTCAACCACAGCGTTTGGCAGATTGACCGCATAAAATCGAACGTTGTTCAACTTCCTGAAAACTTCGATATAAACGGCGCAAGCGAAATTACCATCGGCGTAAACGAGGCGGCAAAGATTTCGTTGAATTACGAAGGCAACGCAAATCTTTCTAACTTTACCTGGTCGTCGTCGAGCCGCCGTGTGTTGCAGGTTAAAAACGGCGAAATCTTCGGCGTTGCTCCCGGCACGGCAACCTTAACCGTAACGGGTAACAACAACGTCCGCAAAACGATAACCGTTAACGTAGTCGAAAGCAACACCGTGTTAAACATGCCCGCCATGTCGTTCGGCACAATAACCGGCGCAAACAACAACCTTGTAAAGGCGCAGGGCGCTGTTGACGTAAACGCGGGACAGAAGTTCCAGCTTGAATTAAATACCGACCCTTGGTATTACGTTTATTCCGACGCTTATAAAAACTTAAAGATTAAATGGACTTCAACCGACACCACGGTGGCAACCGTTGACCAGAATGGCAACGTCGTAACTCAGGAAAAGTGGGGCTCGGCGTCGATAATGGCAACCGTTATGGACGGCGAAATTGAAACTATTTACGGCGCGTCGGTAAGGCTGAACGTTCAGGAACCCTTTAAAATAAGCAACTATACTCTTACCAAATATTACGGTTTGGGCGGCGATAACGGCGTTTTAAAGGTTGACGACGACAAAAACATTATGTATATAGGCGAGGACGCGTTTGAGGACGTGGATAACGTAAGGGTAATAATTCTCCCCAAAACTGTTATTCAAATCAACGAATACGCATTCAGAAACTGCACCTCGCTCGAAGAAGTTTATTTTATCGACCAAAATAAGATTAAACCCGCAAACTCTGCGCTTTCGATAATCATGCGCCGCGCGTTCTACGGTTGCAAAAACCTTAAAAAGGTGGATTTGTCAAACTGTAAATCGATAACGGTATGCGAGGAAGCATTCTGGGGTACGTCTTACGACAGAAACGGTAAAGAACTGGACGGCTGCGTAAACCTTAGCGAGATAGTCGAAATGACTAAAATCGGCACAATGGGCAACCGCGCGTTTGCGGGCACGGCTATTAAAACGGCTGATATAAGCGGCTTGCATATAGCGGGTAAAGACGTTTTTGCCGACTGCAAGGCGTTGAACAAGGTAGTCACCTCCAAGGATTCCGCAATAGGCGAAGGTATGTTCAGCGGCTGCTCCGCGCTTGAAGAAGTTACGATAAACGCGGCAAAGGTGGGGGCGCGCGCATTTAAGGGCTGCACAAAGCTTGCAAAAGCAACCTTCAATTCCGCGCTCAGCTACAGTCTGGGCGACGAAGCTTTTGCCGGCTGCTCCGCGCTTGCAACCGTGCAAAACGCAAACTGCATTGCAAAAGCGGGCGACAAAGCCTTCGACGGTACGCCTTATCATAATTCGGCTTCGGCAATTTATTCAAACGGCGGCAGAACGTTAGTTTTGGCTCCCGCAATAATCGACGGCACTTTCAGCCTTTCGGGTGTCACCGAAATTGCGCCCTACGCGTTCTCTTCGAGCAGACTTGCTTCGGGAGTAACTACAATAAATCTTGCAAGCGTTGAAAAGATAGGCGAAGGCGCGTTTGCACGCCTTGGCATAACAAGTATAAACATTCCTTCTACCGTAAAGGAAATTGCCCCGCACGCGTTCGAGGGCACGGCGATTACTTCTTTAAGTATTCCTTCAAGCGTAACTACTTTAAGCAACTACGCTTTTGCCGACTGCAAGTCGCTTGAGAGCGTAACCTTTGCCGAAGGCATTAAAGCGATAGGCGACGGCGTGTTCGCGGGCTGTACCGCGCTTAAAAACGTAACTCTTCCCCAAAGCCTTAAAGAAATGGGCAGCCTTAACTTCAGCGATTGCTCTTCGCTTGCCCAAATCAGCCTTCCCGCGCTTGAAGCTCTCGGTTTCGGCACCTTCCTCGGTTGCACAAATCTTGCTTCGGTAACCTTTGACGCGGGCGCAAGCACCACGGGTACGGCGACGTTCGGCAGAATTGTAATGCAGGCTGACGGCAGCGTTGTGTTCGACGGCTGCAAGGCGCTTACAAGCGTAACGCTCGGCAATAACGTTAAAGAAATCGGCGCGTATGCTTTTGCGGGCTGCACCTCGCTTGAAAATCTTGTTACGGGCGCAACTTCCGTAGGAATGTACGCATTTGCGGGCTGTACCGCCCTCACAAACTTGACGGGGCTTGATAAAATTGTTATAATAGAAGACGGTGCTTTTACAAATTGCAGCAAGCTTTTGGATTTGAACCTTTCGGCGGCGCAATTTATAGGCAACGGCGCTTTTGCGGGCGTGGGCTTTACTTCGCTCAAACTCGACAGCGTAATCTCGATAGGTATCGAAGCGTTTATAGACGGCAAGACTGCGGAAGTCCGTCTTCCCGCAAGCCTTGCGGAAATCGGCGACGCGGCATTTGCACGTTCTACTAATTTAAGAAGCTTTACCGTAGACGGCGGCAACAATATTTTCTTTGCCGATGACGGCGTTTTATACCGCAATATCGATGGGCAAACGGGCGCATACGAGCTTTGCGCTTATCCTTCGGCAAAAGTAATAGGACTTGTCGACGGCATGCGCACCTACGAAGTGAAGGAAGGCACGGTTTCCGTTCAGAGCTACGCGTTTGCATTGCTCAACAACAACACGGTGAACAGGGTTAAGCTCCCTTACAGCGTAAAGGTAATAGGCGGCGGCGCGTTCTTCCAAAGCAACATTATCGAATATCATTTCGAAAGCATTAACGCTCCCGTGCTTTTAACCGAGGTTGATTACGGTTTAAGCTCAGGTTCAAGTTATTACCTTTACTACAACAATTTCTACGATTATTTCCTCGAGCATTACGCTCCGTTGCAAGGTCCGCTGACGGGCGCGGCAACGTTGAAGATATACAAGCCTACCAACGGCATCGGTTACGATAACTTTATTTTCAAAAATTACTTCTCGTCGGCAGTCGAACTCGGCGAGCTGATGGAAGACTTAACCCGCACCGTAAAGAACATGATTGAAGGCTTTAAGTATACGGTGGAGGACATAAACGGTTGGTTAAACCTTCCCGTAAACGAAGATAATAAGAAAATGGTTACGGAATTCTCCGAGCAGGTTAAGGAAGCTCACCGCCTCTACAACACGATACGCGGCGAAGTTCAGCTCAATCACCTCGGTGCGGAAACCGCCGAAAAGCTTTTTGCAACCGAAGCGGCGCTTAAACCCGTAAAGAGCAAATTCAACGTTCCTTTCCGCGTAACCTCGCTTTCGGTAAGTCAGGATTCAACCTATAAAAAGGAATACCGCGAAGGCGAAAGGTTTAACCCCAAGGGGCTTATCGTTATAATCAATTACGACGATTATTCCACCGCGATTGCGGACATGTCGCAGCTTACGCTTTCTCCGACTTACGACAGAGAACTTAACACGCTCGACAACTACGTGGAGTATAACGGCTACGGCACGAGAGTAAGGGTTCCCATAACGGTAACCAACGGAAACAGCGGCAATAACGGCGGCGAAGGCGGAGTAAATCCCGCGGTTATATACGGACCGATAATCGGCGTTGTCGTCGTTGCGGCGGCAGTTGCGGCAACTTTGATAATTTTGAAAAAGAAAAAGGCGGCCGCACCCGCGGCAACCGTTGCCCAAAACGAAGAAGAAACTACCGGCAAATCCAAAGAATAATTCTTAACTTTAAGAGGATTAAATGAGCAAGAGAACAAGATTTAAGCTGTTAATACTTGCGGCGGCGCTGTGCGTTACCGCAGCGCTGTTTGCGGGTTGTTCGGGCGAGCTTAAAGTCAACGACTTTTTGGGCCAGAACAACGCACTTAATCAGCAGGTAACTTATTACGGCAACGGCGGTTATTTCAATAATACCAACAATATAGTAGAAAAAAATATCTATTATCACGTTGACGATTATGTAATAACCGATTTCAGCAACATTAACGGAATATCGCTTGCAAGAGAAAACTACGTTTTCCTCGGCTGGTACCATACCGAACTCACCGACAAAATCGACGGAGAAGGCAACGTTGTGTATGACACCGAGGGAAAACCCGTTCAGGTTCCCGTTTTCGAGACAATCGAAGTAATAATAAACGACAAGGCAACCGAGGTAAAGGTAGCTAAAATAGACGAAAACCGTCCGCTTGAAGCGGGCTTGAAAATGCCCGCAAACACCCATTATTACGTGGGCGCAAAGTGGGCGCAGGACGTTCAGCTTCAATACGTTTTGGCAAGCGACGACCCGATAACCGTTAAAGTGGACGGTGTGGACACCGTAAAGAACAAGGGCGACGTAATTGCTTATAAAAACTTTTATAACAACTCCACAACGATAGAGGACAAAGCTCCCGTCGCAAGTTCCGATTCGACGTTCCTTCAATGCTTCCTCGACGCGGATTGCAAAATCCCCGCGGCGGGCATTACGATTAATAAACCCGATTTCGATGACGAAGACGCGCAGCAAAAGGCAACCGTTTACGTTAAGTATATCAAGGGAATTTACACCGTAGTAAGAACCGAAGCCGACGTAAGAAAAATGTTCAACAGTCTGCAAGACGAAACGAGCTTTTATATCTTTAACGATATCACGTGCAGCGGCAACGGCTTACAGTTTAATCCTAAATCGTCCGCGGGCAGAACCAATTGCAAAATCGAGGGCAACGGACACACGATTTCGAACCTGAGATTTGAATTTGTAAGCGCTTCGTCGATAATCATGGGCGAAACCTATTCGATTTTCGGTAAATTCGGCGCTTCTGCCGAAATTAAAAACTTAACTTTAAATAACGTAAAGGCAAGCTTTAATTCAAACAGAAATCTGGGCGGATTATATTTCTTGTGCTCGGGCGACGACGGCGCTACGTTTGAAAACTTTGAAATAAAGAACGCGGTTTTAGACGTAGACGTATCGGGCAGAGTTTCAAACATTCAGCTCATAAACGGCGTTTACCAAAGTAATAACTGGCTGGTCGGCGGCGTTGCTAACGACGCGGATTACAATAAGTTCGGCAATGGTAAGCTTACGATAAACGGCAAAAAGCTTATCGTAAAAGACGAGGTCGTTGTTGACGAACCCGCAAAGGAATAATTACAAACCAACGAAATATCAGGAGGTAATATATGAATAAATTTTTTAAAGGAGCGATAGTGATAGGCGTGGGTTGCACCATGCTTGCAACAACGGCGCTGACTGCTTGCGGCGGTCAGGCTCTCGACACCGAAAAGCGTCCGTTAATGCTTTCGATTGGCTCGGTTGACGACAACTACAATCCGTTTTTCTACTCGGCATTGAACGACGGCGAATTGGTTTCGATGACGCAGATTTCCATGCTCACCATAGACAGCGACGGCGACATTGCTTGCGGCGACGACTGGCCCACCGTAGTGCAGGACTATAAATATACGATGTACAACACGAAAGAGGTTGGCTCAGGCACTCCTACGGGCGTTGTGACAAGCGAAGGACAAACGGGCACCGGCAGCATGGACGGCAGAACGGAATACGAATTCCTTATTAAAGACGGAATTAAATTCAGCGACGGGCAGCCCCTCACCATAAAGGACGTACTTTTTAACTTATATGTTTACCTCGACTACGCATACACGGGTTCGTCCACAATGTATTCAACCGATATTCAGGGCTTAAAGGCGTACCGTTCGCAAACCCCCGGACTTGCCGACGACGGCAGCACCGATTTTGATAGCAGATTCCGTGAGCTTGCTCAGGATAGAATAACAAATCTTCTTAATTGGTCAAACGGTCGTGTTGATACGTATGATGCTGATGATTTGGCTGTTGTTGACGAGCTTTTTAAAGAGGAAATCAACAGCGACTGGAACGCGCTTTCGACAAGCTGGTCCGAAACGTTTAAGCACGCTTACAGATTTGAAGAAGTGTGGCAGGCTTACCTCTTTCAGGAGGGTATAATCGAGGTTCAGACAAAGCTTAATGATTACGGCGCAACCGTGGAGATTTTCGAAGATAAAAACGGCAACGGTAAACGCGACGACGACGTTAATAATTCCGATAACAGCGAAAAATATTATACTACTCTCGACCCCAACCAAAAAGGTTCGCAGCAAGGCGCCGAAGGAACCGTTTCCGCAGCTCGGATTATAGAAGAGGTTGAGGCTGCTGCTACCCCCGAAAAAATTGCCGATTATATCGCCAATCATAATGAAGATGGCGTAACCATAACCGAACAAATGGCAAAAGAAGCTCTTTGGAAGGAAGCTTGCTTAAAAATAGTAAAAAGACAGTATTTGACTAAGGGTACAGACGGTTATACAAACGTTCTTTCGTACTGGGCTACGGGCTCTAAGGTTCTCGAAAGATTTATCGGCGACGAAAGTACAAAATATTTCAAAACGCATCAAGGTGTAAAAAGCATTAAAGGTATAACTACTTATAAGACGGATACGTTTAACGGTCAAAAGCTCGGTGGCGAATACGACGTGCTTAAAATAGTAATCAACGGCATTGACCCCAAGGCAATATTCAACTTTGCATTTGCAGTTACTCCGCTTCATTATTATTCCGGCTCGTGGACGAATTCAGAAACGGGTGTGACAACCAATTATGTAACGGAATTTAACGGCGTAGACAATTTCGGCGTAGCCGTAGGCGACAGCGACTTTTTCAGAGACGTTTTGGGCGCTCCCGAAAAGAACTCTCTTCCCGTAGGCGCGGGCGCTTATAAGGCGACCAACTTCAACGGCGAAGACAATATAACGGGCGGCTTTAAGAGCGGCGACAATATTTTCCGTTATAAGCGCAACGAGTATTTCCATACAACAGGCAAAAATATCCAAAACGCTAAAATCAAGTTTGTAAACTACAAGGTTTATAACGACGATAAGATTATGGAAGCGCTTTCCAAGGGCGAAATAGATTACGGTATGCCCAATGCAAGCCTTTCAAACTTTAACCTTATTTCGCAGTCTCAAAATTCTCATCTTGCAAAGGAAAATTACCGTACGGGCGGTTACGGCTACGTTGGCATAAACCCCAAAAAAGTGCCCGAATATCCCATAAGACTTGCCATTATGAAGGCAATGAATGTTAATAAAGCGCTTGCAATGTACGGAACTCAGCTTGCCGAGGGCATTAACAGACCTATGTCTTCAACCTCGTGGGCCTATCCCAGGGGAATAGGACCGCATGAAACTATCGGCGAATATCAAGCCGATGAGGCGCTGCTTAAAGCCGAGCTTGAAGAACTTGTAGCCAAAGCAGGCTATACGAAAGGCCCCGACGGAATCCTGATGAAGGATGAGCAGAAAGAGGGGATGGCAAATGCTGCAGATGACACCAAGCTTGACATTAAGTTTACTATTGCGGGCGAATCGGTAGCCGACCACCCCGCATACGCGATGTTCCTTGACGCAAAGGAAATTCTTGAAAGCGTTGGCTTTAAAATTACCGTTTCGGCGGACTCGCGCGCGCTTAAAATGCTTGCAAACGGCGAATTGGCGGTTTGGGCGGCAGCGTGGTCTTCTTCGGTAGACCCCGATATGTATCAGATTTATCACAAGGATTCAAAGGCAACCAGCGTTAAAAACTGGAACTATCCCAATATTCTGCAAGACCAGTCAACGTGGAGTTATGAGTTTGATATTATAGACGAACTCAGCGATAAAATAGACGAAGCAAGAACGGTTTTGGGTAAAGAACAACGTAAAACTATTTACGGCGAATGCCTTGACCTTGTAATGGAGCTTGCGGTTGAATTCCCCGTTTACCAAAGGGACGACCTTTGCGTTTATAACAAAAACGTTATTGCGGCAAATTCGCTTGTTAAAAACCCCAACCATAACTTAGGCTTATTCGGAAAAATCTGGGAAATCAACTACGTATAAAAACCGATACGTTCGGAGCAAACATTCATGACAAAATATATTATTAAAAGAATACTTTTGTCCGTCGTAATTTTGTTTTTCGTTTCGCTTATTCTCTATTTGCTGATAAGGTGCATGCCCGTAAGCTTTATAGAGAATAAGTTTAACGAAATAAATTCGGCCGGAAACCTGACGGAGGAGGACTTTAAAAGACTTCTTGCGATTTACGGTTTGGAGGACAACAGCTTCGGCGGTATAATAAGGGGTTACTTCGGCTGGCTCGGTAACTTTTTAAAGGGCGACATGGGCGTTTCTTTCCAAAAGCAAAACCCCGTAAGCCAGGTAATCGGCGAAACTATGGGCATTTCCTTCGGAATTGCCTTCGTTGCGCTCATTATCGAACTTATCATTGCCATTCCCCTCGGCATAAAGTGCGCAACCAACCAATACGGCAAGTTCGACTATGCCACAACGGTTTTGTGCATGACACTTATGGCGTTTCCGTCGTTCTTCCTCGGCAACTTATTCATTAAAATATTTGCCGTCGACCTCGGCTGGTTTGATATAGGCGGCTTAAATTCGGGTTCGCTGCAGGGCGTTTCGTTTTTCGTGCGTTTCGGCGATATGGTTTGGCACTTGATTTTGCCTATTACCGTAATGGTGCTGCTTGATATAGGGCCGATGATGCGCTATACGCGAACCAACACTTTGGAGGTTTTAAACGCCGACTACATAAGAACGGCGCGCGCAAAGGGACTTTCGGAGAGTAAAGTAGTTTATAAGCACGTATTCAGAAACACGCTCATTCCGTTAATTACGCTTTTATCGTCAACGCTTCCAATGCTTTTCGGCGGCGCAATGATAACCGAAACGGTGTTTGCAATTCCCGGTATCGGACAAACGGCGTATAACGCGCTTAAAGTAGGCGACATTCCCCTTGCAATGGGCTATAACATGTTTATTGCAATTCTCACGGTGGTGGGCGTCCTTTTGGCGGACATAATGTACGCCGTGGTAGACCCCAGAGTTAAATTAGGAAAATAAGTGCTATGGAAGAAAACAAAAAGGAAAACGGCGTAGAAACAGCTACGCCAACCGAAAAGGAAAACTTTAACGATAACCTCCACGGCGAAAACCTTACCGAACGGGCAAAGGTGCTTTCTCCCGGAATGACTGTTTTAAAGCGGTTTTTCCGCTCTAAGCTGTCGATTATAGGTCTTGTGGCAATAATAATTTTGTTTTTGTTCTCGTTTGTCGGGCCTCTGTTTTCCCCTTGGAGCGGCAACGGCGGCACCATTAAGGATTACGACCCCGCCAGCAGACCTATTTTGGGTACGTATTCTACAATAGAATACATAGGACCTGACGGCAACGTTTATACGGCTTACGACGTAACCATAGACGAGCTTTTGGATTACGTCAGCCTTGGCGATATTTCGGGCAGCCATTGGCTTGGCACCACTTACGAAGGCTACGATGTTTTCACGCGCTTAATGTACGGCGGAAGGGTTTCGCTTACGATTGGTTTCGTGGTAATAATACTCGAAACGTTAATCGGCGTTGTTCTTGGCGGGCTTGCGGGTTACTTCGGCAAATGGGTCGATAACCTGATAATGCGAATAGTTGATATTTTAAGCTGTATTCCGTCCCTTCCCATAATGCTTATACTAAGCGCCGTATTCGAGTCGGCGAATATCATGGATATTTCAAGGCTCTATTACATGATGGCAATTCTATGTCTGATGGGCTGGACGGGCACGGCAAGGCTTGTCCGAGGGCAGATTCTTTCGCTGCGCGAGCAGGAATTTATGCTTGCGGCAAAGTGTTCGGGTCTGTCCACAGGCAAAAAGATATTCAAGCACCTGCTTCCCAACGTAATCCCCCAGCTAATCGTTTCTATGACGCTCGGCTTGGGCAGCATAATATTGATGGAAGCAACGCTCGGTTACTTGGGAATAGGCGCTCCTCCCGAAGCGGCAACGTGGGGCACAATGATAGAGCTTGCGTCTAACGCGCGTTACAGAAATTTCTATCCCAACCTCTGGCTGGGTGCGGGCATATGTATAACGCTTGCAATTCTCGCGTTCAACTTCGTCGGCGACGGACTTCGCGACGCGTTCGACCCTAAAATGAAGAGGTAACAATGGCGGACAACAAGACACAGGATAAGAAAAAACATTATATATCGCGTTCCGAATCGCGGCAAATCGCCAAGGAAAACTCCAAAGCGATAAGCTTTTACGAAAAGCAGAAGAAACGCAAGGTAAAGCCCGAAGAATACACTACCGAAATGAAGGACGATAAAAATATCGTCGAATTCGAGGACTTGCACACTTATTTCTTTTCCGATGCGGGCACCGTTAAAGCCGTAAACGGCGTAACCTTTTCCATTCCCGCCGGCTCTACGGTGGGCGTAGTCGGCGAAAGCGGTTGCGGCAAAAGCGTAACCTCGCTTTCGTTAATGCAGCTTGTGCAGGCTCCCAGCGGGCAGATTGTAAAGGGCTCGATACGCTTTAAGGCAGACCTTTTTAAACGCGACGCAAAGGGCAAAAAAATTCCCGTTTACGAAACCGAAATTGACGAAAACGGCGAAGAAAAGGTTAAGCTCAACGAAAAGGGCAAACCCATAATCAAGAAAAACGAGCTTGGCGGCAACCTTTACGAAATGGAAAGCCGCGTGGTTGACATTGCAAAAATGCCGACCGAGGCAATGCGTTCGATTCGCGGCAGAGAAATCGCAATGATTTTTCAGGAGCCGATGACCTCTTTAAATCCCGTATTTACGATAGGCAACCAGCTTGACGAAGTAGGCAAGCTCCACATAGAGGGCATTTCAAAACAGCGCGTAAAAGAGCGCAGTATCGAAATGTTAAAGCTTGTAGGCATTGCCGACCCCGAAGGCGTCTACAAAAAATACCCGCACGAGCTTTCGGGCGGTATGCGCCAAAGGGTTATGATTGCAATTGCGCTTTTGTGCAACCCCAAGCTAATCGTTGCCGACGAGCCCACAACCGCGCTCGACGTTACAATTCAGGCGCAGATTTTAGACTTGTTGCGCGATATCAAGGGCAAAATAAACGGTTCAATCATGCTCATTACGCACGATTTGGGAGTCGTTGCCGAAATGGCGGACTTTGTTGTGGTAATGTACGCGGGCAAAGTAATCGAAATGGGCACCGCGGAAGATATTTTCGACCACCCCATGCACCCTTACACGATAGGCTTGCAAAAGAGTAAGCCCACGGTTGATTCGCAGGTGGACGAGCTTTATTGTATTCCCGGCTTCGTTCCCAACCCCATAAACATGCCCGACTATTGCTATTTCCGCGACAGATGCGAAAAGTGCCTCGAAAAATGCGCGGGCGAATACCCCAAACTCATAAAGGTAAGCGATACGCACAGCGTTTCGTGCTATCTTTACGACGGCGCGGAGGTGAAGAAAAATGGCTAACGAAGAATTATTAACCGAAGTAAAAGCCGGCAATGAAGCGGACGAAGCGCTTGCAATCGCCCCCGAAGAAAGAAGGTTTACCGTGCCCGAAGTTCCAGTGCACGACAGTTTTTTGGAAGTGGACGGGCTGTGCAAATACTTTACGGTGGACACCGACATTCTCGGCAGACCCACAAAGTTTTTAAAAGCGGTAGACAACGTTTCGTTTAAGGTAAAAAAGGGCAAAACGCTCGGCATAGTAGGCGAAAGCGGTTGCGGCAAAACTACGCTCGGTAGAACCATTTTAAGGCTTTACGACGTAACCAAGGGTGACGTTTGGTTTAAAGGGCAAAAGATTTCCGACCTTAAAAACCGTGAGTTTGATAAGCTCCGCCCCAACATGCAGATGATTTTTCAGGACCCTTACGCAAGCTTGTCGCCAAGAATTACCGTCGGCGAAATAATCGGCGAGGCGGCGCTTCAACACAAAATAGTTGAAAGAAGCGAGTATCACGATTATATTTTAAGCGTAATGGACATGTGCGGACTTCAACCGCATTACTTCGAAAGATATCCCCACGAGTTTTCGGGCGGTCAAAGACAGAGAATTTGTATTGCCCGCGCGCTTGCGTTAAAGCCCGAGCTTGTCGTCTGCGACGAACCCGTTTCCGCACTCGACGTTTCCATTCAGGCGCAGATTATCAACATGTTGATAGAGCTGAGAAAAACTCTCGGTTTGACATATTTGTTTATCTCGCACGACTTGTCGGTGGTTAAACACATTTCCGACGAAGTCGGCGTAATGTACCTCGGCAACATGATGGAGTACGGCAGCAACGACGCGATTTTCAATCACACGCTGCATCCTTATACGCGCGCGCTGTTTTCGGCAGTTCCCGTGCCCAACCCGCACGTAAAGATGAACAGAATAATTTTGCGCGGCGACATTCCCTCGCCCGTCAACCCGCCCAAGGGCTGCAAGTTCCATACGCGTTGCGAAAACTGCATGGATATTTGCTCTAAGGTGGCGCCTCCTTTTAAAGAGGTGGAAGAAGGTCATTTCTGCGCGTGCCACTTATACACAACGGAAGAAGAGCGCGAACAGCTTTTAATCGAGGCGGAAGAGGAAGAAAAACGCCTTGCTGAAATAGAGGCAAAAAAAGTAACCTTTAAAAAGGTGTGGGGCACGGTAACCGACAAGGTTAAGAGCGTGATAAAAAAGGACAAACCCGAAGAGGCGCAACCCGCCGAAACTCCGATTGAGCAAAACGGGGAAGTTGCCGAAAGCGTAACCGCCCAGCCCGCCGTACAGCCTGAACAAAATGCGGTGCAGCAACCCGCGCCTTGTCATTCCGAGCCCGCTTGTCATTCCGAGCAAAGCGAGGAAGCTCCCGCAGTTAAAGAAAAACCCGCAAAAAAGAGTAAAAAGGCGGCAACGGCGCAGCCCGTGCCCGCCGAGGTAAAAGATGCCGAGGAAAAATAAAAAAGACGACCTCGATATGGAAACCAGCTTTGCGGACATGAATATTGAAGGCTTCAGTTGGTACAATCCTCACGCAAAAAACAAAAACGGCGTTAAACAGGTCAAACAAAAGATAACCCGCAAGGAATATTGGGCAATGGTTCGCGGCGCGTTTGCCGCAATGCTGCCCATGATTGGGTGCATAATCCTTGCTATGGCGGCGGTTGTTGCAATCGCCTATCTTTGGCTCGGCTAAATTGTTTTATAAACTTCGCAACTGTTTCTAAAACAATTTATAACTGTAAATTAATAATAAAATCGGGGGACGAATTTTTTCGTTCCCTTGTTGCTAAAAAATAACAGGAGGTGGATATGAAGGAAAAAACGTCAAAAACCGTGCGCCTTGTAAGCGGCGTTGTGCTAAGCTTAATGACGGTTATTCTCGGCGCGCTTTTTATATGGCAGGTGCTTGATATTTTGGCAATAGGCACGGCGGAAGGACACGAAGGTTTCATATTCACAAGCGAGGACGTGGGCGCAAGGCTGTTTAAGCTTTTGCCCGCAATTGTAATATGGATAGCGTTAATCATTGCGGGTTTCGTTTTGTGGGAAGTTTTCCCCGTAAAGCCCGCCCGCGGCAAAAACGATAAAAGCTACGTTTTAAAACGCTTTAAAAAGCGTATTCCCGCGGCTGTTCCCGAAGAACTGCAAGGCTCGTTGCAGTTTATTAAGGGCGAAGAGGAAAATTTAAAAATAATCCGCATAATCGCAACCGTCATTTGCGGCGTTGGCGTTTTGTGCGGGATAATCTATCTTTCCAACCCCGCCAACTTTCCCAAAGCCGACGTAACCGCGGAAATGGTAAACATGGTTAAAAATATTTTCCCGTGGGTTGGCGCGGCGCTCGTGTTGTGGTGCGGCGTGGCGGTTTACGAAGAAATTTCTTCAAAAAACCAGCTTGAACACGCAAAAAAGCTTGCGGGCAAAACAAAAATTGAAATTATCCACGGCAAAATTTATGCGTTCTTAAATCACAAATTTTTCCTCTTGGGCGCGAGAATAACGCTCGGCATACTTGCGGTTGCTTTCATAATCGCGGGCATTACGGGCGGTTCTATGCACAGCGTGCTTATAAAAGCAATAAATATTTGTACGGAGTGTATCGGTCTTGGCTAAGGTTAAAAATTTCTTTTCAAAAGTCGGACTGTGGTTCAAAAATCACGCTCCGTCAAAACGCAGAATAATTCAGGTTTACGCGGCGCTTTTAACAAACGCCAACATAAAGGGCTTTGTAACGGGCAGAATTTACCGCGGAGCCACAAAAAATTTGTGTACTCCCGGTTTAAACTGTTATTCCTGCCCAGGCGCGGTTGGCGCCTGTCCGTTGGGCGCGTTGCAAGATTCCCTTGCAAAGTCTGATACAAGCTTTCCTTATTATATATTGGGTATACTTGGACTTTTGGGGCTGCTGTTTGCAAGAACGATTTGCGGCTTCTTCTGTCCCGTAGGCTTGGGGCAAGAGCTTTTGCATAAAATCAAAACCCCCAAACTTAAAAAGAGCCGTTACACCCGCATACTTTCGTATTTAAAATACGTGCTGCTCGCGGTTTTGGTAATCGCAATCCCGATAATCTATCAGGGCGTACCCGCCTTCTGCAAATACGTTTGCCCCGCGGGCACGTTCGGCGGAGCGGGGGGATTGCTGATGAACCCCAACAACGCAGACTTCTTCGACATGCTCGGCTACTTATTCAGCTGGAAGTTCGTGCTCCTCGTAATTTTCATCGTTGGCAGCATATTTATTTACAGGTTTTTCTGCCGCTTCTTCTGCCCGCTCGGCGCAATTTACGGCTTCTTCAATAAAATCGCTTTGATGGGCGTAAAGCTTGACGAAGAAAAGTGTGTTGACTGCGGCTTGTGTATTCAAACGTGCCAGATGGACATTAAGCACGTTGGCGACCACGAATGTATTAACTGCGGCGCGTGCATAAAGGTTTGCCCCACGCAGGCGATAAGCTGGAAAGGTTCGCAAATCTTTTTGCACTCCAATATGGTAACCGCCCCCGCGGCGGCTGCCGAAAGCACGGAAAAAGTAAATTTGCTGGCTGTCGGCTCTAACGGTAAAACGGCGACCGCACCCCTTGCCGAAACGGTTACAACCAAAACCGCGCAAGAAGCGGTAAAGAAACAAACGGTTATAAACCCCGTAGAGGAAGAGGGCAAAATCCAGCCCACGGCAACGGGCAACGCAATAAAAGCCCCCGCAATGGTAAAGGTTAAACGCCCCAAAAAGTCAAAGCAGTTCTGGCTTGAGCTTGCCGCGTGGATAGCGGCGGCGGTGGTGCTTTTAACGGCGCTCGTTTATTACAACTTCCTTGCTCCCACGTCGTCTACGGTGGCTTACAGCGTCGGCGATAAGTGCCCCGACTTCACACTCACGCTTTACGAAAGCGCGGCTACAAAGAAAGATGACGGCTATTATAAAAAGATTTCTTCTAACGTAATAGCGGACGACACAATTTATACTGCGGGCATTGTAACGGTAATAAACTTTTGGTATAAGGATTGCGACCCTTGCAAGGCAGAGCTTCCTTATTTTGCAAAGGTAAAACAAGAGTACGGCGACCAAATCTTGATGGTAACCGTTCAAACAGACCCTTATGCGGACGTTCAAAAGTTTATCGATACAACGGTGGACCCCACCGACGGCACAACGCCTTGGCGCGACTGGGGCATAATCTTTGCAGAGGAAGACCCCTCGCTTGATACCTACGGAATGTTCGGCGGTAAGTCGGCGTTCCCCACAACGGTAATAATCGACGCTGAAGGCATAATCAGTTTTTACCGCGACGGTCCGCTTGAAGAGGCAACCCTTCGCAGCGAAATCCAAAAAGCCCTTGATAAGTAACTTGTCATTCTATATTGTCATTCTGAGCGTAGCGAAGAATCTTTGACGGGATATTTCGCTGCGCTCAATAAGACAAAAACAAAGCATGACAAACAATACAACAACAAAAAAGCCCCCGCGGCGTACGCCGCGGGGGCTGATTTTTATTTCTTTACTGAATTAGTTTGCCGCAATGGTTACCCAAATAGGTGTTTCGGTAAGGTTTCCTGCACATGAGAATGCATACTTATAGCCGTCACGGTAGATAAATTGATTAGAAGTATAATTGTTTGCGGCGTTAAGTTTAATTTCTTGTTCGGGAGTATTTTCGCCCGTATATACGTAAAGTATAATTTCCTGACCGAAAAGTCCCCTGCCGCCGTCAACGGTAATGGTGTAGGTTCCGAAATCGCCGTCAAATTCCAAATAATCAGTTTTTGTAGGTCCGTCAAGCGTAACTTCCTGGTCTTCACCAACGGTAAGACCGAGAGGCGCCTCGCAAGGTATAAGCTTTATGGAATAGGTATCGCCGAAAATGGCATCGCCACCGAACATTAAGTTAAAGACGTATTTTGTGCCCGCTTCAAGACGGAACGGTTTGTTGTTCTCTTCATAAGAATCATATACGAAGTTCCATGAACCGGGATTAAGCTCGATAACGTCGATTTCTGCGGGAACGGGCGAGAAGCTTTCGCCGCCCTCAAAATTATACCAGCCGCTTTCTTCGGGGGTAAACGTAAATACTACGTCGTTTTCCTCATAAACCATGTCGAACTTTTGGTTGAGCGTTACGGCGGGGTTGTCTTGCGCGTAGTATACGCAGGGCAACATCCATTTAGACTCTAAGTTGTCCTTATCGGCGGGGGTAATTCCCGCAAAACGATAGTTTTTAGCCGCTATCTCAAGGAAGGATTTCATTTCGTCGGTAACATAGCAAACGTTGTCGCTGTTCATTGCGTTTAATTTATATGCTTTTACAAAGTTTTCATAATCGTACTTTTTGCCGTCTTTGGAATTTGTGCAGATATAACCGTTTCCTAATACGTTACCGTTGCCGTCATCCGTCTTCCATTGGGTTAAAGGGTCGCCTACTCTGTCGCTGACAAGGTTATTGATATCTTCGCCAAGCATAACCAAAACCAAGGGACCGTTTGCGTCGTTCAAATGATAATATCCGTCGTCGCCCTTTACTATCGTGCTGTTTTCGGGTACTGCCGTAAGCTGTTTAGCGGGAACGGGTTTTGCGTTGGCTTGGGTTGCCACTACGGGTACTGTTTCGTCGGAGGGCTTTGTTTCTTCCTCAACGTCGGCAGTTCTGGTAACTGTTACTGTTACCGTGCACTCAACGCTTGCGGTTACATAGAAGTAAGCTGTGGAAGAAGCCGTGTCGGATTTAAGCGTAACGGTGGTGCTTTGGGCAAGGTTTAACGGTTCGCCGCTGTCTTTGTCAAAGCCGTTGTATATGTTGTAGAATTGCGTCAACGCGGGAGCAGCGGAGGAGGGGGTTGCGGTTAACGTAAAGTCGTAAACGCCCGAAGCCGCCTTTTTTGCGCCTTCTACAATTTTGTTCGTAATATTTCTTGCCGCTGCCTCTGCTTCCTGGTCGGTCATGCCGGGCTTTTTAATAGGTTCGCCGGTATAAGGGTCAACGTCGTTTTTGCCTACGGTAGTGGTTTTGTAAGGCGCGAAGGTGAAATAGCTGAACACGCCGGGCTTAACCTGCAATTCAAGGGTTTTGGTTTGACCCGCTGCGTCTATGATTTCGTTTCCGTTTTCAACTTTAAATTCCCTTACGTAGGGGTGGGCTGCTTTGTCGGCAGTATAGAAGTTGTTGGGCTTGTAATCAAAAGTAATAGTCGCGTTTCTGTTTTCGTCAAAATTAAAGCTGGTTATTGCCAAGCCTGTCGTGGTGTCTTTTTCGGTATGCAGTTCATAGCCTTTAAGAGCTTCGCCCGCCTTTGCGTAATAAGTTCCGCCTTCAACTGCGTTAAACTCGTTTGCCGCAAGGTTGGAGGTTTTGTCGGTGCACTTAAATTCAGCTTTGCCGTTTGTTTTCGTTTTTGCGGTTGCAAGCATATTCGATTCCAGATAGTTGCCGCTTTCGGGGCTGAACTTGTTTTGGTTGCACCATAACTCTACCGAAACGTTTGCAATGGGGTTTTTCTCCGCCGAAGTGTCGGTTACCGTTACCGTATAGGTGGAGGTGTCGGGCTTGTCGTTGCCTCCGCAGGCAACCAACTCGAACGAGCATGCAAACAAGCAAACTACGCTTACAAGCACGGCGAGCAGTTTTTTGCACTTAGTCATAAATGTTCTCCTTAAATTTATTTTTTGTAAAAGCGCGGAAAAATTTTCGTAATCTTCCGCGCTTTTTTAAGTTTTTAAATTCGCGTTAGTTTGTTTTGATAAGGGCGATAGTAACCGTTCCGTATGCAGTTACGTAAATTTCTTTATTTTCGTAATCGTAACCGTCAGGCAGTTTTAAAAGAGATACGTGAAAGCTTTCGCCTGCGCCCAAAGCTTTGGCGGGAGTATAAGAAGCTTCACCGTTTGCGTTTAAGCGCATAGTGGGGAGCGAGCAACCGCCCATTGTTCCGTCGGCTTTTTTAACGCACCATTGCGGTTGAATTTGCGTAAAATCAATATCGTCCGCGCAGGTTACCTTAACGGAATAAGTCGTTGCGCCGTCGCCGCAAGCGGGCATAAACGCGCAGGTCAGCGTTGCCGCTACGGCAACCAATAAGCCGATTACTAAAAGTTTTAAGTTCTTTTTCATGAATTATCCTCCAAATTTTGTTTTAATTAAACGTTGTAAAATTCTTCATAGCAAGCAAACATTTTCCATGCGCCAGTGTTAAGCCCGTCGTTTGCAAAGTTGCTGTTAAAGTTTTGAATAAAGTTTGCCAACAGATTTACAAGCTCGGAAGAAGCTTCCAAAAGTCCGAAATCGGGGTCTGATTTTTTCTTGCCCGTCTTCGAAAGCGAAAGGAACTGCTTCATTCTCGTCGTGTTGTTTCCAAAATAGTTGGTGTTGTTTATCATCCATTCAAGCGAGTGGTTTTGCTGGTCGAAGAAGTTTCCGTGTACGAAGTCGATATAAATTTTAGAGCCGTACGAGTTGTTGACGTTGTGATAATAAATTCCGTCCTGACCCAAAATGGTGGGAACCGCAAGGTAGTAAACAAATCCGTCTAAGGTATAAGTCCATGCGCCTTCGCCGGTGGAGCAAACTTTAAACATGCTTGTGGATTTTTCTTCCAAAAGCTTTATCGTCAGTCTATATTCGCCGGGCTGTGTGGGAACCGCCGTGTCGCATTGAAGGAAATAAGTTCCCGCATCCAAAACCTGATATTTATAGATGTTTGACCTTTCCAGGGAGTTTCTGCTGAACATGTCGTAGCGCAAGTCGATGTGTTCGTCAAAGATTAAGTCGCCAAAGGTGTTTCCGTTCGCTTTATAAAGCGCAACTCTGGGGTCGGTAGTCGTATCGTCGAAGGAAGTGGTAAACAGATAAATTCCCCTGCTGGGCAACGTTATTTTATACCAAAGTCCGCTGCCGTTTTCCGACGAGATAATTTTTGTTTTGTTTACGTCCAGCTCAAATTTGGAGCCTTGGAATACTACGTTATAAGCGTTCTCGGCTTTCAGTCCCTTAACGGGGTCTTTATATCTGTAGCAGTTGTCTTTATCCTCTTCGGCGCTTGCATACACGTCGTGTTTGTTGCCGAAATGGCGGTAGAAGTAGCAGAATTCAAGCCATTGGTCGTCGTAATAAGCATATTTTGCTTTGTCGCCGTCGTTTTTGTGTTCCTCGGCGTAAGCTTTTGCAAACTCGATTATGGCGTTTTTCAAATTTTGGGTCAACGGCGTAAGCTGGTTGTCGGAAAACTGTTGCAGGTAGTAGTTGGTTATAATCGTGTCGGTAACCGCCTCGTCGCCGTAATTAAATTTGAGTTTTCTGTCCTTTTCGGCGCTTTCATAGTTAGACATGTACCAGTAAGAAATGTGATAGAGGGAGGAAGGTTGCATTTTTGCGCTGTCGGGTGTGAAACTGTCGGCGCCGAAGTGTCTTTCGCTCCAGGGTGAAACGTCTATTATGTTTGCAAGCAGCAAATATTCTTCGCCTTGTTCGTCCGTGTAATAATAATAGCCGTCGTCTTTAATTTTAAAGCTGTCTTCCGGAATTCCGTAAGAACCGTTGTTAAGCGTTTTTCCGTCTATTACCGCAACGCGCTGGTCAATAGCCGTTTCGCTCTTTGTTACGTCGGTTATCGTAATGTTTCTTATCGAAGCCGTGTCGGTACCCGTATCCTGCAAGGGGTCTTTAATGTAAATGAACGAAAGCGAAATTGTAACCGTATGGTCGGCAACATATACGCCGTAATTTTGTACCCAGCCGTCCGTGCTGCCGCTTGTTCCCGTGGAATTGCCGCTGTGCTGACCGACTATCTGTCTGTTTACAAGCGCATATAAAACGTCGCAGCCCGCTTCGGTGTCAACCTTATATTCGTAAGAAAGCGCGTCGCCGCTGTTAAGCGTTATGTCCATATAAACCGTGGCGTAGGAGTAAGGTACTTTGCTGTTGGATGCGGTCATATAACCGCCGCCCTCGCCTATTATCCAAGGCCACGTATAAGGAACGTCCTTTTCGTTGGTTTCGGGTGTGAAATCGCCAACCTTTCCTTCGGTGCCTTCGCCGAGTACGTTCGCCTTAAATTCGGAAGACGCGGGCATTTCCACGCTGCCGTCAAATTTGGTGCGCTCCGAAGGCGTTTCGGGATTGTCGGAATTGGAAGGGTCGTCCTGAGTGTAGTCGTCGGACGAATATTTGTTGAAAAGCGCCTTCCATGTGGATTCCTGAGGAATACTCGATGAGTGTACTTCCGCAATTACGCCGTATCTGTCGATAAAAACGGTGGTGGGGAAGGCGCTTACATTGAATGCGTTGGTTATTCCCGCGTTGTCGCGCGCCAGATGAAAGGTCAACTTCTGCTCGGACTGGAACTTTGAAATCGCCGCCGCGTCGTCTTGATAGTTAAGCGCGACAACGCTCACCGTGTCGGCATAAGACTTGTACGCAGCCTCGAGTGCGGGGAATTCCGCAACGCATGCGGGGCATTGCACGTACCAGAAGTTCAAAACGACCACGCGCTTTGTTTCAAAAAGCTCTTCAAGCGTAAACTGCGCGCCGTAGGTGTTGGTAAAGCTGAAGTTGTGCATTATATCCCCAAGGGCGTATTTCGTACCCGAAGTCATGGTGTTTGAAATGACTTTGGAGGAAATAACTACTTCGGCTCTTTCCTTGTCGGCGGTGGTTCTAAACGTGGTGCCCGCGGGAATGAAATACCCTTGCGGCAATTTTTCCTCGTCAACGACAAGCTGGTATTCGTCCGAAGGTAAACCGAACTCGATTAAGCCGTCGCTTGAAGAAATACCGGTCATTTTAACTTCGCCGTTTTTAACCGCGGATACGGTTACGTTGGAAAGCGAAAGCCCGCCAATCGATTTAACCGAAATTACGTATTTGCCTCTGTATTCCTCGCCGCCGTTTACCGTTCCGGGGTTTCTGAAATTCGGAGACATGCTTTTGCCGCCGCATGCGGCAACCGCCACGGCTACGCAAACCGTAAGGCAGGTAATCAACGCTGTTAAAAGTATTTTTCTTAACTTACTCATTGTCTTTCTCCTTTTCAAGTTTCTATTCCTTATTATTTTAATATATTTATAATCTTAAATCAAGTAAATTGTCGATAAAAATACAAAATTTATTCAGTAACAACTAAAAAATTTTTCGGAAATTTATAATTATTCGCATAAAACATCAAAATGTATAAAATCCTTGACATTAGTTTAACTCAAAGTTATAATATTAACCGAAAAAATCAAAAGGAGAATTTTATGGATTTGAAATACGAACGCAAAAACGTTTATAAACAGGCCGACGGCAAAGAGCTTGAAAAAATTTACGACTTTGCCGAAGGCTATAAGGACTTTTTAAATAACTCCAAAACGGAGCGCGACGCGGCTTTGACCGCCAAAAAGCTTGCCGAGGAAAACGGCTTTAAGCCCTTTTCTTTTTCCGAAAAATTAAAGGCGGGGGACAAGAGATATTTTATTAACCGCCACAAAAACGTGTTCCTTATTTCGGTCGGCACCGAGGACGTTGCAAAGGACGGCGTAAGAATTATGGTTGCTCACGTCGATTCGCCCCGTCTTGACTTAAAGCCCAACCCCATGTTCGAGGACGCGGGGCTGTGCTATCTTAAAACGCACTATTACGGCGGCATAAAAAAGTATCAATGGACGGCAATTCCCCTTGCGCTCCACGGCGTGGTTATGCTCCCCGGCGGTGAAAGACGTGAAATCTGCGTGGGCGAGGACGAAAGCGACCCCGTTTTCTATATAACCGACATTTTGCCCCACTTGGGTGCTGAGCAGGCGTCAAAGCCCCTTTCTAAGGCAATCGACGGCGAAAGCTTAAACGCGGTAATAGGCGGGCTTCCCGCGGTTTCGGAAGAGGGCGAAGAGGAAAAGGAAGCGGTTAAATCGCAGATTTTAAAGCTTTTAAACCAAAAATACGGCATAACGGAAGTGGACTTTCAATGCTCGGAGCTGTGCTTCGTTCCCGCTGGCAAGGCGCGTGACGTCGGTTTTGACAAAGCGCTTATTTCGGCTTACGGTCACGATGACAAGGTTTGCGCTTATCCCGAAATGCGCGCGGTTTTCAAAAGCAATTCAAAGCACACCGTAATAGCCGTGTTCGCCGATAAGGAAGAGGTGGGCAGCGACGGCACCACGGGCATGCAAAGCAAGGTAATTTCCGACGTAATCGAAACGGTTGCGGCTTCGTTTAAGGTAAACCCCATAGAAGTACGCTATAACTCTAAGTGCATTTCCGCGGACGTAACCGCGGCTTACGACCCCGCGTTTTCTTCCGTTTTCGAAAGGCGCAACACCACGTTCATTTCGTGTGGCGCGGCGGTAAGCAAGTATACGGGCGCGCGCGGCAAGTCGTCCACGAACGACGCCGACGCCGAATATATGGGCTGGATTAGGGATATTTTTGACGCAAACGGCGTAACGTGGCAGGTTGGCGAGCTTGGCGCGGTTGACCAGGGCGGCGGCGGAACCGTTGCAAAATTCATTGCAAATTTGGGCATAGACACGGTGGACGTGGGCGTTCCCGTGCTTTCGATGCACGCTCCTTACGAGCTTATTTCAAAGGCGGATATTTATTCGCTGTATTTGGCTTGTTTAGCCTTTTGTAAGTAAGGCACGGGTTATAAACGTCGCAATACTGTGTTGTGCTTGCGTTTTCCTTGGGTCACGTACTTCTGTGTACGCTCCCCGTCGTCAAGCCGCGCACTCCTTGTCTTGCTTGTTTCTAACCCGTGGGTGTATCGGCTCCTGCAATAGATTCTTCGCTTCGCTCAGAATGACAATGCAATTTGTTATTCGTGTAATGCCATTCAAAATAATTTGTTATCTTTGAATTTGTCATTCTGAGGCTTGCCGAAGAATCCTTTAAAAGGGGAGCGTGGGAAGTATACGGTTAAGCGACTATCACAATAAAAACAGCGGCGGACGCATTTGCGTCCGCCGCTTAAATTATATCAAATTAAAGTTTAACAAATTTTATTTTCCGCTTAAATCCTCGCTGGGAACAAAGCTGTAAACTTCTTTTAAAACCCTGCGCACGAACAGCTTGTATTTATTCGCGCCCGATTCGAACAGCACAAAAACTCTGTCGCCCGAAACGCACAAGCCTTCGGACATGGAGGGAATAGAATACTCCTTTAAAAGGCTGCCGCTGTCAACAAAGAAAACCTTCATTGCGCTGCGGTTTAAATTGTTTTCGGTTGCGGGCGCGCCCGTAGTGGTGGTTATGCCCTTATATTCGAAATACTTTTCGTCCTTGTTGAAGTTGCGGAAGGTTTTATAATAATTACTGCTGCTTACGGTGCCGCTTTGATAGCTCTGCTGCGGGTTTATCTCGCTCCAATCGTAATAATAGAGTTTGGAATTTTTCAGCCCGTAGCTCTGCGAAAGTACCAGCTTGTCGTCAAGTTCGGTTCTTGTCGAGCCGTCGGTGTTTGTCATGGTTTTCGTCTTGTGTATGCGTGCAAACCCTTGAATTTCGCCCGGAATAGAGTAAATGTTCTGAACTTCGGGCACTCTGTTTCTGTCCTGCTCTCTAAGTCTTTCCGAGCTTATGCAGTTCAGCCCCGTTATGTTCGTTTCGTTAGTCATGGTGGTGGAGGGGTTTACGCTGTATTCGTAAACGAAAGCCGTGTTATAGTCGCCGTTTATGGTTTCGCCTTGGTGGCTTTCGTCCGTTTTATAAGCGTTCCCGCGCGAAAATTCGCCAACGTAAAGCTTGTCCCCCTGCAACTCGTTATAGCTCTCGTTGTATCTTTCGTCACGGTAGTAATAAAGGAAAGCCGCCCTGCCGTTTGCATTGAACTTTGAGGTTAAGTCGATTTCGCCGTTTTCATGCGCTTTAACTATAATTTCGCGCCCGATTTTATAATCGTAGGTTTTGTCCGTCGTCTTTGCGCAATAAACGTAGCCGTCCTCGCCCTCGGTCGAGCACACCCAAAAAAAGTAACCGTTGGTTGCCACGCCGCCGCAATGACCGTCGTAATAACCGTCGCCGCCCACGTTTTTCATGGTAACGTAGCCGATATAGCCCTTGGTTTTGCCCACGACGTAAATGCGGGAGGGGGCGTTTTTAAAGTAAGAGCTTATAAAAAAGTACTCGTCGCCCTCGTAGGTTTCCGTATTTTTGGTTCCGTCCTCGTTTTCGGTTTCAACCTTAAATTCCTTTGTTTCCCAGTTCGCTATGCCTTGCGGGCACGCGCCGTCGGCAAGCCCCGGTATTTCGAATTCCGCATTAAAGGTGCCGTCGAACTGCGGATAGGTGTCGCCCCAGTACCACAAAAGCAAAAAGGTTGCAAGCACCACTACCGCCGAAAAAATAACTATTCCCGTTACAAACAGCTTTTTATTCTTCATTTTTAAGCCGCTCCAAAATAATATTCCATTTAATTTTATCAAATTTCGACGATAAATGCAATTAATTTGCAGCGGTTTTTCAGCCAAAAAGTCTTTTTAAAATTACGCCGAATATAAACGTTGCCAGCGCGCCGATAAAAGCGAGAAAAATTTTAAAGGTAACGTCGCGTTGCTTTTGCTTTGCCGTGCGCTTAAACGCAAACCCGCTTTCTTTTAAATTAATAACGTACATCTTCTCGCCCTTGCGCTCAGAAGAAATTATGTCAAAGTATCCGTCGCACTTTAAGGCGTATAAAATATCTTCGAGCCGTTCGGCGGTGTATTTGTGCTTTGCGGGCAAAACGGACAGTATGTCAAGCGGCGAAACAAGGCACCCCTCCGTGCCGTCGCAAAGCGAATAAACTGCCGCCATAACCTCGTTTTCGTAACGGTTCAGCATTTAAAAACCGCCGTAATTATTCCCGCAAGAACGCTCCCGAGCGCGCCGCCAAAAAACGCCGCCAAAAACGTAAATAAATAACGCTTTTTTTGCGGAGTTTCGCTTACGGTAGCCGTTTCCGCCGCGCTTTCGCAAGCGGAGGGGGCGGGGAGGGGTTCGGGTTCGTATTTTTTCAGCGAAGCCGCGCAATATAAATCCCCGCTCGAATACCTTAAATCGATAAACCCGCCCGAAACGAGATTTTTTAAAGCTTTTTTAAGCTCGGTTTCGTTTTTTTCGGCGTCTTCGGGGAAGTCCTCAAAAAATTCGTCCTCGGAAATGATAACGTATCTCCCCAAGGGCGCAAGCGAACAAATTTTATTTAGCACCGCAACGCAAATTCTGTCCATCATTATAAATAATGTCAATTTTCCGCGCTTTTTATACCTGAAAAAAACCGCCCGAACAAAAGGTTCGGGCGGTTACGGTTAAATTTTTAATCAGTCCATCCGCTCGTCATTCTGAGCGCAGCGAATAATCTTTTAACTTTTAATTCCCCGTCGAGGCGTAAATTATTCCGCCTATAAAAAATCCGACGAATACGGCAAGCAGAATATAAGCGGCAACGGTAACGTATAAAACCGCCTTAAAATTATTTTTCTTTTTTTGCGTTGCCAAAAACGCCAGCGAGGCAAGTGCGCACAAAACGGCGGCAATCAGCCCGTACACGCCGAAAATATTCGGCAGGCACAGCGTTAAAACAAACAGCGCAAGCCCGACTGCCGAAGCCGCCGCGCCCACCCAAAAATAAACCGTAGCGTCGCTTTCGGGCAAGGAGTTCACTTTTTTCAACTCGTCTTTTTTATCGTTGTTTTCTTTTTCGTTCATTGCGGTTTCTCCGTTGAATTTTCGTCTTTTAACAGCTCGCCGTGTCCGTTCGGTTCGGCAAGTAAAGTTTTATAATCGGTGTAGATAACAAACCCCGCGTTCGTTTTGGGCGGCTTTTTAACAAACCTGCGCAGGCAGTAATCAACGGGCACTTTGCTTGCGCCCCGCCCGTCGGAATAATAAGCGCAAATTTCCGCCGCCGTCAAAATAACCCCGTTGGGCACGGGTTTTCCTTCAGTTAAAATAACCGCGTGGGAGGAGTGGTAGGTTTTGGTGTGCAGCCACAAATCCTGCGGCGAAACGCTCTTTAAAAGTCTGTCGTTCTGCAAATTGTTGCGCCCCGCCAAAATTTTAAAGCCGCCGCATAAAAACTCGCGGAAGGGCGAAATTTTCGCGGGTTTTTTCTTTTTGTTATCGTCCTTTAAAAGCCCGCAAATTTTAAGCTCTTCTTCAGTCTCTTCAAGGTCCAAAAGCGTTTCGGCGGCGCATATGTGCGCCCCAATGCTGTTAAAATAATTTAATTTTTCTTCTGTTTCGCGCTTTTGTTCGGTTACCGAAATAACCGTTCTTTTCATTTTTGCGTATTTTTTGTAATATTTTTGCGCGTTGTCGGCGGGCGCCAGCGACTTGTCCAGCGCGATTTTGATTTTGCCGCCCTGTTCGTCGTAATAATTCACCGCCTCAAAGCTGTCCATACCCCGTTTAACGGCATATATGTTGGCGGTAATCAGCTCGCCCTTCAGTTTTACAAGCTCCGCGTCGCGGCACTCGAAAAGCCTTGCGTCAAAGGTGGCAATTCTCTTTTCAAGCTTTTTAACCGTTGAATTAACCGCGGTTAAAAGCTTTCTTTTCGCCTCTTCGAAGGTTTGCTTTTGCATAACGTAAGCGTAAAAAGCCGTTTGCGCCTCTAAAACGGAGGGGTAAACGCGCTTGTTTTTATCCGCGCTTTTAACCTTAAAATCGTTCGGCTCGCCGTTTAAAAAAGTTACGCAGGGTTGAGCTATACCCCCGCATATATAGCGGTTTACGTCGTTTGCCGTCGGTTCTTCGTTAAATTCGGCGCAGATTTCGAGGGCGGTGGAGTAAGCAACCCCCAAAACTCTGTCCGCAATAAATTTAGCGCGGTCGCCGTTTGTGTCGTTTAAGGCTTTAAAAGCCTCTTCGAGCGCGCTCACGTTTTCGGGGTTGATTTTATCCTGCCGTTCGGGCAAAGTGTATTTTGCCCCCGTGAACAAAACGCGCCTCGTGCTTTCGCCTATCGCCGTCGTTTTCAGCGCGCCTAAAATTATTCCGTTTTCGCACAAAACCGCGTTGGAATACTTGCCCATCAGCTCGCAGAAAAGGCTTAAATTTTTCGTTTCGAATTCCGACGTGCACAAAAAATCGAACCTCACGATGCGCTCGCCTGCAATTTGTTCCACCGCCGTAATTTCGGCGTTTTGTAAATGTTTTCGCAAAAGCATGCAAAAAGCGGGCGCAACCTTCGGCGCGGGCTTTTCAAAACCGCACAAATTTAAACGGCATTTGCTTGCCGAAAAACAAGCTTCGAGTTTAACCGTGCCCTTTCGGGTGTATATAATAAACGTGAGGTCGTCGCGGCTCGGCTGGGTGATTTTGGAAATTTTCCCGCCGACGAGCAGATTTTCAAGCTCTTTTGCGACGAATTTAATTGTAAAAGCGTCCTGCGGCATGTACACCTCTTTCGCAAAAGTTTCGCCTATTCTGCGGCTAAAAACTTTTGCGATTTAAGGGCTTCTCGCCCTCAGCCCGCAATCTACGGGCAAACTTTTTATTAAATTGCGGGCTTCACCTCGCTCAGGCGAAAGGGTTCGCAAATTGGGTCGCGCTGCGCAAAAGCGTGGTTTTGCTTGCGCCGTTTATTATTTAAGTATTTATAAGTATACCGCAAAAAATTTAAAAAGTAAATTTATTTACTTCATTAAAACGCTTTTCAAAATTATAATAATGTGCTAAAATAAAAAACGGTTGCGCTTTGAAAAACGCGCGAAAATCAATTTAAAATCATTATTTTTTAGGAGAAACATATGAACTACACACAGGCAGTCGGTGAAAAGAGCACGGTAAAACTTACTATTACCTTTACCGAAGAAGAATGGCAGGACGCAATAAACAAGGCTTATCAGAAAACGCGCGGCAAATATTCGGTGCCCGGTTTCAGAAAAGGCAAGGCGCCCAAGCCCGTCCTTGAAAATTATTACGGCAAGGGAGTGTTCTTTGACGAAGCTTTCAACTTCCTTTATAACGAGCACTACTACGCAATTCTCGAAAAGGAAAAGGCAAACTTCACCGCTGTCGGCGAGCCTTCGCTTTCCGTCGAAGACATGACCGAAGGCAAGGGAGTAACGCTTTCCGCAGTCGTTCCCGTTAAGCCCGACGTAACAATCGAAGCTTACACAGGTTTAAAAATCAAAAAGTATGAGTATAATGTAACCGACGCCGACGTTGATGCGGAAGTTAAAAAGCTTTTGGAGCGCAACGCGCAGAACGTTGAGGCGGAAGGCAGAGCCTGCAAATCGGGCGACACCGTAACCATCGACTTTTCGGGCAGCGTAAACGGCGAAAAGTTTGCGGGCGGCACGGCTGAGGGTTACGACCTCGTTTTGGGCAGCCACAGCTTTATCCCCGGCTTCGAAGAGCAGGTTGAGGGCATGAAGGTCGGCGAGGAAAAGGACATAACCGTAACCTTCCCCGAGGACTATCAGGCTGACAATCTCCGCGGCAAAGAGGCGGTTTTTGCGATTAAGCTCCACAAAATAACCGAAAAACAGCTTCCCGAGCTTAACGACGAATACGTTAAAAAGCACGCGGGCGTGGAAACGGTTGAGGAATACAAAAACAAAACCCGCGAAAAGCTTTTGAAAAGCGCCGAAAACCGTTCGCGCGACGATACCGAAAACAGCATAGTAGAGGAAATCTGCAAGCACGCAACCGCGGAAATCCCCGACGCTATGTTAGAGGGCGAAATCGACAGAATGGTTCAGGACTTTTCCTACCGTTTAATGTATCAGGGTATTAAACTCGAAGACTACGTCAAATACATGGGTCAGACTATGGAGCAGTTCCGCGAGCAGTTCCGCGAGCAGGCTCGCCCCAGAGTTTTATCCCAGCTCGTAGTTGAAAAAATCGTTAAAACCGAGGGTTTTAAGGTTGAAGACGGCGAACTCGACAAAAAGATTGAAGAGCAGGCGCAGTCGGTTGGCAAAACCCTGGAAGAGTATAAAAAGAATATCGACCCCAGACAGGTTGAATATATCACCAACGACATAATAATAACCAAGCTTTTCGACTTTTTATCGAAGAATAACGAGCTTTACGCCGAAGGCGAAAAGCCCGCGGCTAAAAAGACTGCCGCAAAAAAGGCGGAGGGTGAAGAACCCGCAAAAAAGCCCGCGGCTAAAAAAACGACTAAAAAATCCTGAAAATTTTAAGGAGGACACCTTATGTCAAACGAAAAAAGCGCGCTCGTACCCTACATTGTCGAACAGACCTCGCGCGGGGAGCGTTCATATGATATTTACAGCCGTCTCTTAGAGGACAGAATAATCTTTTTAAGCGGCGAAATCGACGACGCGGTGGCAAACACCGTTGTGGCTCAGCTAATCTATCTCGAAGCAAAGGACCCCTCCAAGGACATTTCGCTCTATATCAATTCCCCCGGCGGCTCGGTATCGGCAGGGCTTGCCATTTACGACACCATGAACTATATCAAGTGCGACGTTTCCACTATCTGCATAGGCATGGCGGCGTCGATGGGCGCGTTTCTTTTATCCAGCGGACAAAAGGGCAAGCGCTTTGCTTTGCCCAACAGCGAAATAATGATTCATCAGCCCTTGGGCGGCGCTCAGGGGCAGGCAAGCGACATAAAAATCGCCGCCGAGCATATTTTAAAAACCCGCCAGAAGTTAAACACGATACTTGCGCAAAATTCGGGCAGAACGCTTGCGGAAATCGAGCGCGACACCGACCGCGACAATTATCTTTCGGCGCAGGAAGCGCAGAATTACGGTTTGATTGACAAGGTATTCTTTAAAAGGTAATTAACGGCGCAAGCAAAACCACGCTTTTGCGCAGCGCAGCCACAATTTGTGCATACTTGCACCTGAGCGGGGTGAATTTGTGCAATTATATAATTGTTTGCCCTTAGTATTGCACAAAGAGGGCGAGCAGCCCTACATATCACGGAAAATAATACGCGCAGAATAGCGTGTTATTTTCGTGAAGGAGGATTTGTTGAAAGAGCAAAATTACTGTTCATTCTGCGGCAAGGCAGAAGAATTTACTAAAAAATTAATAAGAGGAAAGTCGAACGGCGCCTATATTTGCGACGAGTGCATAGAAATTTGCGCGGATATGCTTAAAGACAGCGAAGACGCGTGCATAGAGCCCGTTCCCTTAAAGACCCCCGCCGAAATTAAAAACGAACTTGACAACTATATCGTAGGTCAGCACGAGGCAAAGCGCGTTTTGTCGGTTGCAGTTTACAACCACTATAAGCGCATAAACCACCTCGCCGAGCACAAGGGCGACGAGGGCGTTGAAATCGAAAAGAGCAACATTTTACTGCTCGGCCCCACAGGCTGCGGCAAAACGCTGCTTGCAAGAACGCTTGCAAAAATTTTAAACGTTCCCTTTGCTAGCTCCGACGCAACCACGCTCACCGAAGCGGGCTACGTAGGCGAGGACGTTGAAAACATTCTTTTAAAACTTATCCAAAACGCCGACTACGATATCGAGCGCGCCCAGCGCGGCATAATTTACATCGATGAAATCGATAAAATCGCAAGAAAGGGCGAAAACGTTTCGATAACCCGCGACGTTTCGGGCGAGGGCGTTCAGCAGGCGCTTTTGAAAATAATCGAAAGCACGGTTGCAAACGTTCCCCCGCAGGGCGGCAGAAAACACCCCCAGCAGGAGTGCTTGCGCATAGACACGACCAACATTTTGTTTATTTGCGGCGGCGCGTTCGTCGGGCTTGACAAAATCGTTCAAAAGCGCAGGGACAACACCTCGCTCGGCTTCGGCGGCAACGTAAAGGAAACGGAAGAAAACGTTTACGAAATGCTTGCCGATGTAAAACCTCAGGACTTAACCAAATTCGGGTTAATTCCCGAGTTCGTCGGGCGTATTCCCATAGTCGTAAGCCTGCACCCCTTAGACGAGGCGGCGCTCGTAAACATTTTAACCGAGCCCAAAAACGCCATAATTAAGCAATATCAAAAGCTTATTGAAATGGACGGCGTTAAACTTACCGTCGAGGACGGCGCGGTGCGCGAAATAGCAAACACGGCAATCCGTTTAAAGACGGGCGCAAGAGGATTGAGAACTATAATCGAAAGCTTTATGACCTCGGTTATGTACAAAATCCCTTCCGAAAAGAACGTAAAAGAGGTAATCGTTACCAAAGAATGCGTAACCGACAAAGCGGAACCGAGAATAATTTATAAAGAAACGGCTTAAAAAAGCTGACAATTAAAACAGTTTTATTCGCGCAATTTCATAAGGGAATTGCGCGTTTTGGTAGAACGGAAGAGGTAAACATGGCAAGAACTACATCACAGTCGCTTCCCTTAGTGGCGCTCCGCGGGCGCGTAATCTTCCCCGCGACAACGGTAAGCTTCGACGTAGGCAGACTGTCGTCGCTTACGGCTGTCAAAAGCGCGACGGACGGCGATTCGCGCCTTTTCGTCGTTGCGCAAAAGGACGCGGACAAAAACGAAATTTCCCCCGAGGACGTTTACGACGCTGGCACGGTCGTGCGCTTAAAGCAGGTTACGCGTCTCCCCGGAAACAATATAAGAATAACCGTCGACGGGCTTTTCCGCGCTTCGGCAAGGACTATTGAAGAGGTTGACCACATGCTTGTTGCCGAGGTTGACGAAATTAAAACCGTCCACGGCGACGCGACGCTCGAAGAGGCGTATTTCAGAACGGCAAAGGACGTAATGCACGAAATCGCGCAGGGCGAATCACGCATGACGAAGGACGCGGTTGCGGCTTTGGAACGCTGTTCAGACCCCGACGAATTCGTTAATATCGCGGCAAACAGCGTAAAATGCAAGCTTGAAATAAAACAACAGCTTCTTGAAAACCCCCGCCTTATCGAAAGGTTGAGGGATTTGGACAAGGTTTTAAACGAAGAGCTTGAAATTATGCGGTTAGAGCGCAAAATCAACAACATGGTGCGCGCCAGCATAGATAAAAACCAAAAGGAATATTACCTCAGGGAGCAGTTAAAGGCAATCCATACCGAGCTCGGTGACGACGAGGAAGAGCGCGACGAGCTTGAAAGAAAAATAAAGGAAAAGCACATGCCCGAAGAGGTTGAGGAAAAGGCTTTAAAAGAGCTTTCCCGCATGTCCAAAATGCAGACCTCCTCGCCCGATTACAACGTTTTGAGAATGTACCTCGACTGGCTTTTGGATATCCCCTGGACTGAAAAAACCGAGGACACCGAAAACTTGCAGGACGCGGTTAAAATTTTAAACGAGGACCACTACGGTCTTGAAAAAATAAAGGAAAGAATAACCGAATATCTCGCCGTGTTAAAGCTCACAAACGGGCTTAACGCGCCCATACTGTGCCTTGTGGGACCCCCCGGCGTAGGCAAAACCTCAATCGCAAGCTCGGTTGCGCGCGCTTTGGGGCGCAAGTTCGTAAGAATGAGCTTGGGCGGCGTAAAGGACGAAAGCGAAATCCGCGGTCACAGAAAAACTTATATAGGCGCGCTCCCCGGCAGAATTATCGCGGGCATGAAAAACGCGGGCTCTGTAAACCCCGTGTTCCTTTTGGACGAGGTGGACAAGCTTTCCTCGGATATGCGCGGCGACCCTGCCAGCGCGCTTTTGGAGGTTTTGGACCCCGCGCAAAATTCAACCTACCGCGACAGATATCTTGAAGTGCCCTACGATTTAAGCAAGGTTTTGTTCATAACCACCGCCAACGAGCTTTCCACCATTCCCCGCCCGCTTTTGGACAGAATGGAGGTAATAGAGCTTTCGGGCTATACCGAGGTTGAAAAGCGCGAAATCGCAAAGCGCTATTTAGTGCCCAAAAAGAGCGCGGCAAACGGCTTGAAAGAGGGCGAAATAACCTTCGACGACGGCGCAATCGACGAAATAATTTCGGGCTACACCTTAGAGGCGGGCGTAAGAAATTTAGAGCGCGAGATAGACGCGGTTTGCCGCAAGGTTGCAGTTAAGCGCGCCGAAGGCGAAACGAAAAACGAAAAAATAACCGCAAAAAAAGTGACCGAATTGCTCGGCGCAAGGCGCTTTGACAGAGATAATGCGTTAGAGGGCGACGAAGTGGGCGCGGCAACGGGGCTTGCCTGGACGGCAGTCGGCGGCACCACTTTGACGATAGAAGTTTCGGCAATGCACGGTAAGGGCGACATTTTACTTACGGGTAAATTGGGCGACGTTATGAAAGAGAGCGCAAGGGCGGCGATAAGCTACATCCGCTCGAACAGCCAAAGCTACGGCATAGAAAACGAGGCTTTCGAAAAGACGGACGTGCACATTCACGTGCCCGAGGGCGCAACCCCCAAAGACGGCCCCAGCGCGGGCATAACCATGGCGACGGCTATCCTTTCGGCGTTCACCAAAAAACCCGTTAAAAAATCCGTTGCTATGACGGGCGAAATTACCCTTAGGGGCAAGGTTCTGCCCATAGGCGGGCTTAAAGAAAAGGCGCTTGCCGCCTACCGCATAGGAGTAAAGGACGTAATTATCCCCGCCGACAACAAAAAAGACTTGGAAGAAATCCCCGCACCCGTCCGCGAAAAACTCAATTTTATACCCGTAACCGACGTGGCAACCGTGTTCAAAACAGCCATTATAGGCATATAAATGAAAAAGCGTAAACTGTTTTACTGCGTAAACGGTTGGGTTGGCTTAGTCGGCGTGATAATAGGCGCGGGACTTCTCGCGTTTTCGGTTTGGTATCTTTCAACCACGGTTTTACTGGATATAAACTACGTCCGCACCGAGGCGACCGTCGTAGACTTTGAAGAAAGACGCGACCATATCGACGGCGCTTACCGCTATGTTTATGCCGAAGTAGTCGAGTACGAGGTTGACGGCGAAAAATACAGAGCGACGAGCACGTTATATTCAAGCGCTCCGAATGGCAACCTCGGCAGTAAAATGACGGTTGCTTACAACCCCGCAAATCCCGCGGAATGCTTTTTTCCGTCGTCAAACTATTCGGTCGTGCCCGTTTTGTTCGTGTTGGCGGCGGGTTTTTTGGCGGCGGGAATTTTCTGCCTGTGCCTTGATAAAAAGGAAAAAAGAATGAATAAATACGAAAACGCCAAATTTATCACAAGCGCGGCGTCGCCCTCGCAGTTTTTAAAGACGGATAAACCTATTATCGCAATAAGCGGCAGGTCAAACGTCGGCAAATCAAGCTTTATAAACCTGCTTGCGGGCAGAAAACAGCTTGCGCGCGTTTCAAAGGAGCCGGGGCGCACCCGTCTTATAAATTACTTCGATTACGGCGACTTTATCCTTGCCGATTTGCCGGGTTACGGCTTTGCAAAAGTCAGCAAGGAAGAAAAACTTAAATGGGCGCGCCTTTTGGACGAATTTTTTGCCGAAGAGGGGCACATATGCCACGTTTTAGCCCTTGTCGACAGCCGCCACGAGCCCACCGCCGACGATATCCAAATGGTGGAGTTTTTATATTCCAAAATAATACCTTTTACTGTAATCGCCACAAAGGCGGACAAAATTTCAAAAGCCGAAGGGGCGCGCAGCAAAGTAAGAATTGCCGCCGCTTTAAAGTGCGGAGCCGACGACGTTATTTTAACCTCGTCGCAAAAGCGCACGGGGCTTGAAAGCGTAATAAAAAGATTACAAAACGTAATTACATACGGAGAAGAAAATGCCTGAATTTTTAAAAACACCCGCGGGGCACGCAGTACTCGGCGTAATAATCGCGGTTGTGCTCATAATTTTTATCGACCTCAATTACAGGTTTTTCATGAAGGCGGTTTTAGACTTTCTGTTTGCGCTTCTTGCAACTGTAATTCTCTTGTTTCCGCTTATTGTTCCCCTTGCAATAATTTCAAAAGTGAGGGCGGGGCAAACGTTTGAAAACACTCCGTATATAGGCGTTAAGGGCAAAATAATCCGCCTTAAAACCTTTGCGGGCGTAAAGTGCGGCTTAAAATATATCCCGCGGCTTTTCGATGTTATGGGCGGCAAATTAAGCTTTGTAGGCGTAAAACCTTTAAAGGTTTCCGACGGCGCTTTAATTTCCGACGAACACCTTTCGCGTTTTAACGCGCGCTCTGGGCTTGTGTGCCATTTAGCGCTTAAAGGCGACGAAAATTTAACTTACGAAGAGATGTTCGCCTTGGACGAACGCTATGCGAAAAAGCGCGAACTGTTCACCGATTTGTTCATCTTAATAAAAACCGCCGTGTTAAAAATCCGCGGCGAGGGCAAAAGCTATTTCGGCGAAGCCGCAAAAATGAGCTACGGTGAGGCTCTGTTAGCCCGCGGCGAAATAAAGGCGGAGGACTTAACCCGTGCCGAAGAGTATGGCAACGACGCCGTTGCCGAAGCGGATAAAACGGCGGAATTCCGCAAAAAACGCATATAAGCTACGCATAACGTTGTCGTGCTTGCGTTTTCCTCGGGTCATGTACTTCATTGTACACTCCCCGTCGTCGAGCCGCGCACTCCTCGTTCTGCTTGCTTCTCTGCGTTTTAGGGTCACGCAATTAGCTTCACAATAAATAATTTAAGGTAAATGATATGTCAAAGTGGGTAACATTTTGGGGCAACGCAACTTCGGTTGCCGACCGCCGCCCCGAAACCTACGCAAAAAACTTAACCTTGCGCTACCCGATAAGCTGCCCGTTCGGCGGCAATTCGATAAGGCTTCACTTTTCCAACTTTTGCGGAACGGAGCCCGTTACGCTGTCGCAAGTCACCGTTGCCCCCGCAATATCCCGCCGCGAAATCAATTTAAAGGACGCGGCTTTAGTCACTTTTTCGGGCAAGGAAAGCGTAACCATTCCCGCCGGCGAAGAAATTTTTTCCGACGAAATCAGCTTTCGCGTAAAGCCGCTCGGCACAATTTCGGTTAGCTTTTATTTAAAGGATTTCACGCAAATGCGCTCTGCGGTGGTAATAACGGGGCCGCTTTCGGGCGGGTTTTATTCCGTAGGCAACCAAACTCTTGCCTCGGTTCTGCCTTTAAACCAAACGCGCACCACGCAAACTTATTACTTTTTCACTGGTGCGGACGTTTTAACCGAAGATAAAAACCGCGCCGTTATCTGCTACGGCGATTCGATAACCTCGCAAAGCTGGCCCGACGAGCTGCAACTGCTTTGCAATGCCGACCCTTACAACCAAACGGCGGTTATACGCCGCGCGGCAAGCGGAACGCGGGTTTTGCGCGAATACAGCTGCATAACCTACGAAAGCTACGGGCTTTGCGGAAAGCGCCGTTTCAAGCGTGAAATTTCCACAGTAAGCGGCGCCGATACTGTTATAATTCAGCAAGGCATAAACGACATTATCCACCCCGTGGGCACGGAAGTAAATCCTTTCCGTCCCATGTCCGATTTGCCCACGGCAAAAGAGCTTGAAGAGGGGCTTGCCTATTACATACGAACGGCGAAAAGCCGCGGCTTAAAAACCCTTGTCGGCACGCTTTTGCCCATTTTCGGCTGGCGCACCTACGCGCCCTTCCGCGAGGATTTAAAGGAAGAGATAAACGCGTGGCTCAGGGGTAACTGCGGAGCCGACGGCTTAATCGACTTTGACAAGGCTTTGCGCTCCGAAAAAGACGCGCGCGCCTTTAAACAAGGCTTTGACAGCGGCGACCACTTGCACCCGAGCGAAGATGCCTACAAACAAATGGCTGTCGCCGCATTTGATAAAATAAAACTAATATAATCGAGGTTAAAAATGCAGGATATTTTTTACCCTTCCAAGGACGGAAAGAACACCATTCACGCCGTAATCTGGCAGCCCGAGTGCAAGCCTAAGGGCGTGGTTCAGATTATTCACGGCATGTGCGAATACGCCGCGCGTTACGCACCCTTTGCAAAATTCCTCAACTTAAACGGCTATATCGTCGTTGCCGACGACCACCTCGGTCACGGAAAATCGGCTAAAACCGAGCAAGACCTCGGCTATTTTAACGACGCGCACGATTATTCCGTAGTGGTGGAGGACATACACGAGTTAAAGCTAACCGTCCAAAAAACCACGGGCGATTTGCCTTGGTTCGTTCTCGGGCACAGCATGGGCTCGTTTTTCTGCCGCAAATACATTTCGCTCTACGGTTCCGAGTTTAAGGCGGCGGTAATAATGGGCAGCGGCTTTAAATCCAAAGCAACCTTAAATACCGCGCTTTTTGCGGTTAAATTAAACGCGCTTTTCTGCGGCTGGCGAAACAGAAGCAAGCTTATCAAAAAGCTTGCTTTCGGTTCGTACAACAAAAAATTCAAGCCCGCAAAAACCGAAAACGACTGGCTTTCGAAAGACCCTGAAAACGTAACCGCTTACGAGACCGACCCCCTGTGCGGTTTCAGCTTTACGAATAACGGTTATTATATTCTGTTTTCCGTTATCAAGCAGGCTTGCTCCAAAAAGGTAATTGCCGCCGTCCCCAAAAATTTGCCCGTCTTTTTCGTTGCGGGTGACAGCGACCCCGTAGGCGATTACGGCAAGGGCGTTAAAAAGGCATACGAAAAGTTTAAAAAAGCCGGCGTTGAAAACGTGAGCATCGCCCTCTATGAGGAAGGCCGCCACGAAATTTTAAACGACTTTTGCAAAGAACAGGTGCAATCTGACGTAATCGACTTTTACGACAGCAATTTATAAAACGCATATAAGCTGCGCATAACTTTGTCAAGCTGCGGCAACTTTCAGTCGTTTACGCCTTAGTAAACTCCTTCAAGTTTTCCTCGCTTTCCTCGTTCTGCTTGCTTCTCTGCGTTTTAAGCTTTTCTGCATCGGTTTCCGCAATTTTGTCATTCTGAGCATAGCGAAGAATCTCAAAAAAGATGTTTCGCAGCGCTCAACATGACAATTAAAAGCTCAACATTACAAACAAATTAGTTTAACCATGATAGAAAGATTTTCAGTTACAATTCCCGCGCTCACGGGCGAAAAGGAGCGCACGGCTTACGTTTATCTACCCGCGGGCTACGGCGAAACGGAAAAGCGTTATCCCGTACTGTATATGTTCGACGGACACAACCTCTTTTCGGACGAAGAGGCAACCTTCGGCAAGTGCTGGGGGCTTGAAGATTATCTCGATAAAACGCAAACCCCGCTCATCGTTGCCGCCGTCGAGTGCAACCACCAGGGGCACGAACGCTTAAAGGAATACACGCCCGAAAGCTTCACCTTTAAAGACGGCGCTTACATAAAAGCCAAGGGCAAAAAATATATGGACTGGCTCGTAAAAGAGTTTAAGCCGTTTATTGACGAAAATTATTTAACTTTGCCAATGCGTGAAGACACCGCAATCGCAGGTAGCTCCATGGGCGGGCTTATGACGCTTTTTGCGCTTTGCAAATACGGCAAAACCTTTTCCCGCGGCGCCGCGCTTTCGCCAAGCCTTTGGGTGAACGGCGGCAAAACGGCAGGCGGTTTAATCGAAAAGGCAAGCTTTAAAAAGGACGTAAAAATTTATCTCGACTACGGCAGTAAAGAATTTTCAAACCACGAAGAGCAGAAAGAGGCGTTTTCAAAGGCGTGCGCCGCGCTCATTTTAAAGGGCGCAAACGTAACCTGCCGCGTCGTCGAAGGCGGCACCCACAGCGAAGCCTCGTGGGAAAGGCAAATTCCTTTCTTTATGTCGGCTTTGGGCTTCTTCCCAAATTAAAAAACGCATATAAGCAGCGCATAACTTTGTCAAGCTGCGGCAACCCTCAGTAAGGCTTTCAGCCTTCGGTACGACACATACGCCTTAGTATGCTCCTTTGGGTTTTCCTCGCTTTCCTTGTTCTGCTTGCTTCTCTGCGTTTTTAGTAATAGTGACTTCGGCAATCAATTTTCTTAAAAAATAAACTCGGAGGGTTTATCATGAAAAATTTTATCTTTATTTCCCCGAATTTCCCCGAAAACTACTGGAAATTCTGCCGCGAACTCAAAAACAACGGGTTCCGCGTGCTCGGTATAGGCGACTGTCCTTACGACAACCTCACCTATGAGCTTAAAAACTCCCTGCACGAGTATTACAGAGTAAACACGCTGGAAAATTACGACGAAGTTTACCGCGCCGTCGCTTTCTTTTCGTTCAAGTACGGCAAGATAGATTTTATCGAAAGCAACAACGAATACTGGCTTGAACGCGACGCCGCTTTGCGTACCGAATTCAACGTTGAAGGCTTTAAAAACAAAGACGTCAAAAAAATCAAGCTGAAATCGCAGATGAAGCGCTATTACAAAAAAGCGGGCGTGCCCGTTGCGCGCCACTATGTGGTAAAATCGCTTGCCGGCTGCCAAAAGTTTATCGACAAGGTCGGCTATCCCGTAATCGTCAAGCCCGACAACGGCGTGGGCGCCAACGACACGCATAAATTAAAGAACGAAGAGGAGCTTAAAACGTTCCTCAAAACCAAACTTCCCGTTTCTTATATTATGGAAGAATATATCGACGGCGAAGTGGTAACCTACGACGCGATAATCGACAGTAAGGGCAACGCCATATTCGAAAGCGGCAACATAACCCCGCACTCTTTAATGGACGTCGTCAACGAAAACGGCAACAGTATGTTTTACATAGTAAACGGGCTTGCCCCCGACGTGCGCGCGGCGGGCGAAAAAACGGTTAAAGCCTTCGGTGTAAAAAGCCGCTTCGTCCATTTTGAGTTTTTCCGCCTTTTGTCAAACCAGCACATAGGCAAAAAGGGCGATATCGTCGCGCTTGAAGTAAACATGCGCCCTTGCGGCGGTATTGCGCCCGATATGTTAAACTACGCAAACAGCACCGACGTTTATAAAATCTGGGCGGACATGTGCGCTTACGACAGCACGCTCGTGCCGCTTGGCGAAAAATATTTCTGCGGCTTTGCGGGACGCCGCGACGGCAGGGACTTTTTCTATCACGAGCAGGACATCGTCGATAAGTATAAAAACAACTTAAAGGTTGTGGGCAGGGTTCCTCAGGCGCTTTCGGGCGCAATGGGCAACGTGATGTACATTGCCAACTTCAAAACCGAAGAGGAATTAAACAGCTTCTACTCCGACGTCTTAAAAGAAAAAAATTAACTTTAATAAAAAACTCCCGCCGCGAAACTTTTCGCGGCGGGAGTTTTTTATGTGCGTTAAATCATCTAAAAGTCAAATCGGCATATGTAAATCCCGAAGTAGAGGTATAAAGTAACGAAATTTCTCCGTTTTTGATTTTGAACTCATTCCAAGGCAAAAAAGTATAGTAATATTGACCGCCCGACGAATTACTCTGCAATTTAAAAGTCGAGTCGTATTCGTTCCAAGTTCCGTCGTCATAAACAACGTGTACTAAAATTTTTCCACCCGCAATGCAGCCGTTTTCTTCTCTCGTATCAGATAAAACTATATAGGAATCGGTCGTTACATAAAAAAGTCCATATCCGATAGCCGAGGCTCTCGTTCTTTCCGTAAGATAATATTTTTTTGCTTCGCCACCGTTAAAGGCGGGTATAATTACAAAAATAATACACGCAATAATGGCAACGCCGATAACTATACCCCAAAATTTCTTATTTTTCAGCATTTGTAATACTCCTGAGAAATATTTATGTGTATAAACAAACGTGTTAGTAAAAATATTTCTAACAAGTTGAATTGTATAGCAATATAAATACTTTGTCAATATTTTTAAGTAATTTTATTGGTATTATTTTCAAAAATGGAGTAAAAAATTAGCTTATGCTAAAAATAAAGGAATTGCGCGAAGAGGCGCTTATGACTCAAAAACAACTTGCGGAAAAAATTTCGAATATGCAAAGAAATGTCAGTAACTGGGAACAAGGGGTAAGCGAGCCCGACCTCCGCACGGTTGTTGCGCTTGCAGACGTTTTCGGTGTAACGTTGGACGAATTGTTCGGCAGGGAGCAGCCGTCCGCAAATTCGTCTGTTATAAAGTCCAATAACACCGACGCTATGCTTATTAGTTATATAAAGAGGCTTTCACCGGTGCAAAGGCTGGCCCTTGCCGAACTTTTAAAAAGTTTTAAAGAAGTATAATTTCCGCGCCGCCGTTTCACCGCGATTTCCCAAAAAATTCACCGTGCGGATTTTCAATTTACAAATTTCCGCGCTACAATAAAGGCAAGTAAACGAAAAAATAAATTCAAAGCAAAGTTCTAAACGCAAAACTAAAGCAATAAGTTATTATACACATAGATTTTGCGGAGGCGGATTATGCTTGATTACAACGTTTACGAGGACATCGCCCAAAGAAGCGGCGGAGATATCTACATAGGGGTGGTGGGACCCGTGCGCACGGGCAAATCCACGCTCATTAAAAAGTTTATGACGGAGCTTGTCATTCCCAACGTAGAGGACGGCAACGCCAAAAAGGTTATGACGGACGAACTGCCGCAGTCGGGTTCGGGCAAGTCGGTAATGACCACCGAGCCTAAATTCGTACCCGCAAAGGCGGCGCACGTAAAAATCGAAAACGCTTCGGCTAACGTAAGGTTTGCCGATTGCGTCGGTTTTATCACAAAGGGTGCAAACGGCTTCGAAGAGGACGGCAAACCCCGCCTCGTTTCCACCCCGTGGAGCGAAAAGCCCCTGCCCTTTACCGAAGCGGCTGAGCTGGGCACCGAAAAGGTAATTTCGGAGCACTCTACGATAGGTTTGTGCGTTACTACCGACGGCAGCATTGCCGATATTCCCCGCGACGGCTACGTCGAAGCGGAGGAGCGCACCGTTGCGCGCCTTAAAAGCTCGGGTAAACCTTTCGTAATAGTTTTAAACTGCGTCGAACCCGAAAAAGCCGCGGCAAAGCGGCTTAAAGACGAACTGGAAGCGAAGTACAACGTTACGGTTCTCGCGGTCAATTGCGAAAAGCTGGACGCGGCGGCGCTGTTAAACGTGTTAAAAGCCGTGCTTTTCGAATTCCCCGTAACCTGCTTCGACGTGGATATCCCCGACTGGACGCGCTTTTTGCCGCCCGACAGCTCGGCTGTATGCGAGCTTTTGGAAAGGGTAAAGGGCGCGGCGTCGGCAATTTATAAAATGAAGGATTGCTCCGCGTTTGACGATATGCTTGCAGATTGCAAGTATTGGAAGAGGGAGCTTATCGTTAATTTAAGCCTCTCCGACGGCAAAGCCAAGGTAACCGCAAGCGTGCAGGACGGCATATTCTTCGCGCTTCTGTCCGAAATAGCGGGCGACGAAATAACCGACGAATACACCCTTATGCGCTACGTAAGGGGCAGCTCCGAGGCAAAGAAAAATTACGACAAAATCAAGGACGCATTCGAGTGCGCCAAGGTCAACGGCTACGGCATAGTACAGCCCGACGACACTGACATGAGTTTGGAAGAACCCAAGGTTATCCGCCAGGGCGGCAGCGTGGGCATAAAGCTCCGCGCAACCGCGCCCAGCTACCACATAGTAAAAATCGACGTAACGGGCGAAGTCAGCCCCATAATGGGCAGCGCGGGACAGAGCGAGGGGATTGTTCAAGGTATGATGAAAGGCTTTGAAAGCAACCCCGACGACATGTGGGATACGAACGTGTTCGGCAAATCGCTCCGCGGCATGGTTAAGGAAGGGCTTTCGGGCAAAGTAACCTGCATGCGCGACGAAACAAAAACGAAAATGCGCCGCGCAATCTCGCGCATAGTCAACGAAGGTCGCGGCAGCGTGATATGTATAATACTGTAACGCGTGCGGCGGGGGCCGCATATCATAATAGGGGAGTACGCGCCGTTTGCGAAAGAAACGCGGGCGGCGACTTCCGGAAAAATCCGCGGGCGGGAACGATTTCGTTCCCGCCCGCGCCAATTTAATAATTAACGTTGCGGGTAAAAATCACATTTTTGCCCGCAGCCACAATTTGCGCATACCTGCGCCTCGGCGGGGTGAGAATTGCAATTATATAATAAGTTTGCCCTTAAAATTGCAATTCGAGGGCGAGCAGCCCTCAAAATCACGAAAAATCGCAGGCGCAGAATAGCCGAGATTTTTGTGAACTGTTTACCTATTTTCTTCTTCCTCTTTAACCTTTGTAAAATTTTCGGGCACCAATAAGTTCCCGTTGGAATCGAATAACGCCGCGTCGTTTTTCAGTCCCGCAATGTAAGCAAGATATTGTTCGTCGGTCAGTTTCCTTATTTTAGTCTTTTTTGCCATAAAAAAGCCTCCGCGCTTGTTTTTTATTATTATGTACACCGTCTCCGCGTTTTATTCCAAAAAAACAATTGCCCCCCACATATCACGCGTTTTTTGCAAAATTTTTTTCAAAAAAAGCCAAAAATCTTCGTAATTGTATTTACTTTTTTAAATTTTTGGTGTAAACTATTAATAAGTAGCGGTAAAAAACCGCATAATTTTTCGGCTAAAACTCAAAAGAGGTGTTATTATGGCAAAAAACGTTTATGACGATGACGAACCCATGGAGTACCGTCCCCCGAAGAAGGCGGACGTAATCCTTAAAATCGAGCGTGAAATCGCCGCAAAGCAATCGCAGATGCAAACCGAGCTTCAAAATTCGGCGCAGAGGATAGAGGCGGTTTTGGCGGAGCTTCAAAACATGAAGAAGGACTCCGCGGCGAACGCCGATAAAAACGGCGACCTCATCAATGCCGTTCAGGGCGACAACACTTCGCTCAAACGCGAGCTCAAATATCTTGCCGTGCAGAACGAGAGTATTTTCACCCAGCTTTCCGAAAGAATCGACAAGCTCGAAGAAACGCTTAAAAATCTGAATGCGGCGGAGCCCGTTGCCCAGCAAAGCGAACAGCCCGCGCCTGCGGAAATCGACTACGACGTCCTTGCGGAAAAAGTTGCCGAAAAAATCACGTTGCCCGCACCGGTTGCGCAAGCGGATAGAGAAGAAGTCGACTACGACATTCTCGTCGATAAAATCGTGGCGAGACTGCCCGTATCCGAAGATGCTCCCGTCGTTCAGACCGTGGCTGCTCCCGCGGAAATCGATTACGACGT